>NZ_QGMZ01000004.1 GCF_003173335.1 Methanospirillum stamsii
TTAAAGCAGGAATTAGAGTCTGGTGAACGCGTTCTACAACATGAGAAACTCTATCAGCAATTTTTCACATGGAAGACAACACCTAAACGGGGAACTCAGGTGATGGTCAAGGAGGAGAGCGTGATCGAAGCTAAACGCTATTTTGGATTCTTTGCCCTGATTACCAATGAGACCATGAATGCAGTAACTGCCCTTGAACTTTATCGGAACAAAGATGTGGTCGAAAAGGCCTTCGGAAATCTCAAAGAACGGTTGAACATGCGTCGAACCCTGGTTTCTTCAGAACAAAGTCTTGATGGAAAACTGTTTGTCCAGTTTGTGGCCCTGATTTATCTCTCATATATAAAAAAGCAGATGCAGGAGAAGGATCTTGTCAAAAGATTTTCAATTCCTGGTTTATTGGATAAGCTGGATGTGATTGAATGCTTCGAACAGCCGGGAAAAGCTCTGCAAGTGGGTGAGATGGTGGAAAAACTTAAGCAGTTATATTACGATCTTGGGGTAACTCCCCCTACATCGTTATGAGGGGGCGGGAATGTAGGGTACATACAAAGATGATCCCAAAAACCCTCGATTCTTTCAGATGTCGAATTGGAGCAATTTCTTCAAACGTTTTTAAATCTCGAAAACTCTCTCGACATAATCACGTTCAAAATACAACTTCACAACATCGTCTGTAGAAAGAGTTGGATCTGATGAATATAGGAGATATTTACCCTCCAATTGCTCATCCTCGATTCTTGCTTCATTATTGGTTCTCCAGTCGAGAGTAAAGCCATCCTGATGTACCTGTATTGTATATTCAAAAAATTTGGCACTTGTTTTAGGTGGAAATTTCTTAATTCTGTTAATAATCTCTTTTTCCTCCATTTTTAAGATTGACGAAACCGCCAAATATCTATCGTTCGCTTCAAAAAACGCCTTAATTGATTGCATCTCCGGATATCATTTGACCGCGAAACAACAGAGGTTGTGCGGGTATTAACAGAATACATGGCATATTACAAAGGCCTGTCAAAGCATCTCCCGGATATCGTCCTGGAGATTAAGGAAGCAGACAAAAATGAATCGAAGGTCTATGTTGAGATTCAGACTAGCCATGATGGAATGATGGATTCTCACATACTTCGGTGCTGATACCTCATCGGAGTAGCGAATGCCAGGAAAGAAACTGATGATGTACGGATTATCACAATTCCTCATCATTGTATGGAACGAATAACATCCGGACACAATATTGTTTGCGGAAAAAATGTTATTTCGATTGAGGGTGTTGCCATGCTAACGTCTCAATAAAATGTTGGTAATTACTTTCACACCGTATGAAAAAACCTCTGATACAAATAAGATCGTCCAGTAAAAGCGAGATGAAGCAAAAGTCTGGATAGCCTGATGAGCCACCCCATTCATATAGGCATCTACGGATAAAAATCGGGATAAAGCATGTACTTCCAGACCGGAACCATTATCACATGTCTGCCTGCTACTTCTTCTTCACGAAACGTGTCCATAGTTAATATGTAACCTTTTTTTAATCCGTGCTCGGTCAAAGCATCTAAAAGCCCGTTTACCTCCCTGGTTTTTGTTTTTTCATTTCGTATATCAGATGAGACCTGAATCGCTGAAATAACAGATGTCTCTTTCATGATTAAAAAATCACATTCTCTTCCTGTTTTTTTGCCGGAATAATAATATAGGTCATAGTTCTTCTTTGATTGTAATAAGTATAAGAAAAACAGGTTCTCCAGTTTTTGTCCGGTATTTTCAGAGAAATTAAATGATATTGTCTTTAAAAAACTATTATCTCCGATATACACCTTTGATGATGCCTGAGCCTGTTTCTTAAGAGAAAAATAAAATGCCGGCAGAGTATAGAAGAGGAATGAATCCCTTAAATACTCAATATACTGACTAATTGTATTATTGCTCTTAATATCAGTAACTTTTCTCAGCGTAGAATAGGTAAAAATGGAGCCTGAATTTGTAGCCAGATAGGTTGCAAGCCTGGAAAGACCTGTTTTCTCTCGTATATTATTACGATTTTCAATGTCTCTCTTTAAAATGTCGTTGAAGTAGTACCCGGAAAGTTCAATATTGTTTTCTTTCAAAACCTCAGGGAATCCTCCATATTCAAGATATATTTTAAAAAAATGTAATATTTCTGCGGATTTTTTTGAGGTCAATAAATTTTCCGGGGGAATATCTATCTCTTTCAGCCGTAAATATTCTCTAAAGTTGAATGGATAAAAATCAAGTACAACATTTCTTCCTGTAAGGGATGTTGCAATCTCTCTGCCCAGAATATTTGCATTTGATCCTGTTACAAATACTTTATAGCCCTTGAAATGGAGATTATTGAGCCATCGCTCCCATGCAGGTGCATACTGAATTTCGTCGAAGAAAAAGATGGTCTTCTTCTGCGTGGAAAATAGTTCTATTGCAATATTTTCAATATCCTGATAATTTTCAATGTTGATATCTGTAAGTCTGATGTCCTCAAAATTTATGAACAGAATATTCTCATTATTATCCTGATATTTTTTTGCTATAAGTCTTAAGACAGTACTTTTCCCTGATCTCCTTATTCCTGTTATGATTACGATCTCTTTTCCACGCATGTATTTTTCAGGATCTATCTCGCGATTAATGATATCTTTGGGTATTTCTTTAAAGATCTCCTGTTGTTGCAGGATTACATCTAATAACTGACCTTTATCCATGATATACTAAATATAGATCTTATATTTTATAACTGTTCTTTAAAATAGAACGGGTTATAATAAAGAGTTAGTCAAATATATAGAACGGTTCTTCATTGATGGGAGTTGAGGCAATAACCATAATCCGGACTGACTGTTTGTCATGCTGTATCCGGGATATTAATAAAACGCCGATTTATCGTACCTTTATTGCCAATTACCCCACACTCATCCTGGTGACCAGTAACGATGACCGGGTAAAGATTGACGAAACTCCCAAATCTCGATTCAACGCTTCAAAAAAGCCTTAATTGATTGCATCTCCGGATATCATTTGACCGCGAAACAATAGAGATTGTGGGGGGTATCAATAGAATACATAGCACATAACAAAGGCTTGTCGAAGGATCTCCCGAAATCGCCAGGCGAGATCCCGGAATAAGGTTCCATAATCAAAGAATGGTATAATGATTTCTCTTTGGAAACCTAAAGATCAACTAAATTTACTGGTTAATTTTATTCAGTTCTTCCTGTGCTCTGACTCTTACTGCACTATCTGTATCCTGCATACACCGGTTTAAAACCTGGATAATTTCTCCTTCATTACCCAATTTTCCCAGTGCTTTAATTGCCCGGAGTCTGACCCCTGCATCACTATCTTTCGTTGACTGGATGATATATGGAACAATTGATGAGTTCCCGATCCTCCCAATTGTTTTCACCGCTTCGCGCCTGACATAATATGATTCATCGCTTAATGTCTCAAGAATTAGGTCAAGGGATGAAATGGTGCCGGTTGTAACCCGGAGTGCAACAAGGGTTCCTACCCGGATTCTCCAATCCTTATCAGACAATCCCTGGATGAGTTCTGGAATGGCAATATCTCCGAGGTGTCCGAGTGCCTCAGCTGCCGTTTCCCTGACATACCGGTCATCATCTGCCAATACCTTCATCAGCGGATGAACTGCTTTTATTGCTCCGGTTCGCCCCAATGCTTCAACTGCATTCCGCCTGACATAAGGGCTATCATCACTCAATGCCCGGATAAGGGGCAGGACAACCCGTGGATCTGAGAGTTCAGATAATGCATCGACTGCTTCTTCCCGGTCATGTTCATCAGAACTCCCGAGAGCAGCGATAATAACATCGAAGTCTCCACCAAACCGTGATGTATCTCCCTCTTTTTTTCTCTCCCCTCTTTCGATAAGGTCAGTTAATATTGCCTCAACAAGCCGCCGGTCCTTGACATACAAAAGAAGGACCATGATGGTTGCTAAATCTAAACCGGTGTAGAGCATCACAAATGCAATACTGAACTGGTATCCGAAAATTTCGGCAAAAAATGCAAAAAAAACCACCGATAGTAAAATGATACCTACCAATTTTAGCCCGGACTTTGGGTACCACAAAGCCAGGAAAATTATCGGGATAAGATAGAGGTGTGGAATAAAAACATAGATGAACCGAAATCCTGTCCAGGGGCTTTCCCACAGGACATAAATCGAGACAAACAGTGCAATAAGTGCTAGTAATGAGATAAAAAGTAGTTTTCCGGTTTCGATATGTCCCCGGTGCTTCTGGATTAATCTGAGCAGCCTTTCAAGCACGGTTTACTCCGGACAAAAGACTATACTTCACCGAATATTGCCATTCGTGCTTCTTTTTCAAACTCCTCCTGGTTTTTCAGAGCCGCTGCCTGATGAGCCGGAGAGTCCCAGAAATAATATTTCTCTATCTGCATGAGATGGATCCATCGGTTGGTCATCTCCTCACCAATCTGGTATATCTGGAAGTAGGTGTCCGGACGGGGGTGCTCACAAAGCGCGGAGACTTTTAATTCTTTCAGGATATTGACCATGGCATCACCAACGAGTTTGGTCTGGTACCATGGATTTTTCTGCCACCGGTGAGTGAGCATCTCCATGAGGTTAAGATTCTTGAACTTTTTCAGCTCCGGAATATTGATCATCGGGTTTAATTTCATCTCGCTCATGACCTCACCCAGCATCAGGTCACGGGCAAAGAACATCCCGTTATGCATGACAAAATACCGCCGTGGAATAAAATCTTTGAATGAAACCAGATCATGCATATCACGCATACTCTCCTTCATGAGATAATAGACTTGCGCGTTACGCATGACCGGACAGAGTTTTGCAACCACAACATTTGCCAGCAGAGTCCATGGAAGTTCTATGATTGATTCATGGAAAAGCATGTACAGGTAAAACATCAGTTTCTTCTTCATCCAGAAATCAAGATGCCTGGTCTTTTCATCCTTCAGAACATCCAGGTAAATCTGCTCCATTCCGGCGGTTGCTGACTTTGCATCAAATGAGAGGACCTTATATGCATTGTTTTTTGCTGCAATGCCCCGAAGGAGGAGGCGGATTGCATTCTGGGCAATGACAAAGTCCTTGAGCATACCTATCTGCTGGTTGGAAAAGGCAATGACATTGCGTGAACCCTGGTAGGTATACTGGTCAAGCAGGATTCCTTTTCGAGGGGCCTCCTGTTTCCTCTGAAGATGGACTGTCGTTCCCAGTTGCTCTTCGATATGATCAAGAAGTGACTGAAGGGAAGATGATATCTCGTACTTATTTTCCATGGACTCAAACGTTATTTAGTCATCATCGTATATCACGGCAGCGATATGTTTGGCCTTATGGTATTGAGTATTCTGCTTGCATGAATAATGAAATGCATATATATTGATGGAACCAATGAGGAAGAAACGGATCATATGGCAGAAAATACTACCCACAAATTCCTGAGTAAGCGCGATGTACTGCTCAATAAAGCGGATGCATTTGCGCTTGAAGCAGATCAACTGGCCTACCAGGGGAAGTACGAGGAGGCGGTTGACAAATATGACCAGGCGCTTGCAATATATCCCTCAAATCCTGACCTCTGGGCATTTAAAGCAATAACCTTATCCGGGGGTCTAGGGAGAAACGAAGAGGCGCTTGAGTGCTGGGAGCGTGCAAAGAAACTTGATCATGTCCTAGCCGATGCAATTACTGATGTTCCGTCATCAGAAGGAATGACTGTGCATGAAAAGGATCTGGTTGACTTTAAGGGAAGTACTGCTGACCGGATCAGAAGCCTGGTCAAACAGCAGGCGATGGATAAGAAAAAGAAATAACTAATATTTTTTATTCTTCTGGGGTAATCATGATGCAGTTATCCCTTAAATGCATCATAAAAAAAGTTTAGCGGACTGATTTGTGAGGAAAGTATTCTGTATCATTCTCTTTGTAAATATCTGAAGTAAAATCGAGGATCAGATATGGTTTCTTTGAACCTTCCAATAGGGATACAATCATTTACAGAAATCAGAACCCGCAATTATCGGTATGTGGATAAAACTCATTTTCTCTCTGCCCTTGTCAATTCCGGAAAATACTACTTTCTCTCACGGCCACGTCGGTTTGGAAAAAGTCTCTTTATTGACACCTTGTATTGTGCCTTCTCCGGAAGAAAGGAACTCTTTCATAATCTGTATCTTGTTACTTCACAATCCGGGTGGGATTTTTCAAAAACGTACCCGGTTCTCCGGGTTGATTTTTCAGCAGGAATCGTTGATTCTCCGGAAGAATTAGTGAAAAGACTTGATCGCCTTCTAACCCAGTGGGAGACGGAGTATTCTACCAAAGGAACTCAGGGGTCCCCTGGTGAACGGTTACTTGAACTCATTCCTCAAATCGCAGAAAAAACCTGCACACAGGTTGTCATACTCATTGATGAATATGATAAACCAATATTGGATAATATAAATAATCCGGTTCTTGCAGCACAATTGCAGGATATCCTCAAAGGCTTCTATGCGGCGATTAAACCTCTTGATCAATATTTGAGATTTGTATTTCTCACCGGAGTATCAAAATTTGCAAAAACGGGAATTTTTTCCGGACTGAATAATCTGCTTGATATTACCATCGACACACGATACTCGGCCATTTGTGGTTATACTGAAGAAGATCTGAGTCGTGTTTTTGGTGATATGTTCACCTCTGAAAGTATTGATGACATAAAATCATGGTATAATGGATATTCCTGGACTGGAGAGTCGGTTTACAATCCCTTTGATATTCTCTTATACCTGGATCGAGGTATTTTCAGGCCCTATTGGTTTGAAACCGGAACTCCTTCATTTCTCATAAAATTATGGAAAACGAATCCCCGGGTACCTGCTGAATATGAGAGAATGGTGACGGGAGAGGAAAGCTTAGGCTCATTTGATCCTGAACATATCCGGATGGAAACGCTTCTTTTTCAGAGTGGTTACCTGACAATTAAAGAATGGTCTGCAGATCCCGTGCAAGGACTTGTCTGTGTTCTTGGATTTCCCAATATCGAAGTCAGAACCGCTTTAAATACTCTGTTTTCAGAAGTCCTTTGTGGGATAAATACTTCTCCTAACCGGAGTCGCCTGTATGGACTGCTTGAAAGTGCGGATATCTCTGGATTACGCGAATTATTTCATTCATTTTTCGCATCAATCCCCTATGACTGGTATCGGAAAAACCAGATCTCAAAGTTTGAAGGGTATTATGCGAGTATTTTTTATACTTATTTTGCCAGTCTTGGATATGATCTCATCGCTGAAGATATTACCAGTCAGGGAAGAATCGATCTCACAGTCCGGACAAAAAAGGCAGTCTGGATATTTGAATTTAAGGTACTCTCTTCTGACGGAAGAGATACTAAAAAACCCATGGAACAAATCCTGAAAAAAGATTATTCCCGGAAATACATGGCAAATAATCTGCCCATTTTCCTAATAGGTATCATCTTTGACCCAGAGACCCGGAATATAACCGGATGGGAAATCAAAAGAAGAGATGGAGCCTGTCCAGAAGAACTAAGCGTGTAATAATCAGTTTAAAGTACATGGCTCCTAAAGAGATTTGGGAAAAACTGGTCTCCCAGAATTATAAAAGTTTTCATAGGGCATCTGCCTAATATCCCTCAAATCATTTGAAATTTTATTTAAACTCGAAGGCGCCTGCACAATATTATTCCTGATGATTGTAAAATATTGGTGATTACCTGGACAAATCTCATGAATAGGCATCTTCATTATCTTTTTGTATTCATCGTCATCTGCTTAATATGTCTTCATATCGCCAGTGCTTCGCTGAACACAACGAGTCCGGAGAACCCGGCAGCAGGAAAAATATCCGGAGTCATTGATAAACAAATCAAGCCATCCGGAATAATACCGGCGCCTGCGTTATCCCCCTCACGAACAGACCCTGTAAAAACCGGAATCAGTGAAATAAACCCGGTCAATACAACAAATTGCGAGACCTGTGTTGATTCTGTCCGGACAGAGGAAGAATTGTCCACTGAAAACCTGATGAGTATTGATGCTGTTAATCAGGAGATAGAAGATATTAATGAGTATATTGACCAGCATGACATGAACTGGACCGCTGGGATAACTTCGGTTTCATATTTCTCCGATGAAGCTTATGAACAACTTCTTGGAGCCGTACCACAGGAAATCCCCGGAGCAGTTATGCAAATTGCTTCAACTCCCGTCGATATACAGTCACTTCCTGCATCATTTGACTGGAGAAATAATGGTGGTGACTGGACAACTCCAATCCGGAATCAGGGGGGTTGTGGTTCCTGTTGGGCATTTGCTTCAACCGGAGTCTTTGAATCATACCAGGAACGGCGGTATGGCAATCCAAATCTGAATCCGGATTATTCTGAACAGTACCTGGTCAGTTGTAATCAGAATGGATGGAGTTGTTCAGGCGGATGGATATCTTTTCCCTATTTCATCAATACAGCCGGAAAAAGTGGTGGGGTCGGGACGGTAACGGAGGGTGATTATCCCTATACGGCAACCACTTCCGGTTGTAAATCTCTCAGCGGATATGTCCGGTATTCTGCCCCTGCAGGAGCGTACTGGTCATATGCTGGAAGTAGCAGCGGGGTTCCGTCTGTTGATCAGATAAAATCCGCAATATACACACATGGGCCGGTCTTTGCTGGAATTGCTGCGGATAATTATTTCAAAAATTACAGGAATGGCGTCTTCTCCGGTTCGTCAACGAATATGAATCATGCGGTTATTATTGTCGGATGGGGCTCAGATGCCAGAGGAACGTACTGGATTTGTAAAAATTCCTGGGGGACCGGATGGGGAGAATCCGGGTGGTTTAGAATCTACGCCGGATCGAACCTTATCGGATATTCGGCCTGTTATATGTACCTCCCTGACATGCCAGCCCCGACTATCAGTTCGATAACTCCATCTTCCGGGGCTAGGAATAGCACCGTCGCAATTACCAATCTTTCAGGGTCGAATTTCCAAACCGGGCTATCAGTTCTTCTCACCCGAGCAGGGTATAATGATATTACCGGAACCAATGTTGCCCTCGTATCCACGAGTCAGGTAACCTGCTCATTTCCTCTTATCGGGAGCACTCCAGGTAAATGGAAAGTACTAGTAGTAAATCCTGATGGAAAATCTGCCAATCTTACCGATGGATTTTCAGTTGTTTCGGATGTCAAGGCCCGGTTCTATGGGGTTCCGGAGCCTACCGTTCATCCACTTACCATCCGGTTTTTTGATGTATCGGTTGGAAACCCGGTCTCCCGGACCTGGAGTTTTGGTGATGGAACACATTCCACCGAATCTTCCCCCACGAAGACCTATACAGAGGCCGGAACTTATACTGTCACTTTAGCGGTAGATGACGGATATGAAGTAAGTTCAGAGCAGGGTCTGGTATCGTAAGTTCCAGAAAATAATTTTTGCTTTTTTGTCATACTTCTGACATGGAAACACATCGGTCTCCGGCAAAGACCAACACCCATTTTTTCAGATTTTTAATAACCGTCAGTTCAGGTGAAGAGATGTATTGCATGAGTTGTTTCTCACCTGCACGTTTTGCTGTTTCAATACTCTTTTTTGACGAATCAGTCATCTTCAGGTATTTTAGTTCAAAAACCGCGTAATAATCCGGATGCCAGGGATCCCTTTTAAGGAGAGCAATATCGATGTATCCATCTGAAACTTCATATTCGGATTTTACGAGGTACAGGTTGCTCATGTTTGCATAGGTGAAAAGTGCAATCTTGATGTACTTCTCATCAAACCCGATAAAGTCACGATTTGAAAAAGCATGAAGAAGTTCTTCTATTAAACTGACGAGTTTTGTGCATCTGCCTTCATATCCGATCTCCCGCATTGCTTCCCTGACTTTTTCATTATGGATGTCAAAGTCTCCCTCCCTGGCGATAATCCTGAGAAAAAAATCATAGTATATTCCCTTGATAACATAATTTGGGATGTTCAGGCTTATTTCACCTGGAATGGCCCTTTTTATGGTTAGTAATCCAAGATAATAAAGGAGCGAAACAAAATCATCCCTGGTGAAATCCTTTTCCATGGAGAACTGTGAGGTGATTTGTGCTGACACTTCACCGGAATATACGATGTCTTTGAGTACTGAAATGTTTCTTTCCGGAGACTTAATTCTGATAAGGCGGCTTATCTTTCCATAATCACTGGCGATATTCATGTCCAGTAATTGTTCGGGAGGTTTCCCCCATTCAAGATAAGAACTCATGTAATACAGAATCATATCGCTGTTGAAAATCCGCGTATTTTCACCTTCACTGAACAGGTACCCATTATAATATCTTCGCATAGTTGGGAGCAGCGTTTCAGATCCATATTCCTGTGGAAGTGTCTGTTCCATGAGCAGGATCACTTCTTCTTCAGTAAAGCCCATCATCTCGTTTAATTTCGGGCTCCTGGTAAGGTTACTGCTGATATTAAAACCGGACGTCAGACTATCAAGAGTAATTGGTGATACACCGGTTGCAAAGATTCTGTCAACATAGTTTTTTGTTCCCATCTTCAATGCTTCGTACCATTTCCTGATGAACCCCTGTCTGCTTATGGTTTCCTGGAAAAGGTCGATATTAAAACTCAGGAGTTCATTTGCAAAATGATCATACTCGTCAATAATTACGTATATTCTCCCTTTCATCTCATCAGGAAGCCGTGAAAAAAAGGTACTCAGTATATCTGCACCAGATTCTGAAGGTTCTAATTGAATGGCAAGGTTATAATGGTCGATAAACTGGGTTAGAGAATCCCGTATCCTTGCAGAAAAACTTTTTTGAAGTTCTCTGTCGGTTTCAGTTGTAATTGCAGAAAAATCAAAGTTTAAAATATAATAGGAGTTACGTTTTATTGTCGGGTCTATTCCAATTTTTGTTCCTGAAAAGAGGTTGTTAAAATTATTTTTTTCACTGATATCGTAGTAATAATGTAAAAGTGATACAAAGAGGCTCTTTCCAAATCTCCGGGGTCTTAAAAAGAAAATATATGGAGGACTTTCCTCAAGGAGGCGGATATACCGTGTTTTATCAATGAATATGTAACCCTCTTCACGCATTTTCCGGAAATTGCTGATTCCGTATGGAATCTTTTGAAGAGTCATGATAATATATTGGTTATAACAGTACAAGAAACCATCCGGGTGTTGTATAAAAAAATATCGGATGCACTACAGGGCGAGTTGGTATGCCGGTTTTTTCACCAAAAATTTATCTGTTTGTCGCACTATGCACTTCAAGTAAAGAGTTTTTACAATTTCCATTAAATAAGGGGGTGTATTCAGACATCCGGATTTTATATCCCAGATACGAAAACCCGAAAGGTGATACATCATGGCAAAATCACTAATAATTCTCTCAATTCTCATCCTTATCATGTGCATAGCTGTGCAGCCGGCATTAGCAGCTCCTGATATTGTTATACCCGGAAGAGTAGTTGGGGGACCTCTTGATCCGCTCCAGTCATCTTCTTTTATGGTTCCTTCTCCTGTAAAACCAGTTTCTCCAGTGGAAAATTCCCTGGTAAAAAATCCATCCGCAGGTATTGTTCATTCTCCGGTGAGGAACAGCATGGCGGAGGTAAACACACAGGAGAAGCATGAAGAAATAGTAACCGCAGTTCAAAATAATTCACAGGGCTCCTTATCATATGCTCCGGACCGGGTCATCGTAAAATATAAAACCTCTCAAATATCTACTCAATCCATAAACCAGGTTCAGACTGAAGCAAACAGCGCTCTTGGTGCCTCGGTGATTGCTGATGTGAAAACACTTGGTGTTGAGGGACTTCAGGTTGTCAGTGTCCCAAATAGTACCGGGACCGAAAAGGCAGTTGAGCTCTATGAAATGAATCCGATGGTAGAGTATGCCCAGCCAGATTATCTCTATACGATTAATTCATCCTCATTTACCGCTCCGGTTGTCATTAATCCACAGGCAGTATCGTATCGTGATACCATCAATACAAAACTCTCCACCTCAAAAACGCCCGAACCGAGTGCTCAGGATTCAAATTCAGAGTCCTGTCCTGCATGTTCTAACCAGGTATTACAGACCAATGCCGTGAGTGTTGAAGATTCCCTGACTGAAGATGAGCGATATGCAAAAGCACGTGCAGAAGTGGATGAAATCAATGGATATGTCGCAGAAAACAATCTCTCTTGGACCGCAGCAGTAAATCCCATAATGCTTTTATCTGAAGATGCACGGGAACACTTAAAAGGCCTTAAACATGACCTGGAACGCTCCGAAATGGTCTCCTCGGATATTCCGGTAACCCCGATGGAAGGACTTCCAACTTCGTTTGACTGGAGAAACAATGGCGGAGATTATACTACGCCTATTAAAAACCAGGGGAGCTGTGGAAGTTGCTGGGCATTTGCGACAACCGGTGCATTTGAATCATACAAAGAGATTAAAGCCGGAAACCCCAGTCTGAATCCGAATTATGCCGAGCAGTACCTGGTTAGTTGTGCAGCTGATCAGTATGGATGTAATGGTGGGTACTTTGATTCAATGGCTTATTTTGTAAATCAGGCCGGATCAAGTGGAGGAACCGGGACCGTGACCGAAACCAGTTTTCCATATACTGCCACAACCGGAACCTGTAAGAGCCTTTCCGGGTACACCCGGTATACTGTTGACACCTCTGCAGGTGAGACCTGGGGATATGTCGGAGGCGGGAATGAGTGGAGTATTCCCTCCGATGATGCAATAAAAACAGCCATTTATCTCTATGGTCCGGTCGCTGCCGGAGTTTATGCCGAGAGCACGTTTGATTCCTATAGTTCGGGGATCCTTGACAGTACTGCAAGTGCCTCCTATGCAAACCATGCGATTATCATTGTTGGATGGGGAACATCAAACGGGCGGACGTACTGGATTTGTAAAAACAGCTGGGGAACATCCTGGGGAGAATCCGGCTGGTTCAGAATTTATTCGGGCCGGCTTCGGATTGGAGAGGGTGCTGCATATTTCAAGTATACTGCTACCAACCCGACAGGAGGCACCGTAAACTTCGGTTCAACACCTTCAGGGGCCGAGATATGGGTGGATGGAGCAAATACCGGCATGACCACGCCCTATACCCAGACATCGGTTCCGGCCGGAACCTATTCAGTGACATACAAACTTGCCGGATATACGGATTATTCAACATCTGTTACGGTGACTTCCGGTCAGACCTCTACTGTGTCAGCAACTCTGACTCCAACTCCTACAGGAAGCATTGGATTAAGTTCAAGTCCGTCCGGAGCGCGGATATGGCTTGATGGGGCCGATACCTCAAAAAATACTCCGAATACTCTCTCTTTAGTTGCGGTCGGTACCCATTCAGTGTCCCTTGTTCTGTCCGGGTATAATTCATATGCAACGACGGTATCGGTAACGGAGGGAAATACTGTAACAGTATCTGCAACTCTGACTCAGGCAACTCCGGGTTCTCAAAAATTCGCGAATGATCCATCGTTCGGCATTCTTTGGGGCCTTCATAATACCGGTCAGAGCGGTGGAACCGTTGATGGAGATATTGATGCACCAGAGGCCTGGAGTCTGACAACCGGTTCATCGAGTGTCATTGTTGCGGTTGTGGATTCCGGAGTAGATTATAATCATCCGGATCTTGCTGCAAACATGATTGCAGGGTATGATACCCGGAACAATGATAATAATCCCATGGATGATAACGGTCATGGGACTCACTGTGCCGGAACTATCGGTGCAGTCGGGAATAATGGTGTTGGTGTCACTGGTGTCAACTGGAATGTAAAAATCATGCCGCTTAAATTCCTGAGCTCAAGCGGGTCCGGGTACACCAGTGATGCAATCGAGGCGTTTGCCTGGGGATATTCACATGGTGCAAGAATCTTCTCCAATTCCTGGGGGGGATACGGTATCGATTATGCACTTCGCGATGCAATAAATCTCTATCCTGATGCCCTCTTTATCTGTGCATCCGGGAATGGGGATGCGTATGGCAATCCCTATAACACCGATACATATCCACATTCACCCTCATCACTTCCGAATGCGAATATCCTGTCCGTGACGGCGACAGACCGGTATGATCAGCGGGCATACTGGGCAAATTACGGGGCAACATCGGTTGACGTGGCAGCTCCCGGGGTGAGTATCTACAGTACAATTCCGGGAAGTGCCTACGGCTATAAATCCGGAACCTCGATGGCTACACCCCATGTTGCAGGAGTTGCGGCCCTTGTGAAATCGGTTAATCCTTCGGCAACCGTCTCTGAAGTTAAATCGGCAATAATGAACGGGGTTGACGTAAAATCAGGTCTTTCCGGGAAATGTCTGACCGGAGGCCGGGTGAATGCATATTCCAGTATCAGTTCAACCACACCACTGGTTGCCAGGTTTTATGGAATCCCTGACACTACTGTATATCCTCTCACGGTGAGGTTTTTTGATGCATCGGAAGGAAGCCCGACTACCTGGAACTGGAATTTTGGTGACGGGAACACTTCAACCGTCAAAAATCCGGTAAAAACATTTTACCAAACCGGTACAATGACTGTCCAGTTGACGGTCGGGAGATAGAATGGATTTTCCCTGAATTCAGGATGTCCAAATATCCCCTTTTTTGTATGGTTGCAGAGTTATTACGAGTTCTTTAAAACGATAACCTTAGTTATCGGTAGATAATTGGAAAGTTTTGGAATCAGGTTTTGTTCAAGATTTTTAAATCTTAAAATATGTTATATCCTTTGAAAATAACTGATACCATTATGAAAACTCTTCTCCTGGTAATGTTACTCTGCATGCTGACGATTCCTGTTTCTGTCCTCTCTGCAGAGCAGGAACAATCCCCTGCCGGAACGTCGGTCGCCGATCTCCCTCTCATCGCAACCTTCGAGGGCGGGGAACGCTACCAGGCTGGTATCTACCCGGTAATCGTTCTTTCCGGTTCATATCGTGAGATGGGTTGTCAGTATGGTGGTCTCATGAAACCAGAACTAAATGAGGAATATTCCTTCCTCATGGATTCTCTGACAAATCAGGGAATTACCCGGGAAGAGATCATAGAGGAGGCCGGACAGGTTCCTCAATTTTACCCGCAACGTATAAAGGAGATCTTTGCAGGTATGGCGGAGACGACCGGGCTTACAACTGATGATATTGCGTTTCTTTATTATGGGCCCATCTTCCTGTTATTTGCCACCCCGAACCAGGAGGCCGTCCCTGCTTCCTGTTCTTACCTTGCTGCCTGGGGAGATTACACAAAAGGCGGCTCTCCGATTCTCTCCCGAAACTGGGATCTTGGTGACTCGATTCTGCCGCTCACGGAATGGTATGTCCTTGCTATCTACCGCCCGAATGATGGCAGCAACATTATCGCGACCTGGAGTCCTGCCGGAGTACGACCCGAGACCTTCATGAACAACAAAGGACTCTTCATCGCTGATGACAACTGTGGCCGGGAAGATGATGCACCAGAGACTCGTCCTGAATTTATCACCGAATACTACCGGTTTATGTTCGATTACTCTGACCTGAATGCACTGGAGGCTGCAATTAACGGAACTATCCCTGATACTGGATGGATAGTGGATGTCGCAGGACCAGACGAGGCATTTGTGTATGAAAAGTCAACAAACCGGACCGTGAAGAGGACCGGTGACGGAGTTATTGCAGCAGCGAACCATTTCGTCGATCCGTCCTGGAACCTCCCTGAACCTCCTGAACACTCACTCTCCCGGTATAGTAACCTCCTCCGCCAGGCAGAAGAGGCAAAGGGAATGATTGATGCAGAGAAGATGATGGAAATCCGCGATGTCTGCATCGAGGACGGAGGATCGAAGTTCTGTCACTCTGACCTTGGAGGTGGGAAGTACTCAAGTAACCACCAGGTTGTTTTTGAACCGGCAACACTTACACTCTGGATGAATGTCATGGACAAGGATTGGCAGAAGGTCGAGCTTCCTTCGTTATTTAGTAATGAAACTCTCAAATGATTGTCAGAATGAAATTTTAAAAAAGGATCAACCATGTAAGGAGGCAGAAAAATGAAACATCTCCTGTTTTGGTAGTCAGAGGAGGAAAAACCGGCCACTTTATCTGGCCGGGCGGAAGTTTTTGTCAGGAGGGAAGGAGGGGGTAAAACGGAGGACAATTGAAAATCCCTCCTGACCGGAGAATTTCAGTTTACATGATTGATGAGAGGGGTACAACACTTGTAGGAGGACATGTTGAACGCTGCTCACCTAAAAGAGAACCTGAATATTGGTTGGGTTTTTCACCCTGCCTAACAGGCCTCTTTGTGACATACAAGTGTTGTATGAAACAGTGTATAAGTGATGCCGGCAAAACCGCTGGAAAGTAGTCTGAAACTAAATCCGGGCATATCTTTATTATATTATTTAAAAAGTGAACTCCCCTTACCGGTCCGGGAGTAAAAAGTGAGAATTGAATTGTTGCATCTGATTTCCGGATGAGATTAAGAATGAAAAAATTAACAAATTATGCTGATGGAATTTAGAAAATTCAGTGGTTTTTGGAGTTGCAACTGGTTGCAACACTCTGTTATAGGAGGGTGCCGTAGTCTTTTTGGCATTCCCTGTTGTCACGATAATGATATGTCGCGGGGACATTATCCATCATGATAAGTAAAAAATTATTTCACCAGTTTTTTCATGATATTTTCAAACCGGGTATTACTGATGGGGTGATGACTGATAACCATTCCATTATAAATAATACAAAAACTCCCGAATGCACAGGGAGAATCCTGGACTGCCTTTGGATCTTCAAGTTCAATTAAAGTCGGGTTCAGGTTATATGTCTCCTTTGCGGTTTTGATGATAGCATCCACGTTTTTTTCAGAATACGGGCACTGGGGAGATCTGATTATGGTCAGCCCATTCGGATACTCTATTGCCCGGGATATGAGATCCGGTTTAAATCGGGGTGCAGGTGCATTTGAATCCAATTTCAATGCAAGCAGGTCAAAGTCCGGAGGAGCAGAATCAACAACAGAAAATCCAAGTTTCAGGAAGATATCTTTTTTCGCCATGAATGAACCGATCCGGGTAACCACCGCAAGACCCAGGAATTTGCCCTGTTCAGCCTCCCGGATACATTCCCGGATTAACATCGCTCCATATCCCTTCCCTTTGTATTCCTTTTTAAATCCTGTGAAGATACATTGGATAAACATAAACCCGTCTGCATCGACCGGCCGGTGTGCGATCTCTCCTGGCATATACTCAATCATTCCCTGGTACCCGTCGGTTCTGGAAAAAAGTACCTTCATCCTGAGTCCTTTCGGATAATTCTCTGAAAACCAGGCAATTTTTCGCCGGAGTTCTACATGCTTTTTAATATCCTTGTATCCACAGACACCATAATCTGCGATATTGTCCGGAGTGATGTCTATTATTTCAATTTCTGTCATAGAACGATCTATGTAATGAATCTTATAAAAAAAGATTTTGTATGTACAGGATAATCGGGGTTTTCAGGGATTTTTTTCCAAAAGGATG
This sequence comes from Methanospirillum stamsii, assembly GCF_003173335.1. Taxonomy (GTDB): domain Archaea; phylum Halobacteriota; class Methanomicrobia; order Methanomicrobiales; family Methanospirillaceae; genus Methanospirillum; species Methanospirillum stamsii. The sequence continues at coordinate 17,567 of NZ_QGMZ01000004.1, forward strand.
TACCTTTTCCTGACAAAAATTATAAAAAACTGTCCTATCAGACAAACCTTTCGATAATCCGAAGCAATTCTTCGCTTTCTATCGGTTTACAGATGTATTCATCAGCACCAAGAGAAAGACCATGTTGCCGGTGCCTTGGCTCAGTATATGATGCAGTATTAAAAATAAAGGGAATTTTAGCTAATTCCGGATCCTCTTTCATAGTCTTACAAAGAACATGTCCATCCATGACAGGCATTAAAATATCGGTGAGAATCGCATCAAAATGTTCAGATTTTATTAGATCAAGTGCTTCTTTTCCGTTTTTGGCTGTTACCACCTGATATCCATGTGCCGATAACAGGGTTTTTAAAAAGTACCGGTTTTCATAGCGATCATCAACAACCAGAATCTTCTTTCCAAATTTATTATGATTCCCTGGTGTATCCTCAGGATGAATGTCTGATCCCATGATTGCTCCCCAATTGGTTATGGTTGCCTATTGATACCCTAAGTTATCATCCTTAATAAGGAATTTTATCCCCTACATCTTCTAACTATTGCACATGTGTGATCCTGAAATTCTTCCTATCTACTATGCCGAAACAGGAATTATCAGGGAAGTTGCAAAAATCAAAACCTCTGATGAAGAATGGCAGAAGATACTGGATAAAAAAACCTATGAGATAACCAGAATGGGAATGACAGAACCGGCATTCACCGGTGCATTTTATGCAACAAAAAATGCAGGGTTATATCGGTGTGCCTGTTGTGGGACTGACCTTTTTTCTTCAGATGACAAATTCGATTCAGGGTCAGGCTGGCCGAGTTTTACCTGCCCGGTTTCACCCTTGAATATAAAAACGAAATCAGATCATAGTTATGGCATGGAAAGAACGGAGGTGATATGTGCACGGTGTGATGCACATCTGGGTCATGTATTTGATGATGTCCCACCCCCTTTATATCACCGGTACTGCATTAATTCGGCATCACTTAGCTTTTTTCCTGGAATAATTGTAATCAGACATGAGTGATAATATCCTTGGAGCCCTGGATTCAGGCTCCACACACCGGCATATATATTATTGCAACTTCTTCAGTATCAGACTGAAAAATTGTAAGATTGAACTGTTTTGTGTCAGTTCCTGGTATGATGTGAACATTTTCCACCTCCTTTCGCCCGCCTTCTTTTGCGATCAGGATGCTTGCAGAGCAGATTCTGGTTCCTTCTTCTCCAGGAAAGAGATCCTCAATCAGAGTCCCTTTAATACACCTGTCCTCAATCCCAAAAACTTCTCCTGATGCCGTATTTCCGCCATGGCAATGTAATTTTCCGTCATCCTGAATTCTGAAAAGGTGAATTCCTACCGGAAGATGATGAATAATCCGACTCATTTTCTCTTCGGTCTCCTTAAAGCCGGTAATATCCCTAAGACTCTCTATTGCACCAGCCGGTTTTCCATTCTGATCGTACAAAAAAGATGCCCGGGCAAGGAAGAAATGTGTTCTGTCCGGAAGATGGAGTGCTCCTTCGGCAGTAATGATACCATTCTCACGGATGAGTGACCGGTATTTTGACTCAATGACAGGGTCCGGACGGAGGAGGAGATCGATGATCATCGGTCTGCCGTATCCATAAAATGGAACTGCATGTGCATAACCACTTTTTCCCATCATCTGAGCTCCTGGTGCCCCGGTGATCCTCTCCATCTCACGGTTCCAGGCAATGATAGTTCCCTTGGTATTAATGGCAAAAGTTGCATCTGGAAGGAAATTAATAATGTCATAAAACCGCTGCTCTGATATTTTTATTGCAATCAAAGCCCTTCGTCTTTCAACGGAGGTTTCGATCTTATGTGCGATATCAGCAAACTGGAGCTTTGGATCTCCCCCTTTCTGGATATAATAATCTGCTCCGATATTTACCGCATCTCGTGCAACGTCTTCTCTGCCCCGCCCGGTAAAAAGAATAAAGGGAATGTCTCCATACTTTTCCCGGACAATTTTCAGGAGATCGATACCATTCATTTTTGGCATCTGGTAATCAGCAATGATTGCATCATATGAATTCTTTTCAAGAAGTTTTTCCGCTTCCTCCGCAGAGAGACACCCAAATACCGAGAAATTTCCGACTTTTTCAAGAAAAAGGCGACCAATATCGACAAGAACAGGTTCGTCATCAACGAGCAGCACCGAGATCATAAATAAAGAAGGGATTTTATCGTTACAGGAATTTAAGGTTGGCTATAAAAAACTGAAACAATATCTAAAAGGATTTAACAGATCTGCTTTTCGTCTTCCTTTATCCTGGATATCGTATCCTGATATCCGATAAGATAATGTTTCTCTAAAAATTTTAGGATTTTTTCAGACTCAATCCACCGGCTGTCCAGTTGGTTAATCATCTTATCTATCTCCCAGACCTGGGTAGTAATTCGTGAAAAGGAAGATTCGTCAGCAAATTCCGCACATGCCAGTATCACGGCAAGAGGATTTCTGATCCCATCGTTGAGAATTGCAAGTTCTGCGATATTCTTTTTTAACTGGAACACTGCAGTTGCATTCTCTTCCTCAAGATTTTTTTGTCTGGTAATATCAATACCAATCGCAATGGTTGCACGAAGAGAACCGTCCGAATTTTTAATATTAGAAGAGTTCCACCGTAACAATCGGATATCTCCGGACTTTATCTGAATGGGAATTTCAGTTGATTCAAGTTGCATTCCCAGAGTGGTGAGACGAATCTTCGAGAGATGCAATTCAGCATCTCCCACCGGAAGAATGGTTTGGATTGGTTTTTTGAGCAGTTCATCATGAGTATATCCGGTACATTCTTCAAATGACCGGTTAACCTGGGAAATAAAACCATTCGTATCCCAGACAATAATTGGAGTTCCGGCATGAGTAATCAGGTTCTGTAAATACTGACTTGTTTCAATAAGTTTTTCTTCAGCCAGAACACGCCTGGTAATATCAGAAAAAATCATGGCAAATCCGTTTTCAAGCCATGGAGAAACGGAAATTGAGTAGTATCTCGAAGGGCCACGGAGATATTTCTCAAAAGAAACCGGTTTTTGGGAATCAACGACTCCTGCACACTCATATAGGTATGGAACATATCCGATAATCTCTGAAATTAACCTACCCTGTAAAAGAGAACCAGGCTGTCGAAAGATCTCTTCATACCGTTGATTTACATTTTCAAACTGGTAATCAATCGGTTTTCCGTGTTCATCGAAAACCAGGGTAAACAGTGCAACCCCTTCAGCCATGTGGGCATATAAAAGACGGAACTGTTCTTCACTCTTTTTCCATCCGTCTTCTGTCTTCCGGAGCTGGACTATCTGCATGATCCGGTGTGATAACATCGCGAAATTATATTCCGGATCACCTTCTTTTGCAAGATAACCGGAAAGACCTTCATTAATCGCTTCAACCACCTTCATTTCCTGCCCACGGCACGATACAAGAATAAATGGGATCTGATTTCCCCGTTTTCGGAGATCCCTCAGAAATGAGAGGCCGTCAATTTTCGGCATGATGTAGTCACTAACTACAATATCATACTCTTTTTCCCGGAGTAGCAGAAGTGCTTCCTCTGCAGATGTGACTGTATCAACCTGAAAATTCCCTGTCTTTTCAAGAAATATTTTGGAAAGATAGAGAATATTTGGTTCATCATCGACACAGAGGACGCTTATCATTACCATATGCATCCATTTATGAGATTTATAATCTTTGCTTCCCTTAAAAAAGTTTAAACCAGCAACACCATGTTTACCGTAATAAGTAAATAAATCGCAACAGGATTCACCAAAAATGCTTAAAAAGCTTTTAAAATATTACATGAGGAATCATCTTACGTTACCTGTCAATAAAATAATTTGTCCTCCTCCCCTGAAATACAAATTTTTGAAAAAAGTTATTACAGGTAATTATTCCTGCGTAACCAATCGCGTTGAGGGGGCGTATATCGATAGGTTATGTCACACTTATCATCCTGAAAGCTCCAGGGAACAATAATGATGATGTCCCCTTCCCGTATCCAGGCTCTCTTTTTCATTTTGCCTTTGATTCTGCCAAGACGGGTAACGCCATCCGAACACCTGACACGAATGTGATTGGCACCCATCATGAGCTCTGCAATTGCAAATTGTTCATTATTAGATTTCTTTGGCAGGCGGACGCGGATAACTTCATCTTCCAGGGGTTCCCTGTCAGACACCGTTGCTTCCTCTGTATAATCTTCTTCCATAAGACTAATCGGATCCACTCCGGAATAATATTTTTATGTATAGTAGTTATAGCAGAAGAAAGTATGGGCGTAATTGGGCATCAACACCTGATTCAGGGTTATAACTAATACTGCACCAGCATAGATGTAAATGTTCATATTATTGCACCACAATACGTGATCATGGAAACCCCCCTGTCAGAAAGGAATCTGAAAACCCTTCTTGATGATGTGATAAACGGACACCGGTTAACCAATACTGAAGCGATTGCTCTCTTTAAAATCCGTGATAGGGCTGCTTTTTTAATTACCTCATATGCAGATGAGATGAGAACACAAAAAAACGGTAATCGCGTCACCTGGATAAAAAATCAGAACATAAATTGTTCCAATATCTGTGTAAATCAATGCGGGTTCTGTGGATTTTCATGCAAACCTGGTGATCCCCGTGCCTTTGAACTGGATCCTGAGGAGATCGGGAAAAAAGCAGAGGAGGCGAAAAACCGGGGGGTAACTGAGATCTGCACCGTGAGTGGTCTTCATCCCGATTATAATCTTGATTTTTATACTTCGCTCTACCGCACCATCCAAAAGTATGCACCGGAAGTCCATATCCATGCCGCAAATCCAATGGAGGTTGCATATGCTGCGAGAAAATCAGGATGTTCTACCCGAGATGTGCTTAAGGCATTCAAAGATGCCGGAGTTGGTACCCTGTGTGGGACTGCAGCAGAAATCCTAGTTGATGATGTTAGAAAAATCATATGCCCGGATAAAATCCCGACGGCTGAATGGGCCAGGATCATCAGGGAATCTCACAGGATAGGTCTGAAATCCACTGCCACCATCATGTATGGCCATTGTGAATCTATAGAAGATCAGGTCAGCCATCTTTCTCTCCTCCGGGAAATTCAGGATGAAACACATGGCTTTACAGAATTTGTTCCGTTGTCCTTTATCCACCCGGGGACACCGATTTACAAAAGTGGGAGAGCAAGACCGGGCGCTACCGGAAGAGAAGATATGCTCATGATTGCTGTTTCACGCCTGTTTCTTGATAACTTTCAGAATATTCAGGTTTCATGGGTTAAACTTGGGCTTAAAATGGTGCAGATAGGTCTGATGTCTGGTGCAAATGATCTTGGTGGCACCCTTTATGAAGAGAGTATATCACAATCTGCCGGAGCAACGGCGGGTGAATACCTTGATCCAAAAGATATGGAATATATTGTCACAGACATCGGCAGGGAACTGGTACAACGGAGAACCGATTATTCATCGGTATAGAGATTTGTGTTTAATCCCACAATATAAAGAATCAAAAAAAGAGAGTAGAAATCAGACAGGAAATACTTTTTTTCCAAATACTTCGTTAATAACCTGCCCCATTCCGATGTATAGTGCCAGGAGACCCGCAACTATTCCGGTAACTCCCCCAAGATTTGAAAAGAGTCCGATTTCAGTTATCTCTCCAACCACTAAAAAAACCACCAGAAGAACGACGGTAAACAAGGTTACCTGAAGGACACGGTGCATCTTAAATGTGCAGACAAAAAGCCCCATAGCAAATAGTCCCCATACACTTAGAAAAGCCGCCAATTCAAGGTTTGTTGGTGGGGCAGTCAGGCCGAGTTTTGGTAAAAAGCCAATAAATGCAAATGAAATCCAGAAAAATCCAAAACTCCCAAAGGTGACCATTCCAAAAGTATTGTTTTTTTTCCACTCAAAAATGCCTGCTATGATCTGGGCAATTCCCCCATAAAACATTGCCATTGAAAATATCGGGCTTCCTGCTGCGGTAAGTCCGGCATTGTGCAGACTGAGCAGAATTGTTGTCATACCAAATGCGCATAATCCTAGTGGAGCAGGGTTTGCGGTATCATCTACCAGAAATAAATTATTTCTGCTTTTTTCATCTATGTGTTCCATGTTATCTGTCTGACCAGTCAATCCGGATGGTTATCAGGTATGATGGTGCAGTTCCTCATGATCATTGAACCAGATCATCATCTAAATGTTGTGATCTGAACCAATGGGTGCTGATCATTTTGTGTTTATAGCACCGGATGATCAAATGTGAATTACACAGACAACCTGATGAGCTGTCACGATAAAAGATTCGGCATGGTATCACAGCATCATCTGAAGGCAGGCAGAGTATTCATGCTCCTCCTGATAGTAGGCATCGCATTGGTCCTTTTCGGATCTGCCTCAGCAGCCGGACAGGAAAGAATACCCACAACGATATCAATCGCTTTGGACCCGGCAAAACCAGCTGCAGACCAGGGATTTTTCATAACCGGGACGCTTATTACCGATACCGGAGAACCCCTGGGAAATAAGTGGATCACCCTTGAATCAACTGCTGCAGGAGCTACCCCCGGAAAATTTCAGTATCTGAAAGTTACCAGGACAGAACGGGATGGCTCATATTCGTTCTTCCGTCCGGCAGCATCACCCCCTGAAGATCTTATGGTCCGGTTTAAAGGGCTCTATCCCTACGAAGCCTCTCAAAGTGAAGTTGTAACGGCAAAAAAGTGATTTATTTATAAAAAACCAGCATCGTTGCAGTCTGGTTGATATGACCGATGTACTCCTCCCCGTAGGTTGAAAAACCAATCGTGGGAATTGCCGAGAAAATCCGGCCATACTCTTCTGTTTTTCCTTCCTGTTCCAATTGGAGTGTTCGAAGAATACAGTGAAAATTGATTATTCCTGCTAATGGCCGTTTTTTATTAGTATCATCAATTAATGATTTTGTATCTGCAACGATATCTGTCGATGAAAGAATCTCGAGATCTACTCCCTGCCGGACCTGGCAGTAGAAATTGATGGCATCGCCATCAACCCGCTGAGGACTCCGGACAAACGGCTCTCCATCTGCCATAAGACCTACCGGATATTTCATGAACTGTGATGCTATCTCATGGGATGGCACTCGTAATGCCTCTGCATATGCAGCTACTGCAGGTTTTCCATCGAATTCAAGGACCTTTCTGCTCTCGGTATCTACTTTGGTAGGAGTAAGTTTCCTTCCCAGTGAACAGAACGACTGGGTTTTTAATATTTCAAATTCTGCTGCAGGTTCAAGGATTGCAAGGAGAGCGGTATTGGAGTACGCTTTTCCGTCCAGGTAAATATGGGTTGAAGAAAAGGCAAGATCATCCCCGGCTGATCCTCCAACCACTTTAATATTTGTTAAATCGCCAATACGCTCCATCATCCTCTCTTCGGCACCACTCATGCCATCAAAGAGAATAATGCCAACATATTTTGAAGGATCAAGAGAGATGGGGGATGACCCAAAACCGCCTGAAAGATTGTTCAGCGCCGTATCAATAGATTTAGGTGAATCCAGTGGTATTGTGTCTGCATGTACGGCCTTCAGAACATCTGCATCAAGTGCCATTGCTACAATGGATTGCTTTAACATGTGCCCGGATATTATCTCTCCAGCCGTTGAGGAGCCCATAACTGTAGCATCAGGAAATGCATTCTTCATCGCCGCACTAATCTTGTCCGGGTTATACACTGATGATGCAAAAAACAGGATCATCACCGGTTTACTCCCGGAAAGAGATTTTAAAAGTTCATCTGCTGCTCCGTTTGGGTCCGGATTTTGTGACTTTGCAACTTGTACTGACATATATTACACCTTAAGACTGATACCCATCTCTTCTGCAATTTTCATGATACTGGCGATTACTACCGGATCATCGGTTGACTGTTCATCATATTTTTTCCCGTCAATTCCTTTCAGAAGAAGTTTTGTTCTGGTAGTAGAGGCTATTGAGGGGTTTCCTTGTGCCCTTTTCTCAATGAGAGTATCGATTAATTTCTTAATCTTTCCGGCCATGATATTTAGTTTTTAAAATTTCTTATGAATATAGTTCCCGATATGAATTGCCGGGATTGTTACTCCAACGCTCCGATGTCCTCATTCCAGAGTTCAGGATTTTCTCTGATAAACGATTCCATCATATCCCTGCACCGGGAAAGGGAATAATCAGTTACGATAACCCCATGTGCTTCCATGAATTCACGTGCTCCGGGAAATGTCCGTGACTCGCCCACGACGACCCGGGGGATTTGAAACTGGACAACCGCTCCTGCACACAGGTAACAGGGCATCAGAGTTGAATAAAGAGTGCAATCCTGATATTTGCCTATCCTTCCGGCATTTTGCAGACAATCTATCTCGGCATGCATCATAGGATCCTGGTTCTGAACCCTCCGGTTATGTCCCCTCCCGATAATTTTCCCGTCCCTAACAAGAACTGAACCAATGGGAATACCTCCTTCTTTTCTTCCAAGTTCTGCCTCCTCGATTGCTGCTTCCATGAAAGGATCAGAGCTGGCAGGTGTCTGAAAATGCTGTTCACCAATTAATTCATCATCCTCTCTCCAGAGGGGATCGCATATTGCAAGGAAAATAAGTTCTGAATCACCGGTATTTTCTATCCACTGTGATGATCCGGGGGGAATATATACCAGTTTGCCTTTCTGTACTTCCTTCTGTTCATTCCCGATGTGCATGATACCCCTGCCGGATAAGATATAATATACCTCAGATGACCGAATCAGACGATGAGGAAGTGTTTTCTCATGGGCTAAAACCCGGGCGTGAGCAATGCTGTACTTGCAAGAAACTTCCTTTTCAAGACGCAATGGATGAAATAATTCGACTAACAGGCTGTTATCTGCAACTCTCGTGTGAGGATCCCTGATATCATAAATGTCCATATGTGTACAGTCCTCCCGGATGTTATGGTTCTATGGATACAGTTTTTCCAAGATCCGGTAATCTTAAGTACTGCACATGAATAATCCTCAATCAGGAGGAATCAAACATGGACGACTCAAAAAAGTATGCACTTCCGGCACTTTCGTTTGGGTATGGAGATCTAACACCTTACATCTCGGAAAAACAACTGACTCTTCATCACCAGAAACATCACCAGGCATATGTAAACGGGGCAAATGCCATTTTTGAAAAACTGGAAAAATCACGAGCTGAAGGTTCAGAATTAGACCAAAAAGCAGTTCTTAAAGAACTCTCCTTTCACATCGGAGGCCACCGGCTTCATACCTTATTCTGGGAGAACCTCGCTCCTGCAGGAAAAGGAGGAGGAGGAAAACCCTCAGGAACCCTTGCAGAATGGATAACAAAAGACTTTGGTTCATTGGAGCGGTTTAAAAAGGAGTTTAACCAGGCAGCTTCTTCTGTTGAGGGATCAGGGTGGGCCGTTTTATCAATTTGCCTGTTAACTCAAAGACTCCTTGTTATGCAGGTGGAAAAACACAATATAAATGTCTACCCTGGGTTTAAGATCCTCATGGCTCTTGATGTGTGGGAGCATTCGTATTACCTTGATTATGTAAATGACCGGGGAAAATTCGTTGAAAACTTCTGGTATATTGTCAATTGGGATGCTGTACAAAAGCGCCTTACAGATGCTCTGAAAAACTGAGTTTCCCATTACCTTTTTCTTCTTATCAATCCATTCGAATGTATTGATTTCTGTAAATAGAGGCGATACGTAATTTATGAATGCAGGAATACCAGACAATTCAGAATCTATCGGCTATCAGAATCATGAATGCCAGATGATTCTCAATGATATACCAACTCCGGTCCTGATTCTCAAAGATGGTAAAATAGTCTATGGAAATCATGCTTCCATAAGGCTGCTAAAGGCGCGGTCGCCTGATGAAATATTACATTTAGATCTCTCTGACCTCTCACCTTCAGTGCAACCAGATGGATCCTCTTCCGTTGAGGGTATCCGAACGCTTTTGCAGTCATCGCAAAAGGGAAAAAATACCAGATTTGAATGGGTTTTTAGGAAATTTGATGGAAAAGAACTATCCGGAAAGGTAACCATCCGATTGTCAGAATATATCGGTACATCCCATGCCATCGTATCCATTATAGATAATACCGCAGAACATCATGCAATAACCGATATTCTCAATCTTGCTGAAGAGATGAAGAAAGGAAACCTGAGGGCCCGTTTGTCAGATGAGGGATATTCAGGAGATATGTTCAAACTCATCACCGGTATTAATGAGATGCTGAATGGTATCCTCCATCCCTTCAGAGATATGAACAAGGTGCTCCAGAAGATTGCTAAAGGTGACATGAGTGCCCATATAGATCAGGTATTCTCTGGAGAGCATGAACGAATCCGGAATGCAGTAAATGGTGTTGCTGATGTGACCAGGCTGATGCACCAGGAAATTAGCCGGATGGTAGATGCAGCACGGCATGGAAACCTTGCGGTAAGAGGAAAACCGGAATTATTTGACGGTGAATATGCCGAAACAATCCGGGGAATTAATGAGATGCTGGATGCAATCCTGGCGCCCATCAGGGCAGGGAATCGTATCCTCCAGAAGATCTCCAAGGGGGATCTCCGTGAAAGGGTTGAGATAGAATGTGTAGGCGACCATGCAAAAATAAAAGATGCAATTAATGCAGTGCATGACTGGCTAAATGAATTAATCGTTTACGTCACCCGGATATCTGAAGGAGATATGACAGCTGATTTCCGGAAAGCATCAGATAATGATCAACTCCATGGCCCTCTGGTCCTCATGCGGGACAATATGAAAAGTGTTATTTCTGATGTGGATATGCTGGTCACCGCAGGAACTGAAGGAAAACTGATGACCCGGGCAGATCCTTCAAAACATCAGGGAGATTTCAGGACAATCGTCGAGGGAATTAACACGACTCTTGAAACAGTAGTAAAACCGGTCAGGGAAGCCATGGATGTGTCAAAAGGATATGCCGGATATGACTTCTCCCGGAGAATGAACTCATCTGTCACTTATGCAGGTGACTGGAAGGCATTTCAGCAGGCACTGGATGATGTAGGTCATCATGTATCTGATGCGATTTCCCTGATATCACAACAGATTGAGATACTAAACCTTGCAACATCCCAGGCTGCATCTAGTATAAGGGATATCTCCTCCGGTTCATCAGTCCTGGCTGAAATAGCCCAGAATGTGAGCATGAAAGCAGAACAGGGAGGTGATGGTCTGTCGCAGATCCTCCGTGCGATGGAGGATCTCGCAGTAAATGTATCTGATGTATCTTCACGAACCGGTGAGGTAAACCAGATATCTTCAGACACGAATGCCCTGTCCAAAAAGGGATCATCACTTGCACAGGAAGCCGAACGGGGTATGATGGAGATTACCTCTTCCACGGATCTTGTTACCGGGCTTGTTCATGAGATCATGGAAGAGATGGGCAAAATCAGTAAAATTTCACTGGTCATTTCAGACATCGCCTCTCAGACAAATCTTCTGGCATTAAATGCTGCAATCGAAGCAGCCCGTGCAGGTGAAGCCGGACGAGGATTTGCCGTCGTTGCAAGTGAAGTAAAATCACTGGCTCTTGAATCCAGACAGTCAGCGGAAAACATTTCCGAGATGATAGAAGGTCTGACAAAAAAGACACAGGCAGCATCTGATACCATGGACAAGAGTGTACTGGTTGTCAGGGAAGGCGGAAAAGCCCTGAATGAAACCCTCGGAGTATTTAACCAGATTATTGATTCGGTGAACACCGTCAGTCTTCAGATGGATAATGTGGCAAAGGCAGCTGAACAACAGGCTGCAGCAGTAGAAGAGATTACGGCATCTATTAACGAGGTGAATACCCTGGTATCCGGGACGGCCAAAGATGCAGTTGCTTCTGCAGCAGCAAGTGAAGAAGCAGCAGCAGCAATTGACCAGATATCTGACCAGATTAATCAGGTCACTGAAGTTACTGAAACACTTGTTGTCGAGACAAAAAAATTTACCATATAATTATTTTTTTCCGGAAATTTCAGCCGAGAATCTGTTTTTTATATCAAGTGGTCCAAGCGGAATATTTGAGACATTCCGGTTTCCCGGTTTTATTATCACGTGGATAAATGAAGGCCCTTGGACACGGGCTTTTTTAAAAGCATCAGATAACTCATCAGGAGTATGCACTTTAAAGGTATGATTAAATCCACTGGCTTTTGCCAGGAGTTCGAGATCCACGGTTTCATATGCAGGTGAACACTGGTTTCCCGTACTTCCATACACCCCGTTGTCAAGACAGATGATTACCAGATTTTCAGGTGACTCAGCTGCAATTACCGGCATTACGGCCGTTCCAAGAAGACTTCCGTCACCATCAATAACAACAACCTTCCGGTCGGTTCCTAGTGCAATTCCAAGACCTAAGGGACTTGCCTGGGTGTAAGAACCAAGCATGTAGAAATGAGCCGGATTATCACGGACATGGTATAACTCTTTTGACGGAACACCAATGTTGGAGACCACAAGTTCATCGGTTAAGAGTGATGCAATGATCGAAATAGCATCTCCCCGCTGCATTACCGGTTCTTTAAAAACTCCATGGTAATTAAGGGTTATAAGCCGATCACGGGCAGGGAATTCTGAATCATCAGTTATCTCTCTATCTCCTTCCCAGACCTCCGGGGAGATAAGAGCCACATGAGGCCTGTTATTCATCCAGGCATCACTGATAACCGAGGTAATCAGGTCGAATTCAGCCGGCTCTCTGATAATTGTACAGGGGATCTGGTATAATTTCAGCAGAACAGGGATTTTTTCATTAAACGGGATCTGTGCAGGGATACTTTCACGGTAGTATCCACGCCAGCTTGCAAGGATTGGAAGAGGAAGCGAATAGAGATAGGGGAGGGTCATCAGGGCGTTGAGTGAATTTCCAAGACCTGAACTCTGCATCTGGAGAACTCCCCTTTTTCCTGCAAGAGAAAGGCCGGATAAGATACCAATACCATCTTCCTCCCGTGAAATGGTGATATAATGGAACTTTTTTTCAAGGATTTCACACAGATCCTTTGTCCGGTCACAGGGAAGAGAAACGATATATTCTATATTTTCTGTTGTGAGTATATCCGATACCCTTTTTTCATACATATTTTCTCATCCATTGCCTGATTTTTTCTGATACAACATCAAACCCGGTATCCTTTGTGGTCATGATATCCGGCTCCTTTACATACCGGTTAAGATCCCGCTTTCCTGCTTCATATCCACCACCGGTGATGTTTAATAAAATGGTTTCATCAGGCCGGATAATACCTGATTGAACAGATTTGATAAGTCCGGCTACACAGACCGCTGCAGCTGGATCAGGATCAATTCCTTCCTCTGATAAAAAGAGGTTTCCGGCATCTTGTGCATCTCCGGAAGATACACCTTCCATCAGGCCATTCGTTGCAACGAGAGTATCAAAAACTCCTCCCGCGATTCCATACGGGGGAGCCCGGTTGGTAAGGACATCTGAATAAACCTTTGAGATTGCCCGTTTTGCATCAGGCATATCCTCATCCCTAATGTCACGCCTTTTCTCCTTCCATGCCCTGACCATTGGGATGAACGGTTCATTCTGGAATAGCATCAGGCGGGGAAGTTCGTTTCCAAATCTGCCATCTCCAATCAACCGGAGTGCTGCTTCATATGCTGCAATCCCTCCGGTCCCACTCCCGACCGCCTGCACATACCAGTCAGGAAGTTTGCCAATTGCGAGGGTTCCAGCCAGCATCACAGTTCCCATACCGTCCCTTCTGGCAACATTTTTCGCACCCCCCTCCGGAAAAATACCCGGAATTTTGCATATTTCATTGCCCAGTATGATGGCATCGGTATAGTCACCGGAGATCGTGATAAGCAGCACATCATGGGCAGGGACTGTTGTCCATATCCGATTATGTGCTGATTCCGGAACGACAATGATTACCGGCTGTCCGGTCCGGGCAGAGACCTCTGCAAAGGCTCGTCCGGTATTTCCGGCTGAAGAGACCTGAATTACCCCACCACCAAGATCCACTACTCTTTGCATGGTGGGAAAAGCTTCAAACTCCTTAAATGAGCCACTGACGGCAAAGGCATTTTTTTCCGGCCAGTAACCAGAGAATACAATCCAGAGATCAGATAGTCCAAGCACCTTTGCAAGATTTGAACACTTGTAACAGACCGGTTCTGCGTTTGTGGGCAGAGAGCCGGTAACCGGCAGCCAGTCAGAATACCGGAAAATCCCAGGAGATTCCCGGATAGTCAGTTGCCGGGATGAGTATTCTGCCCTAAGCAGTCCATTGCACCCGTTCGGACAGGAGAGGAGATGGGTGTCCGGAAAAGACTGCCCACATACCGGGCATTTGAGTGTATACGTCATATTAATAATTCTCCATGATTTAGCATGTCCCTCACTTTTCTGCAGAGAATTTCTGCTTTTCTTCTATCAGATTGCCGGAGGACGATAGGAATTGACTGATTTGAAACAGAGAGAGATCCAAAATTACCTTCGTAAACCAGACCTTCACAGACCCGGACACAGGTTCCACAGACAAAACAGGTATGCTGATTGATCGTTCCATCCTCCCGGATAGCCTGAGCCGGACATGATTCATGAGCAATGCAGGGAGAACAATGAAGACATTTTTCAGGATGATATCCTATCCGGGAAGCGGTATTGTTCCAGACCTGACCATAGGAGGCAGTACCAAATGGCTGGCGGGTTTTAATATCCACAACCGGCAGCATAATTTCGTCATCCAGGACGGAGAGGTTTTGGAGGATCGTCTTATCTACCAGCGGTATTGCTGTTCCGATGCTGGTAATGCACTCCGGTCCGGCAGAGGTCACAAATCCACCACAAAATTCAGGGCTCATGTCTTTCATATCTGCATGAACCGAGAGGTTTGGTTTTTCAGGAGTGCTCCGGGTCCCGGTACCGATTATCCTGCCACTCACCCCGTTTACCACAACCGGATCTCCGGGGGAGTGAAATCTCAATGAAGGATCATTCTCAAGCGGATTTATCTCTCCACATCCGGATACCGTAACCTCTGTAGCCGGACCTTCAAGGGGAAGGACAGAAAAAATTGTTGATATGGATTCTGTTCCCCGGTTCGTTATTGCAGAGTAGTTTTTGAATGCACTCCGGGTTGTAAATAACCGTGCAAAGGGAAGATCGCCAAGAGTAATATCTGCGTCATAATGCCTTCCTTCAGCGGATACCTCTACATGAATGGGTTTTCCTGCGATAAGGTCATGAAAAAGGTGACCACCTCCGTATCGCTCATTGGCATGGGCAGTTCCGAAAACCATCAGATCTACCAATCCAAGCCGCTCATTCGGACAAGGACCTGGAATTGCCGGAACACCCTGAAGAGTTACTGTTTCTGCCCGGGAAAATGTTCCGGGAGGGGCGACTGGAACCGAAAGGACAGCATAGGTGCCTGACATGACACCGCAGGTGCCACAGGTGACTACATCAACATCAGTTATATCATCCTCATGTGAAATCCTTTTTTTTAATTCAGATGCCGTGAGGATTACTGCATCTCCGACTTTTATCCGGGCACGAATTTCTTCCAATTTTCTCATAGTATCCTGATATCCTCTACTCGTACCTGCAGCCCTTCTTTCCTTTTAAAAATCTGGTTGACTACTCCGGTATGACCAAGGTTCATCATACAATATGCCGGAAGAAACCTCATTCTTTTTCCGAAAACCGGTTCATCCCTGACGGTCTGTGTGAGACCCTCAAACCCGATGATATGATATGCTTCAAGGTCTTTGACTTCTTTTCCCCGTGAAAATAACGGACCTACAACATGAGTCGTGATAACTCCGGATATCCGGCTGGCCGATAAAACTCTGAGAACATGCTGAACCGGACATCCGGCACCCATCGGCCTTCCGGTGAGGATATCACCCGGGCAAATATTCCATCGTTCAACTAAGTCCGGCCTGAAGGGAAGAAGAATTTTTCTTGCCGAACACTCTCCCGGAAGTGGATGAAGGATAAAATCAAAGGGGAGTCCCAGAATGTCTTCTGTTTCAGGATTATCCTTTTCGTCAGAAAAACAGGTGGTCTTTTTGGATGATTCGGTATAAAATGGACATTCTTCCTTCTTCCGGGAACCATTCCAGACAACTGAGAGGAATTCCTTACAGGTTCCATACCCGCAGGCACCACAGTTTCTCCCCGGAGGAGTCCAGTTCTCTTCCATCAGTCTCCTCTGAACATGAGTTCATCACCGTCAAGCTGCCGGAGAACTCCGGAATGATTCTTCCATCCGATATTTTTCTTCCCGATACAGACGGTGCAGACTCCAAGAGGGGGAATGCCCCGGAGAGTTATTATGGATGGATCAGTAATGTCAGCGGCATTTTCTATTGCCCGGGTAAGATACCGCATCCCGGTTCCCTGCACGGCGTTGGTCTCGACGATATCTATGTCACTTCGGATACCCCGGATTTTCTCACGGAAGACCTCTTTTTCAGCCTGTGATACAAGGTCAATCCGGGTAACCACGGCAATATCGGCAAGAGCTATCATCGGTGCCATTTTTGCCGGAGACTGGATGCCGGATATGGCAGATAATACCACGATTCCAAATGACTGGGTAGTATACGGGGTACACCGCAGGCATAAACCGGCACTCTCAACAATCAGCATATCTGCCCTCTCATTCATTGCCCAGCTGATTGCCTCATCCAGGATCATGATACCTGCATGGTCCGGACAGAGATCACCGGAATAAATTTTCCTGGATGGAATATGAAATTCTTCCCTGATCTCTTCATCCTCGGTTGCACAGACAACATCTATCTTAAGATAGGCTGCCTTGAGATCTGTGAGAGATCGAATAATCTGTTTTGCAACTGCAGTTTTTCCTGCCGAGGGAGGGCCTGCAATTATGATAAGTTTCATCAGTATGATACCGGCAGAGGGGAAGTGATAATTTCTCCGGCCCGGATCATCTCTCTCATCTGGCCGATAATACCATCCATATGAAGCATCTGGCGTATTGCGTGCTCTTCTGCTCCATCCGGTTCAATTACCTTCGCAACTGCCCCATCCTGCATAACTATCCTCCTTTCCGAGAGGAGTGAGACGAGAGGATCGTGGGTTACGAACAGGAGGGCTTTTTGGTGCTGCCGGAGGACCTGAATTACCTTTTCCTTAAATATTCCTGCATTTTCCACCTCATCCAGAAGAATTATCGGGGTGTTGGAGATGAGTATGGCATCGGCTACCATCAGGGACCGTGTCTGACCACCGGAAAGACTGGTCATCCGGACATGCCCTGCGATTGGTTCACCGGTAAACTGGTTTGCAAGCAGGATGGTCTCATTGATACATGAATCTTTCGTATATCCCCGGGATGTAAGGTGCATTAAGAGAAAATCCGCAACGGTCAGATCGCACAGACACCGGGTGTTTTGAGTAATAAGTGCTACGGGTTTTGCTGCAGGATCCCGGACATATGCTTCCGGAGGTAGAACTCCATTTACCAGGACCTGGCGTCCGGTGATGGTATCCCGGTTTGCAAATATCTCAATATCATTGATGAATGCACTTTTCCCTGAACCGGTAGGGCCGACTATCGAAAGAGTATCACCCGGCCGGATGGTGATCTCATCAAAGGCCTCTTTCTCTCCCTGGCGGTTTTTCCCCGGAAGAATCGTTATCTCCCTGATATCTTCCCCTGTCATGCTTGTCAAAGTTATTAGGGAAGGTGAGTATATGATACTATCTTAAAATCCTAAATTTAAAGGCTTATTGGGTTAAACTTTTACAAATAATTGATACATTAATGCAAATGAATTATCTTTATGTATTGTATTCATTCAAATCAGATTAATTGTTCATCACACTCATACAGGCAAATTCTTATTTTTGGTTTAAGAACAGACAAAGTACAAAAAGAAAACTACTCTCTCAAATTTGGCATCAGCATCAAAAATGGCTATTCGTTTGTCTTCACTGGAAGGCCGCTATGCCCCGATCTTTTTTCAGTCGATACTTTATATGTATCACATGAATGGAGGAATAAAACCCCTTTATAAAAACGATTATTAAGCAGATATTGTCAAAATATCGAAAAATTGAGGGTTTCATATTTTGCATTTATATGGTCTATGAAAAATTAGGTTTTTTCAAGAAATAACGGCATATTGGGCATATTTATGGAGGAAAAAGACTTGGAATTTCATCATTTAATTATATTAGTTTATTCATATAAAGAATACATATGATGGATTTGGAGAGATTTCTTTCTACCGGGTCATGATCCTTTTGTTTTTTCTACTGATTCAAAATAGAGCACATCAAATGACTTTTCCTCTGTTTAAAAAAAAATACCTGAAATGCTTCAACAGGTAATAACTACTATGATGCCTATAGTGGACTCAATAAACACAATAGTTCACAATAATCTATAGAACATAATCTGATGTACCTTCCCGGAGTATGATAACCAGCCTATGTTATCAGGTTTTCTGATATATTCACTATCCATCACACATTTTCGAGGCAATCAGAAACCTGACAAATCCTGGAAATGAGGAGTCAGAGAAAACGTGATATCCGGAATCCATAAAACCCTGAAAAATTGCCGGAAGCGAAAGCCACTTGAAGATATTATTCATATCTTGTGGTTTGCCTGTGCCATATCATCCATAATCGGGATTTTTTTTATCCTGGTGTTTCTTCTGTACGATGCCGTGCCGGCATTTTTGGACATTGGCCTGATCCCATTTCTGACCGGAGACAGATGGGACCCGGGGAGTGCTATTCCAAAATACGGCCTTGTGCCCCTCATTGTGGGAACATTATTGGTTACCCTTGGAGCGATGGTGTTTGCCGTACCGTTTGGATTAGCCTGTGCCATATTTATCGCAGAACTTGCATCTCCGAAGATGAGGAATATCTTAAAACCAGCCGTGGAACTCCTGGCTGGTATCCCTTCTGTGGTTTATGGATTTTTCGGACTTATTATTCTCGTAAAAGCACTTCAGGATTTTTTGGATGTCCCTAGTGGAGAATCAGTACTTGCAGGCTCTATACTTCTTGGAATCATGGCACTTCCAACAATTATCAGCGTTTCAGAAGATGCCATCAGTTCAGTCCCGAAGTACCTGAAAGAAGGATCCCTGGCGCTTGGAGCAACACACTGGCAGACGATATCCCGGGTAATAATCCCTGCAGCCCTCTCAGGTATTACCGCAGCGGTAATTCTTGGAATAGGAAGAGCAGTTGGTGAGACAATGGCGGTCATCATGGTAACAGGAAATGCCGCCATAATTCCTGAACCCCTGTGGAATATTCTCTCACCGGTAAGAACACTGACTGGAACACTTGGCATTGAAATGGGTGAGGTTGCAGTCGGATCTCTACATTACCATGCCCTGTTCGGAGTAGCAGTCGTTCTGCTTTTTATTACTCTGCTCATCAATCTTACCGCTCTATCAGTAATGAAAAGACTGAATAGTTCGCAGATGGGAGGAAGCAAAAAGAAAGGCATACTTTCCAGGGTGAAAATGCCGGATCAGCTCACCGGAATCAGACAATACATTCCTGCAGGCCTTGGATTATTGCTCATTCTCTTCCTCATCCTGGCCGGATTATGGCAGGGAGCATGCCTCATTGCTCTTGTTTGCAGTATTACATGGGCAGTAAACCGATACCTCGCCAGGCAGAATGTTCAGAGGATATGGTTTGCAATTATCACGCTCATGATGACCATAGTCACTTTAATTCTGATCTTTATCCTCTATGACATCTTCTCAAACGGACTTCCGTATGTAACACCGGATTTCCTTACCGGGACTCCAAAAAACCTCGGTCGTGCCGGAGGAATTTTTCCGGCCATTGTGGGAACATTCCTCCTTGTTACCGGTTCAATAGTAATTGCCCTGCCTCTTGGTATCGGGGCCGCAATTTACCTGGTTGAATACACCAGTGAAAATTTTCTGACCCGGATAATAAGGACCGCTACTGATTTGCTAAATGGAACACCATCCATTGTATTCGGTCTTTTCGGATTTACATTCCTGGTACTTTATCTGGGATTTGGGATCTCACTTATTGCAGGGATGATAACCCTGACCCTTATGGTCCTCCCTACCGTCATACGGACAACGGAGGAAGCACTTCGAAGTGTTCCGGACAGTCTTCGCGAAGGATCATATGCCCTTGGAGCGACCAGGTGGCAGACAATAAAACGGGTAGTACTTCCTCCCTCAGTTCCCGGGATTATTACCGGGGCAATCCTCTCTATCGGAAGAGCGGCCGGAGAGACTGCACCGATTATGTTTACTGCGGTTGTATTCATGCAAAGACGTCTTCCTGACTCTCTGCTTGACCCGGTGATGGCTCTTCCCTATCACCTCTTCATACTGGCAACAAATGTTCCGGGTGCAAGAAACAACCAATATGCTACGGCAGTGGTCCTGTTGGTCCTAGTAATAATGATTTATGGTGTTGCAATCATGATTCGGCATCATTACGATAAAAAAGTCAGGTGGTAATGTACATGAATGATGAAATTATTCTGAATGTTCAGGATTTAAACCTCTGGTACGGTGAAAATCATGCCCTTCACCAGGTAACTCTCCCGATTAAAAACAAAAAAGTAACGTCTCTTATAGGGCCATCCGGATGTGGAAAATCAACCCTTATCAGGTGTTTTAACCGGATGAATGATCTGGTTTTGGGATGCCATGTATCAGGGAATGTTATATTTCATGGACAAAATATCTATGATGACGGAGCTGATCCGGTTGATCTCCGGAAAAAAATAGGCATGGTCTTTCAAAAACCAAATCCCTTTCCAAAATCAATCTATGAGAATATTGCATACGGACCACGGATTCATGGAATGAAAAACAAGAGAGAAATTGATGAAACCGTTGAAAACTGCCTCAGGAAAGCAGCACTCTGGAACGAAGTCAAAGACCGTATTCATGAATCTGCAATGGGACTTTCAGGAGGTCAGCAGCAACGGCTCTGTATTGCCAGAACACTGGCAGTAAATCCGGAAATTATTCTCATGGATGAACCATGCAGTGCCCTTGATCCGATTGCAACATCAAAAATTGAGGACCTGATTGAGGAACTGAAAAAGGAGTATTGTGT
The DNA here is from genome assembly GCF_003173335.1 of Methanospirillum stamsii. Taxonomy (GTDB): domain Archaea; phylum Halobacteriota; class Methanomicrobia; order Methanomicrobiales; family Methanospirillaceae; genus Methanospirillum; species Methanospirillum stamsii. The sequence goes on from NZ_QGMZ01000004.1 coordinate 38,749, forward strand.
CATTATTGTAACACACAGCATGTCACAGGCTTCACGGGTATCAGATTATACTGCGTTTATGTATCTTGGAGACCTGATAGAATTTGGAGATACAAGACAGATATTTGAAAACCCCCACAAAGAACTGACTGAAAATTATATCACCGGAAGATTTGGGTAATTCTATGACCGAAAAAATTCGATCTGAACTCATACAGATACATGAAGAAGCATGTAACCTTGGTCATTTTGCCATTGGAATGCTTCATGACAGCATCAATGCATTTGAAAAGGGAGATACAAAACTGGCTGCAGATGTTTGTGACAGGAAAAAGGAGTTGAAAAGACAATTCATTACTGCTGAAGAGTCCATGTTTCAATATCTTGCTCTGTACCAACCGGTTGCACGGGACATGCGGGAAATCGTGGCATCTATCCGGATAATCTATAATTTTGAGAGAATCGGAAGGATGGGATTTGATATCAGTGAAACTATTAAAGTCTTGTCCCAGTGCTGTGGCCTTGTTGATCCTGAAAAATTGATCATGGTTGCCAGAAAAGTCCTGACCATGATTGAAGATTCCATGGATGCTTTCTCAAATCGTGAAGTTGCACAGATAAAAACAATGCGTCAGCGTGATTCTGAAATTGATCGGTTATATTGTGAAGTTATGAGGGACATCATCCGGAGAATGGAAGAGGAAAAAGAGAGTGTTCCGATACTTGCCCGTTATGTTATCATAAACCGGTACCTTGAGCGGTGTGGTGATCAGGCCTGTAACATTGCCGAGATGACTACCTACATGGTTACCGGTGAGCGAATCGAAATGATTTAACGAATAAAAAAATCCACCCAAAATCTATAATCTTTTTTAACTCCCTATTGCTTCATATCATGCTTCTCATGAAACAGTATTATGTTTCATTATTGCCTGCAGACCTTTTTTTATCTTCAGTTATTAAATCCTGAAACCGGAGAGTGCAATTCTCGTATTATTACATTGCCTGCAAACATCAATTCACATCTAGGATTAATCCCCGTTGGTATCCCATCAACCGATGATGAGCCCGAAATATTTTGAACAGGGAAAATTATTCCGGATAAAAAATAGAGAGAAAAATAAAGAAAATTACCGGGTAATTGGTACAAACCCTTCTTCAGTTACTATCTTTTGTCCTTCAGGACTTGAGATGAAACCAATGAATTCAGAAATGATACCTTCAGGCTCTCCATTAGTCAGGAGATTGAGAGGCCGGGCGACCGGGTACGAACCATCCTCTACAGATTCAATAGATGGCACGATTGCCTTTCCATCGACAAGAATCGGAACTGCATGGATGTTTTCATCGATATAACCAAGACCCACATATCCAATCGCAGCAGGAGTCTGTTCTACACTCTGCCGTACAGCACCGTTTGAATTCTTTTCAAGCTGGGTCTGTGCGAAATCTTCCTTGTTCATAATTTTCTCATGGAAGAACTCTCTTGTTCCGGATGCACTGTCACGACCGATAACAATAATTTCTGCATCACTGCCACCAACATCCTTCCAGTTTGTAACATTCCCATTGTAGATTGCCTTCACCTGGTCAAGAGTTAAAGAGGAAATCGGATTGGTTTTGTGCGTAATAATTGCAATGCCGTCTATTGCAATCTGATGTTCCTGTAATTCAGGATACTTTTCTGTCTCTTCTTTCTTTAAATCCCGGGAAGCCATTCCAATCATGGCAGTTCCTTCTCCGGCAGACTGAACTCCTACTCCGGAACCTCCACCGGTAACCTGGACATCAACACCCGGATGATTATCCATGTATAATTCAGCAGCCTGGGCGGCAACCGGAAGAACCGTCGTTGACCCGGTGATAGTAAGCACACCGGATTCTTCCTGTGCTGCTTTTATCGGGTTAACATTGGTTGATTCAGTACTGGTCGTTTCTCCTGTGTTTCCGGTACAACCGCAGAGCAGAACCGCAAAAATACATAATCCAATCAGGAGTGCTCCTGATATTGTCGCTTTGTTACACCTCATGGTATACCACGTATCAACACCTATACTGAAACATACAGATAAACAGGTTACCTCATGAGAATATGGTGACATCAGATATCTCAATAGGTATATAGAGCACCTATGGCAGACATCAGGATGACTATTAATAGATTCTGCAAGATAATTGATAGACTACCTAATTCGTGTCTTTGTAGAACCGGACACAAATTATTGAACCAATATTAATTCATGAATAATCTGGACCTCTTATGTATCGCGTGCTGTATGTAGATGATGAACCCGGCATCCTTGAACTTGTCCGGATGTACCTGGAAAGTTTCGGGAATATGCTGGTTGACACATGTCCATCAGCGGATGATGCAGGAGAACTGATTGAAAAAACTGCATATGATACCATAGTCCTTGATTATTACATGCCTGACATTAATGGCATCGATTTTTTAAAAGCAGTCAGGCAGAATGGTCTTGAGTGCCCCATAATCATATACACCGGAAGGGGAAAGGAAGAAGTCGTCATTGACGCACTCAATAATGGTGCTGATTTTTACCTTCAGAAAGAAGGTGAACCAACACGTGAATTTGCTGACCTGTACTCCAAGGTATCGCAGGCTATTTACAAGTTTCATGCAGAAAAGCGAGTAAAAGAGACATCAGCATTATTACGCTCAACACTCGAATCCACCGCAGATGGTATTTTGGTTGTAAATGTTGAGGGAAAAGTGACTGCATGGAACCGAAAATTTGTCCAGATGTGGAATGTTCCCTACCATCTTATAGAGGGAGGAGATTATTCACAAATTCTGAGTTATCTTCTTCCACAAATCTCAAACCGGGACCAGTTCTTTCACCACAATGATTATCAGCCACGTAATGGTATAAGGCCCGGTCTTGATATCATAACCCTGTATGATGGCAGGATTTATGAACGATATTCCCAGCCCCAGATGATTGATGGAGAACTCGTAGGAAAAGTCTGGAGTTATCGGGATATCACCATAAAAAATGCCTTTGAAACTGCACTCCGGGAAAGTGAAGAGAGGTTTCGTTTACTTTTTGAACAAGCGCCAGTTCCCTATCAGTCTCTTGATGAATGGGGAAATATTATTGAAGTAAATGAAGCATGGAGCAAACTCATCGGTTATGAAAAGAAAGATGTTGCCGGCAACCCATTTCAAAAATATATTCCCGTTGAAAAGATTGAATTCTTTCAGCAGTACCTTTCAGAACTGAATGATCGGGGAACTATTGATCTATCTGAACTTGCAATAATCTGTCAGGATGGGAAGATTATCCCCATTGTCATCACCGGAAGGATTTTGAAAACCGGGACAGGAACAGAAATAAGGACATTATGGACTTTTACTGACATCTCTGAACAAAAATTGGTAGAATCCCTAAAGAATGAAGCACTTTCCCAAATACAGAAAAATCTTGCAGAACTTGCAATTCTGAATGATGGTATCAGAAACCCCCTTACCGTAATAGCCTGCCAGGCAGAACTAGCTCTTGGAGACGGGGCCGAAAATATCGTTAAACAGGTAAAAGTAATTGACCAGATGATAAATCAGCTTGACCAGAGATGGCATGAATCAAGTAAAATCTTAAATTTTTTACGCAGACATCACGATATCAATATAATTAATAAAAACGGTAAATAACCGGTTTGAAAACCCAGGCAACCCCCAATTTCGACATAAAAATTTGCATTATATCTGTTAGACACAACTGGCTATGAGAAGACCTAACACCTCACACAGCGGATATTATTCAAAGAAATGATTCTTACTCTTTTTAATCTCATCCTTCACATTGACTCTTCACTTGAGGAAATGGCCGGAGAGATGGGAATTTATATCTATGCAATCTTATTTGCCATAATATTCTGTGAAACCGGGCTTGTTATCGCCCCATTTCTACCCGGTGATTCTCTTCTCTTTGTTTCTGGGGCACTGGCAGGTACTGGTGTTCTCAATATCTGGGGTTTGCTATTTATCATCAGTGCGGCAGCAATTATTGGTGACACAACAAATTTCTGGATAGGAAGATATGCCGGATGTAAAATAATTGATGGGCGTCTTTCTGCATTTATTCATAAAGAATGGCTTGAAAAAACCCATCACTTTTTTGTCCGATATGGGGGGATTACCATTGTTATAGCCAGGTTTGTTCCAATTGTCAGAACCTTCGCTCCTTTTCTTGCAGGAATCGGAAATATGAACTATCGCTGGTTTCTTGCCTATAATATCGGAGGGGGACTTCTCTGGACAATCGGACTTGTTGGCGGGGGGTACCTCATAGGAAATGTTCCAGTTGTTCAGGAACATGTGTCAATGCTGATGTGGCTTGTCTTAGGAATTTGTATCTTTTCAATTGCCATGGTTATAAAATCAATAATCTCTGCACTATTGAAAAAACAAAAACCAAAAGGAGAATCTGCAGCCGACTTTTGTTACCGGATTGAAACAAAAAAATAATGTCTCTGATTTTTGAGAACGGACATTTTTTTAGATGCAACAGGAATTATACTATCATACGGGTGACAGGCTGAATGCACTGGGACAGAGGTAATATCGAAGAACCGGGATTTTGCAGGTATGCTGCAGAGACAATGATTCCTCTCATACTTGGGCTTGAACAGGAATTATCTGGTATTGTGACATCGGATGATATCGAATATATTCATCGGGCAAGGGTTGCAACCCGTCGGCTTCGTGCCTGTTTTTCAAACTTTTCCTCGTGCTTTTCTAATCGTGCGACGGCAGAATGGAGAGATGATATAAAACTCATCACCCGTTCATTAGGTGAGGCACGTGACCTTGATGTGGAGATTGAGTTCATTGAATCATTCATCTCATCACATGTACAGGATATCAGCGATGAGTGTTTCTTATTTTATAATGAGATGGAAAGCCCGGGAAATAAAGTAGTCCCAGCGTTATTATCCACAAAACCTGACGCAAGTGAGACAGAAACCCCACCTAATAAAAAAATATTACTGTATCTTTCTTTTTTGAACCCTGAAGGCGATGATAAGACTCATGAGACACCTCTTACTTTTTACCCTGCAGATATCAACAGGCCCGGGCTTGAAGCCCTGTTATTACGCTTTAAAAAACGACGCCAGGAAATCCAGCCGGATGTTGTAAAAACGATAAATCGCCTGGAAAAGAGCAGGACAACAGAGTCCATGAAGACCTATCTTCATGAACGAAAAGTGCTGGCTGAACTTGAAGGATCGGATGTGAACACCCCATATTCTTATGAGCAGGCGTTTTTTCACATCATGACCGCCCTTTCTGATTTCCTTTCATATGAACCCTGGCTTATGGAACCTCTGATGATTACTCGTCATCATGAAATGCGAATAGCAGGGAAGAAACTCAGGTACACACTTGAATCCTTCTCCGGTCTTTTTGAATGTAAATTAAAGAAAGAGATTAAGACATTTAAGTCATTACAGGACATCCTTGGGGAGATGCATGATTGTGATGTCTGGATTGCTAATTTACCGGATATTTATCACAAAGAAGAAGAAAGATCATGTGAGTTTTTTGGAAACCACTCCTTTTTTACCCTGTTAAAACCCGGATTTGATGAGTTACTTGAGGATAGGAAAGCAAACCGGATAGAATTATTCAAAAATCTTCATGATTACTGGTTTTCCTTAAAAGAGGATAAATTCTGGGACCAGCTCGAAGAAAAGATCACTACCCCCTTACACTATTCCTTTGGTGGATTGGATCAGATATCAAAGGATAAAACCGTCAGTATTGCTCTCATATCTGATGTCCATGCAAATCTGCCGGCTCTTGAGGCAGTCCTTAATGATGCAAAAGAAAGAGGGGTCACTGCAGTTTTTAATGCCGGGGATAGTGTGGGATATGGTGCATTTCCGGATGAAGTAGTGAGTTACTTAAGAAAATCCAACGTCCTTTCAGTCATCGGTAACTATGACCAGTCTGTCCTCATGAAAAAGTGGAAGACAAAAAAACTGCACTCAAGGGATAAATACATCGCAATGCGATATGCTTTCAGGCATCTTTCCCGGAATAACAGGGCATATCTTAAAAATCTTCCAAAGCAGATAAAATTTAAACTCAAGGACAAGTCTCTTCTTATCACCCATGGAAGTCCGGATTCCATGACTGAATACCTGGTTTCTGAAACACCGGAATCCAGGTTTTCAGAGATTGCAAAAAAAACCAATGCGGATATTATTATCACCGGTCATGCTCATCTTCCTTCAATTACCCATGTTGACGGAGTATGGTTTGTAAATTGCGGGAGTGTCGGGAGATCCGAGGATGGTGATCCCCGTGCCTGTTATGCTCTTTTGACTATTGATCCATTTTCAATAGTCCATATCAGGGTACCATATGAGATAACAAGGGCAATTGAAGCGATTCATGAACGACATCTGCCAGAATCTTTTGAAAGGATATTATCTGAAGGAAAACCTCTTCAAATGGTTATTGAACCGGAGGAGAAGGAGTGATGGATCCGGATATCTGGCCGGTAATCATCGCCTATACAAAGAAATATGATCCGGACCCTGGTCATGCCATGCAGGTCTGCACCCTTTCACTCATGCTTTTTGATGAAATGAGAGATCTCCATCACATGGGTGCAAAGACTCGTGATCTGCTAAGGGCCGGCTCTCTTCTCCATGATATCGGCTGGAGTTTTCCCGGCAAACCACATCATAAAGCCTCCCGTGACCAGATTCTGGCAGATACATCACTGCCATTTAAAAACAGGGAAAGGACAATCGTTGCATTAATTGCACGATACCACAGGAGATCATATCCGGACGCGAGACATGCACTATACCGCGACCTTGATCCGGCGGAGCAGGAGATTGTCCGGTACTGTGGAGCGATCCTTAGGATCGCTGATATGCTTGATAGAAAGCATATCTCCCAGGTTCAAACCCTGGAGTGCAATATTACTCCAGATGAGATCCACATTTCCTGCACTGCCACTACTCCTTTAATCATTGCCCCGGAAATCTTTTCAGAAAAAGCAGGTCTTCTTGAATTACTCACTAATCATAGGATTTATCTCAAATGCAACTAACTACCCCCCGGATTGTCGGTTTTATTGACCTTGGGACTAATTCTGTCAGACTTCTCATCGTCAGACTTGACTCTAATGGTTCTTATTCTATTCTGACACAGCAGAAGGAAGTTATCAGACTTGGTGATGGAGAATTTGGTGAAAACAGGCTTACAGCATCAGCAATCGAACGGGCAACGGATGTAATTACAAGACTTATTGATCTTGCAAAAAGCAGGGGAGTTAAAGAATTTCTAGCTGTTGCAACATCTGCAGCACGGGAAGCGAGCAATGGTGAAGAACTCTGTAATCTGATTGATAAGTTAACCGGAGTTCGTATCAATATTATATCAGGGACAGAAGAAGCACGACTTATCTGGCTTGGAGTATCCAGTGGTGTGGATTTACGGGATGAAAAAGCTCTTTTCATTGACATAGGCGGGGGATCCACTGAAATAATTATCGGGGACCAGTATGAACCCCACTTTCTCAGAAGTCTGAAACTCGGGGCTATCAGGAGTACCGGTACACACATTTCCGTAGAAAAAGACGGCAGAATAACGGATGATTCAATCTCCCGATTACGCAGACATATTGATCATGAAATTGTGCATAGTACCCGCTTTATCCTCGATTCAAAAATAGCTCGTGCGTTTGGCAGTTCCGGTACAATTCTCTCCCTGGAATCCATTGCAGCATCATATAAACCACTGGCAGGCAGGCATAATCCCGGATTTCTGGGGACAGGAGAGCTTGAAACCCTTATTCCATACCTGGCAGGATTGCCCCTCCAGATAAGAAGAGAGGTTCAGGGACTAAACCCGGAGAGAGCGGATATTATCGTCGCCGGTGCAGTCATTCTCCATGAAATTTTAAAATCATCGGGAATAAAAGGGATTTATACCTCTTCAAGAAGTCTTCGGGACGGTCTCCTGGTGGATTTTATCTCAAGAATCCCTAATTTTCCCCATGCTGAACATGTTTCGGTAAGGGAACGATCCGTCAGACATTTAGGAAAAACCTGTCATATCGATGAAAAGCATGCAGGGCATATTGTATCACTCTGCCTCATGATGTTTCAATCAGGGAAAAAATCGGGATTATTTTCCTATACCGATGATATCGAAGAGATTTTTTCTCATGCAGCGTACCTGCATGATGTCGGTCAGTTTATCTCATTCCCGAATCATCATCAGCACTCATTTTATTTAATCACCGAAGTACCCCTTTTAGGCTTTAATCAGCATGAGGTTATAATCATGGCCCTGATTGCACGTTATCACCGGAAAAAATTACCCCGTCCACGTGACAGCGTTTTCAGGGATTTAAACAGGTCAGACAAAAAGATGGTCCAGGTGCTCTCATTTCTCCTCAGGCTTGCAGAAAACCTTGACAGAAGTCATGATCTCCGGGTAAAAACAGCAGAATTTGTCCAGAGAAAAGAACATATTGTCCTGAAGATAAGCAGTGCTTCAGATTGTTCCTTAGAATTGTGGGCTGCTGAATCAGAAAAGGAAGGGTTCTTCAGGATATTCAGAAAACCTCTGCTTATAGAAAAGACAGGAGATCCTGCAGGGTAGAGAATGGACTTATGAATCGGTGTTCTTTACTTCACCGATTAAATCCTGAATCACATCTCTGACTGCCGCCAGGGCTTTTTGGTCATGGCTTACATCTCCAGGTTTATGCCCATGACCTGACAGGGAACTGACAATTTTCATTTCATGCACCTGGGCCCAGATTCGCAACGTCTCCAGAGTTCTCTCTTCTCCTGATTCTGCAGAGACTGCGATCGGGATGAATTTTTTTCCCTGCAATTGTTTTTCATGCCAGAGAGAAAAGGTCCGGTCAATGAAGTTTTTTACAAGTCCCGATACATCATGGAAGTATACCGGGGATCCGATAATGATAAGGTCACTTTTATGCATTCTCCGGATGACCTTATGAAAATCATCTCTAATTACACATTTCCCGGTTTTTTTGCATTTTTCACATGCTTTGCATGGGCGCAGGGTGAGACCGGAAAGGGACATTTTTTTTATTTTCAGATCAGGAATATTGGATGATTCAATATTATCAATAAGAATATCGATTAATTGGGTTGTATTTCCTTTCTTTACCTGACTACCTGAAATACATAAGGCGCGCATACATATCTTCACGCCAGTAGAGAATATATACTTTTTGATTGGTTTTGAAATTTTTCGGTAATAAAATCTGATAATTCAGTTTTCATATAGAGGGATATGTCTTTTTTTAGCAGGAGATTCAGTTTTACATGATCGGAATTTCTCTCCATTTTATGGAAAAGATTCATTATGGGCAAAGGTTAATGTCCCTTCATAGAGGCTGATATAATTGACAGATTTTTCTGTTCTTATTGGAGGAAAAGCAGGAGATGGCATCTCTCAGGCCGGACAGATCATCGGTTCTGTTTTCGCTTCCATGGGATATCATGTCTATCAATATACCGATTATCCATCACTTATCAGGGGAGGTCATAATTTTTGTATTATCCGGGCTGCAGATCATCCAGTTACGGCATTCAGAAGTCATGTTGATGTAATTCTGGCATTTGATCAACAGACCGTGAACTTTCATTCTCATCGCCTTGTTCCGGATGGGGAGATTATTTTTGACTCAAACCGGGCAAAAGCAAAAGGAATTGGAGTATCTTTAGCCTCCTATGTTGACCGGTTTCAGGGCCTGCCAATTATGGGAAATACGGCAATGATTGGTGCATTGTCAGGATATCTTGGTATTTCCTGGGAGGTAATAGAACCGGTCCTGACGAAAAAGATGACAAAAAAGACAGAAGATAATCTGAAAATCGCCAGAGCAGCTTTTGATGAAATACTGAAAAAAACCTCCATAGATAAAACCGGTGAAAATTCACGCCCTTTTATGTCAGGAAATGAATGGATAGGACTTGGTCTTCTTGCAGGGGGCTTAGATGCATATGTTGCATATCCCATGACACCTTCATCAGGAGTGCTGCACTTTCTTGCTGATGTGGCGAAAGAAACTGATATCATTGTCTATCATCCGGAAAGTGAAATCGCAGTCATTTTAATGGCCATGGGACTAGCCTATGCAGGAAAAAAGACTGCGATTGGCACATCAGGGGGAGGATTCTGTCTGATGACCGAAGGTCTTTCCTTTGCCGGTCAGGCAGAGATCCCTGTTGTCATCATTGTTTCACAGAGAACCGGACCTTCTACAGGACTTCCAACCTATACCGGGCAATCAGATCTTCTCTTTGTCCGCCATGCAGGTCAGGGAGAATTTCCCCGGTGGATAGCTGCACCTGCAACACCATCTGAAGCGTTCCGGTTAAGTGCCATGGCGGTAAAAATAGCCTGGAAATTTCAGATTCCCGCATTTATTCTTTCAGATAAATCATTTTCAGAGGGTATTTTTACCGGAGATATTAATCCCGGGATCCCGGATAATCCCGTAGAGGTATCTCCTTCATTTCCATACCGGAGATATGAGGATGCAGCGGATGGCATCTCTCCGATTCTGGCTCCACCAGTTCATGGTGAGGTGATAAAGGTGAACAGTTATACCCATGATTTCCGGGGTATCACCACGGAAGATCCCGGTATGACCGTTACTATGGCAATGAAAAGAAAAAAGAAAAATGATGCCCTGAAAGACTTGATTGATAACCCGGAAAATGTCTGTATCTCCGGGAAAAAGGATGCAACAATCTGTATCGTCTGCTGGGGATCTGTAAGAGGACAGGTAACAGAAGCCGCAAACGATCTTGATGTAAGAATCGTGTCACCACTGATACTCGAGCCTTTTCCCATCATTACTTTCCAGAACGCGATGAAGGGAGTTACAAAGCTCCTGGTTGTAGAAGAGAGTGCCAACGGCCAGATAGACAAAATCCTCAAAGAACATGGATTTTTCCCGGATGAACTTCTTTTGAGATGTGATGGGAGACCATCAACCGTTGAAGAACTGCAGGAAAAAATCAGGAGGCATATATGAACTCAGATAATTCGCTGATTTCAGATGCAAAAAATACCTGGTGTCCGGGTTGTGGAAATTTTGCTATTCAGCATGCAGTAAAATCTGTCATTGAAGAACTGGAAAAAGAAGGAGTCCAACGGGAAGAATTTGTTCTGGTTTCCGGAATCGGGTGTCACGCAAAAATTGTTGATTATTTCAACCTTAATAGTTTTTATTCCCTGCATGGACGGACCATTCCCGTTGCAACAGGGATTAAAATGGCAAATCCAGATCTTAAGGTTATTTGTTTTGCCGGAGATGGAGATCTCTATGCCGAGGGTCTTGATCATCTTATCCATGCTGCAAAACGAAATATTGACATCACGGTTATCTGTCACAACAACAGAGTCTATGGTCTTACAACCGGCCAATATACTCCCACATCACCGTACGGGTTCCGGGGAAAATCTACTCCTGACGGAATCCATGAACCACCGTTAAATATTATCGAGATGCTTCTTGGTTCAGGTGCAAGTTTTGTTGCCCGTGCATACTCTAAAAAAATTCCGCACCTCCGAAGGATTATCCGGGAAGCAATAATGCATCCTGGGTTTGCCCATATAGATGTCCTTCAGATCTGTGCTACTTTTTTTAACATGACCCGGTTTTATGACGAACAGACATATGAGTCATCAGAAGCAAACGTATCTCAGTTTGACGTAGCCTGCCGAACCGGCCAGCAATGGGACTATTCTGATCAAGGACCAATTCCATTAGGGATCTTCTATAAAACCTTCAGAACGCCACTTCCGGAAAAAAGAGAAGAAAGAGAGATAGATAGATTGAAGGCAGTAAGAACGATTCTCCAGAATTATTCCTGATTTTTTCCTTCCTTTTTTTCAGTTCTTCTTCGGACAAATCCGAGAACCGTGATGACAATGATTGCCGTGACTCCTATGATGATCATCACATAATTCAGAATATATATTGCAGGGGGGAGGGTGAAAGAAAATGATTTTACCTCCTCGGGTGTTTCATTTGACTCAGATATTCTATTGGAACCTGTCTGAGTGTCCTTTGCTATCCTGCTCAAAGTATCCCCGTATTTCTGAGGGATATAACTTTCATCAAGGGATATTGCTTTCTCGAATGCAGTCAGGGCTTTCTGCATATTCCCCATGGTGAAATAGACGCTGCCAAGGCTGTTCCACACTTCAGCAGATTCTGGATAAATCTCAATTGATTTGTTAAAAGCAGAGATTGCTTCTTTATTGCGATACATTTTCGCCAGAACCTCTCCTTTTTTATTCCAGGTTGCGTTATTTACCGGCTGGATTTTCAGCGCATTGGTATAGGCATAATCAGCTTCAGAAAACCGGTTAAGGGCGGTCAGAACATCACCATACCCATCCTGATTCTGAAACAGATTCGGATTTAATGAAACTGCACGAGTATACTGATCAATTGCATCCTGAAAATTACCAAGAAGAAAAAGTGCTCTCCCTTTCTTTCCTAGCAGTTCGGCATTGGTTTTGTCTATTGCAATGGCGCGGTCATATGCATCCGCTGCTTCAGCATACCGCTGTAATTCCAAAAGGGCATCACCACGTAATTTCCACCCTTCTGTGTAAAATTGGTCAAGAAGCAGGGCCTGATCATATGCGGCAATCGCGCTTACATAATCTTTATTTTTAAATGCTTCTTTTCCATTATTAATCCATACCGTAGCATCCTGGATAGTATCACCAAAGGAGATGCCACTGATAACCCAGAACAGGCAGAAGAGGAAGAGAATAAAAATCACACGATGATGTCGGGTCATAGGTAATTCCATCTGTTTTCTGAACAAAGATTCCAATCAGGATGTGACGCATACAATAAAGAAGTTTCCCTTTTCAAAAAGAAGATTGTTCAGACTTTTGATCAGGGAATGTAAGAAAATCAAGTGCCATTTCCAGTGGAGGTAAGTTCTGCACATTTTATTAACGGTGGAGTAAATGTTGTTTTAGGTATCATGGAGATTGTGAAGATTCCCCGGATGGAAAAAGATGAATATGATGCATTAATTCATAATCGTTTTATGGCAAGAGTCGCCTTTTCAGGGGAAAAATATCCATATATTGCTCCATTCCTCTATGTTTTCGATGGAAAACACATTTATTTCCTTTCAACAAAATATGGGGCAAAGATCGAGTATTTTAGAAAATCACCATATGTATCTGTTGAAATTGATAAATACACAAAGGATCTGTCCTGTTACATGTTTGTCACTTTGCAGGGATATCTGGAAGAAGTAAATGATTCCATTGAGAAAAAATTGATTCGGGGCATGTTTGTTGATTTAATCCAACAGCAGAATCTCTCTAATAATATTCTTGCAGCACTTGGTCATTCACCCCAGGACCCGCCAGAGTCAATATGTACTGAGGAACGTTCACTTGTTTGGAGACTGAATGGTGTTCGAAACCTTGTTGCTCTGAAAAATATGTAACCTTTTTTTCCGATTCTTTTTTCCTTAACTTTCATTATTGTTAAGGGAATTTTGAATAACACGCACCAAAAACCATATAATATCATACCCTCAACACATTTCCATCAATGGACAATGCCCATTATTACATTTCCAGGATAACCGGCATATTACGTGCTAATCCTGCAGGAATGACAATTTCAGAGATTTCAGCCGGATTGTCCATGTCAAGAAACACCATTGGAAAATACATTGAACTTATGTTTCAGTCTGGAATGGTGGATGTCCGTTCTGTCGGGAAAGCAAAAATCTATTATCTTGCCGCCAAGATACCCCTCAATTCCCTCTTTTCATATCTTTCAATCGCGATAATCCAGACCGATGAACGATACCAGATAAAAAATATGAATATCAGTGCTGCAGATTTTCTTGAAACAAAACAACCCCAGTTAATAGGCCGGAATATTCTTGATCTGTTAACCATGCAAGGCCTGAAACATGAAATGCGTTTAAAAATACTTTCAGCGGATCGACCGCCAGTCTTTGCATCTGATGTCGAACTCATGAAATCTGATAGAAAAAGACTGGTGTGGCTGACCATCACTGACGTTGTAATGTTTAACGGCACCGGGGGTCATGTGTTTGTTATCGAAGATGTCAATGACTGGAAAGAAGCAGAAGAAGGAAAAACCAGGTATCACGCCCTATTTCACGCTCTGGCAGCAGAGATGGAAGAGCGGATCTTTGTAACAACACCTGACCTCATCTTCACATATGTAAACCCGGGATATGCAAACGTTCATGGAAAAGATGCAGAGAGTTTTCTAGGTGATTCCCGCTCTTCATATTGTGATCCCCATTCCCTGCACCTTATTAAGGATGCTGTAGGTTATGTCTGTGCCAAAGGAGAACCATATCGGACTATCTTTTCAATGCAAGAGTGCAATGAACTCCGATGGTTTGATGAGCGGCTGTTTCCGGTTCCGGATAATAAGGGAGATGTCCGTGAAATAATCGGGATATCCCGGGACATTTCTGGTTTTCAGGAAGGAGGGTCAGCACCGGTTCTGCTTTCAATGCTCATGGATATGCTGCATGAAGCAGTAATAACGACAACACCAGCCGGAAAAGTCCTCTCGTGGAATAAAGGAGCTGAACTGATGACCGGTTATCCCCGGGATGAACTTATCGGAAGCTCCGCTCTTTCGATTATTACTCCTGAATTAAATGCCGGAAGAGACCTGGTTTCAGAAACAGTTTCAGGCATTGAGATTGTTGACCTGAAAGCAACCATCAGGGCGAGAGGGGGAAGAAAAAAGAAGGCCTTTATCTCCACATCACCGGTATCAATCCAGGGGGGGATAATCAGCGGAGTCTGTATTGTAATCAGGGAGCATTAATTTCGTGATTTTTTTCTTCATCAGGAACAGTACAGGCGGAACAAAGTGCATCTCCCCCTCGCATCAGTAAACAGATCCCGCATATTCTCTCTCTTGGATCTGTTACTTTTCCTTTCACCAGATCACTTGATAGTTGGGCAATGGCTTCTGATACTTCGGGTGTAAAACTTATCCGGTAACCTCTTTTACCAGAAAGATACTGGGACACTGCAGAAGGAGCCATATTGAGCAGGTTAGCTACCATTTTTTGGGAAAGACCTTGTTTTACCATTTCCACGGCAATGACTGCACGAATTGCTGGAAGTAAATCCCACACTATTGTTTCACAGGGAAGTTTCTCCATTATTTACTCCGGTTTAAGTACGTTTCACGCCGTGAATTATCAATATACTTATGTTATCCTGCCCTGATCCTATCTTATGATACAGATCCGTTCAGGGAGTATTATTGTAATAATCTTGCTGGGAATGTTCTTTTTCTGCACAGCAGTATCTGATGAAAATGAAATCCCTCTAAATAATTCTCAAACACACGGGTTTCCTGATGAACAGGATATAAATTCATTTGATAACCCGACAGAATCCGGAGATGACTCCCCCATCATCGTAAATGCACAACCCGTAGGAGAACAGGCCGGGTGGGTATCTGTCAATTCAATCCCCTCAGGTGCCAGAGTTATGTTTGATGGATTGGATCAGGGGATTACGCCGGTTCAGGTCAGGGTGATAACAACAGAATCTCCATTCCATCAGATATTTCTTTCAATGGATGGATATCAGGACTGGAGTACCTCCCTTTCTGAAAACCCCGGACCGGGCGAAACGATTCCAATCAATGCTTACCTGGTTCCAATTATTCCTACACAAACACCAACCATTACATCCACACCTACCCTTCCTCCTACTTTCATACCAACTGTTACACCATCTCCCACATTAATCGGCCCTGACTATGGATGGGTATCGATTGATTCAATTCCTCAAGGAGCCGAAGTAACCTTTGACGGAGTATTCCAGGGTTCTGCACCCGCTCTCATTCAGGTATACACAACAGGGACTCCTTCTCATCAGATTCTTGTCCGGATGGCAGGGTATTATGATTATATCTCATCCCTGTCCAGAAATCCAGGTCCGGGGGAAACAATTCCGATAACCGCCAGGCTTGTCCCGGAAGCAGAATATGGATCCATAAAGGTAACATCAACCCCTTCACAAAGTCTTGTCATATTAGATGGAGGAAACCAGGATCTGACACCATGCACCTTTTCTGACATCACACCCGGCATTCATTATCTAAAAATCACCAAAGATGGATATCAGCCATATTCAACGGAGGCAAGAGTCACTTCAGCAGGGATAACACCAGTTAATATCCAGTTAAATCCGGTGGTCAGGACCGGAACCCTGTATGTAACCTCTGATCCCTCCGGAGCAGATATTCTCATGGATGGGATATACCAGGGACAGACACCGTATACCCTTTCCGCATATGAAGGATATCACGACATAACTCTGAAATTATCAGGCTATCAGACCTGGAAATCAGGAGTCACTATTTATCCAGGGGAACAGGACAGAATATCAGGAACATTGACACCACAACAGCAGACTTCAGGGTCTGTGCAGGTTGCGAGCATACCAGGAAATTCTGCTGTGTTTTTGAATGGGAATTACTATGGCCTTACTCCTGTATCAGGATACCTGGATATTCCGGATCTTACCCCCGGCTCATATGCCATTTCAATAACTCATCCACAAAACCAGGATTATAACGGGATTGTTAAAATAACAGGGGGACAGGTAAGCACGGTGAATATTGCTCTTCAGGGAGCTATCAGACCTTCAGCGATAAATGGTACCCTTTCGGTTAATTCTCATCCGTCCGGAGCATATGTATTTCTTGACAATATCCTCAGGGGAATGACTCCGGTTATGCTTCCTTCAGTCCTGCCGGGTACATACACTGTCACACTCCGGATGAATGATTACCATGACGCTGTCCGTCCGGTCACCATAACCGGAGGATCAACCACCGATCTGATGATTGATATGATACCGGTAACACCAGTTCCGACAGAACCGGTACATACATCTGAACCAACACCCACAAACACTCCTGTCTCAGTTTTGACTTCCCTGTCCGGAGTAATTATTGTATTACTTATCGCAGGATATGCAGGTAGGATTCATAAGTAGGAAAGAAATATCTCTTTTTTTGCAGATAACAGTATATGGGTTTTCCATTCCGCCTGTTCCTGGTAATTGCCAGCATCATTCTTCTTGCATGGGTGGCGGGAGCTGACGGAAATCAGACAATAGACTCAAATAAAAGTGTCAACGGTTCTTCAGTGATTTTTACATTTACCAAGGCAAACCCGTTCGAAGATACAAATTCCTCCCTGTCCAATGGAAATTATAGCACATCAGAAAAACTGGAATCAGCAGAGGCCCATTATAACAGAATGAGTGAAGAATCAGATATCAGTCCTCTCCACCTCAATATCCTGGGTATTCCAATGGAATGTCATTTTTGTCTTCCGTTAAGGGTAATCAACACCAATAATCATTGATTACCCATCATTACCCATCTCCACGGGTAATATCGTATACGGCATGAAACTGGTCCGGAGAATAGGATCTGACAAATTTTGTCTCAACTTTCAAAACCGGATACTGATGAATTAGATCCAGCAATTCATCCTCTGATCTTACCAGGGCATAGAGGTGTATTGTACCCCCGGGTCTGCACATACGAAATGCTGCAGAAAGAAACGGACTTGCCTGCATCGGAAGATTCATGATAATCCGGTCAGCAGGAACCGGAATAATATCAGGAAGGTGATTTGCATCAGCAAGAAGAGGTACCACATTCCTGCTATGGTTTTTATGAATATTATGAATCATCAGGATTATTGCATCCGGGTTTAAATCTCCGGCAAAGACGAGTGATGCTTTTCGTGCGAGGGTAATGGCAAAAGGACCAACCCCGGCAAACATGTCAATTATCCGTTCTCCTTCATTCATCATCCGGAGAATCCGTTGACGTTCTCCGGACAAACGAGCAGAAAAATACGCATGGGAGAGATCTATGGTAAAATGGTGCCCATATTCAATATAATCTGTTGAAGTAGTGTTCAAACCTGCAAGAACTTTGTAACTTTTCGTTCGAAATTCTCCTTTTACTGCACTTTCAGCATACAGGACAGTATGATATGAAGCTTTGGAAGCGAGTATCTCCCCAGCTCCTTTTGGATCATCATCCTGCATGATTGCAATACCGCCTACCTGTTCAAACCTGGGTAGTTCCTTTTGTTCAGGAATACCAGGAAAAATTTCACAGGTAGTACCCTCAACTTGTCTTGTGACAGGGATAAACAGGTATTCACCTTCAGATCTGATCCTGCATGACCGGTTAAGCAGCCCCTCATCGATGAGTCTTTGACGCATGCATTCTCCTTCTGACCGGTGCACCCGCAAAGACCAGGACCTCTTTTCCATCCCTCATGTGTTATAGCGGGCCCGGTATAACACGTATGTATGGATGAATACATCCGCAGGTTACGGGATGGCTCACTGAAATTATATGCTCTTGAAAAAGAACTCTCTCCAAATGATGCTGTATCGGTCAGGCGTTCATTCATCGAAGAACAGACAGGTGTGACACTTGACAGGATTGGTGACTGTTCCATTTCTCTTGACGCAGTAGTGAAGAAAAACTGTGAAAACATGATTGGAACCATCCAGGTGCCGCTTGGAGTTGCCGGACCTGTTCTAATAAAAGGAGAATATGCGGAAGGCTCATGTTATCTCCCCCTTGCAACAACAGAAGGAGCTCTCATTGCTTCAGTTAACAGAGGTTGCAGTTTGATTTCAGCAAACGGGGGGGCGGATGTCAGGGTAATGAAAGATGGTATGACGAGGGCACCGGTCTTTGCTGCTAAAAGCATCGTTCATGCAAAAGACATTACCGACTGGATCCATACACATGAAGACCAAATCAGAACTGAAGCTGAAGCAACCACCAGGTTTGGAAAACTTACCCATATTGAGGTGACTACGGCTGGCACTTCAGTATTTGTCAGACTGGCATTTTCAACCGGTGATGCGATGGGGATGAATATGGTCACCATAGCATCAGAAAAAGTTGCGAAACTCATTTGTGATGAGACCGGCGCCAGGATAATTGCCCTGTCAGGAAACTGGTGCACGGATAAAAAACCTGCTGCCATCAATATGGTTCTCGGCAGGGGCAAAACAGTCATGGCAGGGGTTTATCTTTCAAACGATAATATTGGTAAAGTTCTGAAAACAACGGCATCTGCCCTTCTTGAAGTTAACATGCGGAAAAACCTGGTGGGATCAGCACGTGCTGGCTCTCTGGGATTTAACGCACATGCGGCAAATATTATCGCAGCCATGTTTATTGCCTGTGGACAGGATCCGGCCCATGTTGTTGAAGGCTCACTTTGTATTACTACCGTGGATCCGGCTGATGACGGAGTCTATGTTTCAGTGACCCTTCCTGCCCTTCCGGTTGGGACAGTGGGTGGAGGAACCGGAGTTGAAACACAGGCAGAATGTCTTCGGATGCTCGGGGTATCAGGAAGCGGCGATCCTCCGGGGAGCAATGCCAGAAAACTTGCAGAGATTGTTGCTGCAGGAGTTCTTGCAGGGGAATTATCCCTTCTCGGGGCACTGGCTGCACAGCATCTGGCCCGCGCTCACAGCACTCTTGGCAGATAAACCAGCACATTTCTGTCAACAACTCTTTCTTTTCATTAATCTAACCGTATGATATGAAAACAGACGGATGTATTACAACACCTGAATTTAATATCAGGTTCTTTATTGTCCTTCTGATTGGGGGACTAATTTCTTTTGGAATTCCTCTGGTCAGTGCTGAAGATGGATTTCCCCAGACTCATTACTGGAATCCCTATGAGGGATGGGATATTGAACTCTCTTCTGTTGCCGGAATAGGTCTTTTCCCGACTGTTGAAGTGGACTGGACTGCAAAACCAACGAGCGGACCGCTTCCCAAATCAACCACCTCAGATACCTGGGTAAAAATGGCCTATTATCCTCCGGGGGAAGAAGAGGGGCAACCGGCAATCCTTGCAGGATATGTGGGTGGCCGGAATTACAATGCAGAAGTTACTATTACCGGTAAGATGGCAGTAGAGGATGAATTTAGTGAGATTGTGACGATAAAAGCACAGGAAAACGGTATCTTTGTCTGGGCGGTGCCGGACACGCTCAAAAATGTCAAATACTTCCAGGCGATTGCAAAGGTTAGTGGTGCTATAGCAAAATCTGAGATTGTTGCGACCTCCGGATTATCCGGATATGTTCCGGCAGAAACAGGAAGTAGCACACCCTCATCCACAATAGTAGCGGTAACACAGCCTGAATCATCAGTCCCGTCGATAACCAGCCTCACCCTTTCAGCCAATACGGTAAGACCAAAGGTTGGAGATAGTGTTGAGCTTTCAGGCAGACTTGTCGATAGCAATGGAAAGGGTGTTTCAAGGGCAACCATAACGATTGAAGTGCCGGATTATGGGACTGATTTTGAACCACTCCTGACCACATCAACCGATGGTGACGGAAGGTTTTCTGCAACAATCAATACCTGGGAAGGTGGGGGAGTCCCTGTCAGAGCAGTCTTTGAAGGGGATGATGACTTCCTTGCATCAACCAGTAATACCCTGACTTTTTACGCATCGGAATAAAAATTTAATTTTCTTTTTTTAGGGATTTAAAAACCAGACCTCCGGGAATGGTATTGTCTGGTCCATAAGAAGATTTACAATCTGTGGAACAAACAGACCGATTATCACCAGCATCCGGAGAGGGGAATTATCAATCCTCCGGTACGCAATAACGGTAATTATCAGCAGGACAATCATGGCACCAACCCATGTCCATGTCCAGGGAGCTGCAGATCCTAAGTTTATTGAAGATACCACATATCGGACTATAGACGTTAAAAAAAAGGTACCAGAAATCAATGCCAGGATTGCAAAAATGATGTCAACAAAGATCAATGTGCGGTTTCTTGCATTCACGATGTTACCTTCCGGTTTATTTAGGATAAAGGTTATGGAGAGATTATTTTATCCCATGATGTTTGAAGTCACACGGGTTACCTTTGCCTCTATTTCAGCATCCCTGGTTCCCTGGGAGAGCAGGTCAAAATTGCTATCTGTCATTTGAAGAGTTACCTGTCTTGATACTGATATTGTCTCCTGCTTTGGAACGGTCCCGACTTCAAAGTTATCATTCACAAACCGGTATTCAGGTAGGTCTTTTGGAGTACTGACAATGACCATAACACTGACATCATACGCATTATTGCCGCCTTTGTTTGTTACATCGACAGTGACATCATAGGTAATTTCCTGCGTTTCCGGGGATACATGAACCTTTTGCAGGGTTGAGTTTAAGATTAACTCAGGCTCAGCATAGGTGTTACATCCGGCACAGAGGATGCTGCCAACGAATAATAAAACAATAAAGATGAGCGTGATATTTTTTTTCATGATTCCCTCCCGAGTTCGGTAATCTTTACTTCAACCTCGGCAAGTTTTTCCTCACACTGGTGGACTAAAGTGGTACCCTGTTCGTAGAGAACAATCATTTCTTCAAGGCTGGTCTCGTTATCCTCAATCTTTCGAACAATTTCTTTTAGATCAGTAATCATCTCTTCATATTTTTTCGTCATACTGTACCTTCCTTATTTCTGCATCGGCGGTTCCATTTAAAAAGCGTAACTGAACCATCGCTCCAGGATGTATGTCGCAAACTGACCGGACAACCTTTCCATCAGAGTGGACTAGACAATATCCTCGTTTAAATGCCTCTTTTGGCCCATGGGCCGCGAGAATTGCGCTCATCGATCGGAGTTCGGTTTTTTCCCGGGCAATTCGTGCAGATACACTTTTTGTCAGGCGCTCGGTAAGTTCTATCATGAATGCTCTCCGGTCCGGGAGCTCTCTTATCAGTATATTCCGGGGATTTCTGCCATCTATTCTCCCTTTCAATTCAAGTAACAAAGAATGTGCCCGTTGCCGGGATGCTTCTCCTGCACGCAGTAACCGGTCAGAAATTTCAACCAGATTCTCTCTCCGGATTCCCATCTCACGTTGCAGCCGGAAAAACGATAGTCTGTCACGAACAGCATTCAGATCTTCCTGTGATCTTTCAAGGTTCTGAATAAGTCTGAGGAACATTCTCTTTTTCAGATGAACGAGGTTTTCATATTCACTCTTCCGATCAGGAACACATAACTCAGCGGCATGGGAAGGAGTTGAAGCACTGATGTCTGCGGCAAGGTCTGCAAGAGTGATGTCCACATCATGACCTATAGCAGAAATTACCGGAACCGGAGAGTTCACAATTGCTTCGACAACCACCGGGTGATTGAATGAAAACAGATCTTCATTGCTTCCTCCTCCCCGTCCAACGATGAGAACGTCGACCATGCCCTGCACTCTTCCAATCGCCCGGGCAATATCCTCATGAGCTAAAGGTCCCTGAACAATGGTTGGGGAGAGAATTATTTCTGCAGGAAAACGACCCGAGATTACATTTTCAATATCATGTATGACCGCGCCGGTAGGGGAAGTGACAACACCGATTTTTTCCGGAAACTTTGGAAGAGTTCTTTTTCTTTCACTGTTGAACCACCCTTTCCCGGCCATTTCGCGCCTCCACTGTTCAATAAGAAGGGCCTTTTCTCCGGCTCCGGAAGGCCGCATCTGGGTAATCTGAAATGAATATCTTCCACCAGGCTCGTAGTGAGAGACTGAACCATATGCCCGGACTTCCATTCCGTCTTCGGGTAAAAAGTCAAGATATTGTGCTTTGCTCTTCCAGATTGAACACGATATTACAGATTCCTTGCCGGATTTCTTTTCAAACAGTGAAAAATAGAGGTGTCCGGAACTATGGCGCTTAAAATTTGTTATCTCCCCGCTAATCCAGATGTTCTGCAGGTCTTCATTTTCCAGCAGGTGTGAAATGATTGCAGAAACTTCGGATACACGAAAAATATGTGGATCCTGGTTCTTGTTCCACTTATCAAGGGTTACCTGATCCATGGTGCCTGATTGATTATCTTCACTCAGATAGATAATGTCTGGTAATGGTCATTTCTTTCTCGAGCATGTTCTTTCATGATTTTGTACTTGATGATATTTTCCAGGCCTGCAATGAATCAGGTGCAGATACACTAGAATTCTGGCTTGAGACGCCGTATTTTTGGCTAAATGGTCTCAACGAGGATTATCTGATGGAAGTTATCAATACTCATAACATTTCCTGCCCGCTATCAGTTCACGCGCCTGTTCTCGATCTGAACCCCTGTTCCATTAATCCGGATGTCCGGGAGGTTTCGATATTATGGATAGAGCGTTCAATAAAACTTGCTGAAAAAATTGGTGCATCGGTGTGCACTATTCATCCGGGAAGAAGAACTGCAAAAAGGCCTCCAACCATTACTGATTACCAAAGACTTGGACACATGCTTGATACAATTGAGCCCCTTGCTGAATCAGTTCAGGTAAAGGTCGCCATTGAAAACATGGAACCTGCAGTAAATGCTCTTCTCACATCACCTGAAGAGATTCAAAAGATCCTTGATGGGCGCCCATGGCTCTGGTTTACCTTTGATGTTGCTCATGCACTAAGACGTGGTCTGACCGTTACCGGGGATTTTCTAAAAATAAAAAAGATAGCAAATATCCATATCTCCGGCAGCAATGAACAAAAAATGCACGGACTGGTATCCCAGGATCCGCTAGCATTAGAGTTTCTTCCCCGCATTAAGGAATCAGGGTTTTCCGGACCATTAACACTTGAATTAAACGATCTTACTCTTTCAAAGCAACATAATTATCAGGAAAAAATTCAGGTTCTCAAAAATGAAATTTCCGGTATCAGGACATATTTACAATAAACATTTTTTATCCTTCAGGAAGGATATCTATGGTGAATCAGGCAGCCATAAAGAAAACCTATGACTCCATTACTAATATGCCGTGTTCCGGCGTGAACGCTGAATGATAGAATATTACATATACATTATTATTTTCGTTTTTTGTCTCATCCTGTCCGGTTTTTTCTCGGGTTCAGAAGTTGCATTATTCACTATTACCAGAGCTAAAGTCAGGACTCTTGTAAATGAAAAATCACAGGGATCTGAAGCTCTTGCGACCCTGAAAAAAACTCCGGATAAGTTTTTGATAACCATCCTGGTCGGGAATAATGTGGTGAATATCCTTGCGGCATCGGTTGCAACTGCAGTGTCAATCGGATTTTTTGGTGAAACCGGCATCGCGGTTTCGGTAGCAACCATCGTAGTTGTGCTCCTCCTCCTCGTCTTTGGAGAAATTTTACCCAAGATGTATGCGACAAGGAATGCAACAGAGTACGCATTGCGGTTTTCCCCTGCAATTCTCTTACTCTCCCGAATACTGAGTCCAATAACCTATGTATTCAATGCCCTGGCAGGGAAAGTAACCGGAAGCATCGGATTTGCTCACCATATGATAACCGAAGAGGAGATCAAAGAATGGATAGACGTGGGCCAGGAAGAAGGAACAATAGAGAAGAATGAACAGGAAATGCTTCATTCAGTCTTTGAATTCTCAGATACCCGGGTCCGGGAAGTCATGACTCCCCGAATTGATGTGGTGATGATTGAGGATTCTGCAAGCCCTGAAGAGGCCCTTGAAATTTTTAAGACAACCGGATTTTCAAGACTACCTGTCTGGCATGAGAATATTGATACTATCCGGGGTGTGCTCAATGTCAAGGATGTTATCTTTTCGGTTCTGAATGCACAGGATACCACGCCCGTCGAGGAGATCTGCTCCGAGCCGTTGTTTGTTCCGGAAACAAAGAATATTGATGATCTTCTGAAAGAACTCCGTGTCAAAAAAACCCATATGGCCATCGTCCTGGACGAGTACGGATCCTTTGTAGGGATTGTTACCGTTGAGGATATTCTTGAAGAACTGGTGGGAGATATTCTTGATGAGTTTGATACAGAGGAACATGAACTGGTCAGGATTGCTGATAATGTCTACTCTGTCAATGCGAGGATGTGGGTTGAAGACTTAAACAAGGAACTTGGCATTTCCCTCCCGATGAGTGAGACATATGAGACAATAGCCGGCCTCTTTATTGAGCGCATGGGAAATATTCCCAGAATTGGAGATGTCTGTGATATTACTGAGGAAAATATCCGCCTGGTTGTTATTCAGATGACAGGAAAGAGAATCAACCGGCTTAAGTTGTTATTAAACTCGCCTCATAAACCAGAATCAGGACAGGGTGAAAACAGATGAGGGAAGGAACTTTTGTAGTACTTGCTTCAGGAAGAGGGACAAATTTCCAGACGCTTTTTGATCGAACAACCGATGGATATATTCCGGCACGGTGCACTGCCCTGATTACAGATAATCCGGGAGCCTATGCAATTTCACGTGCTCAAAAGATGGGGATTGCACACGAGGTCGTTGATTACAAGTCATTCCCGGACAAGACAGGGTATGAAGATGCGCTGATCTCTGCAATTGACCGGTATAACCCGGACCTTGTCGTCCTTGCCGGTTACATGAGGTTGCTTGGAAGCCTGATTGTGGATAAATATGAAGGAAAAATGATCAATATCCACCCATCACTCCTCCCTTCCTTTGCCGGTCTCCATGCCCAGCAGCAGGCGCTGGATTATGGAACTAAGGTCTCCGGATGCACCGTCCATTTTGTTACGAAAGATATGGATGCCGGTCCGATAATTATTCAGAGAACAGTTCCGGTCCTTGATGATGATGATGAGGAAAGTCTTGCAGACCGCATTTTAATCGAGGAACATCAGGCATTTCCGGATGCTTTAAAATTGTTTTTTGAGAAAAGACTTCTTATTGAAGAACGCAGGGTTCGAATCCTGTCCTGATCACTCATGAGTAAAAAGTCCCCGCGCTCTGATCGCAGACAGATTGCATTGGAAAGGATCCGGATATTATTTGATAAAGCTGATGAATTCTTGAGCTGGGACAGTGAATTTAGTAATCGGTGTATCAGGCATGCCTGCCTGATTGCAATGAAAGAGAGGATCAGGATACCTCTCCCTTTAAAAAGGAGATATTGCCGGGTGTGCAAAACCTATCTTGTCCCGGGTAAAACAGGAAGAGTCCGGATAGACAGGGGGAGAGTAATTATCACCTGTCTTTCCTGTGGCTGGCACCGGAGATTCCCCCTATCCAGGAGAAAAAATAACCATGGAAAAGAAGAAAAAAATGTCTGATACTGCTTATCATGAACTAAAACCTACAATATGGATAGGAAAACACGGAGTTACAGACACAATAATTGATGAAATACGATTGCAAGTAAAAACCAGGGATGCTATCAAGATAAAATGGCTTTCATCAATAGAGATCAATCCACAATCTATAGTCAAGGATAGTGGAACAACACTCCTTCAGATTCGCGGAAGAACGATGGTAATAAAGAAAAAAGAAAATAAATAGTGGCAAGAGTTAGAGAACAATAATTATTTGTATTTATCAGTCTCTCGATAAAAAACAGAATTGGAATAATTTCTTGCCCTCAATAAATTTTTATATTCTCATGTTATGTGATATACGCTATTTCCAGTCTGATTTTCTGATATAGAGGCCTCATTTAAAATAATATATATACATATGTAACAGAAATTTCTTAATGAGGAAATTCTTTCCAATTTTTGTTGCAATTTGTTTGATTCTGACAAATATCGCACCTGTTCTTGCATGTAGTGGAGGAACTGGTTATTCAGATATGGGAACTAGTAATTCTGACAATGGTGCAACTACACCAGCAGCTTCAAGTTCAAGCCAAATATCTGCTAAAATTAAGTTGTCACCATCATGGGTAGGTCAAGCTCCTTTAGAAGTAAAATTTAGTTCAACAATTCTAGAGGGTTCACCAAGTAGTATTATCTGGGATTTCGGTGATGGTTCGAGTGGAGAAGGATCAGAGGTTGAACACACCTATACAAAAGCTGGTCCTTACACGGTAGTAGTAACAATAACAGATACATCTGGAGAGACCTTTACGAAGAAGGAACGGGTGGTTGTATCAGAGAGCCCATCTAGTCAGGAAGAGGCACCCTCCACAAACAGCGATTCTACAGAGATGGAAGATGAACTCTCAAGCAGCGAAAAAGATACTTTTTCAGATGATAATAATAACCCAATTGATGAATCAGAGAGCTCATCTAGTCAGGAAGAGACACCTTCCGCAAACAGCGATTTTGCAGAGATGGAGAATGAACTCTCAAGTAGTGAAGAAGATATCTATTCAGATGATTATAGTAACCCAATTGATAATTGGCTAGAGGGGAGAGGAGATCCTAATGCAATGAGTTTATCAAAATTGACCTATACGACGAGGGATGGAGAGTCTTTTCAGTTTGCTCCTCCAACTTTTGGTGGTGAACCAATTTATTTTGCCTTGGAATCCTACCCAGTTTTGGCTACAGTGGTTGATGATCAAGGTGTAGTGTATACCTATAAATTATCATGGGATGGGAAAAGAACAAAAGAATATCCCCCAATGGACATAAATACGCAATCAAAGGACGTTAATGAGCAGCAACCTGAAATATTACAAGACGAAGAAGCAGTTGAAGGAGGTATAAAAACCGTAAACGATAAACACACCACATTTGATGAGAAATCAAACGCAGATGATAACAAACCCCCCGTTGAAAATAATGAGTGTGATGAAAACTGCCAAAAAAATGATAAAAAAATAGAGGATTTAAAGAAAATAAGAGATATTCTTGAAAAAATGAAGGGGGAATTAACTAATGAACAGAAGAAGTGGATTCGAGAGTCTTTAATTAATATTATTACTTTTGGACAAAGTGCGGTGATTGGTAAATATGGTGGGGAAGTTGGTCAAGTTTTATATGACCTAGAAGCAACTACGATTGAAACAGTTACACCCCTTTATCCTGAAAAAGCCAAAGATAGTTTTTGGAGCATTCAAACTATAGATAATATTGCCGCCGTGGGGATGGGCGCTGGTGCAATGTTATTCTTTACACCTCTTGCACCTATTGGTGCGGCTATGATGACAGTTTCGAGCGTCTGGACACTTGAACATGCGAGTGCTGATGGCATCAAACTTCTTAAAGATAAGGCAGAATTAAATAAAGCAATAAATAAGGTCGATAATGAAATTGCTCAAACACGAAATTTGGTAAAAACAAAGGCATTTGATAAAAATGCACAAAACAATAGTCAACGAAATGATTTAGTCAATCAATCAATTGATTATTATCTTGAAGAGATTAGGCATGCAGATCGAAATCTCACTCAAATAAAGGATCTGATCGGTAATAGCACGGATATTGCTGAACGTGCTGATCTCGAAAACCATGAACGTATCATGAAAGTATATAAATCAATAATTGAGTCCCAATTATTAGGCTTCTATGGATTTATTTCATATGTTCAGTCGGAATACTCATTTTTTGAAGGAGATTTACCAAATGCTGGTGAGTTGATACAGGAGAGTATACAAAAAAATAATGAAGCAATAGTGTCATTAGATTCAGCTAAAGAACAATGGAAAAAAATAGATCCAAATTGGGATTTCTTGAAATCTGATGAATATGAAGAAATTTTGTCAGATATTGTATATTATCAGGATGGATATCAGGATGCAGATATTCTCTACAAATCTATGAATAATTATTACTATGCAATGAAAGACCTAATTTTAGAAGATAACATATCATTTGATGAAAATTATTCAAAATTTAGAGATGGAATAATTTCATTGAATGACTCGCCGGTTTTCGGAGAGTTTGCTAAGAACATTATAGATGACTTTGAACAGATTTCAGTAGTTAATGGAACCTAAATATTTCATAATAATAAACAGCAGGATTTTTTTAAAATATTACATTTTTTCACTTACCTCAAAGAATCTTGGTAAATAAGCACTTTCCCATCAACTTTTTTCTCTAGAAATATATAAGAATACTTCAAACTAATATGTAGAGACTACTATCCGTATTGAGAGTGTGGACTATCGATGACTACTGTATATGATGTTCCGGCTGACAAGCTCATTGCAAAAGCGGCAATGGAACTGAAGGAAAAACCAGAAATAACCGCGCCTGAATGGGCACCATTTGTAAAGACCGGTACACACCGTGAGATGCCTCCGGAAGATCCGGACTGGTGGTACACCCGGGCAGCAGCAGTCCTCAGGCGAGTATATGTTGATGGACCGGTCGGTGTTGAGAGAATGCGTTCGGTTTATGGCGGAAAAAAGAACCGCGGTTCAAAACCGAACAAATCAGTCAAGGGGAGTGGCTCTATCCTGCGAAAATCATTACAACAACTTGAAGCAGCAGGATTTATTGCAAAACAGAAGAACGGCAGGGTTGTAACTCCGGCCGGGACTTCATTCCTTGACGGAATTGCCTATACTGTCAGTACAGAAAACCAGTAAGTGGTGTTGGTGATTAACGATGGGTGACGATGAACTGGCTGATATCCGCCGGAGAAAAATGGCAGAGATGCAGCAACAGGCTGCCGTGCAACAGCAGGAGATTGACCGTCAGCAACAGTACGATGCGCAAATGCAGATGGCACTCATGCAAATCCTGGAGCCTGAAGCCAGGGAGCGACTCAATACCATCAAACTCACCCGTCCTGATTTTGCACGGGCGGTTGAACAACAACTGGTAATGCTTGCCCAGAATGGCAGAATCAAGACGAAAATATCAGATGACCAGCTAAAGGTCATCCTTCAGCAGGTGACCCCGGCAAAACGGGAGTTTAATATCAGGCGGAAGGGATGAAGGCAGGCGTCCTCTTCTCAGGTGGAAAAGACAGTTCTCTCGCAGCAATACTTCTTTCTACCTGGTATGAGGTCGAACTGAACACCTTCCTCTTCAGCCATAATGCCGGCATTTCCGATGTCAAAGCAGCTGCTGCATCATTAGGATACAAACATCATATTCGTTCATTTCCGGAGGGTTTTCTCGCCGAAATAACAGATATGATTGTGAAAGACGGGTTTCCGAATAATGCAATCCAGCAGGTTCATCGTGAAGCGATCAGGCATCTGTGTGGTGTGTATGATGTTGTGGCGGATGGTACCAGATTTGGTGATCGGGTGCCTCTTCTTTCAGATGATGAAATCCGCAGCATCAGCGACCGGTTTGGGTGCTCCTATGTCAGACCGCTAATCGGGTTTCCAAAACGTGAAGTTGAACGGTTGGTATCCAGATACCTGACAGTGGAGTATGGGGAAACCGGAAATATCTCCAATGGGGATTATGAGACGGGTATCCGCAAGGAATTAAAGAGAAGAGGACTTTCTCCCGAGCAATATTTCCCTCCGGCACATCAGCAGTCCCTGATAACTGGCAGATTAATTCTTACCTGAGGTGTATTATGAGTAAACTTACAAAATGCCGAAAGATTCGGTTATCAAAAAAGACCCAGCAGAACAGGCGTGTTCCTCAGTGGGTTATGGTAAAGACAGCCCGAGCAGTTATGGCCCATCCGGCCCGCCACAGCTGGCGGCGGAGCACATTGAAGGTGTGATGATACATGGTTGAAAAACTGCAGGAACAGATGTAT
This sequence comes from Methanospirillum stamsii, assembly GCF_003173335.1. Taxonomy (GTDB): domain Archaea; phylum Halobacteriota; class Methanomicrobia; order Methanomicrobiales; family Methanospirillaceae; genus Methanospirillum; species Methanospirillum stamsii. Next base: position 69,280 of record NZ_QGMZ01000004.1, read on the forward strand.
GTAATCCCTCTTGGGGGAGTAAAACGGGTTCCCCGATGGCGCCGGAGTGCAAAAGCAATGAAAGACATTCGTGCATTCCTGGGTAAACACATGAAAAGCGATGACGTACGTCTCGGACAGGATATCAATGAACGTATCTGGGCCAGAGGTACTGAAAAGCCACCTGCACGGGTTCGTGTACGGGCGATGAAGCTCGAAGACGGACAGGTACAGGCAGAATTAGCTGAGGAGTAGATGGACCGTACTGTCTCGATTGCAGGAGACCCCTACATCGGCGTTTTCACCCGCGTATTTGAAGATATCGCGATAGTCCCGCCAGAAACAGCACCGGAACTCATTGAACGATATGAAGAGGCGTTCAGGGTGGAAGTCATAAAAACCACCATCCAGGGCAGCCCGATTATCGGTTCTCTCATTGCTGGAAACAGTCATGGACTAATAATCACCGGAATGGCAAAAGAAGAAGAGATTCAGACCCTCTCCGAGTACCGTGAATTAATGTTACTTGAAGAGGGGATGAACGCTGCAGGGAACATTATATTAGCAAATGATACTTTTGCAGCGGTCCATCCGGAAATGGATACGGAACTTATGGAGGCAATGAGTGAATTCCTTCAGGTGCCGGTAATCCCTCTTACGTTAGGTGACATAAAAACCGTTGGAATGGCGGCAGTTGCCACAAAGACCGGCGTTGTCATCAATCCCCGGAGCACACCCGGAGAAATCCAGAAACTGGAACGGGTGTGTGACCTCCCCGTGGGGAAAGGCTCTGTAACAATGGGTAGCGGGATGGTTGGAACAGGTCTTGTTGCAAATAGCCGTGGATATCTTGCTGGAATCGGGACCAGCGGTTATGAACTCAGCAGAATTGAAGATATTTTAGGTTTTGAGGAATAACATGGATGAGAAAAAATTTGAGGTAAAAGGAACGTACCGGGAAAAACCCGACTTTTGGAAACCATTCACCAAAGTTCTCACTGCACCAAATCCGGTTCAGGCTAAAGAGCGGATTCTTTCAGTAATCGGAAGCAAGCACCGCCTTGCCCGTCCTTACATTAAGGTTGAAACCGTATCTGAAGTGAGTGGGGAGTGATACTGGTGGCCCCCGTTGATCCCAGAGAGGTTCAGTCTCTTCAGAATTACCTGAATCAGTATACACAGCAGGCTGAAGTCTACTCACGACAGCTTGGTATTATGGAGGAAGGTATCCGTGAGGCAAATGCCTCCATAGAGACATTAAATGCCCTCGCAGATGCAGGGGAAGCACCAGTTTTCATGCCAATTGGCGGCGGACTGAATATCAGGGCAACCATCGTGCAGCCGGATGAAGTGTTCGTCAGTATTGGCTCAGATATCATTGTACAAAAGACCAATAATGGTGCCATTTCTTACCTTCAGGATCGTATCAAGGAGATGGAGGCCTCTGCAAAAAACCTCACAGAAGTCCTCCAGAAAATTGATGCCCAGGTAAAGGACATCCAAAAACGTCTTGAACTGCTCTACCGGCAGGCTCAGACTGAACAACAGGGTGCAGGTTCCCTTCAGTAACCCCTGCTTCCTGTTTGGCTGCAGGTGATGGAAAATGTTCAAAGCACTGAAGGAAAAACTTTTTTCTGCCCGAAAAAAACTTGAAAATTCTCTTGAAGAAGCAAAACCGGAAATAGCAGTAATACCGGACGCTGCTGTTGATGCTGATATTCTACCAGAGAGCGTTAGTACTCCTGCCTCTTTGGAATCTGAACGAAAATCTGCTCCGAAATTCACCGAAAAACTCGTTTCTTTCGTTCGTGACAGGGAATTTATCATATCTGAAAAAGATATTCATGACATTCTGGACGAACTTGAAATGGGTCTTCTTGAAAGTGATGTAGCTTTTTCGGTAACTGAGGAGATTCTCTCCCACATAAAATCCGACCTTTCAGGATCAAAAAGGAAGATCGGTACATCGGTAGATTCCATTGTCCGGAGCGCTCTTGCAGATGCACTCCTCGGTGTACTTGGGGAAGGAGTTGACATTGTCTCTTATATCAAAGAGCATGATCGCCCGGTCAAAATTTTGTTTACCGGAGTAAATGGGACTGGAAAAACAACTTCCATCGCAAAGGTTGCAAAATTTTTACAAAACAATGGTTTTTCTGTAGTTTTAGGAGCTGGAGATACATTTCGTGCAGGTGCTATTGAGCAGATTGATGTCCATGGACAAAGACTTGGAATTAAGGTAATTCAGCACCAGGAGGGATCTGATCCTACTGCTGTCCTGTTTGATACCGTTGAATACGCCCGGGCACATCAGATAGATGTAGTTCTTGGAGATACGGCAGGAAGATTTCATAACCGGGCTAACCTGATGAACCAGCTGGCAAAGATAAGGCGGGTTATCAAACCGGATCTCATTGTGTACGTTGATGAAGCGGTCGCAGGAAATGATGCAGTCATCCGGGCAGAAGAATTTTCTAAATCCGTCGGAATCGATGCAGTAATGCTCACCAAGGTGGATATGGATCCAAAAGGTGGTGCTGCCATCTCAATCGCCCATGCGGTTGGAAAACCTCTCCTGTTTATCGGAACCGGTCAGGCATATGAGGATGTCATGGCATTCAATCCCTCCGCAGTGGTTGCAGATCTCTTGGGTGATGCCTGATGCTTGATAACCTTGGTTCTAACCTGAAGGATGCATTGCGCAAACTTGCAGGAAAAACCGTCATTGACCGGGCAGCAGTAGAAGATCTGGTAAAGGATCTTCAGCGGGCCCTTCTGCAGGCAGATGTCAATGTCAAACAGGTCATGCAGCTCTCGCAGACCATTAAGAAACGTGCTCTTGATGAACAACCCCCGAAAGGGGTTACAGCCCGGGAACATGTGCTTCGTATTGTATATGATGAACTTGTCCTGCTCGTTGGTAAAACCGTTGAGATTACTCTTGGTAAGCAGATTATCCTGATGGCAGGTCTGCAGGGTTCAGGAAAAACCACAACGACTGCAAAACTCGCACGGTTCTTTAAAAGAAAAGGGATGCGGGTTGCAGTGATATGCGCTGACACTTTCCGGCCAGGTGCATACACCCAGATAAAAACTCTCTGTGACCGGATCCAGGTCCCCTGTTATGGAAATCCTGCTGAACAGGATGCACGAAAAATTGTCCGTGATGGTCTGGCCTCTCTGAAAGATGAAGTTATCATCGTCGATACCCAGGGTCGTCATGCCCTTGAGGACGATCTTATCACCGAGATCATTGACCTGAATGAGATAACCCGTGCCACTCACCGGTGGCTGGTTCTTGATGCAGCTCTTGGACAGCAGGCACGTGAACAGGCCAGAAGATTTCATGACGCGGTGAATATTGACGGTGTCATCATCACCAAGATGGATGGAACCGCAAAAGGAGGAGGTGCTCTCTCTGCCGTTGCTGAAACCGGTTCAGGTATCGTCTTTATCGGGCAGGGAGAAACCATCGAAGATCTTGAGTGGTTTGATCCAAGCAGTTACATCTCACGGCTGCTTGGCATGGGAGATCTAAAAGCTCTGGCCGAGCGTGTGCAGGAGTCCATCGATGAGCAGGATATCGATGTGAATGCCATGCTCTCCGGTAAGTTTACCCTCCGTGATATGTACCGGCAGCTTGAAGCGGTCAATAAAATGGGCCCGCTGAAACAGGTTTTGTCCATGCTTCCAATGGGAGGAATGGATCTTCCAACTGAAGCCCTTGATGTCACCGCATCAAAGATGAACAAATACAAGATAATCATGGATTCTATGACACCAATTGAACTTGATGATCCGACTGTCCTCAACGGGTCACGGGTTCATCGTATTGCCATGGGTGCCGGGGCTAATCTGGATGAGGTCCGTGAATTAATCAAATATTATAAAATGATGAAACGGACATTCAAGGGTTTTAAAGGAGGAGAGAAAGGGATGCAACGGCTGATGAAAAAATTCGGGAAAATGTCCTGATGATTTCATTTCTCATAATCGGACACACAGCCAGTACTGATGCATCGTTTTCTTTAAACGATCTCCCGGGGGCCGGGGGGAGGATGGACCTCCTCTGCAGGGCAATCGGGTCCTCTCTTTTTTTATCTCACGGAATAAGGCAGAATATTACCTGTGATATTCTTCTTCTTGGACAGCCTCATCCGGGTCGCATCATCCGGTTTTCAGGCAATGAAATAAGAAATCTTTCACCTGATGAACGCAATATCGCATCTTTCATTAAAAAGGGCCTTGCCATACCTGCAGGGAAGAAATTCAGAGAAGCAGGACCCGGACTATCCTGCAGGACAGGAACACTTGCAGATATGCTGACAGAACAAAAGTATGCGGTACTGGATGAATCGGGCATTGATATCAGAAAAGTTCCGGATGAGGATCTTCCAAAAAATTTTCTCCTCTCCGATAACCAGAATTTTTCAGATGATGAGAAAAATTGCACTGCCCACCTTCCCTGTTTTTCGCTGGGACCGGCAATTGTCCATGCAGATCACGCGATAACACTGCTACTCAATGAAATCGATCGGAGGGAGTCAGGATGGATCTGACAGAACTATATCAGAAAATAACAGATTATGGAGAAATTTGTGATCACTGCCTTGGTCGCATGGTCGCAAAACGTTCATTTGGGCTTTCAAATGATAAGCGTGGCCAGGGAATCCGGATAGCAGCGGCACTCACCCTGAATGAACCATTTCACCCTCAGCAGGAAACCTGCTGGATTTGCGGGGATTTTTTTACCACTGCAGAAGTGTGGGCTGACCGCGTAGTTCAGGCTTTTCAGGGTATGGAAGGTAAAACCTTTGTTATCGGCACAAAAGTTCCGCCTCTTATGAGTGAATCCGAAGAGATGGTGTGGAGCGATCTCGGTCTTTCAGATCCAGAACCTCTGAAATCAGAGATTAACCGAGAGGTTGGAAAACTTGTCGCTGCAAAGACCGGACTTGCGGGGGACACAAAAAACCCTGATTTGACAGCAGTTCTTCACATCCATGAAGAACGTGTTGAAGTTCAGATACGGTCTCTTTTCCTTTACGGACGATACCTGAAATATGAACGGGGTATTCCACAAACTCACTGGGCATGTTCGAAGTGTAAAGGTGCCGGATGTGAGGCATGTAACGGTACCGGGAAACAATATCAGGATTCTGTCGAAGAACTCATCGGAAAACCACTTCTGCCTATTTTTAAAGCCGAACGGGCAATTCTGCACGGGGCTGGGAGAGAAGATATTGATGCGGTAATGGTAGGTTCAGGCAGACCATTTATTCTTGAAATTGTTCATCCGCTTATAAGGAGTGCAGACCCTAAAACACTCGAAGAAGCCATCAACTCCGCGAATACCGATCGGGTCGGGGTTATTGATCTGGATTGGAGTGCTCGCTCAGAGGTGGAAACCTTAAAGAATTACAAAGGGCATAAAAAATACAGGATTCTGGTCGATATAGACGGTTCCATCCCGGAAAAAACCCTTCAATCAGCACTAGAGCAACTATCGGGGGCTACAATTCATCAGCGCACGCCTACGCGAGTAGCACACCGGAGGGCAGATAAGGTACGTGAACGGGGCGTTGTTGATATCAGATATACAGGGAAGGAAGGCAACGACTTCGTAATAGAGGTCACGGGTGAAGCCGGACTGTATATTAAGGAATTGATATCAGGCGATCAGGGAAGGACCACGCCTAGTCTGACAGAGGTCCTGAAAACCCCTGCACGTGTGGTACAGTTAGATGTAATACATGTGGAAGGGATAGATCAGGTGAAATCTCATGGCACTTCATAACGGACCAAGAAAAAAGACCCGGTATAAATTCAAGAAAGATCTGAGAGAACGCGGAGTTCTCCCGGTTACACGGGTCATTCAGAAGTTTGAAATCGGACAAAAGGTTCATATTGTTTGTGAACCGAGCATTCAGAAAGGAATGCCTCACCGCAGGTTCCACGGCAAGACCGGTTCAGTAATTGGTCAGCGTGGTCGTGCCTGGCTGGTTGAGATCCGTGACGGTAACAAAAACAAGATGGTAATCTCCCGTCCCCAGCACCTGCGGGCACAGCAGTACTAAACGAAAATTAAGACTGATTGGCATGAAAATTAAAGGAATCCTCCAGGAAACAGCAATTACTCTCCCTGAATTGAAAGAAGAGCTTCTCAATGTGGAAGCTGCACGACTTGAAAAAAGCAAGGAGATGCCATATGAGCTTAGGCGGAGTATTGAACATGCCAATCAGATTTCAAAAACATCTGCTGAACAATCTGCAGAACTCGTGCAGGCCCTGATTCAGCTTGATAAAGTGAAACCTGACGTGGCATACCGTATTGCCAGTATCATGCCACGGACACGGGATGAAGTGCGGGCAGTATTCGGAAGAGACAAATTTTCCCACACCCCTGAAGAACTTGATGCAATCATTGATCTGGTGATATCCCATTTCAGATAGGTTGATGCCCATGAAAGAGGAGAGAAAGGAGATCAATGCAGTAGTTCTGGATATTCTCCCAAAGGGATATCCAAACGATCCACGACCGATGTATAAGAGGGAACCGATAGTCCAGGCTGTAGGGGTGGAACAGTTCAAACTTCTTGAACTCATACCAAAAAACCTCACTCTGGATATCGGCGAGCTTGTGTACATCGGAGGGGGAGAGCGTCAGAAGATTGAGCGGGTAAAACGCCGGCTCAGATTTGATGAACTGACACATAGTGCAGTTCAGGAGCTCTCCTTTGCAATTGAACGGATTGTAAAAGACAGGGAAAAGGAATTTGTAGATTTTTACAATAAATCAATCCCTATTACCCCAAAACTGCATATGCTCCACCTGCTCCCTGGAATCGGCAAGAAACTGATGTGGGAGATTATCGAGGATCGGGAGAAGAAACCTTATGAAAGTTTCGCAGATATTTCTCAAAGAATCAAAACAATCCCGCATCCTGAACGGATGATTCTGAATCGGGTTCTTGAGGAAATCCAGGATCCGAATGTGAAATATCACCTTTTTACCTCACGATGAGGGCTTATAAGGACCAGCACTTTTTAACCGATCCAAGGATCGTTGCTCGTATTGCTGATATCCTTGATATTTCAGGAAGAAGGGTTCTGGAGATTGGACCGGGGGAAGGTATTCTCACAAAAGCCCTTCTTGATAGGGGAGCTACCGTAATATCAGTAGAACTGGATCGCCGACTGATAGATCTCCTTACCTCTCGTTTTAGTGATAAACTAGCATCCGGTGAGCTTACCATAATTCCCGGTGATGCGGTTAAGGTTCCTCTTCCTCCTTTTGATATCGTAATGGCAAACCTGCCTTATTCAATCTCATCTCCGATCACGTTCCGACTCCTTGAGATAGGATTTGAGTCTGCTATACTTATGTATCAGAAAGAATTTGCAGACCGGATGATGGCACCACCGGGAAGCAGGGAATGTGGGAGACTTTCTATTATGCTCCAGACATACGCACGGGCAAACCGGTGTTTTGATCTCCCTCCCGGAGCATTTTCTCCTCCTCCAGCAGTACATTCCACCGTCATGTGGATTGAACCAAGAGAGCCCCTCTTTCCCATAACCGACAAAAAAATGTATGAAGAAATTGTCAGGGAACTTTTTTCACGGCGGAGAAAGACCGTCCGATCAACACTTCATGCACTTTCCGGTAAATTTGGTAAAAAACAGATGGAAGATCTAATTGAAACACTGGACACAGAAATTCTTTCATCCAGACCTGAGGCACTGTACCTTGAAGATTTTGCCACCATATCCAACAGGATTAGTGCCTGATAAAAACCAGGTTTATTCCCCCAGGGAAGATACTTTTCTACTGCTTCGAGCAGCAAATAACGAGATCCTTCCTGCTGACACTGTTCTTGAAGTAGGAATTGGAAGTGCCTACATCATTTGGAATTTATCTCCTTGCAAACTTGCTCTGGGAACCGATATCAATCCACATGCAGCACTTCTTGCACATACACAGGGAGTAAATATTATCAGAACGGACTTTGCCGACGGTCTGAAAAAATATTTTTCTCTTGTCATCTTCAATCCCCCATATCTTCCGACCTCTCCTGAAGAGCGGGGTGATGACTGGCTGGAATTTGCCCTTGACGGTGGCCCGGACGGAAGAGAACCAGTCAATGCTTTTTGTACCCGGATTTTGAATGTTCTGAATGATTCAGGCAGAGTAGTAATGCTCATCTCTTCATTACAGGATTTTTCATCCTGCGAAGAAATTTTTTCTAAAACCGGATTTAATTACACGGTTGTGGACACTGAAAAAATGGAAGATGGAGAAGAACTGCGAGTGTATAAACTTACCCGGAAAAATCAGATGATTTTTTAAAAATATCCGGTTATTGCATATTCGTGTACCGTTCCATAATTTCTTCGATAGAACAGTGTTTCATCTCGATTAAGGCGCTGATAACAGAATCTGCAAAAATCATAGCGGCTGTTTCAAAAAGGGTACCAAGTGGAGTACATGCCGCAGATATTGAACGGTGTTCCCCCCTGAGCTGACGGAGGTCAAAATGGTCAGGGCCGACATGGCTCCCTTGTTCCTCGGTATTCAGCAGCACGACACAATCTGCAAGATCCATCATAGGAGATGCCGGTGTTCCGGTAACGAGACAGATATGTCCACCAATCTGCCTGGTCGTTTCACAAGCCTCAAGTACAGATTTTGTTGTACCGGAACCGGAGAACGCAATCAAAGAGTCGCTCTCATGGAATGCGGGAGTTACCGTTTCACCGACAACATACGAAGTAAAACCAAGGTGCATCAGGCGCATTGCAAATGATTTTGCAACAAAACCTGATCTTCCCGCACCAACCACAAAGATTCTCTCTGCCCGTGTGATTTCAGAGATAAAACAATCTACCTGTTCCTGCTCAAGGGTCTGTGCAACTTCTCCGATACGTGCAACCATCATGAGAATAATATCACGGATGGGAATACAGGGTTCGCCACAAGAATGTGAAGACATGAGGAGTACTGCCTAATGGATATTTTTGTGTTAGTTCATCTTTGTTTTGTTAATGCCGGAAATACCTGACACCGGTAAACACCATTGCCATTTTCCTTTTGTTTGCCTCTGCGATGACCTCATTGTCCCGGATTGAGCCACCCGGCTGAATCAGGGCGGTTGCTCCTGCATCTGCAGCGACTTCCAGCGTATCGGGAAATGGTAAAAATGCGTCTGAGGCGACAACTGAACCCTTTAATGGAAATTGTGCTTTTGAAATTGCTATCTTCGCACTGTCTACCCTGCTCATCTGTCCGGCACCAATACCAAGGGCGCGGGTTTTATCAGCAAAAACAATAGCATTGCTTTTTACATGCTTACAGATCTTCATAGCCAGCTGGAGTGCTGCCTCCTCATCCGCGGACGGATCCCTATCCGTAACTACAGTCCATTCTTCTCTGATGACCGGCGTTCGCTGGACAAGGGCGCCACCATCAATAGTCCGGACTGCATCCTCATTTGAGTGTTCTGATATCACAAGCAGGCGCAGGTTTTCTTTCGCTTTTAGGATGTCCCGTGCTTCGGATGAGAAAGAAGGAGCTGCAAGAACCTCAATAAATGTCGATACAATCTCCCTGGCAAGACTGGCGGTAACTTCCCGGTTAACCACAACAATCCCCCCGTATGCTGAAACCGGATCGACATCCCTGGCTGATTTATAGGCCTCTGTTACATCAGTGCCTATGGCAATTCCGCAGGGGTTGTTATGCTTGACAATGACTGCAGTACATTCATCAAATTCATTGAGAAGACCAACGGCAGCGTCAACATCAAGATAATTATTATATGACATTGCCTTGCCCTGCAGGGGGATTGATCCGGCGATGCCGGTTTCACCATACACAGCAGCCATCTGATGCGGGTTTTCACCATACCTGAGCATGCGGCCATTCCGAAGTTGCACAGAATAGATATCAGGCATATCCTTGTCAAGACCATAGAGATAATTACTGATTGCCCCGTCATATGCTGCCATGCGTGCAAATACTTTTCTGGCAAAAGACAGTCTTTCCTCTTTTGTAAACTTCTTTCCGAAATTTATTGCATCAATAACAAGAGAATAATCTGCAGGGTCAATAATCACCAGTACATCCTGGTAATTCTTTGCTGCAGCCCGAATCATGGCAGGCCCCCCAATATCAATAAACTCGATGAGTTCATCAAGAGGCAGACCCTGCCCGGCCATATCCTCAAACGGGTAAAGGTTCACAACAACTAGGTCTATCGGCCCGATATTATGCTCCTTCATAACAGAATCATCAGTACCTCTCCGACCCAGAATACCGCCATGTATACGTGGATGGAGAGTTTTTACCCTCCCATCCATCATTTCAGGAAATCCGGTATAATCTGATACTTCCTGGATAGGTATTCCTGCGGACGCGAGAACTTTTGCAGTACCTCCTGAACTCAGCAACTCCGTTCCTGCCTTATTGAGTGCATGGGCGAGGTCTGTGATACCTTCTTTATTCCATACTGAGAGCAGTGCACGCTTCATGGAGGAATACTTTGGTCACCAGATGATATCATGATAGTGACCGGGGGCAATATCTGGTAAGATCTCAAAAAAAGATTATACTTTTTTCCTGACTGTTAGAATAAGACCTGCCACAAGAGCCAGAAAACAAAGACCAAAGTTTAATGGTTGTTTCTGGGTTTTTTCAGGAGAGTTTTTTGGAGGAGAGGGAAGTGGAGGTTTGGTTGGTTTTGGAGTAAAGGTCGCTATTGGTTTGGTTACTTCCGGTGTTATATCCAGAGTCAGTTCAGGCACTGGTTCTTCTGTTGGTTCAGGTGTCGGCTCTTTGGTAATTACTGGTTCATTATCAGATTCAGATTCTTCTTCATTATCATTCTCATCCTCATTTTCTGTTTTATCTTTATCTGAATCTGTATTCTTCTCCTCTTTTTCCTCTTCTTCTTCCTCCGGCTTTATTTTACTGAGGATAAAGGTTGTTTTTGTGCTGGTAGTGACACCCTCACCAGAGTTTTTTTCATTAATATCGTTCACATTACAGGTTGCCCATGCCGTGTATTCTCCTTCCGGGTACTCAGTTTCAGATTTTGTTTCCCAGATCGCACCGGTATCAAACGGGCTATAATAAACGTAGATATTTTCAAGATTGTATGTTCCGGTGGGAGAATTTAGCTGGCTATATGTCGTCTCATTCGGACCGGTGAGATTTATTTTTACCGGAGCACCGGCTGATCCCACACGTTCACTGATTGCATACATATTCGTGGATATTTTAAATGAGACCAGATTTCCTTTTTTTATCCATTCAGGTTCGTGATCAATACCATTCTCAATAACATCAAGTTGCAACCAGGGATCTTCTACTTTAAAAACAGGTTTTTTACTGGTAAGTCCATACCATGTTCCTGTTTTTCCAGAAAAGAACGTGGGATCCACAAAAAAATGGGTTGCATCCATGACTTTTGCACGCGAATCCGGGGTGCCTTCAGGAGAGCCGGAACTCCAAAACGCAATTTCTTCGCCGGTTCTCACATTACATTCAGAAATATCAATATCATTCTCTCCTACGAACACCGTGCCCTCTTTAGGTATTTTAGAGTCAAGTGCAAGCACATCTTGAGATAAGATACAGATGATGAGTGCGATAAGTAAGAAAAATGTGCGATAACCCATATAATAGGGTTCCATCTTTCTTATTTTAGATTTTTGCGTGATACCCATAACCCAAAATGTGAAATTGATAACTCTGAACAATATATGTACTATCACGCAGCTTTCTCTTCTTATCCTAGGTCTTGTTTTTATTCTGATTGCTATTCGCCAGATCGGGCGGTTTCATTTCAGAATATGGCAGGTAATGCTTGCCGGTGCCCTGGCAGTGCTCGTTACCGGACAGATATCCCCTGATGCAGCGATAAAAGCGATTAATCCGGGAGTGATTACCTTTCTTTTGTCAATGTTTATCATCGGGGCAGGATTTGAATCAAGTGGTCTTTTAAAAGTCTCAATAAATTGGATCACCAATCATGCAAGGAGCGGGGATCAATTACTTGCACTCATCATCGTGGTGATGGGTTTTTTATCCGCAATTCTCATGAATGACACCATCGCCATAATCGGTGGTCCCTTGGTGTTGGTTCTTGCAGATAGATTCAATATTTCAAAATCAGGTGCTCTTCTCGCTCTTTGTTTTGCAATAACCACAGGAAGTGTATTCAGCCCGATTGGAAATCCGCAAAATTATCTTATTACAACCTATGTCGCGGATATGTCACCATATCTCCTCTTTTTTTCCGGGCTTTTTATTCCAACCATCCTCAGTCTGGGGATAGTCTGGATAGTACTGCGACCCCTGTTTAAAAGTGCCGGCCAGATACCAAGTCAACATGAAATTATCGAACCTACAGATAACTCTTCCAGAAAAGTGATTTATTTTTCAATTTTCCTGCTTTTTCTCGGGGTAGGGATGAAAATAGTATACGGACTGACCGGAATTGGATTATCGATCCCTTTCGAATGGATTGCAGTATCCGCTGCAATTCCGGTAATTCTTTTTACACCTGACAGGATGGCTATTCTGAAAAAAACAGACTGGTGTACGCTCATTTTTTTTGCCGCGATGTTTGTCCTGATGCAAAGTGTGTACGATACCGGGCTGTTTCTGGATATTGTTCATCATGAAGGAGAGGGTGATATTATCGGGATTCTCACCGCAGGCATCCTTCTCTCACAGGTAATCTCCAACGTTCCGTTTGTTGCGTTATTTCAACCGGTTTTATTATCACCCGGGGTTTCACCATCCCTGGTACTGGCTCTTGCAGCAGGTAGCACAATCGCGGGGAATCTTACAATCCTTGGTGCAGCAAGTAATGTCATTATTATACAACAAGCTGAACGGGAGGGCATTCATATATCCATGAGGTTTTTTTGCAGATATGGAATTCCTGTCACACTGGTCCAGACGGGGATTTATGCGTCTTTTCTAATGGTATTCCCCATGTAATTCAGAAAGAAGATGCTGGCTTTTGCATGGCATATAATTATTAACTGATAATAGGAAACGAAAAACCACACTATCTGGTTGTACTATGTCAGGAATTTTAGTCGTCGATGATAAACCCGCACACCGGGATCATGTGGCATCAATACTGAGTAGTGCAGGATATAAGGTCACCGGAAAAGCCTCCTCCGGAGCTGAAGCAATATCACTCTTTCAGACGGTGAAACCTGATCTTGTTACCCTTGATCTTATTATGCCTGATATCAATGGAATGGACTTGCTCAGAGTGATGAAAGGCAATTGTCCCTCTGCTTCCTTTCTTGTGTGCACATCAATATCACATGAAATGATTACAGACCTTGCAATCCGGTCCGGAGCAGACGCACTTTTTCATAAGCCAATTTCGGCTTCATCTCTTCTTTCAAAAGTATCACAACTCCTCGGTTCTCCTGAATCAAAATAGGAATCTCTGATTAACCGATTTTGTTGGTAATTATTAGATCCGGGAATGTATATCCCGGACCTGAAAACAAGGTTATGGGGTGTATCCATTTCCGGCACATAAGGCAGATATTATGCGGGGAGTGCTGGATGGGGGGTTTGTTGTCTCTGCCTTTGTACCGGTTATGTCTCTTCTGGTTTTGTTATTTCCTCTGGTGAGGATGGCATACCGGATGGGTAGGTGTGGGGCTTTGTTAAACAGCTTCGGTATCACCTCCGGAATTTCAGGGCAGGGTAATCCCTGCGCATGTATAGTTATATTTACATTCTGTTATATCTACTTTCCTCATGGACAAGCACAATCAGCTTTTTGTTATATAATGCAAGCATAAAAAAAGATTCATGAAGAAAATTCTTCGAAGATAAAGATTTCTTCTATAGTGACCTGGAAACGATGAGCCATTCTGAATGCTAGCTCTAAAGAAGGGTCGTATTTCCCTTTTTCAATCGCAAGAATGGTCTGTCTGGTGACGCCAACTTCACGTGCCAGATCCTCCTGGGTCAGGTCGTACATCGCACGAAAAACCTTGACCTTATTCTTCATCCTCCCCCCCGGCTCCAAATCTTCGCTCATACCATGATATAAAAAGGATGTAGACAATAATCATCAAAAAGACGATGAACATAAGTAAAAATGAAAACCGGGCAATCTGGTATGAAAAAGGACCGAATGTATCTCCTCCAAGGCTTATGACCACCCCTCCAAGAGCATAGGAAAACAATGTGATGCCCATTACCTGGAGAGTTCTGAGTGAAGCTTTCTCGGTGATCAGATGGGACCTTTCATCAGTAATCACATCATCTACCATCTGCCTGGAGATCCAGGCTGCTATAACCCCGATAACAACCGCACCAGTCATGATAAACGGCTCGAGGTTTTCAACCGACCAGTAGAAAATGCCAACTTCCAGAATTGCGATGATACCAAGGAGAAGGAAATATGTGTATTGCTTCATAATGCTTTGTAACGGATCAGTGTATCTACCCGGAAAAGGATAAGATTATTCGTCTGTATCTCTGAGAGTTTCTCATTCCGGTCATTGGAGATGCACAGATAAGGAAGAAGTGAATGGAAACTGAAACTCCGATACATGTATTGTTTATTGATGACGAACCAGGTTTACTTAACGCAATCCGTGATTATCTGTCAATCGTTCATTCTATCGGAGTGGATATTTGTAATTCTGCAGCAGAAGCCCTGACACGTGAAGATCTCTTTTCATTTGACTGCCTGATAATCGATTACGAAATGCCGGATATTGACGGACTGACGCTCCTTGGTGAAATCCGCTCAATGAATGCGGATATTCCAATCATCATGTTCACCGGAAGAGGGCATGAGGACGTGGCCATGCATGCCATCAATGCGGGAGCGGATTACTATGTTAAGAAAGGAGGGAACCCGGAAGAACTCTTTTCAGAACTCGCGCACTATATCCGGAACGGTGTAAGCAGGTACAGGGCTGAGCAGTCACTTGTTGAAAAGGAACGCAGGTACAGGGCGGTTGTTGAGGATCTTACCGAATTTGTCTGCAGGATGGATGGAGAAGGGAGGATAGTATTTGTAAATTCTGCTTTTCTGAAAAGTCTTCAGACTCCATCAGACCTTCTTTCCGGAGTCACCTTTCACTCACTCTATCCCGATAACCAAAAAGAGATAGAGGATGCTATCGCGTTTTGCGATCCTGACTACCCTTCAGTCGAGATACAACTTCCCTTTTATGCCGGACATGGCAGGATTATCTGGCATCAGTGGATAATCAGAGCAATATTCAATGAAAAATATGAAGTTCAGGAGATACAGGCCGTCGGACGTGATATCTCTAAACAACGGGAAATAGACCGGCAGGGGATCATTCTAAAAGATCTCGGATTAGCTCTTGCCACCAGTTCAACCCTCGAGTCAGCACTTACATTCTCCCTTTCTGCCGCAATTGAGATTAGTGGGATGGAAACCGGATCAATTTACCTACTTGACCGTGACACAGATACATTATCTCTATTTCTTGACCAGGGCCCATATAGGGCGGCGTTAAGTAGATTTATCGAAGGATTCATGCAGGAAACATCAGAAGAACCGGTGTTTTCAACTGGAAATCCTTATTACTTAAGTATGACCGATATGCGCCGGTATGAAAGCCGTTTTACCGCGCTTGCGTTTATTCCAATACAAAGATATGAAGATGTTACCGGATATTTTGTTCTGGCATCAGAAAACCTGATTGAAGTCCCATATGATGTGAGACGACCACTCGAAGGTGTGGCCTCACAGATCGGAAATGTTGTTACTCGTATTGAGGCAGAAGAAGCACTTCGTGATGCCCTTATAGAGAGTGAAGAGCGCTACATGCAACTCTCTGAAACCTCTCCTGATGCCATTGCAATCCTGACCGGAATAAAAGTGGCATATCTTAACCCGGCAGCGGCCATGTTATTTGAGGTTCATTCCCCTGATGAGTTCCTTGAAAAACCCCTTCGTGAGTATTTTGATCCAAACCTGAAAGAATGGTTCGATACTATAATCAAAACCACAGAGCGAGGAAAAGGGCCGTCAAGTTGTGAAGGTTTTTTAAAAACACGGCAGAATAAAACATTATATGGGGAATTAATCACCGTCCCTATTTCTCATGCCGGAGAAGAAGCAGTCCTTCTGATCATCCGGGATAAAACCAGCCAGCGATTACAGGAACAGGCCCTCATTGAAAGTGAAAAAAGATTCCGTGAGATGGCTGATTTTCTGCCGGAACCCCTCTTTGAAGCGGATGTGGATGGAAAACTGACCTTTTATAACCAGGGTGTAATTGCGCTGTTAAAACGCCAGACTGATTCAGAACATTCGTTATGCATGGCCTCTGACCTGGTATCAGCAGAAGAACAATCCCGCTTCTCTACCCTGCTGAAAAAGGTCTCAATAGATCTCGTACCAATGGCTGGAGAATTTGTTGCGGCAGGAAATTCAGATAATCTGCGTTTCATCCATCTTTCACTTGCTCCTGTCATCCGTGATGGAAATTGTTCCGGTACACGTGGAATTTTAATTGATATTACAGAGATTAAACGATACCAGGAAAAGCTGCACCATATGATAGAAGAGAAGGATGTTCTCTTCCGTGAACTGCATCACCGGGTAAAAAATAATATGCAGATAATTTCAAGCATGCTCCAGCTTCAGGAAGATTACATATCAGATGATGCAGTCCTCTCAGCCCTGCATGACTGTGAGCAGCGTATTGATTCCATGGCCCTGGTTCATGAAACATTGTACAGGACAGAATCTCTGGCTGATATTCCTTTTGACAGGTACGTTGAGAATCTTGCTCAGGCAGTTACCGAAGGATTTGCAACCGTAAGGGATATCAGGACAGAGATTGATGTCGGAGGAACAAGGCTCAGTCTTGATACCGCGGTTACCATTGGTCTTATCGTGAATGAACTGATGGTTAATTCAATGAAATATGCATTTGTTGACAGGCCTTCCGGGATAATCCGAATCAGACTATCATGTGAAGATGAGAGATGTATACTTCAGTATTCAGATGATGGTATCGGACTTCCTGAGGGATTTGACATTGAGAAAATATCCAGCCTTGGAATGCGTCTTGTCAGGATTCTCGCAAAACAGATAAGAGGAGTGTTAACTATTGAAAATAATCCCGGTGCAGGGATGAGATGCACCGTTATGTTCCCAAAACAGGAAGGATGAGAAGATGACACGGGTACTGGTTGTTGAGGATGAAGCAATAGTTGCAGAATCAATCGCTTCAAAATTACGGCGGTACGGATACGAAGTTCTGGACACTCCGCCTTCCGGAGAAGAAGCATTGGAAATTGCGGAGAAGTCAAGGCCGGATGTAATCCTTATGGATATTCACCTGGCAGGAGAGATGGATGGCATTCAGACTGCAGACCGGATTGCAAGTCTCTATCACATCCCGGTGATATTTCTTACTGCTTATGCAGACGAACAGACCATAGCCCGGGCAAAAGATGCCGGTCCTTTTGGGTATCTTGTTAAACCATTCCGGGAACGTGATTTATATGTTACTATCGAAATGGCACGGGAACGATCCCGTCTTGAAGCAGAACTAGAAGCAGCAAACAAGGAACTTGATTCATTTAGTTATTCAGTCTCACATGATCTTCGTGCCCCTCTTATCGCAATCGATGGATTTTCCCGGATTCTTGAAGAAACATATGCAGGATATCTGCCGCCTGATGGTATTGAATGTTTAAACCGGATAAGGCAGGCTGCAAATCAGATGGATCAGCTCATTGATGACTTTTTGCGGTTATCTCGGGTGACACGGGCTCCAGTTCAGATTGGACCGCTGAATGTCTCAAAACTTGCCCGGGATATCCTCGGAGGGCTTGCAGCGCAGGATCCGGACCGGAGCGTTCACTGGAAAGTTGAAGAAGACCTGCAGGCATTCGGAGATCCCGGGCTCTGTGAAATTGCACTGAAAAACCTTCTTGGTAATGCATGGAAGTATACAAAAAACACTCCAGATGCCCGTATTCAGGTAGGAAGTACGATGCAGGGTCAGTCCAGGGTGTTTTTTATCAAAGATAACGGAGCCGGTTTTCCCCCGGAAAAAGCCAATCTTCTCTTCATTCCTCTTCAGCGACTTCATTCGCCCCAGGAATTCCCGGGAAACGGAATCGGACTTGCAACAGTGCAGCGAATTATTCACCGTCACGGGGGAAGAATCTGGGCAGAAGGATTTGTAGATAACGGTGCAACATTCTTCTTCACCCTTCCCGAAGAGGCAGAATAAAAAAAGGCAGGAGGAGGATATGCCAACCGTATTGATAGTAGATGATGAAGAACTTGATAGAAAAGTACTCCATTCCATTCTTCTTTCCGCTGGATATGAAGTAGTTGGAACTGCACGCAGTGGTGAAGAAGGTATCAGATTATATAGTACACTCCATCCTGACCTGGTGACGATTGATTTGATGATGCCAAATATGAACGGAATGGAAGTTCTTATAAAACTGATGAAAGATAATAAAGATACGAATGCACTCATTTGCACATCAGCTCACTCAGATCCGGTTGTTGATCTGGCCATGAGATATGGAGCAAAAGGATTTATCATCAAACCATTTCAGGCAAGATCACTCCTTTCAACAGTAAAAGATGTAATTGGAGAACCGGATCCGACCCGGATGAATATTTGGAATTTTTAATAAAAATCTGATCCAGGTAATGAAAATATGGGAATATTAATTGTTGACGATACGGACTTTGATCGGAACCTGCTTCGTTCGATACTTCTCTCTGCCGGTTATGAAATATCTGGTCTGGCCTCCTCCGGAGAAGAGGGAATCCTCAGATTTAAAGAGTTACAGCCAACCCTCGTCTTACTTGATCTGATAATGCCTGACCTGAATGGCATTGAAGTTCTCAGAAGAATTCGTGTCTTTCAACCTGATGCAAAAATTATGATGTGTACCTCTGTGGGAGAGGATACAATGGTTGACCTTGCACGAAGGATGGGGGCACGCGGGTATGTTGTTAAACCATATATTGCAGAAAATTTGCTGAGCGCAGTAAGTAAAGTAATGGGTCCGCCTGCAGAAAAAGTATCAGGTTAAATTTCCCTCTGTTTCAGTTATATTTTCTGCAGAGGAGAGATTTAACTCATCAGTAAAAGCGGATGAATTTGTGAGATTTTTAGCTGCAGTCTCTTCTCCAAGAATTTCGACTCCTCCTTTTGTATATGCATCTGCGGCTTCGTCAAAACTCCCAAGACTTTCAAACGTCTTTGCAATCTTAAGCCATATTTCTTTTGATTCTGGATTTGTCGTTAATGATTCATTATATAAGAGAACTGCTTCATCATATCTTCCAGCCTTATAATACACATCGGCAAGACTGGTGAGCGTATCTCCGCATGCCGGATCAAGTGTCAGGGATTTTTCATACGCTGCAATTGCTTCCGGATATTTACCCTGCAGGGTCAGAATATCTGCAAGCGTTTTCCA
Organism: Methanospirillum stamsii; assembly: GCF_003173335.1. Lineage (GTDB taxonomy): Archaea > Halobacteriota > Methanomicrobia > Methanomicrobiales > Methanospirillaceae > Methanospirillum > Methanospirillum stamsii. The sequence continues at coordinate 88,754 of NZ_QGMZ01000004.1, forward strand.
TCCCTCTGAAGAGTTCATATCCAGTTCCAGGGATCTTCTAATAGCCATAAGACCAGATTCATATTTCTCAAGTCCTTTGTATGCCTGAGCTAAATAATTCCAGACTAGAGGATCTTCAGGATTTTGGATAGAGGAATTTTCTAATCGCTTTGCTGCTGCGCTATATTGTCCTAAAAGAAGTTCGGTTGTCCCAAGTAATCTCTCAATTTCCGGTGAGGAGTTATCACGGTCTAACGCACGTGAAAATGAAACCCGTGCATCTTCCAGCTGGTTAAGTGCCAGAAGGGTTTTACCATATTCTATCCATCCGGATGAAGATGCAGAATTAAGAGTAATTGCCTCATTAAATGCTATTAATGCCTCTTCATAGTGGTCTGCATCTGAAAGATTTCTTCCATAATCTATCCATTCTATGAAAGATTTTGGAGGGACAGGAGGAGTTGCATTATCACTCCTATTCTCCGGAGCTGCAGGGAGAGGAGGCTCTTCAGGTATCAGGGTATTATTCTCAACAGGAAGATCTGTCTGGTTTTGAGTGAGATTTTCTGCACATACAAAAGAGATACTTAAAAGGCCAAGCGCAAGTATTGCGATAAAACCACAGAGAGCCGGAAACTGTGCCATAATCAAGTATAGCCTTTGTGTTTTTTTAATACTACCGCTGTTCTGAATTATTTCGCCGGTATCTTAATTAACCGGACAACAGTGCCCCTTCCATACTTCCCTGATACGGTGAGTCCGGCACGGTAGGTTCCGGGCTTGAGATATGTATGAACCGGATTTTGATCCCATGAAGAATATCCGTCACCAAAATCCCAGAACCAGACCGAGGGCTCACCTCCGGAAGTATCCATGAAATGTACCGTATTAGGGTCTTTTTTGTCTACATCTAAAGAATATGATGTCTGATATACCGTAACATGAGCAGATGCAGATACCTGATTGCATCGGTTTTGCACGGTATACGTGACCGGGTATACACCCGGGTTCTCATACCGGTGGGTAAATGACCCGGTATTTTCTGTTTTCATGCCATCACCTAAATCCCACATCCCATAAAGAGGATTATCCATCGTTCCACCAGTAGACCGTTCAGTAAGCCAGACTTCCAATGGAGCATAACCTGAATCTGGTTCAATAACAATGGAGGTATTAACCATGGGCACCGTCCCAGCTGATACCGATTTACCCATCAATGACCAGACCTGGTTTGTAACATTTGCCGGATAGGTGATTGAAAACACCTCATGGTGAATTCCGGGGAGAAAAACCTCCGGTTGTCCCCGATCTTTTTCTCCAGGAAAAAAGAGATTCTGCTCACCAACAGGTAGCTTTACCGGATACTCATGACGGGAGGAATACCCGAAATATGCAGTATACGAACCATCTGCATTTCTACAGATGGTCCCGGACTCAGGGATGAGCAGCCCCGGTGTCGGCGTTGCACTTGGTTCAGGCGTCCTTGTATGAGAAACAGTCATCGACACTTCTGGCAGGATTGCCTGTGTAAGGCTGTATCTGTTTAATATGGAAGTAACCGTCTCCTGGTTTACAATATATCGCGCACCTAATGTCCGTTCAGTATGCCCGTCCCATGAAAGAAACCGGATCATGGCTGTTTTAGCCCCTGACACCGGAGGAAGACCTGAATAGGAGTAGGTTTCAGGGTCAGGACGCCCCGATGAAGGATAATCCTGAAATGAGTAAGTCCGGTTCTGATCGTCATACCACAGAATCCTCACGATATAAGATCCGTTTGATTCTGATTCCGGATTCCTCTCTTTAGAGATCTGAATGGAATCATGGGCTGATGATGGAGGAGAATTATCAGTTTCTCCGGAAAAAAAAACAGATATTCCTGTAGCAATAATAAGTGATATAAGGATTATAATAAGGACAAAATGATACCGGTTATCCATTGGATCCATAACAGTTCTTACATATTCTCCGCTATCAGCCATGATGGCTTTCCATCATGACATCTTTACAAGGATATTACATCATGAATATGACCAATAAAGTATTTCATACTATAAGGACCCTCTTTTTCATACCGGAAAAGAAAAAGACCCGGATGTTTCAGAGAGCCCATTCATTTTTAATCCTTATCTTATCTGCTGTACTCCTGATTTCCATGGTCCAAGCAGATTCTGTTTCTCCTACCGTTCCAACTGGCATGAATGTCTCCGTTGATCCAGGTAATGATTTTTTTACCTATGTAAATGATTACTGGATCAAAGATCATCCTGTTCCCTCCAAGAATAATTTTTATTCCGCATTTGAAGAGGTAGAAGAAAAGGTGGACACCCGTGTAAGAGATCTTGTAGAAGAAGCTGCTACAGATTATTCTACGGAGAACGGAACACCCCGTCAGCTTTTAGGATCATTTTACCGGGCGGCTCTCAATGATGAAGCCAACGAAGAGACCGGACTTATCCCGCTACAGAATAAATTTGCCCAGATAAATGAGGCAAAAAACCGGACGGAGGTAAGGAATGTTTCATCCAACCTTACCGCAGCTGGTCTGGATCCGTTTTTTGTTATGTACATTGATGAAAATCCGGAAAAAAGAGACGAACTCATTGCAACACTTGAGACGGGAGATTTTACCCTACGTTTTGCGCCCTTTTATGTTCTTCAGATAGACGAAGCGATAAGAGTCCAGAATCTGATGAAAGAATACATCGCTTCAACCTTTGAGGAACAGGGAATGGATGCTGCAGATGCATTAAACGCAGCAGAAACCGTGTTTCGAATAGAAACACGCCTGGCGAGAGGAGAGATGAATATGAGCACGGTTGCTGATAATTCATCTGAAAATCTAAAATCCGGAACCTACCAGACAGAAGATTTGGACAATCTTTTCCCCGGCATTAACTGGGAGTTATTGTTCGCTCATTCCGGCAGTCCTGACCTGGCTTCGGTGTATATCATGAATCCCCAGTACCTGCAGGAGGTCGGCAGGATACTGTCTTCTGAACCGATTGATGACTTAAAGATATATCTGACCTGGCGAATTCTACAATTTGCTGCGCCATATGCAAGTCCGGAGATGCAGGAAAGGTACTACCGGTTTTATGATGTGGACCTCTCTGAAGGAGAGATTACTCCACAAAAAGACAGAATTTTCGATGTAATGAACCTCTATCTTGGAAATCCGATTGCTCACCTGTACGTTGACAACTATTTCAGTGCAGATGATAAGGAAAAAGTAGAGGCAATAATTGCGAATATCCGGGAAGTGATGCGTGAGAGAGTTAATAATCTGAGCTGGATGAGTGATTCGACCCGGAGTACTGCCCTCGAAAAGATGGACCTTTTAAAAGAACAGGCAGGATACCCTGAAATCTGGGGTGAATACAAAAACCTCACGATTACAGATCGTTCGTATCTCACAAACATGCTGGCACTCACTGAATTTTTCACCAATGGGAGCCTTCAGCTCTCTGGTGAACCATCAGACCCGGATGTCTGGTATGTCTCTCCTCATGGGGTCGAGGCTCATTACGATCTAATTCATAACAGGATCATCACCCCGGCTGGTTTTTTGAATACCCCATTTTTTGATCCTGAGGTTGATGATGCCTGGAATTATGGTTCATTCGGATGGATCTACGGGCATGAACTCATACATATGATAGATATCGGGGGTCAGCAGTACCGTCCGGATGGAAAAAGGGAAAACTGGTGGACAGATGCAGATGCGAATAATTATTTCCATGCAGCATGGCCGCTGATTGTCCAGATAAATTCTACCGAAATTCTTCCTAACTATACTCTGAATGGAACAAAGACCCTGATTGAAGCTTCTGCAGATCTTGGAGGGATGACTCTTGCCTATGAAGCTTTTGTTAAATCACGAGAGGATCCGGAAACCCTTGATCTGCCAGGAGATGATGGATTTACTGACCGGCAAAAATTCTTTATCGCCTTTGCCCAGGCTATGAGAGGGAACATTACTGATGAAAACCTGCGAAATGTGACCGAAACGGATGAACATCCCTGGAACAAATTCAGGGTAAATACTATTCCATATCACCTTGATGCGTTTTATACGGCATTTCCAGAGATAAATCCGGAGGATGCTTTATACCTGAATGAAAGTGAACGAGCACGATTATGGTAAACATGAGAGAATTCATTCCAATATTTGCATTATTACTAATAGTATCAGAAGTATTCTCAATTTCTCCTGTTTTTGCAGAGGAGAATGTTTTAAAGCCAACAATCATCCTGTCGGTGAAGACAGACCAGGGATATTACTCCCCTGGCGATCTTATCAGGGTTCGGGGAACCATCACAAATTCAGAAAATGAACCAATAAATGCGACACTACAGTTCAGTTTTCAGGAGATGAATAAAACAATCTCTTCCGGCCTAAAAGGAAAGTTTCTGACAACCGTGCCCAGTTCACCGACAATGCCTGAGAACCTGTACAAGATGGATATTGTAGCCAGGTCTCTTGGATACCTGGATAAATATCTCACGATTCCGGTTGTCATCATGAGTGAGCCCTCATCACTCGCTCCTGAACGTGTAATTCCGGACGATTTTTTACACTTATAAAAAGGGGAATTCGTACCCCATTACCTTTTATTGACTGTTACCAGGGATACATCCACGTTCCTTACTTTATATGGGTAATCCTGTTCCAGAACAGACCTGATTACGGGTAGATTCACTCCGGTTCGTTCCCAGTTTCCTCCAAACGAGCGATAAATAACATCTGTATTATACATGCTGGAATTCTTTTCGTATGCAAGGATAATTACCTGGTCTGGTTCAGCACCCCTGTCTTTTGCAACAATGTCCCCTTCACCGTACTTGGGTGCAGTTCCGGGTGGTGATGAATCAGAACCAATTCCAATAAGACTGAGTGCGACCCGGTTTATCCGGGAGGGATATCTCTGTTCAATCTCGTTTTGAAGTGTCCACTCAGTTATCGCATCAGACCGGTATCCCCACTCACCGGAATTATACTTTATCAGTGTATCTGTTGCATATTCATTAGTTCCGGAGTCATATCCCAGAATTACTATCGCTTCATTCACCGAGCCGGAACCTTGCGATACAATATCCCCGGGAATATAAAGCGGATATGCCCTGGTCCCTGAAAGAGATGAACTCCGATGAGCCTGCAATGGAATACCCGGTTCTGGCATTTTTTGTGGAAATGAAAGACCTGTGGATACGACCATGGCATCAAAGTCCATCTGACTTATGTTCCGGTTATCTTCCTGCATGATAAACAGGCCATCATTACGCCTGGACAATGAGTTTACCAGATACTGATGGTCGGGAAGAGTAGTAAAAATAAGGCTGTAACTACCATTTTTACTGTCAAGTACAATATCTCCACTCTTAAATTGCGCTGTATACTGAACCGGAGTTGGAGTTGGCACTACCGTTTCCACAGCAGGTACTGGCGGAAGAGTCACAGTTTCTGTCTTCACCTGCTTATTAGTCCCGTCAGAAAAAAATGCAGTGATACGGAAGGTTATGATGTTTTCAGTAGCAAAACCACGTAATTCCTCAAAAGGTATCGCAAGTGTTGAGCCGATATCAGTTCCAAGGATCCTCTCTCTTTTGTCAGCGGAAAGAATTGTCTGGTTGTTCCCGGTAAGAGAAAAATAACTGACCTTGTCTGAATCAGGCCCTCCGGTATTTTTTATTAATGCCACATCATCAAGCAATTCTATGGTTATCGGAATTTCTCCGACGGTTGATGAAACCGGAGCCGGGAACAGGAAGGGAATAATGCCAAAGATGACGACAGCAAGAATCAGAATCATCGCAATCCCTCCTGCCAGATAAAGTGGTTTTACCGGTAATGGTAGAGCAAAAGAGTCTTTTGAAAGATAATCCGCAAGACCTTTTTTTATAAACTTTTTATTTTTTGTGCGGTTTCTTTCGTACACTTCATTTGACGGGTCGAGACTTAGTGCATTCTCAAAACAGACATCTGCATCATCATATTTTTTGGTTTTTGTAAGAACCACACCCAGAGCATTCCAGGCCCGGTGATCATCTTCTTTTGCATCCACGACCTGCATTAGAGAATCAACTGCCCGGTTTAATTCTCCCCTCCGGTATGCTTCAATGCCTTTTTTATAGAGACTCTGTACTTCTTCCTCTTCCACAGTACCACATGGTTATTTTTTTACGGTAATTCAGTATGCCGGTTTAAAAACTGATGCCAAAAAATATCACCGAACATACCCAGCCATCCATTTCAGCATTACTCAATCTAATGAATCTACAATCCTGAATCAACGATTCCGTTTATCAGAGTTTTGTTTTTTGATAATCAGGCATATATATTTTCGGGTATTACAGGTAAGGGCATGAAAGCAACTTTATGGATTGGATGTATTCTTCTCATTCTTCTTGGCTGTACAAGCCTTTGTATGGCAAACGAAACAATCGGGAATGAAACCGAAGTAATAGTAGAGAATATCTCAGAAACTATTACCAATGATACGAATGTCACTGAAATTGTAGATGAAGCAGTAATTATTCCTGCTCAACCAGTTAATGAGTCAGAGCAGATCACTTCGGAAGTTGATGAGGTTCAGGAAGTACCTTCTGAAATCATCGCAGAAGTAGTACCAAACACAACCGTTGAATCAGAAGCTCCGGCACCAGTAATTTCACTCATTGAACAAAAAAAGAATGAACTTGCAGCTTTTGTTGCAGATACCAGAATGGTAGCACTGAAAGCAGGAAAGGATGCTGCAATCTCTGCCTTCAATGACCGGGCAGGGCAATATGCAAATCCGGATATGCCGGTCTTCGCCTATGACATCACCGGAAAAGTTCTGGCAAATTCAATGGACCCTAATTCCGTCGGGACAAATCAGATCAGCGTTTCTTCTCCTGAAGGAATACGCTATGTCCAGATGATGATTGACACTGCAAAGAATGGAGGAGGATTTGTAGAATACACCGCTTCCAACATCCTTGATCAGGGAAAACTCATGAAAAAGATGGTATACGTGAGCTCTGTTGATGGGTCATGGTTTATTGGTTCAGGTATTTTCCTTGAAGACGAGGTAGAACGGGAAAGCCCTTCAGCTGAAGATTTGGTATCCCAGGAAACCGCTGAAAACTCAACTGCTTCTGCATAAGCAGGATCTTTTTTTTATATTTTTTCCGATTGGTCTCATTCTGAAACCAGAAAATTAGTCAGATTGAAGAACCTTTATATTGGCTATCTCCGAATATTTCTGAAGGGGGAGTGTACCGTGATGAGGTATTATATTTTTCTTACATTCTGTATGCTGATAACCGTGTCAGGAACCGCTTATGGAGCAGTTCCAGGCGATATCCTTAAAAATCAAGCCTTTGGTCTTCCGGAAGGGCCTGAATGGGGTTATGGGCTTGATACATCCGCGGATGGAAATACCACGGTTTGCGGAGTAGCTTATCCGGATGATTCGGTTGACCTTGGATATCTTGGAAACGGAGATGTCTGGGTAATTCGGTTTGATGCCAACGGGACTGTTCTCTGGGAAAAATTATACGGGGGAAATGAAACCGATTACGCCCTGTCTGTTCGGAATCTGCCTGACGGAGGAGCAGCTCTTATAGGCACGACCGGATCATATAACGGGGACGTGAGCAATTACCATGGAAATGGTGACATGTGGGTTTTAAACCTCGGCCCTGATGGGAATATACGCTGGGAATTGGCACTCGGAGAAAACCAGACTGATGAGGGGTCAGATCTTGTGGTTCTTCCGGATGGCAATATTGTAGTATGTGGATATACTATGTCATCCAGAAATGGCGACCTCTGGATGATAAGACTGGATCCCTCCGGAAATATTGTCTGGCAACGTGCATATGGAGGAAACGGACGTGACAGTGGTACAAGTATAACCAAAACCAGTGACAATGGAATTGCTGTATGTGGAAATACAAATTCCACGGACTCTCCCGATCGTGTAAACCAGACCAGCAATGATGTCTGGATTCTGAAAACTTCCCTGAATGGCACCCCGCTCTGGGAAAAATCCTATGGGGGTTCTGCTCTTGACTGGGGGCATTCAATTGTAGAACTCTCTTCAGGAGATCTTATGGTGGCTGCTGTCACTGCTTCTGGTGATGGCAATGTAAGCATGAATCATGGGGCGGGAGATATCTGGATCATGAGACTTACCCCTGATGGTTCTCTCGTATGGGAAAAATCATTTGGGGGCAGTTTTAGTGATAATGTCTGGAAACTGGAACCTTCTTCATCAGGGGGAGCATATTTTGTCGGAGACAGTTATTCCATGGACGGAAATTTCACCGGTAATCATGGAGAATCAGATCTGCTGATTGGTGAAATTGATGGAGACGGTACCCTGCTCTGGCATAGGCAGATAGGAGGTTCGCTTGTTGACCGGGGTTCATGGGTGAAAAAAACTCACAACAATTCTCTTATGATAACCGGTATGACTGCGTCATCAGATGGGGATCTTTCCGGGAACCACACCAGTGGGGATCTCTGGGTTCTGGAGGTTCAGGCGAATGGAAAAGAAGAGCCAGTTCTTCCGGAAAGTAATCAGAGTGCTGCACAACTTCTGATGATCCCCTTAAACGGAGATGGTCCCGTACCAACTGATCCGGATGGTGACGGCAGATATGAAGACATGAACGGAAATGGTAAGACCGATCTACAGGATCCAACCGTTTTCTTCCAGAATTTTGAATGGATTCAAAAGCAGGGCTACCTGTATGAATTTGATTTTAATGAGAACGGTTCATTGGACCTCGGTGATGTGCAGGCGCTCTTTGCGGAGATACAATCATGAATTATCATCTGACATTAATCGTGCTGCTCCTTGCAGCAGTAAGTATCATCTCAATTTCTTCAGGAGAAGTTGTTTCAATCGCGCCCATCAGTATTCAGGCAGGAACTCAGGGAAATGCTGATATTACCCTTGACTCAGTCCCTGCAGGATTATCTGGATACCGGATGACCGTATCATCAGATAATCCGGCAGTTGTGACAGTAACCGGGGTATCATTTCCAAAATGGGCATCTCTTTCCGAGGCAGTACCAGGAGAGAGTGGCTCATTTGCATTGAGCGCCATTGATCTGAACAGTGAAGTGGAGAAAGGAGCAGGCAGTATCACTCTTGCAACCCTGAACATCCAGGCATCAGGTGCAGGGAGTGCACAGATAACAATGGGCGGAGTGCAGATAGATGATGATTCAGGAAATCCGGTCCAGGCAGAGATAAAGCCAGGTACGGTTACCATTCCCGGATCAACACCGGTCCCGACATCTGTTCCAACAGTAATGCCAACGCTTACTCCTACATCAAGTCCGCAGGAAAACAAAATAACCCTGAACACGGGATGGAACCTCGTTAATATTCCCGTGGAACTCTCCGAAGGATCAAACACTGCTGAGATATTCAGGAATGTACAAAGTGCAGGTCATTCCATCCTGGCATATGACAGTTCATCCGGATGGGTTACCGTTGGCAAAAATGACCCTCTCACCCCCATGACCGGGTACTGGATTTACACCACAACACCCCTGAGTGTTTCCCTCTCGGTGAAGGGCGTTCCTACCGGATCGAAATCTCTTGCTACCGGATGGAACCTTGCGGGAATTAGTGGCACCAGTCCCCGTTCGGCTGATGTTGCGCTTTCAGGTCTTTCATCATGGACATACATCATACCATATGACAGTTCTGCACAAAAATATCGGGATGCAGGCATCAGGGGAAACACAAATGCACCGGTAATACTTGAACCATACGAGGCATTCTGGATATACCTGAACTCACCAGGAACCCTTTCCCCATCATCATAAAACAAAATCCTATATTTTTACAGAACCTTTTATTATAAGAAATCTGGATAGGAGACCTAAGGAAATGTACTATAAAATCGGAGCATGCCTCCTTTTAGTTACTCTCCTGGTAGCCGGTGTTCATGCAATTCCCCCGCTGCCATACGAGTTTTATGGAAATGTCACCGTAAACGGAACAGATGCTGATGCCGGAGTTGTCATTCTCGCAAAAATTAACGGGACTGAAGTAGGGAATATTACGACAACCACAACCGGAATTTATGGAGGGCCTGCTACCTTTGACCGGCGACTTGTAGTAAATGGTGCTGAAGAACAGATAGGTGAATACATAACGTTCTGGATCGGTGATTTGCAGGCAGCGCAGAAGGTAAAACTCTATGCCGGAGAATCACAGCATCTTGATCTGTCTTTTACTCCCGGAGAAGAGGGCAGTATTGATGCATCCGTTGTTCCATCTCAGAGCGGAACCATTGCAGATGTTCCAACAGACAGTGAAACACCTGGGCCTACCTCAACACAGGCACCGTTACTAATAGCCCCGATTGTCGCCGGACTTGCGATTTTCCTGTTATACCGGAGAGAGTAAACAGGGCCATTATCCTTTTTCCATCTCTCTTTTATGTAAACGATACATAACTATCACATATGCCTGAGGTTACAGTTTATTCTACTCAGAACTGTCCTTACTGTCGGCTTGTTAAAGCATTTCTTGACCGGAATAATGTGCCCTACCGATCAATAGACGTGGGTATTGACCGGAAAGCAGCCAAAGAAATGGTTGAACTATCTGGACAATACGGGGTTCCGGTTATCGTGGCCGGGGATGAAGTAGTCATCGGATTTGATACTGACCGGCTTCGTGAACTGTTTGCCGCGGATAAAAAAACTGATCTGTTTGATGTTATTATCAGCGGGGCCGGGCCGGCCGGACTTACAGCAGCCCTCTATTGTGTCAGAAAAAACCTGAGGACCCTGATCATCTCTCCAGATATTGGAGGCCAGGCTCTTGAGAGCTGGAATATTGAAAATTACATGGGTTATCGGATGATCACCGGTGATAATCTCATATCAAAATTTGAGGAACAGATCCGGGAACTTGAGATAAGAATAGAACTGGACGAAGTTAACTCTCTCCTCCCGGTTTCCGGAGGTTTTGCGGTTAAAACAGTTTCAAATATGGAATATAAGGGAAAAACCGTTATCCTTGCCCAGGGGAAAAAACCCAAAAAGCTTGGAGCACCTCGTGAAGAGCAGTTCATCGGCAGAGGTCTTTCGGTCTGTGCAACCTGTGACGGGCCGATATTTCATGATAAAGTAGTCGGGGTTGTTGGTGGCGGTAATTCTGCACTCACAACCGCTATTGAGATGAGTGGTATCGCTAAAGAAGTTCACCTTATTGTCAGAAGCAGTATCCGGGCAGATAGTATCTATAGGACGCAGTTCGAGCAGAAAAAGAATATCATCACTCACATTGGATTCGAAGTATCTGAACTTTTAGGAGATGACCGGTTATCCGGAATAGTAATAAAAAAGAAGGATACCGAAGAGACAAAAACCCTGAATATGGATGGCCTGTTTACTGAAATCGGATGGATACCCAATACTTCCTTTGTTGAAGGGCTTTTGAAACTGAATGATCAGAAAGAGATTGAGATTGATATCAACTGCAGGACAAGTGCCCCCGGAATATTTGCTGCCGGAGATGTTACCAGTATTACCGGAAAACAGATTATTATTGCCTGCGGAGAAGGCGCAAAAGCAGCTCTTTCAGCGTTTGATTACCTGATGACGAGATCGTAAGAAACTAATCAAATTCTCCTAAGGTCAATTTTTTATTTAATAATTTATGCTGGATATATTATTTTTTTATTTGTGGTTTTTTCTTTGGATTATTGCAGTTATTGGAATTGGCAAAAGTATATACAAATTATTCAATATTAAAAATTTAATTGAATATCAACAATTTGAATTTGGAATTGTTGGAATCGCAATAATAATAATAATTGTTGGATTTGTAAATTTCTGGGATGGTTTTTCTTTGACATGTTCACTAATTCTGTTTCTTTGTGGACTATCGGGATTTTTCTTTTTTTATCCCCGAAAAAAATTTTCATTAAATTCAATAAAAAAAGAAATATTCCTTGGATCAATAATTTTTTGTGCAATTCTTACTTGGTTTCATCCAATTCATGATACAGGGGGTTACCATTTTACTGCGATAAATTGGATCATCACTCAACAAATACCGTTTGGTCTTGCAAATTTATATTCAAGACTTGGATTTAATACAACCTGGTTTTTAGGAGAGGCATGCTTTGAACAATTGGTTTTCTTTTTTCACCGACCTCTCTTTATTATGAATGGAATGCTTCTTTTCTTATATAGTTCGGTGATAATTTCAATATTCAACCATTCATTTAAAGACAATAAAAATATGAGTTGTTTTGAAAAAATTCAAACCACTTTCCAATATCTTACAGCAGGAGAAATGTTTTTAATTCTCTCAATCTTTCCGGTAATATTAATGACGGGATACTTCATTTCAACTGCATCGCCAGATTTTCCAGTATTTATTTTAATTATAATGATATTTGCTTTTAGCATTCAATTAATTAATAAAAAACTATCTGGCATTTCCTGGTATAATCAGATTTTGTTTATAGGATTTTTAATTTTTTTTGTATTATCAATTAAAACATCATCAATCCCCCTTGTTTTTTTCCTTGTTGGATTGATTTTTATCAAAGCTATTTTTAATAAAAATGGACTAAAGAATAACTTTCATACATTAAAAAATTTTTCACACACAAAAACCACATTTTTATTTTTTGCAATCATAGCATCATTAATTGTAATTTTTTTATTAAGAGGGCTTATTTTATCAGGTAATCCACTGTTCCCGATGAATACTCCTATTCAATTTAATCTACCATGGAATGTACCGAAAGAAATCACAATTGAGACGATGAATGAAGTAATTATTCCTGCTCGTCTCTATACAAATAATGATTTATCATTATTATCTGACATGAAATGGGTCTTTCCATGGTCAATAGTATTTATTAAAAAAAATATTACTCTGTTAGTAATCTGGATGACAACAATTGTAAGTATTATCACTTTCCTTATCAATGAAAGGCCATTAAATATTAAAAGGCTAAATATTATCGAAATTCAAAAAATTTTAATTTTTTTTAGTTTGATAATTGCATTAGTATTCTGGTTTTTTTCTGCTCCAGATCCTAGATTTGGATATGGTTTTCTCTATGCTTTACCTTTATTTCTCATTGTTTTTCCAATTGTTGGAAAAGAACAACCGAATCCTAGATGGTTTGTAAATCTTATCTCTAGGATCCTCTGTTTTTATTTAGTTATGGTTGGACTGCTGATCATTGCCATGTTTGTAATATGGGGATTTACGATTCCCCATTATCCTGATATATCTTATAGTCTTGAAAAATCCGCAAATGATGAATTGATCTTTTTTTCACATTCATGGGACCAAATCTGGGACATGCCTCTCCCAAATACTCCAGAGGACATATATTCTAAAATAATTATTGAAAAAAATCCAAATAACAAAGGTTATCATATGTTTTCGTTTAACAATAGTTTATTGAGATCATAAGGAGAAAATTTCTAACTTTTTTTGAAATATCGTTTCGAATTTGAAAAACCAGTCAAAAATCTTTGTAAAATAACACAATTCGGTTTGTATTCGTACCTGTTGACATATTATTCACTCCCCAGATGTTTGCAGTCTTGGTAAAGTCCTGCTGGTTGATAATTACTGCTGTGCAGGAAAAACCGGCAGAAATCCCCAAGGGGATCACATGTTCATCCAGTCTGACCGAGCCATTCCGGACTTCGCCCACCTCAAACGCAACATATCCCCCGGGCCTGGTAATCCTGAATAACTCCCTGAAGACATCCCGCATGATTCCTTCCCAGTCTGTAAGTTTCCTGGTGGTGGATATTTTTTTCCCGACTAATTCTGCATCCAGACCATTAAACCAACATCGAAGCCAGTTGTCGGCTGCATACTGTACAATATCCAAAAAGGGAGGGGATGTCACGGTCAGGGACACGGTATTATCCAAAATTTCGGGAGTATTTCGTGCATCTTTTGTCAGGAAGAGCGATGATGGTGCTACTTTTGAAAGGTTCTCTTTCTGTCTTTCGCTAATCCCCTGCAGTAATGATCTGGTTTTTTTCAGGATTATCTCCCGGACATCGCGGTATGGGGGAGTCTGGCTGCGGTCCCGGTTTATGGTAATCTGGCGTTCAGGTGATACTGCCTGGTTTGGTGGAAGGGTATAAACGGAAAAAAACCCGGGTGAGTGGCCGGATAACCGATTTGTTGCAACCATCCTGATCCATCGATCCGTCATATCGCACTTCTCCTTTTCCTCCTGTTCAAGGATATATGCGCGAAGACTGCACAGAGTCCTCAATGTATCAGGGTGGTAAAACATCGAGAGATCCATCTCACTGGAAACGGAATTGAGGTCAGGGATTGCATAAAGCCGTGCCCTGATGTCTTCATATGCCGGAGGGCTTAACCGGGCTTCGGTCAGGATGCGGGAGAGCGGATTGATATCATTTGAGATGACCAAACGACCCAGGAGGGCAGCCTCAAGGGGGGTTGTTCCCCGGCCGGCGAAGGGATCATAAATGATATCATCCGGTTCGGTCAGAAGGGTTATAAAAAACCGGGGAAGTTGGGGTTTAAAACAGGCTCTATACGAGATCTCCTGTAATTTAGATGCCTGTCGTTGTCGCGCAGTCCAGAACTCACCAATGTACCTGCAACACTCTACATCCTGAATATGAAGGAGATCACACTGTGTCTCCTTCGCCGCGGTCAGGGTGGTCTGACCATCCTGGGAAGGAAGCCTGAAATTTTGCAGGTAATCATGCACATATGAAGTGGAACGATTCATATCATAGTTCGGTCGGCTTTTTCCCAAGCGCCTCAACCAGTACAGTCATGAGGTTTTTCACCGGCCGGTCACTGTGTTCCTGGATGTGATATTCGCAGAAGGGGCAGATGGTAACGACAACATCTGCACCGGTTTTATTGATTTCAGCCCTTCGTAATTCACCCAGCGCTGCTGCTTCATCGGGCATCCCTGACCTGACACCTCCACCGGACCCACAACAGTAAGCAGGCATCTCAACAAATTTATCAACCGCTGTTACCAGGATTTCCCGGGGTTCACGGGTAATCTGTTGTCCATTCTTGAGATGACAGGGATCATGATAGGTTGCGGTGATCGGGACTTTGGTCAGAGGAGGAAGGCCAGTCTCTGATAGAATCTCCGACACGTCCTTTACTTCAAAAGGAGTGTCATAGTCATTTTTGAGTGTTGCACCACAACCGGCACACATTGTCATTACGGTGGTAATTCCCCTCTCCTGAAATGCCCGGATATTCTTGTCCTTTAACTCATCGATGAATGATGTCTGTCCGGTTCTGATAAGAGGCGACCCACAACAGACCTGGGTTTTGGGAATGATTACCCTGATACCTGCATGTCGCATAACCTCAAGCATATCCATGGCCCGCTCAGGAAGCCGGGCATTAAACATACAACCGCAGAAAAAACCAACCTCCCGTTTGACTTCCCCATAGGGTTCAATGACCTCATCAACAAGGTCCAGGAAGGTATGTTTGCCTGATTCTACCGATCTTCCGGTGGTCCTGACAAGTTCTGCAACCTCCTGGTGCCTTGGAAGTGTCAGTCCCTCGCGGTTGGCAATCTCACGGAGTTTTTCTATTGCCTTTCCCGGAGTCTCGATATTTTTAGGACAGACACGCCAGCACCGGTTACAACTGGTACAGGTAAAAAGGCCCTGTGTGATCGCCTCACGGATCCGGTTTCCCGGTTCTCTTGGATCAAGAGCTATTCGCATTTGTGACCTCATGGAAGTCGGGCCCAGAAAATCAGTAACCCGCATAGCCGGACAGACCGAAACACAGGAAAGACATTCAATGCAATCGCGCAGGGGTTTTATCTTTGAAACATCTTCCAGGGTAGGCAGTGTACCACATTCGGAAGAATGAAAACGGGGAATCGCATTAATTCCCGGAACAAGATCGACCATCAGATCTTTTATTACCGGAAGGTTAAGTGGCTCGATGACCATTCCATCAGACGCTTCTTTCGTGCAGGCAAGAGCAGGTTCTCCATTGACCCTGACCGCACAACTTCCGCACTGACCTGCATGACAACTTGAACGGTATGCAAGCGTTGGATCAAGCGTGTGTATCTTATCCAGAACATGCAGAACACGCGCCCCTTCCTCCATCTCCACAGTCCAGGATTCCATTCTGGGCTCTTCATCAGTGTCCGGATTAAAACGGGAGATGGTTACGGTTATATTCATCATGCCTTCCTCCGCTCGATGGTAGCCCCGGTCCTTGTCAGAATGGTATGGCCAAAAGGTGAACTCTGGTTATCCCAGTCCTGTATTACATCGGTTCTGACATGTGCACCACGTGATTCTTCCCGGAGAAGTGCACCGGTCACAATCAGTCTTGCAGTATCTATCATATTCCTGGTCGTGCAGCAGGAGATAAACCCGGAAGGATCAACCGCTTTGAGTTTTTTCCGGGAAAGAGCATCAAGTGCTATTCTGGTCTCTTCAAGCATTTTCTTTGTTCTGAAAATTCCTGCCCCATGCCACATGATTCTCTGGAGATCGAATTTTACCATGTCAGGAGAAACATCTCCCGTAAGATACCCTTCAAGCATCATTTTTGCAGAATCAACCTGTTCCTGGTTTGAATTAATTTCATGTTCAGGTTCTGTTCCTGCCATAGATCCTGCACGTTTTCCAAAGACCTGTGTCTCTGCCAGTGCATTGCCACCAAGACGGTTTGCTCCGTGAACACCACCGGCAGCTTCACCGCATGCATAAAGACCGGGAAGTGTAGTCTGGCAGAAGGGATCGATGCGTAGTCCACCCATGATGTGGTGGGCAGTCGGCGCCACTTCCATCGGTTCTGTCCGAATGTCCACACCGTACTTCAGAAACTGTTCCAGCATTACCGGAAGTCTTTCTTCTATTTGTTTTGCCGGAAGGTGAGAAACGTCAAGCCAGACACCGCCATGCGGTGTCCCCCGCCCTTCCTGGATCTCCGTTGCACAGGCACGTGCTACTACATCCCGTGTAGAGAGTTCCATCCGGTCGGGATCGTATTTTTCCATGAACCGTTCACCCAGGGAATTTTTCAGAACACCTCCCTCCCCGCGAACTGCTTCTGTAACCAGTCTTCCCCGTGCATCCCAGGGATATACTGCACCGGTGGGATGGAACTGTACCTGTTCCATATCGATAAGCTCAGCGCCTGCGCGCCACGCCATTGCATAGCCGTCACCAGTCCCGCTGGTGGAATTTGTCGAGATATCGTATACCCGTGTTCCACCACCGGTTGCAATCACGGTTGCATCGGCAATAAAAACATACAATTTTCCTTTCCGATCAAGCCCAAAAGCTCCGATAACTCTCCCCTGTGATAGGATGAGATCAAATACTGAAATCTCATGATACACCTTGACAGAGGTTTGTGAAAGTCGCTCCATCAGGGTTATCATCATCTCATGGCCGGTCCGGTCTCCTGCATAACAGGTCCGGGGAAAGCACTGGCCTCCAAATGGGCGCTGACAAAGAGTACACGAATCAGTGACATCAAAAACGGCACCCCATGCAATAAGGTCATTTATACGCGCCGGGGCCTCTTCTGTCAGGACTCGAACCAGTTCAGGATCGTTGAGATAAGCGCCACCTTTCATGGTGTCTGCAAAATGATCAGAGACATTATCTGCCTCATTCATCACCGCATTAAACCCTCCTTCAGCCATGATGGTGCACCCTCCCTTCCCGACAATTGTCCGTGATAATAACACACAGGTTCCAGAGCCGGAAGCTTCGATGGCAGCCCGGACACCTGCACCCCCGCTCCCAATGACCAGAACATGGGATCGGATGAACTCCTGATTCTGCATTATATACACGTCACAATCAGAACCTCTTTGAAGTTTCTATAGAATCCGGATCCATGCAGGTAATCCCTCAGCATCCCTTTTGAGAAAATAAGACACATAGTAACGGAGAGTTAGAGCCGCATGAAACTCATCATGAAATTTGGGGGCACATCTGTCCAGAATCCAGAATCGGTCAGAAAGGCCGTAGATATCGTATATGATAGATATTCCAAAGGCGATCGCCTGGCAATAGTTGTTTCTGCCAGGAGGGGTGTTACGGACAGGCTCATTGCATGCGCAGAAGCAATGGTTACTTCCCGGGATGCAGAAGAGGTTCCTGAACTTATTTCATTTCTTCAGGAAGGGCACCTCACTACCCTCAAAGAGATAGCGCCGGATCATTATCCTGAGATAAGCGAGATCATCACCCGACGCATAGAAAACCTGCGTGATTTTCTCTATGCAGTATACCACCTCCGGGAACTCACCGTCAGATCCCGCGATTATATCATATCCTTTGGTGAACGGCTCAACGCACCCCTGATTAGTGCTGCCCTCCGTCAGCGAGGGATACCTTCCATGGTACTTGACGGGTGTGAAGCAGGGATACTGACCACTGAAAACCATGGAGATGCGATAGCCCTTCCTGCAGGTGAAATCCGAATTAAAACCCGCCTTGAACCGGTAATTGAACATTCGGTTCCGGTAATCACCGGATTTATGGGATGCACCGAGAAAGGAGTCGTCACAACGCTCGGGCGTTCCGGATCTGACTATTCGGCAACAATCATCGGAGCTGCTCTTGACGCTGATGAGATATGGATCTGGACCGATGTTGACGGTATCATGACAACAGATCCGAGGATGGTGCCAAATGCCCGCGTTATCTCCAGGATTTCCTACATGGAAGTGATGGAACTCTCGTATTTTGGTGCAAAGGTCATGCACTCACGATCGATTGAGCCGGCCATGCAAAAAGGCATTCCGGTACGGGTAAAAAATACCTTTAATCCGGATTATCCGGGAACAGTCATTGAGGGAGGAGAGAAAAAAGATTCCAGGGTTGTAAAGGCAATCACCTATATCGATAAGGTTGCTGCCATTACCATCGCCGGTGCCCAGATGGTTGGAAGACCAGGAGTCGCACGCCATATCTTCTCCCTGCTTGCCGAACACCAGATAAATGTCATGATGATATCACA
Organism: Methanospirillum stamsii; assembly: GCF_003173335.1. GTDB lineage: Archaea > Halobacteriota > Methanomicrobia > Methanomicrobiales > Methanospirillaceae > Methanospirillum > Methanospirillum stamsii. The sequence goes on from NZ_QGMZ01000004.1 coordinate 107,758, forward strand.
GGGGTCATCTGAAGCAAATATCACCCTGATAATCGAAGCCCATCAGGTCAGAACGGCAATGGATGCATTAAAACCACTAAAGGAACGGTGCGTGTTCCGGGATATTACCGCAAACGAGGATGTCTGTGCAGTCGCAGTCGTCGGATCAGGTATGGCCGGTATGGCAGGAACTGCCGGGCGAACCTTTTCAGCGCTTGGAAAAGCAGGAATTAATGTCATGATGATAACACAGGGTTCTTCTGAAGTGAATATCTCATTTATCGTCAGGCAGGAGGACGGACCAAAGGCGGTTCAGGTTCTCCACGATGAATTTAACCTGACAAATGAAGAGGTATGAGAATGGAGCAGGATGCATATCGTGATGCCGGAGTGGATATTGATCTCGAAGCTGCAGCGGTGAAAAGTCTCATATCCGAACTGACATACCGGAGAACTGGCAAGTTTGGAATGGCATCAGAAATCGGTCACTTTGCCGGGTTCATTTCATTTGGAAAATATGCACTTGCATTGGCAGTTGACGGGGTCGGGACAAAGATGCTGGTGGCCGATGCCCTCGAAGACTGGTCCACCGTCGGAATAGACTGCATTGCAATGAATGTGAATGACCTCTATGTGATGAACCTTGAACCGGTTGCTTTTGTTGATTATATCGCAACCTCTGCCCTTTCCAAAGAACAGATGCAACAGATTGGAAAAGGATTGAATGAAGGAGCAAAACTTGCTAACCTTTCCATTATCGGAGGAGAGACAGCAACCCTGAAAGGTCTTGTAACCGGGCTTGACCTTGCGGGAGCATGCCTTGGTATCCAGGAGAAGGAGAAAATAATATCCGGTTCTGCCATTACTCCCGGAGACTGTATGGTTGGTATCCCTTCGTCAGGAATCCACAGCAATGGTCTGACCCTTGCAAGACGCATGATTGAAGTGCATGGATCGTTAGATAAGAAACTCCCTTCAGGAGAGACACTCGGGTCTCTCCTTTTGAAACCCACCCGGATCTATGCGGAGGTTCTCAAAATCTGCAGTGAAACAGATGTTCATGGTATGTGTCATATAACCGGCGGAGGTCTTTTGAATCTGAACCGGCTTGGAACACATGGCTATGCATTTGATACACCGCTTCCCCCACAGGAGATATTTTCCTGGATTGCAGAGGCAGGAAACATCAGTGAGCCTGAAATGTACCGGACCTTTAATATGGGAATGGGTTATGTGTTCATCCTCCCAAAAGAGGGATTTGAAACAATTAAAAAATACTATCCTGATGCACAGATAGTTGGAACCGTAATGGAAAACAAGGGAATCAGTCTGAAAGGAAAACCCCTTTTTTAATCATTTTCAGGAGTATAATTTTCTTTTTCAGCTTTATCTGAATCTATCAGAGAATTACCCTGCGGATCCTCAATGATCAGAGTGATACTCCCCTTTCCATTCTGGATGTCTGCAATTTTTTCTTTTAATGCAAGTGCGTTTCTTCGCTGAATGTCATCTCCATCGATGAGCACATTGTCAAGAATTTTGTCTATCCGGCAGAGCACCCCTTCAACATTTGATACAAATCCTTCACATGCCGGACCTGGATTGATTTCAACACCAAGTTCCGGAACCCTCACCTGTGCCGCACTACTTCTGACAACCCTGACCGAGAGATCCTCTACACTACACGCATGGAAACTATATCTGACCGGTTCATTTGTGCTGATATTCTGGACATCTGAAAACCGGTACCCACAGAGCGGACAAGAGCAGGAGATAATCAGAATATCAGAAAAATAAGGAATATTCTCTGTTTTATATAGCCAGTCAGTCTCCTCACCGCAGGCAGGACAGGTTCCCCTAACTTCCTGTTCCAAACTCAGGCACCGCCACCGATGCGGTCACGGGAAATTTTAACGTTTTTCGGGGTGATAACGACATATTGCTGGTCGCCAAGACCTACAATATCCCCGTCAACATCCCGGGCAACCTGGTAGAAATCCTTCATGACCCGTTCATAATTGATCTTATCCATTTTCAGGCGGGTAATGTCAACAATGACGATGTTTCCGTCATAAACCTGGTCCTTGACAATCTGGCTTTCCCGCAGACCTGTTACGGTGGCGACCTTGACGAGAAGGGCCGGGTTTTCACTCAGTTCATAATCCTTCAGGGTGAGATCTTTATATTCGTCCGGGGAAGCGGTATCCTTGCTTCCGAAGAGAAGGTCGCGAAGTCCCATATAAGAACCTTTTCTGTCAGTTGTATTAAAGATACTGGTATTTCAGGCTTGATGAGCCTTCTTTGCCTATTCAGAACTCAAGATTCCAGATATCATCACCGACGTAATGCCATGTCCGGGCAATTTTCCCTTTTTCCTGCGCGAGGAGATCTTCAGCATCAAATAATGCGATTCCAAGGGCCAATGGCTTTCCATGACGCTCATCTACGATCTGCACCGGTTTACCGGCTTTGACATCGGGTGTTACATCCACAACACCGGGCCGCATGATATCTGCACCATTAATCACGAAAGAAACGGCGCCCATATCCACGATAATTTTCTTCTGAGGGAATGGCCGGCTTAATGCACCACGCAGACTTGGAAAGAGAATCCCGTCTTTTTCCAGGATAAGAGGCTCTTTATCAATAAGGTACAAATGTACATCCTGGTTTGTTTCAATTATTTCGATCATCTTACCGGAAAACAGGTCTGCACCGTCTCTGATTTCTTCCCGGAGTCTTTCAAGTATCCCGTTTACCTGTGATTTGCGTATTGAATGCCTTCTTTTTGAAGTCAGTTTTCCCATATTCTCTATATAATCAAAACCTGCACTCTCATAAACGATACGTCGGACTGTCCGGAATCAGTACGGGGAATGTTTATGAATTATCCCGGCGCAATTTATTCACTCATTTTGAGTAGTGCAGGGTATTGATATGACTAAAAGACCTATGGATATTTTAGATCAGGTCCTGAATCGGCAACCAGTACTGATATCCCTTAAAGGGGGCAGGGAAATCAAAGGAGTTCTCCAGGGATATGATGTCCACATGAATCTTGTTCTGGATAAAGCAGAAGAGATTGTAAGTGGACAGGCTCAAAGTATTGGTACCCTGATTATTCGCGGCGATAATGTCATCTACATCTCCCCGAATCCCCAATAACGAGGAAAGATAATGTCAAAAGGAACACCATCACGAGGAAAACGACAGACACAGACTCATCTGACCTGCAGAAGATGCGGGAAGATGTCCTACCACAAGCGGCATAAAATCTGTTCATCATGTGGATTTGGCCGCTCCACTCGCATGCGCTCCTATGGCTGGATAAACAAGCGGCCAAAAATCGCAACTCATTAATTATGTGCGGGATCGTTGGCATTAGTAGTTCTGCCGACGTCTCTTTTTCTCTTTATTATGCATTATATGCTCTTCAGCACCGTGGACAGGAAAGTGCCGGTATTGCAACGTTTAACGGCTCCGGCCTGTGCAAATACAAAGAAAACGGTCTCGTTTCTGAAGTATTTAATGAACAGGTGCTAAAATCGCTTGTTGGAAAAGTCGGGATTGGGCATGTAAGATATCCCACCACAGGAGAGAATCGTCCGGAGAATATCCAGCCTTTTTTATTCACTTTTCATGGTCATGTTATCGCAATAGCGCATAATGGGAACCTGGTTAATTATCGTGAACTTCGTGCAGAATTTGAAAACCGGGGACAAATATTCTGGTCGACATCTGATACGGAAGTAATTTCAAAGATAATTACCGAGTCCATCAGAAAAGGAGGGACGATTGAGGATGCGGTGAAAAAATGCATGGCCTGTCTGAAGGGCTCATACTCCGTCGTTATGTTGTATGATGGAGATCTCTATGCATTTCGTGATCCGCACGGAATCCGGCCACTTTGTTTTGGCAGAACAGAATCCGGATATATGGTGGCATCAGAAAGTGTCGCTCTTGATGCTCTTAATGGAAAACTTGAACGGGATGTTCTTCCCGGTGAAATGATACATATCAGCGGGGATGAAATCAGGTTTAAGCAAATCGCTGTTGCCTCCAGGAAAGGACATTGCGTTTTTGAATACATCTATTTCGCTCGTGCTGACTCGTACATCGACGGATCACTGGTCTATGATGTACGAAGAAAAATCGGCGCACAAATTTTCGAGGAAAAACCTATACAGGCAGATGCCGTATGCACGGTCCCGGACTCGGGAACTGCTTATGCAGTAGGATTTTCAGAGAAGTCATCCATTCCCTTTGTAGAATGCCTTATTAAAAACCGATATATGGGCCGGACATTTATCATGCCGACACAGGAGAAACGTGAGCGGGCGGTTCGTATCAAACTCAATCCGATTCCGGATCATCTTCGTGATCGCTCGATTATTCTGGTTGATGATTCGATTGTCAGGGGAACCACCTCGCGGCGAATCATTGAGAGCATGAAAGATGCCGGGGCACGGGAGATACACATGCGAATCGGGTCACCGATAATCAAGGCTCCCTGTTATCTCGGTGTTGACATGCCAACACGGGCAGAACTTATCGGGAGTGACAAAGATGTTGAACAGGTCCGGAAAAGTATTACTGCGACAAGTCTCCATTACCTTTCAATAGAATCCCTCGTTAATGCAATCGGTCTGCCCTGCCATGATCTCTGCCTCGGATGTCTTACCGGATGCTATCCGGTTGAGATAAGGAACGAGCAATGTGATGATCGGTGTGTAACACTGGTTGACAGGGATGTTCAGACCTCGCTGTTTGAAAGAGAATCATAAGAAAAGAGCAATAAGGGGAAAGGTGATAATTTGTTAGTAATTATCAAAAACCCCTCTTTATAGCCTATGCCCGAGAGAAGCCATGACTGGATGGATCAGGCAGTTTTTTTCTGAAAGCCGCTGAAGATAATTGTGCTGCTGGTAATTAGGAAAGGACGTGTTTTATCTCTCAACAGGCTGCAAAGAAGGCTATGAAGGCACTCTCTCAATTTTTAGGGGGAGAAGCCTGGGGCCATTCTGTTGAAAAACTCATGGCAGTGCTTGATGACTCTCTTGAAATATCTCATGAATTATTGTATCATGCAAAGCGCCTTGATCGTCTCTATATTATCAGCAGATATCCGGATGGGTTAATATATGGAACACCCCATGAACATTTCACCAGGGAAGATGCAGAAGCAGCAATAAGTAGTGCTGGGACAATCTTGCGGTTTAGTCAGAATATTCTGGATAGTCCTATCATCATATCTGCGAACTATCAAGTAAAACAAAAACTGATAACTTACAGAGTACTGTGACATATTCAATTCTTGTTAGTGATGAACTTGCAGAAGAAGGGATTGATATCCTCCGTGATCATGCAATGGTGGATGTTAACACCGGTCTTTCTGAAGATGAACTGGTCGCCACGATAGAAAATTATGATGCGCTGCTGGTCAGGTCCGGGACGCAGGTTACCGAGCGGGTAATTGAAGCAGGAAAAAAACTTCGTTTTGTCGGGCGTGCAGGAGCAGGGGTTGACAATATCGATATGAACGCAGCAACCCGGAACGGAATTATTGTTGCCAACGCCCCGGAAGGTAACACCCTCGCAGCAACCGAACATACCATGGCTATGATGCAGTCTCTCTGCCGGAATATTCCACAGGCAAATGCATCCATGCAGGCCGGAGAATGGAAACGATCCAAATTCATGGGTGTTGAACTGAACGAAAAAACCCTTGGAGTTGTGGGTCTTGGACGTATCGGTCGTGAAGTTGCGAAACGGGCAGCCTCATTTAATATGCACATCATCGGGTATGATCCGTTTATTTCTCCGGAAAAAGCTGCAGAAATGGGCATTGAGTCGATGAGCCTTGATAAACTCTTTACAAAGGCAGATATCATCACCGTCCATACCCCTCTCATTAAAGAAACAAGCCACATTGTCAATGAAAAGACCATTGCCACCATGAAAGATGGGGTCAGGATCATTAACTGTGCCCGTGGAGGTATTATTGATGAGGCTGCACTCGCAACAGCAGTGAAATCCGGAAAGGTAGCCGGTGCAGCAATCGATGTTTTTGAACAGGAACCACCAAAGGATTCTCCTCTGCTTGGTATCCCGGGAATCATTCTGACACCGCATCTCGGAGCAAGCACGGTGGAAGCACAAAAAAATGTTTCCATCTCAATTGCAAAACAGTGCCTTGAAGTGCTGGGTGGCGGGGATGCGAAATATGTGGTAAATGCACCGATTATCCCATCCGAACTCCATGAAACGGTTGAACCATTTGCATCCTTAGGTGAGCGGATGGGCAGACTGATGATTCAGATAATTGAGGGCCGGGTATTAAATCTTGAGATGATTTATGGGGGAGAACTTGCTACCCTTGGTCAGTCTACTAAACTCATCACCCATATGGCAATCAAGGGACTTCTCGATCCCATCCTCCGGTTCCCGGTAAATATGGTAAATGCAGCATACATTGCCAAAGACAGAGGAATTAACGTATCTGAAACAACAACCGGAGAATCTGCAGGTTATAAAAACCTCCTAACCATGAAGGTGACCACAGATACTACAGAACTGGTAATATCCGGTTCGGTATTGTATAAGGGCGGTGCCAGAATTGTATCCATAGCAGGATACACCATGGATATGGTTCCTGAAGGGGCAGTCATCATCTCACGACACCTTGACAGACCTGGAGTAATTGGAAGAGCATCCACCATCCTTGGAGAACATCAGATCAATATTGCCGGCATGCAGGTCGGACGGTTCCAGCCAGGAGAGGATGCAATTATGGTTCTGAATGTAGATGGCGATGTCCCGGAGAGTGTAATGGAAGCGATTCGGGGAATGCAGGGGATCTATTCTGCAAAATTTGCCAGAATATAATCTCTTTTTGAATATCAGATCATAATCTATAAATGTGCGAGAAGGTAACATTGTAAGGCACAACCGGGGGCTCGTGGTCTAGCTGGTTATGACGTCGCCTTGACATGGCGGAGATCCTGAGTTCGAATCTCAGCGAGCCCATCTTTTTTCATATAATTTTCAGATAACACATTCAGTTACGATTCCTTCATTCTGCATAGCACTTTTCCGATTTTAATCCGCTACCACCAGCCAGGTAACTTTTAAAAAAGATTATTGATCCGGATAGGAATTGACCGGATTTTTTATTCAGGTAAAGACCGGAATTCTGTTGAGCGCAAAGTTTCCGACCTCTTTATTTATCTCTTCAGAAATTGATTTTCCATATAGGTAGGTGAAGATATATTCTGCCATCGTTTTTGGATCCACATCGATGAATTTGTCAGGGTACAGTGCTTTCCCGATACAATATGCATTGATAAGATCTATCTCATGACTTTCACCATAGATACTGGTCGGATACAGTCCATACACCATCCCGCTTTTTATCGCCGCAGTTTCTGCAAAATCCGGAATATTTTCGAGCTCATGAATTGCGTTTTCTTTCTTTTCAAGAGTAGAGAGATCGATAAATATTGCATCTGCACTGAGTTTTTTTATCCTGCCAGCACTCAGGAGAATAGACTCAGATCCACTATCTGTCAGACATGTCTCCTCAAGAACATTTCTTGCTTTTTCCAGATCAAATGGGAAATACCTGCATGATGATGAAAGAATACCAGCCGGCTTATCATCTGTGTACGCTCCGATATACGCAGATTTATGCTGAAATTCCGGGATTGTTGAAACCCTGCTCTTCAGGTTATCAATAATTTTATCAAAAAAGCGGATTACTTCCTGAGCCCGGTCACTGCTACCGGTGAGAAGACCTAAAACTCGTAGTGAATAATTGAAATCCTCTCGCAAGTCAACCAGATTCCCTTCTTTCAACACAACAATCGGAATGCCCGTCATTTCAGATAACTCATCCGGAGAATACGGCCCACTGACGTTCATGAGTATTATCACATCCGGACGAGGGCTTAGGGACTGGATCTGTGCCGGGTAAACAGGTACCTGAACGGAAGGGAGAGATCTCAGTTCAGGATATGCAACAAGATAGGGTAACCAGGCCGGACGAATAACATATCGCTCCTCCGGATTATTCGTTACTGCATATTCCGGCTTTTGTAAGTACGCGAGATATCGCAGACACCCGGGCCCTGCGCACAAAATATGGGAGACGTTGTTTGGAATTTCAACTTCCCTGCCGGTTGCATCAGTGATGGTAAACACCGAGCCCGCTGTTGCAATATCTTCTATCTCAATTATTGAAGGTCCCGGAATCGATTCAGGAGGAGGTGATTCGTGGGACATACATCCGGCAGAGAATATCGCGATAAAAATGATGATGAATATGTGAATGGAATGGTGGTACATACGCTGGTAACTATATGACCTCACAGACCTTCATGATTTTTCATCGGAGGGTTGATTGTCAATCTGGTTAACATAATACTGATGCATCAGATCTATTCGGTCATACTTGCCGGAGGAATAGGAACAAGACTCTGGCCACTTTCACGAACATATTACCCGAAACAATTTCTCCAGGTTAACGGTCATTCATTATTTCAAAAGACATATCTCCGGTCAATTGAGATGTGCAGACCAGATTGTATCTTTATCGTAACAAACTCACTTCATCATTTCCTTGTAAAAAACCAGATCTCTGAACTTGGATACCAGATTTCTGATGAACAGATCTTACTGGAACCATCCGGAAAAAATACACTCCCTGCCATCACCTGGGCAGTAACAGAAATACAGAAAAAAAGTAATGATGCCCGTGTTTTTGTTTTTCCCAGTGATCATCTCCTTGGAGAGGATGCCATCCGCGAATTGAAACAGGCATTACCACTCACTGATTCCCAAATCGTAACATTTGGAATTGTACCATCTATCCCGCACACCGGGTATGGATACATCTCTCCGGGAGAGAACTTACAGACAGGATTTAAGGTCAGGGAATTTAAGGAAAAACCTGATGCCAGGACAGCAAAAGAATACGTTGACAAAGGATACTTCTGGAACAGCGGAATTTTTCTCTTTTCTGTGCCGGTGTTTAAATCTGAATTGACAAAGTATCAGCCGGATATCGCATCTGCATTTGAAAAAGGTGTGGTATGGGATGAACTTCCATCAATCTCCATTGATTATGGGATTCTTGAACATTCAGATGCCATCGCAGTAGTGCCCCTTTCAACCAGCTGGTCAGACCTGGGTAATTTTAATGCATGGTACGAAATATCCGAAAAGGATGAACAGGAAAATACCGGGGATTGTGTTGCTATCGATTCGCAGGGCAATTTTGTCACGACGCAGGATCGGTTTGCAGCACTAATCGGTATCCAGAATACCATCGTGGTTGAGACTCCGGATGCCCTGCTCATCTGTCGGCGTGATATGGCTGAAAAAGTTGGTGATCTGGTAAAGGGTTTGAAGAAGAAGAATAACCCGATTACTGAGATACATCAGCTTGTCTACCGGCCGTGGGGAGCGTATCTCGGACTTGAGAAAGGTCCGGGGTTTCAGATCAAACGAATCACCGTGGATCCGGGAAACCGGTTGTCATTACAACGCCACCATCACCGGAGTGAGCACTGGGTTGTTATCCATGGAACCGCAGATGTTGAACTGGACGGAAAACAATTCTTTATTCGCCCGGGAGAGAGCACCTTCGTTCCTGCCGGAGTTATGCACCGCCTTGGTAATTCCGGAAAAATTCCACTTGAAGTAATAGAAGTTCAGATTGGTGAATACCTGGAAGAGGATGATATTGAAAGAACAGAGGATGATTACCAAAGAAAATAAAATAAATTATTTTACTTGTTCTTCCAAGACCTCAACTGTTTCTCCGGTCTCAAGGATCCGGTATGGTCCGGTTGCCCGGACATCATAGGGATTATTTTTTGTGCTGTAGGGGAGGGTAAATGTTCCATTCGAACTCTGCTGTTTCCAGGTAAAGTTCCGCCCCTGGTTTGTTGTCATGGGCAGCTCAATGGTTCCGGTTCCGGGGAGTGTGTACCCGTTTACCCGTTCAAAGATCTTGACTTCTTTTATTTGATGAGTATCGTCCTCGGCAACCGTAGAGGGAGACTCATAAATAAGCCGGTAATGACCAAGACCAGCCACATCGGTGATTGGTTTGGTAAACTGGATAGACCCGGTGACCTTGTCAGATGATGTGGGAACCGTTTTTGCTTCTTCAGCAGATATTTCCTGTGCCCGGATAATTTGAGAGAAGGAACCGCCATTTTGTGAATTATGTGAGACTGATAACAGAGTCCCGCCTCTTCCGGCAAACCACGAACCATCAAACAGATGAAGTTTTGATGCAGTACTGTTAAAGAAAGGCTGTTTCAGGACCAGGATTGCATCATATCTTCCGGTCCCCGGAGACTGCTGATAATACGTTTCTTGGTATTCGGAAATGCTGTCTTTTCCATATGCCCAGAGAGGAAGTGCTGCAAATTTTGATGTTACCGTTGCATAATCGGTAATAATGTACCTGGTTCCTGTTTCTTTTGCATAATGCTCGGCATCATCTTCAGATTGTGCAGCCAGGAATTTCCCAACCGCGGGGACGTTGTCCTGAAACGGCGAGGTAACCGGAATTCTCTTTGTCAGGAATGAGATCCAGTGGCCATAATCCCACCATGAGAGAACTCCATAGGATTCTTCAGGATAGGAGAATTCTGTTTTCTGATAAATATTATAATAATTAACACCAGGATCCGGTGAGTTTTCTGATAACCAGACCAGAGAATCAGCCCAGTCATTACTGATTGATATGAGGCCTATCTGTTTATCGGCAACGGTCATTACCGTCTGGGCAGAAAATGCAGTGATTAATAACATGATTATTCCGACAACTGCGATAGCCCTGAATGGGATAACCTGCCGGGGTGGTTCAGAACTCTTTTTTGAACGGGTTTCAGGTTCTTCACTTGCTACAATTTTTGAATAGAGGGTACTGAGTGTAACTGCAGAAAACAGAACAATCACTACACTCACGTAATATTCATACCGGAGATGCATAACGGTTGCAAATATGAGCACCATTCCCCAGACTAAAAGTCCCATCAAAGCCGGCTGGTACGAGCGAATCAGTCTGATGATACATATGATTATTCCTAAAAATGCAAGGAAAAGGGCAATGTTGTAGGAATACCATGCTCGAACCGGTTCCCACATCTGCATCTCATTAATAAAAGATTCAGTATATGAAAAGAAAAAGAAATAATTCATATAACCGGTAATCTGCGATGCCAACTCCGGTATGAATGCTGCGATGAAAACATACCCTGCGATTATAGCCCCTGAAACAATCCCGATATAATAATAAGGAGACTTTTTTTCACAGATATGAGCAGTAAGAGTTAGAAATCCGAGTTCAAGAGGTAATGCTAAAGCAACCAGTACATGACCGATGGAATAGTTGCTTAGAGATATTCCATCATGACTCAATCCAAGAAGGAGATACAGGATTGTAAATGTTATAAAAAAGAGACAGGTGTGCAGAAAGAGAGAAATAAGATTGTCCCGGTCCCGTGTTAACAGGGCATGAATAAGAAAAATCAGGGCACAAATAGCTGCAAAAAGCACCATGGTCTGCACGTTCATAATACCAAGGAAATATGCAACTCCGGCTGACACCGCGAGTAAGATACTTTTTTTAGAGTAACGGGCAGTTTTAATGTTGCCAATAGTTATGAGGAGAGTAATTATCAGGGTAATAAAAAGGGTGGAAAACAGGGTCTCGGTGATATGGTGATCAAGGTATCCGTAAAATGAACGATAGAGTAACTCCCCGGAGATTACTGGAAGAAGTATTGCTGCAATCCATCCGGTTTTTTCATCTCCGGTAAGTTTTCCAAGGTACCAGATAATGGGGATAAGGAGAAGAAATAATAACGGGGGAATATATGATGCAATTATCATATTTTCCGGTCTTGCTAACGCACCAAAGAGAACACAGGCAGATGCGCAGAGGAATGGAAATAACGGGCCCCAGTCAACATCCTTCCCGACAGGAAATGCAGTCATGGGATCAAACCAGGCATATCCGGGGTAATTCGCGGTTATCTGTTCTATCTGGCGCATTGAATACCAGGTGTCCATGAATATGAGTTTCTGGACCGGACCGTCACCAAGATATTCCATGGGTAAAAACCGAAGCCAGAGTCCAAAGAGTGCTGATATAATGACCAGAAGAATGAGAAGATGTGATGAATACGTATTCAGCCAGGTTTTAAGTGTTGTCATTATAAGTAGTATCTGACTTTTTCCTTAAGTATCCATATACTATAGACGATCTGATTTTTGTGATCCGGGAATCTGAATTGCAAAAAAGAGTGATTTTCATAGTATGCCAGTACCAGAGTTCACGATGTTGGGCGGTTAATGGAATCCGGTTTATAATAATGAGAGGGTTGTTCCAATTGAAACCATCCTTTGGATCTTTCAGTGAGTATAATTTTGTAAAGACATACCGGGCATATTAAGATCTTAAAAATAGTATTGTCCTCCGGAAAACGTCGCTTGATAATCAGGACGAAGAATCAGATAAGTAGGATATGATTATAAAAAGGAATTCTTTTTTGCTTTATATATCTGTAAAATAAAGCAGAATGTTAACAAAAGATAAAATCTCAAACAGATATTCCTTCCCGGATTAAAGCATTTTCAATGGCAGTTAATTTCTTTTTTATCTCTGTAAACTCTGTTTCAAGATAATTTGCAGAATCTTTTCTGAAACCTTTTATCTCATCCAGGGTTTCTTTTTGGACAGATATGAATGAATCATTTTTTCCAGACATTACATCCTGCTTATCAAGCATCTGGTTTTGTTTGTCAAGCATTTGATCTTGCTTTTCAAGCATTTGATCCTGTTTTACAAGACTTAAGGATGTATTTTCAACCACCCGATATAACAGGGCACCTGCCACATCAATCCGCTCAAACAATTCGTCTTCTTTATTGCCCCGGATTATTTCAAATTTTTTATATTCTGATATCGCTGTGCCCCAGGAAACTGAGAATGTTCTGACGTCAATTGGATATTCGGTAATATTTATATCTGCAAGGAATTTTTTGAGAACTTCCTCTTTTCCTTCTGCAACAATCTCAACATCACCGGATTCCAAATTTTTCACATATCCGGTGATCTCTCTTCTGAAAGTTGCCTTTCGCACATATTCACGGTATCCGACTGCCTGGACATCACCTCCGGCGATTATTGTTACTCTTTTCATACTCTTCTATTAGATGAGTGAGCCAATATACATTCTGTCAGTGTGGGGACAAGGGTATTGGTTGTATTTTTTCGAGAATTTTCTATTTACACAGCATATCTGCATATTTGAGGATAGAAAACACATATTGTCGATTCCCAGAAAATATAACCTTTCAAATCAGACACATATTGACATACATGGGTCCAATCGTTACCATAATCATACCGGCCATGAATGAAGAAAAAACGATAGGATCCTGCCTTGAGAAGATCAAAGTGGGATGTCTGCGGGGAAATATTCAGTATGAAATAATCGTTTCAGATTCTTCAACCGATTCAACGCCGGATATCGCCCGCTCACATGGTGCACGGGTTATTCATCCGGAGAGACGAGGATATGGGAATGCATACATCTCTGCGTTTCCCCATGCAAAAGGGGAGATAATTGTAATCGGAGATGCCGATGACACCTATGATTTCACCTTGATACCCGAGTTAGTAAAGCCTATCGCTCAGAGAAAGGCAGACATGGTGATTGGATCAAGACTGAAAGGGACCATTCTTCCGGGGTCGATGCCATGGCTGCACCAGTTTATTGGAAACCCTCTCCTGACAAGACTTCTCAATTTTACGTTCCATTCACAATTCTCAGATACCCACAGCGGGATGCGGGCCATAAGTAAGGAGGCACTGCAGAAATTAAGTCTTCACACCGGAGGAATGGAATTTGCTTCCGAGATGCTTATTGAAGCAGCAAAAAAAGGACTCCGGTTTGAAGAGATCCCGATTACGTACTATCCCCGGAAAGGACCATCGAAACTTCATAGTTTTGCAGACGGATGGAGACATGTCAGGTTTATCATGCTGGTCCGGCCGCTCCGTTTTTTAATAGTTCCGGGATTATTGTTCATACTTCTTGGATTTTCCCTCATGGCAGGAGTGGGTTTTTTAAAATCGGTTGAGATGCAGGGTCTTCATTCATTTATTCTGGGTGATATCCTGGTGCTTGGAGGGCTCCAGTTTCTCCTCTCAGGTGTTGTGATGAAATCATACAGTGTCACCCATCAGCTGGATGATTGTGGTCCCTGGTTTTCCCAGATTCTTCGGTATCAGACACTGGAAAAACTGCTCTTTACCGGGGTATTATTTATGATTCTGGGGTTTGCCAGCGGGATGTACATTTTAAGCCAGTGGATATCTGTGACCGGACCACTGACACAGATTACGAATGCAGTTCTTTCGTTATCTAGTGTGATAATCGGGCTTCAATTGATCTTTACTGCACTCCACGTGAGTATGATGCTTCTTCAGTGTGAACGGGACGGATGCTCCGGGTTTATGGGATAAACCGAGAGTTTACTATTTTCCAATTAGTTAAACCAGGAACGAATACCAACCATGGCTCTGTGAATGAAATTATACAAAAACAAGAGTATGAGAGAACCCATCTTTTTCTAAAGCGGATATGTTCAAAAATTGAGGTTTTTCAATCTCCGGCGGTGGTCTTTTCAGAGACATGTGCCGAAATTTGAATGATATATCACAAGGATAATTGATGTCTATGACATCATACCTGCATTTTTCAGAATTGTCTGAATTTAATGTAATCGTTGTTCAATAAATTGATATTTTGTATGGATTGAATCTTTTAGATCTGATCTCATCTCCTGAATCTCCTGATTTGTAACTTTTTGAAGAGAGATCTGATAATCTTGGTTAGCCAACATCTGATCCTGTTTGTCTAGCATTTGTTCTCCAATTTTTACAGAACGGCGACTGTTATAATCAATTCGTACCAGATATGTGAGGGCAGCGTCCAGGCGTTCTCCGAGTTCTTCATCCGGATTCCCCCTTTGTATCTCAAAATATTTCCATTTTCCATCATAGGTTCCGGATTCGATTTTTATCGATTCAACACAGATGGGTTCTTCAATAATTTTGATTTGCGATATAAACTGATCCAAGTCAGCTTCGTTTCCTTCTGCAATAATCTCAACATCATATCCAGAGCAATTTCGGACTATCCCGGTATCCGACACGCTGGACTTCACCAGATGCTGTTATAATTAAACGTTTCATGAATATCCAATCGTAGTTTTTTTTATAGTGTTGCTGATTATGAGAAGAAATAACTATCATTCACAATTTTTTTAGGTTTAAAAACATTGGATATTTGAGACTGAATTTATTGTAATCCAGATGGTTTTTCAAGAAATGACGAAAAGTCCTGAAGGTCCCAGATAAAATTGCCGTCCTTTTTCAGGTTCTCTTTACCCATCACTCTCCGGGCTGCCACCCCACAAGTAACCGGATGAGTAAGGAAAGCGATGAGATCAGTTTTTTTCATTACCATATTAATAATATCCAGGGCCTGGTCTCCAGTCAGTTCACGGTTTTTACATTCCACCACGAGTGTCCGATCAGGTTTTATTGCCACAATATCTATCTCATCACCTTTCCGGTTCCACCAGGGGCCTGTTAATTCAAACTGAAAGGAATTGTCAGAGCTTATTACTTCCCTTACAAGGTCTTCAAAACATTTCCCTGCATAAGAGTTCCATCCATTATGGACGGTGGTAATCAATGATGAAAATTTTCCGGCTTCAAAGGTACTCATATTCGGGTATACAAACCTGGCATAAAATCTAAAGAACGGATCTGTCAGGAAATATCTTCCAAGTCTTGAACGACCTTTTTTATCACCGATTGGCACCTGATAGGTAACGATTCCAAGGAGGTTTATCAGGTTGTCCAGATACGGGTGAAGTGAAGTAACAGAAATACCTGCCCTATCTCCAATCTCTTTCATTGATGTTTTTCCACCGGCAAGAGCTGTAATTATTGCATGATAACTTGCGTGCTCACTTCCAAACTCCTCAACAAGGATATCAGAGATCTCCCGCCTAAGTGGTCCAAATTCACTAAATATCATTTTTTCAAGAATGTCAGAAAAATTATGGCAGGAGAATTTTTCAAAAAGATAATAATAGTGGATGATTCCGCCAAATAAGTAATAAATTTTTAACTTCTCTTCCAGAGGAAGAGAAGTCAGATCATCGAGCACAGGAAATATTTCCGTAATACCGAAGGGTCGTAAAGTTATCCGGGTATCTGCCCGCTTGAATAAGGGTGCCCCACCATCCTGGAAGAGACGATTCATCATGCCGATTGAAGATCCGGTTACGATAAGGAAGACTCCTGAGTCAGCTGGACGTTGATCCCATGCATTTTGCAGTTCTGAATAAAAAGAGGGATATATCTGACTAAATCGTTGAAATTCATCAAATACTACAATGATCGGTTCTTTTATCTGGATGAGAAAGGTAAAGAGATCGGAGGGTTTTTTTATTGAGAAGAACGGGGGAAGATTGAAATGATGAGACAGGATTTGTGCATATTCCTCCATGAGAAGATCTATTTTTTTGTGATTATCAACAAAAAAGTAAAGTGAAGGCCGGGAGCGAATAAATTCCCTGACAAGTGTTGTTTTACCAATTCTTCTTCTTCCGGTGATAACAAGAAATGAGGGAGTCTTCTTGTATAACTGCTCCATCAGGTGAAGTTCAGCTTCCCGGCCATAGAATTTCATTAATTATTATTTCTATAATTATTATATGAATAATTATTGTCGGTCAATACTGAAAGGATAATGAATGAGATATTATTGCATCAGTGAGTATTTATTTTTCCGGGAATAAATTTCAAAATGTGCATAATAATAAGGGAGATCCTAATCCAGGATTCCAGGAATTAAAAAAAACATCAGAATTTATATCGTCAGGTTCATCTCAAGACTAAAAAATTCGAAAAAATATCCAGATTTCAGTCTTTCACGGAGAAGAAATTTTTAGTTTTTTAATCCGGAAAACTAGTAAAAAGTATAAATGTTTGACACTAATTTTATGATACCATCTCAAAATAATCAATTATTGAATCATTCATGTAACAGGTGATATCTATGAAAACAATCATTATTCCAATCACAATAACATATCTCCCTGAGGGTTTCTTTCTGGCAACGAGTGATGTACTTCCGGGATTAATTGCTCAGGGTAGTAGTATTGATGAAACTATTGAAATAGCTGAAGATGTTGCACGACACCTGATATCTATAGAATTAGAAGAGAAAGGCAATAATAACATTGAAACAGATCATGAATCACAATATCTTTTAGATATCCATGTGCCAATTCCGGTATCCGTATGACACGAATACCATCATATCAATCCAAAGAAGTGGCCGGTAAACTAAATAGCCGGATATGTATTAAAACGCCATGGAAAAGGCTCACACGATATTTATTACCATCCAGACATAAAACGTTCCGTAACAATCCCCAATCACCCAGGACAACCAATTCCTATCGGTACTATTCATGCATTTATTCGTGCTATGGGTTTATCAAATGAGGAATTTATTTCATTGTAAAAAGTCAGATATTCACCTGAAAATATCGTTATTCCATGGGAATTTTAATTTAATGTTTATTTTGCTCATTTACTGAAAAAAATATTCCCGAAATTTGAGAAGGAATAGATGGAAGTACTCCTCTCTCAAATTTGATATGGGGACCAATATTGGACTAGTGGTGACTCTTTACTGAAGGGCCGCTATGGCCTTATCTTTTTTCAGTCGATACTTTATATGCCGGACAGGAGAGAGGGATTTAAACCCCCTTATAAAAACAAGTATTGAATTGGATTTTGAAAAATAAGGCCCTTACGCCAACATTTTTCCAGGGTTTTATCTGTCCAAAAAAAAACGTGAAATTTTTATAAAATATGGATGTATCGGGCTTTTTATCGTTAAGAAAACTCATGGAGGTAATTAGATCAATTATATTAGTATATATGTTGTGAATGTTAATCCCTTTGTGCTGCTCATTTATATCAAAAGGTATCTGCATGGAGAGTCGGACCCTCCTTGGAAGAAATTTCAGGTAAAGCGAACCAACATTCACTTGCTAAAGAGGGGAGAAGATTATTAGCAAAGGAATATGAGATTGGCAAATGGCATTATTCCAATCGAAAGGAGCTCTATGAACGTACCTGATTCGTTTATAGATTCAAACATTTTTTACTCTGCATGGACTTCGCTTGAGACCGGAGAAACCTGAAAAAAGTTACCAGATCTTTGGGATGAAACCATTCATATTTACTATACTGGCACTATCTCCGGTGGCACGGATCACAAAAAGGCCCTTTTTCTCTGCCATTGCTGCGGTGCCGGCATCTTCAGAGATGAATGCCACTGCCCCATATATCCTTTTTTCAGCATATTCCGGCATCCAGTTCTTCACCTGATTCAGTTTTTTCAAAAAAATTATAATATCTTCCGGTCTTAATGTAGTCTTCACTTCTACGATGACTATCTCAGATCCATTTATTGCAATGATATCAAACTCGTAATCAACACCATCGCGGCGGCCTTTCCTCCGCTTAATGGTATCAGTTACTTCGATGCCTCGCTGGTTTAGTATTGTGATGATATCTCCTTCCACCAGGGATTCAACAAGTTTTCCCCATTGTGAGGCGAATAATCTCTCTAATTGATTGAGTTTTTTATCTGTTTCTTTGAATTTCTTATCTGTTTCCTGGAACTTCTTATCTGTCTCTTTGAATTTCTTATCTGTCTCCTGGAACATGAGCCAGACTTTTTCAAAAGAGAGCGGCCCATCATGAGAATTTTGATCAGTAATTGAAGGTTTTGGTTTTGAGGATGGTGCCATAACTGATCATACTATTGCAACGGGGAGTATTTATTTTTCCGGGAGGTTTTCTAAGCTTTAAAGGTTCCGGGCATAGGTGAGGGCATCATCCAGGTGTTTTGGCTGTCAGGAAAGCAATTCGTTCTATCAGGTCTTATCAGAGATGTATGTAAATATGTGAAAAGTTTAAATTGATGTATGGGTACGGGAACAATATCCCTATCTGATGATGTTGAAAAACGATTCAGAGAAACCATTACCCGTGAGTGTGGAAATAAGAAAGGTGCCTTAAGTAGTGCAATTACTGAAGCAATCGAACTTTGGATTAAAGAAGTTGACATACGTTCACTTGCTGAAGAGGGAAGAAGATTGTTAGCAAAGGAACATGATATTGGTAAATGGCAGTATTCCAATCGAAAGGAACTCTATGAGCGTACCTGATGCGTTAATAGACACAGACATTTTTGTCTATGCATGGACTTCTCTTGAGAAAGAGAAACATGATATTGCTTTACAATTGTTTGAGAAAGTTTGGAGCAGGGAGATAACGTTCAGGAAAATTCCCTGGATTGAAGTGATAAATCCGTTCAAGTAAGAAGGCTTATTAGGGCTCTTTCTGAATTCCATATAATTTCTGCATAATATATTGATATTTTGTATAAAGAGACTCTTTAATATCTCATATCCTGAAACTCCTGATTGGCTCTTTCTTGATGAGAAATCTGATCATCCTATTTTTCCAGCATCTGCTCTCCAATTACCACAGAGAGAAGATTGTTAGTGTCAGTAAGAACAAGATAAATGAGCCCCGTATCCGGGCGTTTTCCGAGTTCTTCATCCAGATTCCCTCTTTCTATTTTGAAATATTTCTATTTTCCTTCATTGGTTCCGGACACTTTTGCTATCAATTCAAAAAAGATGGGATCCTTAACAATTCTATTGTCTAATAGTTACCAGACTTTTGGAGCAAAACTATCCTCATTTACTATACTGGCACTGTCTCCGGTGGCTCGTATAACAAAAAGGCCCTTTTTATCTGCCATTTCTGCTGTGCCAGCATCTTCTGATATGAATGCTACTGCTCCATATATCCTTTTTTCAGCATATTCCGGCATCCAGTTCTTCGCCTGTTTCAGTTTTTTCAAAAAATTTCTGATATCTTCTGGTCTTAATGTAGTCTTCACTTCTACGATGACTATTTCAGATCCATTAATTGCAATGATATCAAACTCGTAATCAATACCATCACGACGGCCTTTCCTCCTCTTAATGGTATCAGTTACTTCTATACCACGTTGATTTAGTATTGTGATGATATCTCCTTCCACCAGGGATTCGACAAGTTTTCCCCATTGTGAGGTGAATAATCTCTCTAATTGATTGAGTTTTTTATCTGTCTCCTGAAACTTCTTGTCTGTCTCTTTGAATTTCTTATCTGTCTCCTGGAACATGAGCCAGACTTTTTCAAAAGAGAGCGGCCCATCATGAGAATTTTGATCAGGTATTGAAGGTTTTGGTTTTGAGGATGGTGCCATAACTGATCATACTATTGCAACGGGGAGTATTTATTTTTCCGGGAGGTTTTCTAAGTTTTAAAGGTTCCGGGCATAGGTGAGGGCATCATCCAGGTGTTTTGGCTGTTAGTAAAGCAATTCGTTTTATCAGGTCTTATCAGAGGTCTATGTAAATATGTAAAAAATCTAAATATATCTATGGGCACGGTAACAATATCTCTATCTGATGATGTTGAAAAACGATTCAGAGAAACCATTACCCGTGAGTGTGGAAATAAGAAAGGTGCATTAAGTAATGCAATAACTGAAGCTATTGAACTTTGGATTATAGAAGCAAGACATGCGTTCACTTGCTGAAGAGGGAAGAAGATTGTTAGCAAGGGAACATGATATTGGTCATGAATTCTTTCTTTTCAAAAATATAAAGCTGAAAGGCAGATGTCCGTTCTCATAAAGGTATATATTACATCTGAATTACACATGTATTCAGGATGAATAGGGAACGGGGGGATTTTGCGAGCGATGAAAAGGTAATTTCTAACGCCATTTATTCATATACATCACAGATACAAGAGAAATATGGGGATAAAATAAAACGAGTAATTCTGTTTGGCTCATGGGCCAGGGGTGAAGGTGATTCTGGTTCTGATGTTGATTTATTGGTTATTACTTCTAAATTGCCGGTAAAATCCAAATTAGATATTATGTGGATTGCCTGCTCTTTTTTTACCAAAACAAATGTATACCTATCAATAAAAGTTTTTTCTGAAGACGAGTTCGAACAAGAGAGGGATTTCTCGTTTATTAAAACTGTATTAATGGAGGGAAGGCAAATTGCCTAATAGAGATGAAATATCTCTTTTTATCAGACGTGCTCAGGATACTTATACCGTGGCATGCGAACTACATCAAACCCAAACTATTCCGCTCATAGGGATTAATTTTCACAAATATCTCTTTTTTCTCCACTTACTCTGCATATCACCGAAAAAGCTTTATACTATTTATCCCTAATATTATGTCATGGAAACCTGGGCTACGGAGTGGCTTGCAGAAGAGCGGAGGAAGGGAAAACAGTGCCTTGAGATCAAATACATCCAGGGTAAACCCTATGTCTATTATTCAACAAGTACCTACGACAGGGATACGAAAAAAACAAAGAAGATATCTAAATATATTGGACGCCTGACTCCAGATCGTGGTCTTTTAACAAAAGGTTCAACTCGGCCATCCCAAAATACGACTTCTCAGTCTTCAACCCTCCCAAGAGCGAAATCCGTCTTTGAATATGGAAATGCTAGACTTTTGGGGGATGAATTTAAGGATATGATCCCTGTGCTCAAAGAGGCTTTTCCTGAACATTGGGAAGAGATAATTGCTTTCGTTTTTACTCGTATATCGGGCTATCTACCTCTCAAACGAATCAAATCTACATGGGAAAAACTAGACAACGTATTGAAGATCTCTCCAAACTGCTCTCCCAAAAATCTCTCAATGACACTGAAATCTATCGGAGATGATAAAATTGGCCAGGATATGGTGTTTAAACACCTCTGGCAGGAAAACCATCATCTCATCTATGATCTATCATTTGTGTTCTCCCTCTCAGATAACTTGACATTCGCAGAATGGGGTCGAAATCATAATGAAATTTCACTTCCGCAGGTAAATGTAGCCTTGTTTAGTGGTCTTGAGACGGGCCTCCCAGTAATGATCAGGGTGATTCCAGGATCTGTTAAAGACGTAAAAACACTTCTTCCTTCGATGGATGAAATAAAATTAAATGACGCGATTCTTATTGTAGATCGTGGTTTTGTGTCTGATGAGGTCTTGGATGGAATCTTTGATCGTAACTGTTCAGCTGTGGTGCCCCAGAGAAGAAACAGTAACTGGTATAACACAAGAATTCATCTCACAGATCGGTTTATATATCATAAACGTTTGATTCGGGGTGGAAAAAGGGAGATTGATGGGAAGATACTCTATCTTTTTGAAGATAAAGATCTGGAACTTGAGGAGAACAAAACACTTTTTGAACTGGTTGAGAAGGGAAATATTACGCCAGAAGAAGCGAAAATACGAGAGAAAAAAGCAGGGAGAATCCTATTCGTTTCAAATTTAGATAAATCTCCACAGGAAATTTATGAGTTATACAAAACAAGGGACCTGGTTGAACGGCACTTTGATACGCTGAAGAATGAAATTCAGGCGGATGTACTATATCTTGGAGATCGGAGTGCAGTATTTGGCCATTTGTTTATTGGTTTTCTCTGTCTGTATCTCTACTGCAAGCTGATGATTCTCATTAAAAGGGAGGGATTAACTGCAGAATATTCGCCAAAGGACGTGCTATTGGCGTTTTCAAAAGTAATGAGAATCACTTATGATGGGTTTGACCAAGTTACAGAAGTGCCAAAGAAGGTTCGTGAGCTCGAGAAGAAGCTCAAACTCAATTTATTCCCTAATTGAAGGCATAGTTTGGGATCAAAACCACCATTATAATGACGCTATATCCAGGGCATATTATTCAATGTTTTATGCTGCAAAAGCGGTGCTTCTAACAAAGGATATTATAACAAGGACTCACAAAGGGACGATTTCACAACTGAATAGTAATTTTGTGAGAGTGGGAGAATTTGAAGAGATGGTGTGGAAATATCTGCCTTTGTCTGAGACTCTTCGAGAAGAAGCCGATTATTCTATAACAAAAAGAATTACTCAGGAAGAGTCAGATGAGATTCTGACCGGTGCCCATATCTTCATACAACGATGTGAATCGCTTATCTCTCAAAAAATTTAAATTTCAGGACTTCTTATGAGGGTATTTACACCTGTACATAATAGTCATCTTGTGAAAAAAAGAATTCAAACCATCTATCTTTTATTTCTCATTCAAACGGCAATCCTGTGTATGAACTATCTGTTTCCAGACCCTTTTTAGGAAATTACTCTCAAAAAGCGGCATGATGATACTCATCAGGCCCGACGTATAAAAAGGAGGGGTCATGGCAATTTTTTCTCGGTTTACAGATTCACCCATAGTTTTTCTGGTAAAAACTTAGGTATTCACCGGAGATGACATTTTTTACCCACCTCTGGTGCTCCAGATACCACCGGATCGTATTCCGGATTCCCTCTTCAAAAGATGTTTCCGGCACCCACCCCAATTCCCGGTTGATCTTTGAGGCATCTATGGCATATCTCCGGTCATGACCAAGCCTGTCGGTAACATGTGCGATCAGGTCTTCGTTGATATCCGGATCCCCGGTCATTTCACTCAGCAGCCGCAATATTGTTTTAACAATAACGATATTTTCCCGTTCATTTGAACCACCGATATTGTATACCTCCCCAACTTTTCCTTTATGAAAGATCAGGTCTATTGCCCGGCAGTGATCCATGACATACAGCCAGTCACGGACTTGTTTCCCATCACCATATACCGGAATGAACTGGTGTTCCAGGGCCCGGGTGATGATCAAGGGGATGAGTTTTTCCGGAAACTGATACGGCCCGTAATTATTCGAGCATCGGGTGATTACCACCGGCATGCCAAAGGTGTCATGATATGCTTTTGCAATGAGATCTGATCCTGCTTTACTTGCAGAGTAGGGACTATGTGGATCGAGAGGTGTTGTCTCGGAAAAGAGACCATCCGGACCGAGTGAGCCATAGACCTCATCGGTGGAGACCTGGAGGAAGGTTGTTTTCTCTTTCCACTTTCCATCCTTGAGCCATGCTGCTTTTGCTGCATCAAGGAGTGTATGGGTTCCCAGGATGTTGGTTTTCAGGAAGATTGCCGGATCATGAATTGACCGATCAACATGGGATTCTGCGGCAAAGTTGATGACACCCAGGATATCATACCGGGAAAATACCGATTGAACCTCCCCCGGATCAGTGATGTCGCCTTTGATGAAAATGAAACGGGATTTCTGATCTTCCGGAAGGTTTTCTACGTTTTCAGGGTTCCCGGCATAGGTCAGGGCATCATACCCGATGATAATGTCTTCCGGGTGGTTGGCCAGGTAATGATATACAAAGTTTGAACCGATAAAACCGGCAGTACCTGTTACGAATATAATCATACGTTATATTTTATGTCTATTGGTATCTAATTAATAGGATATTACCAATGGGACTCTTTTCATAAGTGACATTAGTGATGAACTGATTTACAAAGAATTATCGTCTATTCAGATGAAAATCAACCGGACATAGAAGAATTATGAAGCGAGCATTTATTACCGGAATAACCGGGCAGGACGGATCGTATCTGGCAGAGTTTCTTCTCTCCAAAGGGTACGAGGTCCATGGTCTTGTCCGCCGTGCATCTACCTTTAACACTCAACGGATTGATCATATTTATATCGATGCCCATGAACCCGATGCCAGGATCTTTTTCCATTATGGGGATCTTTCAGATTCTGAGATGATATCACATGTTCTCTACAATATTAAACCTGATGAAATCTACCATCTTGGGGCACAAAGTCATGTCAGAATAAGTTTTGATACTCCGGAATATACAGGAAATATTACCGGACTTGCCACGACAAGAATTCTTGAAGCAGCCCGAAGAAGTAATCCTTCGGTAAAGTTTTACCAGGCTTCCTCCAGTGAAATGTTTGGGCATACCCCGCCACCACAGAATGAGGATAGTTGTTTCTGGCCACGGAGTCCTTATGCATGTGCCAAGGTGTATTCATACTGGATGACCCGAAATTATCGCGACGGGTACAACATGTTCGCCTGTAATGGAATTTTGTTTAACCATGAATCTCCAAGACGTGGTGAGACCTTCGTAACCCGAAAAATCACCCGGGGTATCGCTGCAATCCTTGCCGGGAAAGAGAAATACCTATACCTTGGTAACCTTGAAGCAAAAAGAGACTGGGGGTATTCACCCGAATATGTAGAATGTATGTGGAGGATACTTCAACAGGATACTCCGGATGATTATGTTATCGGAACTGGTCAGACCAATTCTGTCCAGGAGTATGTGGATGCAGCCTTTTCCTATGCCGGCCTTGATGTGAATGAACATGTGAAGATCGACCCGAAATATTTCCGTCCGACTGAAGTAGAAGCTTTACAGGCAGATCCCTCGAGATCTGAAAAGAAACTTTCCTGGAAAGCGAAAATCCGGTTTAAAGAACTGATGAAGATCATGGTGGATGCAGATATGCGGGCAGCAGGGCTTGAACCGGTCGGTGAAGGGGATGAAATTATCCGGAAAGAGTTTCCATACCGGTGGTGGGGAAAAGACTGAAGATTGCTTATGGTATTTCAAAATTATATTCAGATAATAATAACTGAATTTCCTATATAAAACAAAATATCTGCTGCGGTCATAAATTGAAGAGAAGTGGTTTATTGAATTTTTCAGAAAAGAGGATTCTACTAACCGGGGCAGATGGCTTTTTAGGACATCATCTGCAAAAATCCTTTCTTAGCCAGGGAGCTAAAATTTTTGGGCTATCCAGAAATAAAAAGCCGAGGAATCCGGTCTCTCATCCGAATAATACGATAATTATTGGAGACATTCTTTATTCAGATAATATTCATGATGCACTAAAAATTTCTGAACCAGATATTATCATCCACCTCGCTGCCCAGTCACATGTTGGGGCCTCATTTCTTGATCCAGTTCAAACATGTGAAATTAATTGCAGAGGGACTACGAATCTTCTGGAAACTATTCAAGGTTCCAAATACGATCCTCAAATAATTTTCCCAGGGTCTGCAGATGAATACGGACTTGTAATCAGTTCTCAAACACAATATGACAATATTTTAGCAGAAAATAAAAAAGTATTCCCAAACCCTACAAGGATTCCAGAGGTTCCGGTTTCTGAAGAAAATCCACTCCGCCCCGTTTCTCCTTATGGCATAAGTAAGGTATATGGGGATTTTATGATGCGATCATATCACAACTCGTATGGTATGAAGAATATTGTAATTAGATCATTTAACATTGAAGGGCAAGGAAGAGGAGAGAATTTTGTAACCTCCACTCTGGCAAGGCAAATAATTGAATTTAAAAGAGGCCAGGTTTCATCTATTCAGATAGGAAATGTCGCAGTTTTCAGAGATTTTACCCATGTTTCCGATGCCGTAGCGGGGTATTGCAGTGTCATTGATCGGGGACAGTATGGAGAAGTATATAATCTTGGTTCAATGCGAGCGACATCAATATTAACTTATTTACTACATTCAATTGAAGCAGCAGGATATTCAGTCCTTTCTCTTTCATCCTATAATAATTCATTTTATTGTAAAGACCCACTGATTCTAAAAGATTATGAATTGTTCGGAGTTCGGGGAGAATATTCAAAAATTGACCGGTTAATTGCGAACAATTTATCACTCTTTTCGCTTGGTTCAGGAGGAATAAATGTATTAACAGATAAAGGAACCATACCTATTTCCATTGATCCAGAACGGTTTCGTCCTTCAGATAACCCATTTATTATCGCGGACATTAAAAAGATAAAAAATCTGGGATATTTTCCCAGAATGTCAATACAAGAGGTTTGCAGAGATATTGTATGTTCATATGAATGAATTGTTTAACCGATTTAATTCTACTCATAATAATTAATTCTCACCATTAGTGCCTTATTCTAACGTTGATCCTCATATCTCCGAAAAAATTTATAGTATAAATCCCCATGAGTGAATCATATTGATTATTCGTGAACCGAAATAGGTTGGCATAGAAAAAATTGATCCTCAAAATTTCCGCCAGATGAACGTAGAGGCTCTATGTGCCGAACCCTCAATGGAAAAAAATCTAATAGGCTAACAATCAGATTTAATAAACTCAAAAATGATTATTTCGAATTCTTTTGTGAGCGCTGTCGGAGTAAATCCTATTGGTGAAGGAGAAGATAATCTGGAAAATCTTTCCGTACCAGTAATGGGAAAGAGAGTTAATAATTACTACAGATTTTTAATTTTTTTGTTCTCCCATAAAATAATGGAATAATATAATCATGAAAATTGGTATTTTTCACGATTTTTTCGGAGCAGTAGGGGGAGGGGAAAAAACAGTCCTCGTTCTCGCGGACATATTACATGCAGATATCATCACCACCGATACTGATGCACTTCAGGTCTTAAAGTCAACAACTCCGGTGCAATCCCTTCATAGAACGGTAAAAGTGCCGCCATTGAAACAGATTTCAGCGTCTTTGTATTTTTCATTGGCAGATTATCGGGATGATTATGACTTTTTTATTTTTACCGGCAACTGGAGTATTCACGCTGCAGCGATTCATCACCCAAATATGTGGTACTGTTTTACTCCGGTTCGTGCATTTTATGATAATTACATGAATTTTAAATCCAAACTAGGTCCTGTAAGGGGAGCCCTTTTTTCTTCATGGGCACATTTGCATCGACCCTGGAATCAGAGGGCTGTTGAAAATATCAATACCATCGTTTCAATTTCAAAGACCGTATCTGACCGGGTGAAAGAGTTTCATAACCGGGATACACCGGTTATTTATCCACCAGTGGACATCTCCCGCTATTCCTGCCGGGAGTATGGGGATTTTTGGTTATCTGTCAACCGGTTGTATCCGGAAAAGAGACTTGAACTGCAGATCGAAACCTTCCGATCATTACCTGATGAGAGACTTGTAATCGTAGGAGGGTATGCGAAGGGTGATCATGCTGCCGGATATGCAACAAGAATCCTTGAAAACCTTCCATCAAATGTTACATACCTTGGTGAAGTGGGTGAAGAGGAAGTATTGGATCTGTATTCACGATGCAAGGGGCATATCACCACTGCGTTGCATGAAGATTTTGGTCTGACTCCGGTGGAGGCGATGGCTAGTGGGAAGCCTGTTGTGGCAGTGAATGAAGGTGGATTTCGGGAGACGGTTACCGAAAAGACTGGCATGCTTGTTCCTGCAGAAGTCTCTCATATTCGTGATGCAATTATGAAGGTTTCAGAATACCCAGAACATTACAGGGATGAGTGCATAAGGCAGGCAGAAAAATTTGATATTCCACGGTTTGAACGAGAGATAAGGGACATGATTCTCATTTAGTATGGATTTTTTTATGAATTCTGAAGTTTATAGTACACATTATAAAAAATTGTTAATGCTCGTGATTAAATAATTCAAAAAACCAGAAAATATTCGAAAGGACCTAACAAAGAGATGAAAGAAGAGACAGAGTGGACCATGGAAATTCACTCCAGAAGTGGGTGGTTCAATATTGACCTTGCAGAATTATGGAGATATCGTGACCTCATTGTTCTTTTTGTTCGGAGAGAATTTGTTGCGGTATATAAGCAAACAATACTTGGTCCGGCATGGTTTTTATTGCCGCCGTTGTTTACTGCAATTGTATTTGCAATTATTTTTGGTTCCATAGCAAGAATCCCAACAGATGGACAACCCCCGGTCCTCTTTTATCTTGCAGGTATCATCGCATGGACATACTTTTCCAACTGCATGACTGCCACATCAAATACGTTCATAGCTAATTCGGGCATTTTTGGGAAGGTTTATTTTCCCCGGCTGGTCATTCCAGTTTCGATAGTAATTGTAAATATCTTTTCATTTTTGATCCAGTTTGGACTTTTTTTGATAATTTATCTGTATTATCTTATTTCTGGTGCCCCAATATCGCCCAATATCTGGCTGTGCCTGGTTCCATTTCTTCTTATTCAGATGGCAGCATTGGGACTTGGTATGGGAATTCTCGTATCAAGTCTTACCACCCGGTATCGTGATCTCACTTTTGCACTAGGATGCGGTATTCAACTCTGGATGTACGCGACTCCCATTGTCTATCCCTTATCTCAAGTACCACATCAATGGATATGGCTCATTAGTTTAAACCCCATGACAGCCGTTGTTGAATCATTCAGATTTGCCTTTCTTGGCAGCGGAATGATCCAGTCCTGGCAGATAGTATTGAGTCTTATAATAACAGCATTCATATTATTCCTTGGAATCCTGTTCTTTAGTAAAGTAGAAAGATCGTTCATGGATACTGTGTGAAGATCATGAGTGAAATTGTCATTAAAGTTGAAAATATTTCTAAATTATATCGACTCGGAATAATTAGTCATAATACTTTGTACCAGGATATCCAGAGTAAATGGGCACGGATTCGGGGTGCGGAGGATCCGAACACACAGATTGACCAATTGAATTCAGGTTTAAAAAATAATGAGTGCGAATGTTTCTGGGCTTTAAAGAATATCTCTTTTGATGTTCGGAAGGGTGAGATTTTAGGGATCATCGGGAGAAATGGTGCAGGAAAATCCACTCTTTTAAAGATTCTTTCACGTGTTACCGCACCAACAGAGGGCAAAATTAAGATTAAAGGCCGGATTGCCAGTCTTCTTGAAGTAGGGACCGGGTTTCATCCTGAGCTTACCGGAAGAGAAAATGTGTTCCTCAACGGGGCAATTTTGGGGATGACAAAGCAGGAGATCAATGAGAAGTTTGATGATATCGTTGCATTTGCCGAAGTAGAGAAATTTATTGACACTCCGGTTAAACGGTATTCAAGCGGGATGTATGTCAGGCTTGCATTTGCAGTTGCAGCACATTTAGAACCTGAAATTTTAATTGTTGACGAGGTTCTTGCGGTTGGTGATGCCAGGTTTCAAAAGAAATGTATTGGGAAAATGGGAGAGGTTGCAGGGGAAGGAAGGACCGTGTTATTTGTCAGTCATAATATGAATGCAGTAAAAAACCTCTGCGGAAAAGTCATTTTGCTCGAAGCAGGGAATCTCGTCTATGAGGGTGATACTCATAAGGGTATTGCGCAATATGTTAATGAGGATAGAATTGAAACTACCACATTGGATGAAGAATACCTAAATTCTATTATGACCGGATTAATTTTAGAGAGAAATCCTACAATCCGGTTTCAGCAGATAACAATATCCGATATGAATGGTAATGAGCGAGCTACCTTTCGTTCTGATGAAGAGATTAAAATTACGATGAGATACAGATGTTATACCAAAGTTACAAATTTGCGATTGCTCATTACGGTATTGGATAGTGAAGGAAACCGGATAATGAATACCCTAAATTATGATGATGAATCTGAATTAGTCTCAATGCCTCGGGAACCGGGGACTTATGAAACTATATGTAGATTTCAAAAGAATATTTTTGGAGAGGGGCATATTTTCTTTACTTTTGGACTAATTAATGGAGATTTAGAGCATGTCACAATACAGAAAGGTTTTCATATTAAAATTTCATTTTACCCATATAGTTCATGTAATGAAAAACTTTTTGAATTTGTGAATATTCGGCCATTAATGAGTTGGAGAACAAAAAACTCATTAAGAGAAATTGTGTGATGATTTTATATTAATGAAATTTTATAATGATGCTACAGATTATTTTTATTAATTTATTGGTTTTTTGAAGAGCGTTTTTTTTCAGATTAGTAAACTAAAAATTATGCCGATTTACTAATTTACTGTAATACAAAAGAAAAGGAGGTTCAGATGCAAGATTATGAAAAATTTATCTGTATCGATAATCGAAAAAAAGCAAAAATTAACAACAAATATTTACGTTTTTGTCAACAGTTGGAATATTGGGATGGTAACACATTTTATGGTATAGGTAATATCTTAAAAAAGTACGCTGGGCTCCCATTATTCTTTCCACTAAATTTTCGCATTCAACATGGAATGGTATTTTTTGATTTATTAAATAGCCCTCAATCACTTAAAGAAAATACAGATTTTTATATTTCACAAGATATAAATTGCAAATTTTTAGTTTTTAATGAAAAATTGAATAAATTCTTTCGAAATAATTATTACGAAAATATTCGTACAATAGGTGCTCCGAT
This sequence comes from Methanospirillum stamsii, assembly GCF_003173335.1. Taxonomy (GTDB): domain Archaea; phylum Halobacteriota; class Methanomicrobia; order Methanomicrobiales; family Methanospirillaceae; genus Methanospirillum; species Methanospirillum stamsii. The sequence continues at coordinate 139,014 of NZ_QGMZ01000004.1, forward strand.
AATTTATTTGGAAGAATACATAAAATCTAAAATAGATTCAGAAAAAAAAGGGACGATTGTATTCCCACACCATGGTATTGAACAGATCGATGTCATAATCGATTACAATGAATACATTGAGAAACTCTGTAATCTGCCTCCAAAATTTCATCCTATCACTATTTGTATGCATTACATAGATATTCAAAGGGGTTATGCGAATCCATTTTTAGAAAATGGATTTAAGGTAATTTGTAATGGCAATTTACGAAATCCATATTTTTTGTACAATTTCATTGATAATTGTTCCTCATTTGAATATGTAACAACAAATAAAATCACCTCTTCAGCATTATATTATGCAATTTTTCTCGGCTTAAAAGGGTTTATTTATGGGCCTGATTCAAAAATGAAAAGTTTATCCACCCTTTATTCCAATTCAGTACAAGAAATCATTAAAGATTTTCCCTATGAATTTCCCATTACCTCTGTAGAGGATTATCAGAGACAAATAGAAATTAGTCAAAAAGAATTGGGAGTAAATATTCGTCTTTCAAAAAAAGAAATGAGAAGTTTATTAATTAGAGGAATTAGTATTGAATTTATTATGAACTACCTATTTTTTGTTGTGAATTTTATCTCAAACCAAAGTTTTAAGAAAATTGGAATAGAAATTTTGATACGGTTCAAAAATTTTCTAACTCATTTTATATAACGATGACGATAAATAAAATATTTTATGATAACGTACTATCTAGAAGAGGGTAATTATTGGAAATGATGTATTAATCGGCACAATGGCAATAATTTTACGAGGAGTGACAATCGGTGATTCTGCGATCATTGGTGCAGGTTCCGTTGTAACAAAGGATGTCCCTCCATATACTATTGTTGCTGGGAACCCAGCAAAAATTATTCGAACAATATCAGATGAGGACGTTATATCTTCAGATCTATTTTGATTCCATTGTTAGCAATCACCAATTCAGATAATAATTTACACCTCGTTTTACTCTCACCTATGAAAGATAATTTATTTAATAGTTTTTAAAAATAATTAGGTATATGAAATATTTTATTACTGGTGGAGCAGGGTTTATTGGAAGTAACCTCTGTGATCGAATATTAAAGAACGGGCATGAAGTTGTTGTTTTTGATAATTTTTCTACCGGACTCAATGACTTTTTAGAGATATCAAGGAAAGATAAAAAATTTACTCTTATCAAAGGCGACTTACTGGATACAGAACAATTGAATAACGCAATCATAGGTTCGGACTTTGTCTTCCATCTCGCTGCAAATGCAGATGTGCGATTCGGAACTGATCATCCATCAAAAGACCTTCAGCAGAACACCATTGCCACATTCAACATTCTGGAAGCAATGCGAGTAAACGGAATAAAGAAGATTGCATTTTCATCAACCGGTTCGGTATATGGCGAAGCATCAGTTATACCAACCCCGGAAGATGCCCCTTTTCCTATCCAGACTTCCTTATATGGAGCATCCAAAATGGCCTGTGAAGGACTGATTGAGGCATATTGTGAAGGGTTTGGATTTCAATCATGGATATTCAGGTTTGTATCAATATTAGGAGAAAGATACACCCATGGACATGTTTTTGATTTTTACAGGCAACTTCTCGCTGATCCAACCGAGCTCAAAGTTCTCGGGGATGGACATCAGAAAAAATCATATCTTTATGTTCAGGATTGTATTGACGCAATACTGTGTGCTATTACTCATTCCAATGCGAACGTTAATATCTTCAATCTGGGCACGGATGAGTACTGCGAAGTAAACGACTCAATCTCCTGGATTTGTGAGCATATCGGTGTGAAACCCAAACGGGATTACACTGGTGGAGAAAGAGGATGGATAGGGGACAATCCATTCATATTTCTTGATTGTTCTAAAATCCGCTCTCTTGGGTGGAAACCAAAATATTCAATAAAAGAAGGTATCATAAAAACAATGGAATACCTGGAGAAAAACCAGTGGGTTTTCGAGAAACGATGAAGAGACAACAATCCCTGGTACTGATAACCGGGGCAACACGAGGGCTTGGAAATCAGATTGCCCACCATTTTTTTGAGTCAGGTTCAGATCTCATCCTTATCGCCCGTAATTATTCTGAACTCCAGAAGATGAAAGATACTTTTTTGTCCACAACGAAGTCTGAACAGAGAATTTTCATATTTTCTTTTGATTTGGCTGAAACAGAGTTATTACCGGCCCTCATCAAAGAAATCATTGAAAAGTGTGGGGATCCAGATATTGTCATCAATAATGCTGCTAGTCAAGGCCCTGTCGGACCTATTTATGAGAATGACTGGACAGAATGGGAGAGATGTATGAAAACATGTCTCATAGCTCCTGTTCAGTTATGTAAAGGGTTTATTCCAGGCATGATAGAGAATCATTATGGCAGGATCATCAATATATCAGGAGGAGGAGCAACTTCCCCACGACCAAATTTCTCCAGTTATGCCACTGCCAAAGCTGGTCTTGTCCGGTTTTCAGAGACCACTGCATGCGAATTATTACCCCACGGCATTACTGTGAATTGTGTTGCACCGGGGATTATGTATAGTGACCTGACTTGCAACATCATTAAAGCGGGAAAAAGATCTGCCGGTGATTCAGAATATGACAATGCAATAAATCTTCAATTACACAATACCCACAATGAAGAGATTGCGGCAGAATTGGTGTATTTCTTAACGAGTATTGAATGCAGCACAATAACCGGTAAATTGATCAGTGCGGTGTGGGATCCATGGAAAGAACTCCCAAAATATTCGGATATATTATCACAAACAGATATCTATACCTTGAGGAGAATTATTCCAGCGGATAGAAATCTAACGATTGAATGATCATTATGAAAGTTGGAATTATTGGTTGTGGAGTAATTGGCCATAAGAGGGCAGAATCTCTCGCATCCGGATATTTATGTGCAGTCTCCGATATCTCATCAGAGAGGGCAAATTCCCTGGCCGGGAAATATCCAGGTGTCAGGGTGGAAACAGACTGGCAATCTGTCATCAAAGATCCAGAAATTGATCTTGTTATCATATCTACCTCAAATAACTGGCTGGCACCGATAACCCTGGAAGCTGTATTCGCAGGAAAACATGTACTCGTAGAAAAACCTGCTGCCCGCCATTATTTAGAATTTGATCCCATTATTGAAGCGATGGAAGAGAGTAAAAGCAAGGTCACCGTAGGATATAACCTTCGATTCCATCCAGCCCTCAAAAAAGCCCATTCAATCATAGAAAGGGGGGAATTGGGCAACATAATGTATATAAGGGGAAGATACGGGCATGGTGGAAGACCCGGATATGAAAAGGAATGGCGGGCTGACCCGGAGATATCAGGAGGGGGAGAACTCCTTGATCAGGGGGTCCATCTCATTGATTTATCTCGTTGGTTTTTAGGTGATTTCACGAAGATCCATGGATCTATTCGGACGTATTTTTGGAATATGCCAGTCGAAGATAATGGATTTATGTATCTTGAAACTGCGCAGGGTCAGATTGCATGGCTGCAGGTAAGTTGTACTGAATGGAAAAATCTATTTTCCTATGAAATTTTTTGTGAACATGGAAAACTCCAAATTGATGGAATTGGAGGGAGTTATGGAACTGAACGACTTACCTGCTACAAGATGCTCCCCCAGATGGGACCTCCTGAAACAACCATTTGGGAGTACCCATTTCCAGATAATTCATGGAAAGAGGAATTTATGGATTTTGAACAGAAAATTTTAACAAATAAAAACCCGGACCCGGGTATCCGGGATGCACGTGAAGCTCTTAAAGTAGTCTCCACCATTTATAAAGAACACATATGATTATAACCAGAAGTCCATTACGTATCTCTCTAGGTGGAGGAGGGACAGATCTTCCTTCATACTATCAACAACATGAAGGATTCCTCATATCAGCAGCGATTGATAAGTATGTGTATATCACTCTGCATGATACCTTCCAGAAAGAGATTATTATTAAGTATTCAAAAACGGAAAGGGTTGAGAATATTCATCAGATTCAACACCCGATCATACGGGAATCATTAAAATTACTAAATATTGATTCGCATTACTTTGAACTAGCCAGTCTTGCTGACATTCCTGCAGGCACGGGACTTGGATCTTCAAGTGCCTTTTCCTGTGCCCTCTTAAAAGCTCTTCATGCCTATAATAAAACATTTATCAAGCCTGATGAACTTGCCGAGGAAGCGTGTCATATCGAGATCGATGTTCTGAAAGAGCCCATTGGTAAGCAGGATCAATACATCTCTGCATTTGGTGGGATTAATTGTTTTAATTTCTGTAAAGATAATTCAGTAAAAACGAAAGAACTCAAATTATCAAAAGAAACTCTCTATAATATGGAAGATCATCTTCTCCTATTCTTTACCGGGTATTCAAGATCAGCATCGAATGTTCTCAAAGAACAGGATGAGAAGAGTAAGATCAATGACACTTCAATGATAGATAATCTCCATTTCATAAAAGAACTGGGCTATAAAAGTAAAAAAGCATTTGAATGCGGAGATTTGGAAGAGTTTGCCCATCTTATGAATGTCCATTGGGAGCATAAAAAGCAACGTTCCCAGTCAATGAGTAATGATCACATCAACATATGGTATGACATTGCAATGAAGAATGGGGCTCTTGGAGGAAAGCTGATCGGTGCAGGTGGTGGAGGATTTCTTATGTTTTATGCTGAGGATAATAAAAAACTCCGGCATACAATGGCAAAGGAAGGTCTTCAGGAGGTACGATTCCGGTTTGACTATGATGGTAGTAAAGTGGTGACAACTTCATAATGCTGCCAGTGGTAATTCTTGCCGGGGGTCTTGCTACCCGTCTCTATCCGGTAACATTAGAGATCCCAAAATCACTCATAGAGATTAACGGAACCCCATTTATCCACCATCAATTACTCCTTTTGAAAGAAAAGGGTGTATCTGAGGTGGTTTTATGCGTGGGGCATATGGGTGAAGAGATTGAATCATTTGTTGGGGATGGATCTCAATATGGTCTTCATGTCAGATATTCTTATGATGGGAATTTTCTGCTTGGAACCGGGGGAGCGGTAAAAAAGGCATCCGAATTGCTTGAAGGGGCATTCATGATCCAATACGGTGACTCATATCTTGATGTGGATTATGAATCAGTCGAGCAGTCGTTTCGAGAATGTAACCTCCCCATTCTCATGACGGTGTATCATAACAGAAATACATTCGATGCGAGCAATGTTCAGATGGAGAACGGCATGATCGTGAAATATGATAAGAATTCGCTTGATCCCGCTATTCAGTACATCGATTATGGATTACTAGTTGTGAAAAAAACTATTTTTGAGTCATATATTATTGAGCAGCCTTTCGATTTATCAATGGTTCTGTCAGATTATGTAAAAGCGAAGAAGATTGCTGCCTATGAAATATTGGATCGTTTTTATGAGATCGGTTCAATACAGGGAATAAAAGATACCGCAGAATATATCAGGATTCGAAACCACATTTAAGAGAAATTGTGATTTTATGAATGATGAACAATATATTTCATCTTTTCTGGATGATGCAATTACCATAATTAACCAGATTGACCGTACTCAAATCCTTAATATGATTCATATTCTCGAAGAAATTCGAAGTAATAGGGGTCGTCTGTTTATTCTTGGAGTTGGAGGGGGAGCGGGACATGCTTCTCACGCGGTGAATGATTTTAGAAAAATTGCGGGGATCGAAGCATATGCACCGACTGATAATGTATCAGAACTGACTGCCCGGGTAAATGATGACGGTTGGGAGACGGTTTTTGAAAACTGGCTGAAGGGCAGTCACCTGAATAATAAGGATGCTATTTTTGTCTTTTCTGTCGGCGGAGGAAATGAGGAGAAGAAAGTTAGTGTGAATCTTGTTAATGCCCTTCGATATGCTAAGGGTATTGGCACGAAGATAATCGGAGTTGTTGGTCGTGATGGGGGATATACTGGAAAAGTGGCTGATGCATGTGTGATTATTCCGACGGTAAATGATAAGTCCGTCACTCCCCAGACCGAAGCATTCCAGGCAGTTGTCTGGCATTTGATTGTGTCAAGTCCGTCGATGCAGATGTTTGATATGAAGTGGGAAGGAATTATTTGACATATTATCGTTGGGTAGATGTTGCTAAAGGGATTGGAATATTATGTGTTGTTTTTGGACATGCAGTAAATCAAATCAATATTGAAAACATTAGTAATAATTTATCATTTTTAAGAAGTATGGTATACTCCTTCCACATTCCTCTATTTTTCTTTATTTCGGGAGTTTTGTTGAGCATTAATATATCATGGAAAGAATTCATACAAAAAAAAGTAAATCGACTAATTATCCCATATTTTTTAAATTTTTTAGTAATAAGTCTAACACTATGTGTAACTTATTATTTATTACAATTTCCTCATTCATTTTCATGGTTTAATTATGTAAAAGCGATGATATATGGGACTATAGGTCAATTTATGTATCAAACAGGAACAAACATTTTAAATCCTTTATGGTTTTTACCTAGTTTGTTATTAGCATTAATCATTGGTAAATTTTTATTAGATATAATTAATTTAGATTTTTTATTGGGTTTAATATTGGTAATTATTATCGTAGGAATCGGGTATAACATTGCATTACAAAGTATACATCTACCATGGGGTTTAGATATTGCTTTAGTTATGCAAATATTTATCATTCCGGGTTATTTTTTTAAAAAATTGCATTATTCACAAATAGAGAGACCGAGCATATTGATTTTTGTATTGTCAATGATTGGTTTTTTTTTCTCGTTTAATATCAATGGAGGTATCGAAAGTTCACAGGCCCTCTTTAATAATTTCTATTTTTTCTGGCTTACTGCTATTTGTGCATCACTCGCAATTTATTGTTTATCAGCATATTTAGTACATTTTTCATTAATAGAAAAAATTCTCTCATATTTCGAGAAGAATTCTTTGGTGATTCTATGTTTTCATATGGTTGCCAATATTGTTATAATTTATATTGCGGGTTTATTTCCACAAATTATGGAGATATATTATTCAAATATTTACTTTGAATTTACTTTTATGTTGGTAATATCAATGGTTTTTATTCAAATTATAAACAAAATTCCCATTATGAATAGACTTTTTCAATTGTAAAAAAAAGGGATATCATGAAAAATCGCGCAATATTTTTCGACCGTGATGGGATTCTTAATGATTTAGTATACCATAACACAACTCGGGAGTATGAGCCACCCCATAACCCTACTGAATTAATTATTATTCCTGATGCAATAAATGTTATAAAAATTCTTCAAAAAGAGAATTACCTACTTATCGTAATTTCAAATCAACCTGATTATGCCAAAGGAAAAACCTCGTTTGAAAATTTATTGAACGTTCATAAAAAATTAGAATCTGTTTTTCTTTCTGAAAAAATTTCTTTTTCACATTATTATTATTGTTATCATCACCCTGATGGAATCATTGCTTCCCATTCCATTATATGTGAATGCAGAAAACCAGAGCCCTATTTTTTATTTCAAGCTGCAGTTGATTTCTCCATAGATCTCAACCAATCCTGGATGATTGGTGACCGTGACACTGACATAGAATGTGGAAAGAGAGCAGGAGTTAAAACTATTTTAATAAATTACCCATTCTCAAAAGGAAACCGAGGGAATAGTTATCCTGATTATGTTGTTGAAAATATTTATGAAATAATACCGATAATAAATATGGAAAATAATGAGAATAATGATGAATAAAGAAAAAAAATTTAACATTAAATTATTTGCCGATGGGGCCGATTTGGCTGGAATGATAGAAGAATATAAGAAGGGCATTGTGAGTGGTTTCACAACAAATCCCACTCTCATGAAAAAAGCCGGAGTTCATAATTACGAGGAGTTTGCAAAAAATGCATTAATAGCGATCCCTGATCTTCCCATATCATTCGAAGTATTTTCAGATGATTTTGAAGGAATGGAAAAAGAAGCGAGAAAAATTGCTACTTGGGGAGAACACGTATATATTAAAATTCCAGTTACAAATACTAAAGGTGATAGTACCGTATCACTTGTGAAAAAACTTTCACATGATGGTCTAAAACTGAATGTCACGGCGATTTTAAGTTTAGACCAAGTAAAAAAGGTCGGTGAAGCTCTTTCTCCGGATACTCCGAGTATAGTGTCAGTTTTTGCGGGTCGAATTGCTGATACTGGTGTTGATCCCATGCCAATCATGAGTGAAGCAAAAGCATTTTTAAATTCAAAACCAAAGACGGAACTTCTTTGGGCAAGCACACGTGAATTGCTTAATCTTGTTCAAGCTGAATCCTGCGGTTGTGATATAATCACAATCACAAATGACATTCTAAAGAAAATACCACAACTAGGAAAAGATCTAAACCAATTGTCACTTGAAACGGTGCAGATGTTTTATGATGATGCATTAAGTTCCGGTTTTAGAATTTAATGCATGAATTTTTTTAATAAAAAAATGAAAAAATCAAAAAAGACTTCGTGGCCAAAAATAATACCTCCACTAACTAATGAACAAATAGCAATCCGTGATGATTTCATGAAACATTGGCTGACCGTGTTGCCAAAAAAATATGGAATCATTGAAAAGTTTAATCATGGATTCGCTTCGAAAAAGGGGATTTTTCAAGGTTGCAATACATTGGAAATTGGTGCCGGATTAGGAGAGCATTTATTCTATGAGAATTTAGCGATCCAAAATTATTCAGTAATTGAAATAAGGGAAGAATTGATAAAAGAAATTAAAATCAAGTACCCCCAGGTAAAAACTTTAGTTGGTGATTGTCAGAAAAAAACTTCATTCGAGGATAATTCTTTTGATCGTATTCTTGCGATTCATGTACTTGAGCATCTTCCAGATCTCCCCTCTGCATTGAAAGAAATACATCGATTATTAAAAACAGATGGTAAATTTATAGCAGTAATTCCATGTGAAGGAGGGTTATTGTATGAAATTGCAAGAAAAATTTCTGCACGAAGGATCTTTGAAAAAAGGTACAATCAAAGTTATGATTGGTTGATATCAATAGAGCATATAAACTTACCACTAGAAATTATAATTGAATTGAAGAAATTTTTTTTAATCGAAGAAACATCATATTTTCCATTAATTATTCCCAGTATTTCAATGAATTTATGTATTGGTTTAGTTTTATCAAAAAAAGAATGTTAATTTACAAGATTTTAATTCAAATCAGACAAGTTATCTTTCTTTGTAAAAACAAAAAAATTTGAAAAAATGAAGCCCCAAATAGTACTTACAATAATTTGAAATATCTTAGATATTATCTCTTCAAATCCCAAAATTCCAACTAACAAAAATAAAAATCCACTATTAAATAGATAAGTAAGTGCAACACATAATAAATATTTAAAAAATGTCTTCGACTTGTTAATTGGGACATATTGAAAGGTCCAATTTTTTTGCATGTAAAATACTATTATTAGTGCTACAGTAATTGAGATTGCATTAGCAACAATATAATTTAAAAATAAGGTTCTAATTAAAACCGTGTAGATAGAAAAATCAGTAATAGCGCCAATTGCACCGACAACGAAATATTTAAAGTATTTGTAAAGAATGAGATTATTAAACATATATTCAGACTTATCTATTTATATTCTCTATTTTCTATGATAATTTTGTGAGTAATCGATAATATATAATGGGCGACATTTTACTTCCTCATAAATTCGTCCAATATATTCTCCCATGATTCCAAGCGATAAAAGTTGTACACCTGAAAGAAACGTTATAAGAACAATTGTCCATGTCAGACCAGGTGTTAATTCAGCATGAAGAAATATTTTCTCAATTAGTATCCACAATCCCAAAATGAATGCACCAATAGCAATAAGGCCACCAGTTAGAGTAGCCAGTTGCAAGGGACGAATTGAGAAACCAACAATTCCATTGATTGCTATCTTGAGTGAGCCAACATATCTATTGTAATTAGAAATTCCCGAGGCACGCTCATCCCGATCATATTCAATAAAATCCTGCTTGAATCCAACAAATGCAACCATGCCTCGTAAAAAACCATGGGATTCATGTAGCTTCTTTAACTCGTCGATTACGATCCTGTCCATGAGACGAAAGTCGCCCGTATTTGGAGGGATATCAACATCAGATATTTTATTTATTAATTTATATCCAAACCTGGTTATCGCTTTTTTAATCAGGGTCTCCCCTTTTCGGGAACGCCTTTTGGCATAAACTACCTTGTATCCTTCCTCCCACTTTACAATCATTGAGATAATTAGTTCTGGCGGATCCTGGAGATCAACATCAATCACGACACAGGCATCACCATTACAATAATGAATGCCAGCCATGGTTGCCGCAGGTTGACCAAATCTTCGGCTAAATTTTATAAGACGAATTCTTTCGTTTCTGTTAATCTCATTTAAAATAATTTCCTCAGTTTTATCAGGGGAGGGATCTAAGCAAAAAATTATTTCATATTTTTCAGTTACTTTATTTAATACAGTTTCTGTTCTTGAAAGAAAATTGAGAATATTTTCTTCTTCTTTGTATACAGGGACGATTATTGAAAGAAATTTCTCCATGTTTTCACTCATTTTTAATAATATTAATTTTTTCCATGGCTATTGATAAGGTCCTTGGATCATTCATCGGAAGAATGAAATCAAATTCCGGATGAAATTTCATCGTGTTATTCCCTCTTGGAATGTCAATAGATTCAATAATACAATAACCAGATGAGTTACATTCTTTAATTTTTTTGTCATTTAACATAATGTCAAAGAATTTCCCTTCAGGATTAATCAAAAAGTAATCTACTGTAATTTTCACATTTTTCTCATAACTTAAATTAATAAATATTTCAGGATCCAATCCCTTATTTCCTCCCCACCTCCAATGATTAAAATTTGAACCTTCCAATGTATACCAGCCCTCTCCTAATTTAACCTCATTTAAAATATTAGAGGGAATAATTCCATACATATTATTTATCTTAATAATTTGTGAGTAATTTACGATATCGTCCAATCGGTGAAGATTCACATCTCCAAGCATTTCATTTTGTTTATTATAATAAGTATCTTGAGAGAGATATAATGGAACCTTATCAAATAGGAAATAAATAATCCACATGTCCCAATAGGACGGATCCCAGATATTCAATGATTTAATTTCATGTTTTTCAAAATAATCTGATAATTCAATAGTTGATTGTTCTAATGCTTTTCCAGGTGTTTGTGAAAAATATATACCAACAAAAAAAATACTCATGACAATTAAAATCACAATTATGGAGACTATTTTTTGCACCAACTCCAATTTTTTAAAATCAGATAAAAATTTTCTGATATTTAACAAATTCAATTTATAATCTGCAAAGTAATAGCAGGCCACTGGTAACAATAATGGAAGAAAAAATCCTACCAATTTTTGAAGTTTATAAGAAATAACGGAATTGATATAAATTGTCTGATATAATAGAAAAAGATATGAAAAAATAAAAACTGTAATAATTGCTAACATAAAAGAAAATAACTGCGACTTTTTTAAAGAAAATTTTTTAATTGAACAATAAATTATCCAAAGAACTATTATCGATGCAACAATGTGAAAGAATAGTAATTTATCACTCCATAGGACTACTCCAAAAATGGAGGAGGGAGTAGGAAAGGGCATTGGGATCCCAGCAATATTAAGGCCATAAAATGTAGTTATTTTAGAAATCGTAGAATCAGGTTGGATAATTATGGCAATTACGAAACTAGATAATAATAATAGAAATGATGGAAAAATTTCTCTTTGAAATTTTAAAAAATAAAAACGAATAATATCAAATTTAGAGGTTAAAAATTGTAAAGTAATATCATTTTTAGATTTTATTGACAAAACAAAAGAAAATAATAAAAATAAAATCGAGACTGCAAAAAAGAAGGGGAGGTAATTAATATAAGTTATTATTAACGAGAAAATAAGTGCAGTAAAAACGGGGATATAGAATATGATATCTTTTAATTTTTTAAATGAACCATATCCAATATACAGAGTAAGGAATAAAATGATAAAAAAACCCATTGAAATTATATTGCCAAAATGATATACATTGACTAACCAAATAATGTTAAAATTAAAAACAAACAGGCAGGCAATAATACATGCAATTTCTTTTCGATAATTAAAGCATGCGATTAGAAGAATCCAAAGTAATATTGCATCCAATAAGATGAAAAAATGAATAAGAATATTTTGAACTTCATAAATCTCTAAAGGGAAGAAAAGAACAGGAATTACTGGTGCAACATATGGGGAATATATATTTTTTAAACTATGTGCATAATGGTTTTTATGAACAAATGGGTTTTGAATAATTAACTCGGGATTATTTTTTAGAGAAATGTCTTTTGAAATAATTGCATAATGTATTTGGTCAATCCCAGTTGTATAAGATGTCAATTGATTTACTGAGGATAAATATGGAATAATAAAGATTAAACAAACCGCCGCAAAAATTATCAATAAATATTTCCGGGATTCATATGTCCAAAGAATTGATTCAATAACAGATTGTTTTTTTACTAAAACCGAAATAATCAATAAAAAAAAGGCAATCAATAATAAATAATCAGAATAATTGGATATCTGCTTTAACTCATTTTCTGTAATTATCCAGGTACAAAAGGAAAAAAATGTGAGCCCGATAAACGGGCAACAAATAAGTGAGTATTTCAAAAGTTCTCTAGGAAATATCAAAAATGTTAATCCAATTCCAAAACAACTAAAAATTAGCCATATACTAAAAAAAACCAGAAAATAACTAATGTCAAAAAATGTCATTTATTTAAAAATATTTATTTTTTCTTGATAATATTGCTGATTATGTAGTTTAAAAATTACAATACCATTCAATAGTCCGCTTTAATCCTTCTGAAAAATCAACTTCTGCATGAAAACCAAAATACTTTTGAGCTTTACTTACATCCAGGCATCTTCTTGGTTGGCCATCTGGTTTTGAAACATCATACCTGATCTCCCCTTTATATCCAACAACTTCCTTAATTATTTCAACAAGTTGCTTTATCTGTATTTCGTTTCCAGCCCCTAAATTAACAGATTCATTGCCATTATATTTTTCCGTCGCAAGAACAATTCCTCTCGCAGCATCTTCAACATACAAAAACTCACGTGACGCCGAACCCGTCCCCCATACTTCTACATAGGGCTCATCATTTTTCTTAGCTTCAACAAATTTTTTGATCAATGCGGGGATTACATGGGAACTTTCCGGATCAAAATTGTCTTCAGGTCCGTAGAGGTTTACAGGTAGAAGATAAATCGCGTTAAACCCATATTGCTGTCTATATGCCTGTGCCTGCACCAATAGCATCTTTTTCGCTAATCCATAAGGGGCATTTGTTTCTTCCGGATATCCATTCCATAATTCTTCTTCTCTGAATGGAACCGGTGTAAATTTTGGATATGCACAAACAGTTCCCACTGCAACAAATTTTGATACTCCTGCAATGCGGGCTGCCTCCATTAATTGGATACCCATTATCGCATTATCATAAAACAAATCCCCGGGATGTTTCTGGTTATATCCAATTCCCCCAACTTTCGCGGCAAGATGAATTATTATGTCAATTCCCTTAACAACCTTTATACAATTTAAATTATCCCTTAAATCACAATCTTTACTTCGTGGAATAACAATATTCGATGGAACAGCTCCCCTCTGAATCATCTGTTGTATCACATTTTTTCCAAGAAATCCAGCTCCTCCTGTAACAAGTATTTTTTTATTTTCCCAGTAATTCATTTATTCACCTAACCAATATTGAATTATTAAAAGGCTAATACCATGAACATTGCCAATTCTCTATAAAGAATTATTTTTCTCCTTATTACATGTTTCCTGATTCATTAAAAAATAAGATGTTTCAAATATTTGGCTTTTTGATTTAAAATAATTTTTTTAAAAAATTCCTGTACGTACTTAAGATTTTTCTTATTAATAAATAAAAATTCAAAAAAGACCGATGGATAAAACCAAATATTATGTTTTCCATTCAATTTAAAATCAATTAATCCATAAACCCAGTTTATTGGAACATACCCATAATTCCTATATACTGTATCTATCGCCTCCTCCTGCACTTTCCGTTTCTGAGAGAGCGTTTTATTTTGAATGTATAAACGAGAATGAGCGATTACATATGGGATATAGAGGAATCTATGCATGTTTCCCAATCTCATCCATAAATCATAATCCATACAAAATTGTAGGTTCTTATCTAAACATCCTACCTCTATTAATGCATCTTTTCGGATAAAAGCAGATGGTTGGCAAATATAACAATACTCTGCTAACCTTTCATAATTAAATATCTCGGTGGGATATCTTTCAATAAAATCTCCGATATCTGAAATATGGGATGCTTCACCATATACCACATCAATATCTGGATTTTTTATTAACGCTGAAACAGCATTCCGAATAGCATGTGGAGCATATATGTCATCCGAATTGAGCCACCCGATAATATCTCCTTTTGCCATTAAGATCCCTTTATTAACAGCGTCTGCCTGTCCTTCATCTTTTTCAGATATCCAGGTAAACTGATTTGTATAGGACTGTAAAATGGAAACGGTTTCATCCGTTGAACCTCCATCAATTATTATATATTCAATATTTGGATAACTCTGTGAGAGTATGCTTTCAATGGTCTCCTTAATAAATCTCCCTTGGTTAAATGAAGGAGTGATTATTGAAACCAAAGGAAGTTTCTGGTTTTTTTCACTATTCTTTATTGTTTCAGAGAAAGCGTCTAATGTCCTTTCTGATGTAGAACTCCAGGAGAATTTTAATGACTGAATTTTTCCCTTTTCAATGAGCTCATCCCGAATATCAGGATTATGAATTACCAAACTTATTTTTTCTGCAATATCCTCTGGGTTTTCAGGATTAAACAAAAGTGCAGCTTCTCCCACAATTTCAGGAATACTCGTCCTATTAGAACAGACTATAGGGCAGTTACATCTCATCGCTTCAATTAATGGAATCCCAAATCCTTCAAATAAAGATGGAAAGACAAGAATATCTGCACGAATGAATATTTTTTGCAAATCCCTTTGATCAATATAGCCAATTATATGAATATACCGGGATAATTTCTCCTTTCGGATTAATCGGATAATTTCTGGATCCATCTTTTTTTTCTGCCCGGTTAAAACCAGATGGACCTTTATTCTATATTTAGTATGAAGGATTGAAAGAGCCTGAATCAGGACATAATGATTTTTATGTTTCCAAAAGTTAGCAGGATAAAAAATATACTGAAATGGTAATTTATACTTTCTTAAAATACTTTTACTCTTTTGATAGGTATCTGATTGAAATGTTGTACTTGCATCCAGGTGGATTACTTCAACTTTCTCTTGTTGAACATCATATGATGAAACAATGGTCTTTTTCGAGTATTCTGATAGCGTGAGAATTTTATTTGCATTTTTTACTGAAAATTCAAAACTTTTTTCTCTTAGATCCAGGGCCTCTTTAGAGAAAAATTCAGGGTAGAATTTATGTTGCATATCAGGAATCGTGACCACAGATGGGATCAAAATATTTGTTGGTTCTAAATTAAGTAAGGGACAGAATAAAAGATCAAGATCGTGGTCATGTACCTCTTGAAGAAATTCGATACCTCTGTTTTTTTTCTCAATCAGAATTTTTGTAATTTTATGAGGTAACTCCGGAAAAGTTACATAATTTTGTTTATTTAAGAATAAATAAAACTCTACATCGTCTCTTGAACTAGAATATTGAATGAGATTTCGAATATATTGTTCCATGCCCCCAATATGCCCGGGTATTAAATCCAAAAGATTGACTCCGATTCTCATAATAATATCCTCAAATTTGTACTTATTCTCATAAACTTTGATTATTTTTCAAAAAAATATCAGAAATTAAATATATTGAATTATTAATTACGTTTACTACCGGCATATCACTAATAACCTGTAATCTCTTTTCACCAGAAATATGTGAGAGATTACCTTCTTCATCTCTTGATTCCCGATATAAACTCATCACATACCCTTCTTTTGCTGAAAGAGAGGGAAGTCCGGACGAGAGATCTTTTCGGACAAAAAATGCATTATTCCCTGCACTGTTCGATCCTACAAAAACGTATCCCTTTTGTTCTGCTAATCTGCATAAAGCAGGAAGAGAAGCACCATAATAAAGATTAGAATAATGGGCCTGTGTCCTCTGGAAATTTTGATTATAGGGAATTGAAATAGCCTTTTCTGCCCCAAATATACTATTGTATTCACAAATTACAATCCTTGGAGATATCACAGAAATTGCTTCCCAGACCCAGTAATCATTTCCATCAATATCAATACTTAAAAGTCCAATATCCCCAACAATTCCCTCACCTTCTAATAATGAATTAATATTATCCCGGTGTACAAAGCTTGCTATTGCCTGCAATTGGTATTTCCAATAAATCTCACTTGATTTAATATCTTTTATATTTTTTTCAGATGAATCGATTACAAGGCCTTTCCAATTGTTGGCAATTAATAAAAATCTGGTATTTGATTCACGATAATTTTCTACTCCAAACTCTACAAAAACCTGGTTTTTAATTGGAACCCTTTGTATCAGCCATTGAATTATCCCATCTTCACCCCATTGGGAAAAAACTTTCATTTCCGTTTTATGGATATCATTGATTGAATCATAAATTAAATTCTGGATAATAGATTGTGCAATAAGAATCTTCAATTCACTATTTAATCGTGATAAATTTAATTCAATTTCGAATATCCGGGAAAGAGTTTGATCACATCTTTGTGAGCAATTAGAAAATTTTTGTTCTCGTCTATGAATTATTCTATTAATGGTATTTGGATTCAAATTTTTAATGAAATTATCAATGATTTTTTTTATTGAAATAATATCAAATCACCTTTTAATTTTTATTGAGATTCAATAAATTATCAGATTCATATTTGGGTAAATTATTGTTAATATTC
This sequence comes from Methanospirillum stamsii, assembly GCF_003173335.1. Taxonomy (GTDB): domain Archaea; phylum Halobacteriota; class Methanomicrobia; order Methanomicrobiales; family Methanospirillaceae; genus Methanospirillum; species Methanospirillum stamsii. Next base: position 156,101 of record NZ_QGMZ01000004.1, read on the forward strand.
ATCTTTAAACCTTTTTGCACTTTCAGATTCCTTCCAAAAGGGGATTGGAGAAAAAACAAGATGGGAGATGAAAAAGGTAATTAATCTTGCAATTTGATGAACAATTAAATAGTTTTTCGTAATGGTGAGGAGTGTTGCACACCCATAGAGAAAATATCCCGGGGGATATCGATAATTTCCATATTTTCGCATTACTTTTACGATTTCCTTAAACCTTTTTATTCCCCCAGTACTAGTTTTGGTTTCATCATACTCGCGAGAACATGCTAAATAATCATTGATATACCCAACTGGGTAGCATTTTGAAAGTTTTATCCAAAGATCCCAATCCATACACCAATGCAAATTAGTGTCAAGTTTGCCAACCCTAAAAAATGCTTCCTTCTTAAAAAAAGTTGTTGGCTGCATGATATAATCAGATTTATGGACCAATGTCCATTCATCAAATTCTTGTGTACAAGGAAATCTTCCATGATTATTTCCATTTTCATCAATGAGGTATCCTTCACCATAGACTAACCCATAATCCGGATAGACCGTGAAAAAATCGACGGCTTTTTGAATTGCGTCTTCTAAATATATATCATCAGAATTAAGCCATGCAATTATTTCCCCATTCGCCATCGAGAACCCTTTGTTAATGGCGTCAGACTGACCATTATCTTTTTCAGAAATCCACTTGATTTTACTCTCGTATTCTTTTATTATTTCTAGCGTATTATCTGAAGAACCACCATCGATGATGATGTATTCAATATTTGGGTATTTTTGATTTAAAACACTCTCAATAGTTTGACGGATAAATCTTCCCTGGTTATACGAGGGAGTAATGATTGATACAAGTGGCAAAGAATGCATAAAGTAACCTATTTCTCATTAATTAGTTCACTAATGGTTTAATAATGAGTACCAATAATAATATAGATGATCAAAAACACTCAATAAGGAATTTTATTAAAATATGAAAATTACTAATATTTTTAGAAATAAATCCCAAAATAGTGAGATAGCCAGACTATCAAGAAAAATTAACAAAAGAACGTACTTTGATAAAAAAGTTAGAATTGGTACATTCCCAAATTATCTCTTAATTGAACCCACAAATTTTTGTAACCTTACCTGTCCAATGTGCCCACGCAACCTGATGACCCGGAAGGTTGGATACATGGAATTCTCTCTTTTCCAAAAAATTATTGACGAAATTGGAGGGAAAGTTGATTTCATATACCTTCACTTTTTTGGGGAATCATTATTCCATCCAAAAATTGAGGATTTTATCAATTATGCTGGAAAAAAAGGGACAACCCTGTCTTTATCAACAAATGCTACGATTTTAAATGAAAAAAACCGTGAAAAAATTTTCAACAGTAATTTAGACCATTTAATTATTTCCCTGGATTCTCTCCAAAAAGAAACGTATGAGAAAATACGGACAGGGGGAGATTTTCAGAAAACTCAGGAGAATCTTAAGGCCTTTCTTGATGAATATCAGGATCACAAACCAGACCTCAATATTACTATTCAAGCTATATGCCTGGATGAAAATAAACCTGAACTTGAATCTTTCGTCAGATGTTTTCAAAATATTGATGGAGTGCATGTAACTCTGAAAAATTACCATTCTTTTGCAAACCAAATGGCACCAGGCCCAAAAGGCACTCCTATGAATAGCCACCTTTGTATTGAACCATGGCGCGGGATGGTAATTACCTGGGACGGACGTGTTGTGCCTTGTTGTAATGATTACGATTGTAAATGTGTATTGGGAAATGCAAATGATTCGACTATTCAGGACATCTGGAACTCTCCAGAATATCAACACTTTCGATCGTTACATACATCCAATCAAAAAGATACTATCCCATTATGTAAACATTGTGACCCCCCTTATGAAAGTCTGAATATACGTGATATATTTTCCAGATTTAACCCATCATTTTTTGAAATGAACTGTTATTTTAATCGGGGTATTTATTCTGGTGAGATATCAGATGAGAAAAAGTTTTTTTGGACTGAAAAAAAATTTGAAATACTTGTTCAGGATAGAAGCAGAGATGTGACTTTCTTTCTCAGGAATAATTCACCATTCTCTGATGGAATCAATGCAGACATATATTTATTTGATAAAATGGTAAAAGCGGTCAAAATTATTAAAAGGACGAAGGTTTTTTTGGAGACACCACCGGATAAAAAGGGTAGACTGCTTAAATATCGGTTTGTCCTTGATAAAACCTGGTGCCCGAAGGATTTTAATGAAAATAGTGAGGATACAAGAGAATTAGGCATAATAATTGAGGATATAGTTAATTAAGATCCGGGAGAGTTTATATTAAACCGCACTACACACGCAGTGATAAAAATGCCAGATCGATTGACGAATTATTAATTTTTCAAAAGGTTTTCAATTTTTCTGTAATAGATATTCTCAAAAATAAGACGGGATTTTCAACCTTTATTCTCCGTTTCACAAAAGGAACCTGATTTCTCAAATGTGTTTCCTTCCTGTGAAATTTTTAAGATGACCTATATAGACGTTTATGGTCGATCAGCGAAAATAGAAACCTTTTGGTAAAACTGAATACTCTGCCCATTTTTAACAAATGTTCAACTGATCGTTCGTACCACTCAGTTAGATCGTCCTCACTGTTCAAGATCAAACGGTCAGACTGTTCAATCGGGCCGTTATTTACACTAGACTTATACCACTCCAGTTCGGAGTATAGACAACCCGAACCGATACGATGTATGAATCATAGATTTCACAAATTTTTTACCCAATTCCATCACACAGGTCAGGGCTCATGGCAGGAATTATTACCAGTCATTCACAGTACCTTTTGTTTCCACAAAATGACTTTGTCTTCAAGGTGCTCTTTGGGTCTGAAGACTCGAAACATCTGCTTTCATCCCTGCTTGATTCGATCACAGGCGAACAGAAATCAGGCATCACTTTGAAAAACCCATTTCTTCTGCGAAATTATCCGGATGAAAAAGAAGGTGTTCTGGATATCAGACTGACCACGGGGAACGGGGAGCAGGTCTTTATTGAAATGCAGGCAGAACGACACAGAGCCATTCATAAAAGGATGCTTTTTTACTGGGCCAGGGCCTATGGAGCTCAGCTCATAAAGGGGAAGGATTATGATTCATTGAAACGGACTACCGGTATCTGTATTCTTGGTCATTCCTGGTTTAAAGATACTAAACCGGTATCCTGTTTTCATGCGTTGGAAAAGAGCAGGTATGAACCGATCTGTATCGATTTTGAACTTATGTTTATACAGGTGGGAAACTCTAATAGTAAGCAGGGCATTACTTATAATAACGACCCTTGGGCATGGAGAACATTTTTAGGAGCAGAAACTGAAGAGGAGATGATCATGGCAGCAGAAGCAAGTGAAGCGGTACATGAAGCGTACAATAAACTGAAGGTAATCAGCCAGGATCCTATTATAAGGGCGTATAGCGAAGCACGGGAGTTGTGGCTCATCGATCAGACGATAAGGGAGAATGAGGCAAGAAGAGAGGGCAGAGAAGAGGGGAAAGAGGAAGCAATTCGCGAGATGGTTATCAACATGAATAAATCAGGAATCCCCATCGAATCAATTGCCGCAATAGCTAATCTTTCACTTGAAGAAATCAGAAAAATAGTTAAATGAATAATCGGATTGTAACCCTAATTCCCATCGATTTC
>NZ_QGMZ01000040.1 GCF_003173335.1 Methanospirillum stamsii
ATTGATCAAAATTGGAGAGGATCAAGATAACTAACCATTTAAACATGACATTGTAGAGTTAAATTAAGGTGGAAAATCACTAGAAAAAAGGAAGAGAAAAGAGGTTATCTTTTCTCAATTCTCGCATGGCTTTGCAATAGGCAATATAGTCATTCCAATATTTTCTCACACATCATGGAAGAACGCTTACTTGTTTAGTTACAATCGTTTTTCCAGAATTTGTATCAAATATCTGTACATTTAACGGATCTCCAGCAGATGGCGCCATTAGTCCATAAGAACTAGTTGCGAAACAATCATCCCAATCGAAACGAGCTGAATCTCCAGGTTTGAATGCTTCGGTATAATCACTTATTGGATCCCCGGTAGGTAAATAAGTCCCACTGGTTTTTACTATTGAATAACTCATATCCTTATTTGATCCTGTTGGAATGAGAGTTTTAATTTCAATGTTAGCCCATGATAATGGATCTCCTCCCTCATGAGTGAGTGTAATACTTTCTCCATATTTGGCTTCCACTCCAAGGGCAATTTGAGGAGCTTTTTCAGTTCCGCCTGCCAATCCTCCAGCAAAGCCACTCACTACTGCAGCAATAATAATAGTTACAACCAGCATGAGCAGAACACCAATAACTGGGGATACTGCATTATCTTTTTGATTAAATTTTAACATGGTAAATCACCCCCTCACATTGACATTCTTTTCATATATTGTACCACCGCTTAAACTGTCAATTAATTTGACATTGAGAATATCATTTTCTGTGAGGTACTGGAAGTTCTTAATGACAGGTGTTGCTTCATTTTCGCTTTGAACCCCACCTGATCCCCAAATGGCAGTATAATCTTTCTCTAACCCCATATTTGTTGTACTGATTTTTGCAACATCTCCAGATTTAAAGATGTAATTACCCCACCACAATTCGGTTTCAAGTCCAGTACCGTCGGCAGGCGTATCACCAGGAACAACTAAATAAGGCTCATTATAATAAGTGTCAGTTCCATTATAGGAGTAATGTGTATTTAATTCACTGAGGGTATAGTTAGATTCACTTCCGGATCTATATTCAAAACTAGTGGTGTCATTGTAAGATGGAGCACTTGTTCTTTGATAATTTGTTACACCTGTAGAATTAGTCCAAGTCGTGATTAACTGAACATTTTTCGTATTAATCGGATCTCCACCAAGATGCTTAAATACTAGTTCATATTCATTTCCAAAAGTAGTAGATTGTGTTAAAATAGCGTCAATACTTGCTTGTGGAGTCTTATCTTTGTTATCAACAAGCCCACCTGCAAACCCACTCACTACAGCAGCGATAATAATCGTCACTACCAGCATGAGGAGAACTCCAACCACCGGAGAAACCGCCGGATCCATTCTGCCTTTCATTTTCGTACTCATTCAATATCACTCAAAACTTTTTGTGCTAAGTAAATTTAACCTTAGCTAAGTTCAAAATCTTTGTTAAAGATAAATAAAAGTTGTGTTTTAATTGTGCACCCTAATTAGAATATGAATGAATCTGAAACATACTTTCATTGATGATACCATTTCAATGAAAAACACGCACTGACATAAACCATGTGCTGATTCTCCGGATAGCCCATTAGAGGAATGACAAGATTTTTTTAGGTTGCTACATTCATTCAGTACTGGTCTTAAAACCAAACTTTTTAAATTAAAACAATTGAATTGATTAAGGATAAAAAAACTAATCCGGATATCGGCCTACGGTATTCTCCCCTCATCTCTCTCGATAATGAATGCACCATCTAAAGAAAATTATTCATGAAAAAACCAATATTCTCTCATATAACCCGGAAAATGGGATCAATCCTATTACTTATCATACTCTGCCTGTTTCTTTCTTCTGCAGGATGCATCCAGCTGCCTATCTTGGATGAGAAGACATCCGGAGATCCAGCTTTACCCGAAGAGACACAAACCTCATCCACGCCGGAAATTATACCAAGTCCGGAAGAGACTGTTAAGCAGGTATTTCCTCCGGATATGCCTCCGGAAATCCGGGAGAGACTCATACGAGAAGGAAAAATCCCATCATCCGGGAATAATAATCCCATCTTCCCAAACCCTTTGTTAACTCCCAATCCAAAGCCCACTTCCTATGTAGTTCAGGGTGAGAGTTCACTATCTGAAGATGCGTTTATCCCTTCACGGGAATCAATATATTTTTCGCTGAATCCTTCGTGGTCCGGACCAGGCAGTCTGAATTCGGTATATACACAATCAGGAATTCCATTAAATTCTACCATTAAAGAATTTGAAGTTCATGTAGAAAAAGGACCGTTTTCAGTAAGGTACACGGTGCATCCGAAAAGCACTCCTCTTGTTTCATGGGCAAAAGTAACGGTTCTGGATTCTTTTCAGAATATTGTTCATGAAGATGGATATAATCGAGAATTCAGCAGTGAAAAAGTGAAAGAGTTTGTTGTATACGAAGAAGGTAATTTCATAGTCCGGTTAAGTGGGGGTTATACAACACTCGATATCAGTATTAACACTCCTGATGGAGTAATTAAACCCCAGACATCAGCGACGAAGGGCGATGGAGAAATTCCGGCAAATATGCCGCCGCAGCTGAGGGAACGACTGATGAGGGAAGGAAGAATATGAGGAATGAATAACCGGATTTGGATAAAGATATCATGAAAAATGGGTGCCTGAATGAGTTTTCAGGCTTCGTATGCTACAAGAACAGCTCCTAGTTTCCCTTCAAGATCCTTAATGGTCTTGAGGTCATCTGGTGACAAATTCTTGTAATGCGGTGCTGCCAAAAGATAAACTCCCAGTTCTTTTTCCAGCTGCTGAATTTTTTCCAATTTTTGTCCGGTCAGGTTTGCATACATCATGACCACCAGCATTGCATATTATGTATAAGATGATAATAATTCGCCGAAATATTTTGAATTTAATGAAAATATTTCATTTATTCGTTTTTTATGAAGATAATCAAACAAAATTTGTTAATAAATAAAGGAAATATTGCTGTGAAAAATTTTCATAAAAAAATATGAAGACAATTCTAAAGGAAAAAGGAACCTGTATTTATATTGAATTATTGAGACTTTTCTTAAGAGTCCTGATACACTTCTTATCAAGTCCGGTAGCCTGTATCACAAAGTCTTCATCCATTCCCAGAGATAAGAGGTTTTTCGCAACTGCCATTCTCTCTTCTTCTTTTCCCTCTTCTTTTCCTTCTTCTCTTCCTTTCTCAATTCCCTTTATCATTCCTTTCTCTTCTGCATATTTGATAATTTTTAACATTTGTAGTTCCTCCCAGAGTTCATCGAGTATTTCTTTATCTACTATTCTGTTTGCTAATATCAGGGTTAACTCTCGTACCTTATTCCGGATTTCTTCCTTTGGTATTTGTTTTTCTAGTTCAATTGTTTTTCTCAGCAGAGCATCTGGTGGAAAAGTACTCTTCATCAGGGGTAGAAAAATCAGTTCCAGTTCATTTACTGTTTCTCCCCTTTCCAGTGCAGATTGAATCTCGCTAATCAGCCTGTCCCCATCACGCTTTCCGAGTACTAACTGAATAACGTTATACTGGAGATTTCCGGTATTAAACACCTTTGTTCCCGGAGAGCCTGTTGAAGGAGTGAGAACTACCGTATGGATTACTGCCTGGTACCGGTTATACAGTCGTAGATCATAATGAGCAAACCGAATCAGATCCTTCCTTGAGAGATTTGTCTCTTCTTCAAGATGAAGGATTGATCCATCTTCAAGACGAAAATTCAGATCCATCATATCATCGGTTGTGTCGACTTCGGCAATCTCAGTCTCCATGAAACTGACAATCGGGGGCAGTGAAAGGCCGAGAAAATCTAAGGATTTGTGATGAAACAATGAGAAGGCCTCTTTCAGCACAACATCATAATTCTGGTGGTTAACTTTTTTCATGTGGGAGAACAGACTCTGAAAAAAAGAGATTAGTAATATTCGGTTTGTGTTTTGAAATGCACAAAGAGGTTTTATATCCGGAAAGAATTATCCCCCGAATTATAGTAGAATGTTAGGGTTTTTCATAAGGTATCTGTTAATAATTTATTCTTCATCAGGAAAGAAAAAGGAACGGGGAAATCTGCTCTCTGGGCATTGGCTAGAAATAAGAATGCACAGTTTTTTATCATCCATGCTGAAGGCACTTTTCCCCTGTTATACCTGGTAGAAAAACTAACTGATACCATTAATGGAAAATGCATCCCCCTTGATGCCATAAACGGTAACGATATTGTTCAATTGCTCTGGCCTGAAAAATATTCTTAATACAAAAACCCATAATTAAATTAAAAAAAGTTTAATTAAAATTACGTTTCATTTGTAATGGGAAATTTGATCATGGCAAATTATGGACGTTCTGTGCAAACAATTCGGCTTTTTATCATAGCCTTCCTGGCGTTTGGATTCTTGCTTATCTTTTCGGTTTCCGGGGATCAGGAGCCGGAAACAAAGTCCTTAGTGGATCAGGTAACACCAGAATATGCAACAGGTTTTACTGTTGAGTATCATGATGATTACAAAGTAGTAACTGTTTCAAATCCCTGGAGAGGTTCAGATGAATTATATACGTATGTTCTAGTAAACCGTGATGATACTCCTCCTTCATTAGGCAAAGGAGAAGAGGTAATAGAAATTCCGTCTGAACGGTTTGTCTCTCTCTCATCAACACATCTTCCATATCTTCCGATTCTTGGAATAACCGATTGTCTGAAGGGGACAATTAACCCTGATACAATTTCAACGCCTGAAGTTTTGAACCTGATTCAGGAAGGAAAAGTAGCAGACGTTTCCGGAGGTGGAACCGGGATGGCAACCGGGATAAATATGGAAAAGATGATCGAACTGGATCCTGATCTGGTCATGACATATGCAACCGGCCTTGCGGAATATGATACTCATCCAAAGCTACAGGAAGCGGGAATTCCTGTTGTGGTGAATGCAGAATATATGGAAGAACATCCACTTGGTCGTGCAGAATGGATAAAATTCATCTCGGTATTTTTCAATAAGGAAAAGGAGGCCAACGAGTATTTTGAAACAATAAAAAATGATTATCTATCGCTGGAAAAAAGTGTAGCCGCACTGAGCACAGAAAATCCCACTGTTTTTCTTGGCAATAACAGGCAGGGGACCTGGTATATGGCTGGAGGTAACAGTTATGTTGCTAAACTTCTGAATGATGCCGGTGCAGATTATCTCTGGTCTGATGATCAAACAACCGGGAGTATCCCTCTTGATTTTGAAGTGGTATATGATACAGCCCTTGATGCAGATTATTGGCTAAACCCGGGAACTGCGAAAAAATTGAAAGAATTACTAGGGGAAGATGCCCGGTATTCTGATTTTGCAGCGGTAAAATCTGATACTATCTATAATAACAATGCACGGATGAACAATGGAGGAGGAAATGATTACTGGGAGACCGGTGTTGCTCATCCGGAAATAATTCTTAAAGATTTAATTAAAATTTTCCATCCTGAAATTGTTCCGGATCATAACCTCGTTTACTATCAGCACCTGGAGTAAATAGGTGATTCATGCCTTAAACATGATGAAATCCGGACATTTTAGATTAAGAATGACCGGGATGATGAGTTTCCTTTTCTTCTCCCTTTTCATTCTCTTTTTTCTTGAACTCATTCTTGGCTCTGTAACAATTCCTCATCCAGAAATTATCCGGATACTTATGGGAGAAGGAAGTTCACATGAGAGCTGGGTTTCAATAATTTATAATTTCCGTCTGCCAAAAGCAGTTCTGGGCTCATGTGCGGGAGCGTGTCTGGCAGTTGCCGGCCTGTTAATGCAGACGCTTTTTAGAAATCCTTTGGCAGGACCTGACGTTCTTGGTCTCTCGGCCGGGGCAGGATTGGGTGTGGCCCTGGTAGTGTTCTCTACTGGAACAGCAGGTGCTTCATCAATTCTGGGAAATATGGGATTTTTTGGGAGTATTGGTATTGCGATTGCTGCATCAATGGGATCTGGTCTTGTTCTACTCATGATTCTGGCTGTCGCAAATAAGATTCAAAATACCATGACTATCCTTATCCTTGGACTCATGTTTGGATACACGGCTAATTCGTTCATTTCAATTCTCATGAATTTTGCATTGGCTGAGAGGATTCAGGCATATACTATCTGGAGTTTTGGATCATTTGGGGGAGTAACATGGGACCAGATCCAGGTACCTGTCATATTTGCGATTTCTGGTCTGATATTTGCGATATTTCTTATAAAACATCTGAATGCTCTTCTCTTAGGTGATCAGTATGCACAAAGTATGGGACTGGATATATCCAGAACCAGGAACGAACTTTTCATCATCACTGCGGTTCTTTCCGGTGTTGTTACTGCTTTTTGTGGGCCTATAGGATTCATTGGGATATCTGTCCCCCATTTATGTCGTGGACTTTTTGCGACTGCAAATCATGGCATTCTTATCCCCGCCTGTATTCTGCTTGGAGCATGCCTTGCTCTTGCTGCCGATATTATTGCGTCAGTTCCGGGAAGTCCCATAACTCTGCCGCTTAATGCTATAACGTCAATGATTGGAGCACCTGTTGTAATCTGGGTAATTTGTTCAAAAAGCAGGCAGGGAATGGAGGTCAGCGTATAATAATGATCATTGGGTCCAATAACAAAAAACCACCGTGCTGAAATTGCATTGAAATTACTCATGCCTTCTTCGGAAAAATTGAGATTATTTCAAGAAAGTTTATGTTATTTCCGGATTATTTATGCAAATTGAAGGTTTTTTAAAAATCGTCGTTATTATTCCGGGTATCAGGTTTTTAAAAATTTAGCAAACTGTCTTTCATGAACCGGAGTATTCCGGAGAATAGCCCATGCTTTTGCCATTTTTGCAATTTTTTCTGCATATTCTTCCAATCCCCGGATCTTTCTGGAGTTTTCTTCCTGTTCATGAGATGCAACCGGTACGGTAATTATCTGTTCGTTATATTCCTGCCATACATCATGTGATGAGATCTCCAACGATGATAATCCGGAAATGTTTACTTCCCATTCCTCGTAGCTCTGGTTTGTTGTATAGATCTGTAGGACGGGAACTCCAAGTTCAGAGAAAAGATTATCCTGCTGCATTCCGGTCAATTTTGATTCCAGGTCATTGATACTTACCTGGGATAACTCCATCATTACGATTAGCACATCAATGGTTGCTTTGTTTTCATCCATGAAATAGTGACGGATAATATCCACGATTCCCGGAGATCCACGAATTGAATCCGGTGCGAATGAACAATAAACCGGGATGGTGTCAAAGTCCTCATTCTCTAGTGAAGAAATGAGCATGTCAACTACAGTCAGTGATTTGCATAGGTACAGGCTTTGTGAGAAGAGAATTCCCGCTTTCAAGGATTTTTTAGGGATGAACATCCGGTATTCAGCGATCTGAATACCCGGGTACCATCCCGGATGATGAATTCCATGAGTGGAAGGTTTTACTGGTTTTGGAATACTGAGGTCCCCTCCTCCAATTCGGACATATGTCCAGAGAAGTAGTGACCGCATGTTCTGCAATCCTCCAAGATGGAGGTATGAATAAACCTGGTGATAATCAGGATCGGAGAATGAAAACAACCGTCGGTATTCATCCATCTCCTCTTCTATCGTACTCATTAGGAAAACCGGAATTTTTTTGGATTCTATTATTTCTAAAATCCGTGGAAATTCTCTAAAGTATGAGACAGAGCGATGGAGATTGATTATGATAAGATCAGCAGATGGGATGTTACCAAGAGCTTGGGTAAATGTCTCTTCTTTCCTGTTAAGTTCATAAGAAAGATAACTTGTAACGGCGATAAAACAGGATTCTTCATGCAAATTTTCTGCCGCCTGAAGGAGTAGTTGATTATCTCCGGTTCCACACCCAAAAAAGAGTAACTTTAGCATTTTTCCTCCATTGTTATGTGAATTGGTAAAAGGTGCAAAATGGGAATGTGTAATGATAAGTAAAAATCTCCAGCCTTGTTCATAATAATTATATTTTACCTTAAAACAAAAAAAGTTGATCATATGATCTCATTGTTTACTGAACTTGAATTGATACACCGAGAATCAATAAATGAAAAGCAGTCTGGCATACGCGATCAAAACAGAGATGGAGTTAGAAAAAAGTAGATATTATCATTTTCCCTCCGGAAATTATTACATTTAACCCAGGAAAATTTTTGATCTTAGGTACTAACACAAAGTATATCTGTATAAACAATAAATTTTGATCTATGTCAAAATTTGTTGGACATGACCCGAAGCCTAAAACCGCTAAGATTGCTGAAGAATTTGAAACCAAGGTGATGATCCGGAGAAATAACAAATCCCTGGTTGGCAGGGTTTTCGTTGATATCATGGAGGATGAATGGAAACTTGCCGTAGGTTTTAACCAGATGGGAATATCCAAACTCCATGGCCGGGAGAATGAATTTGAGGTACTGTACAGGTATCACCCCTCAGAAGAATCAAAAGTTATCAGACTTGGAACAGACACCGGACTTGAAAATGATTATCCTGCAGAATCATTTCCGTCACCGGATGAATTTATTATCTGGGCAATCGGGCAGGAGAAAGCAATACAACTCTCACCGGCCTGAGTGTTCATTTCTCCCTTTTTCTTTACATTATTATGATTAATTTCCGGTTACCTACCGGAAAAAAAATTACTACAGGTTACATTGGCATGGACAGAGAACGAAAAGGTTGTATACAGATATATTGTGGAAACGGAAAAGGAAAAACGACTGCAGCCCTGGGTCTTTCCCTCCGTACTCTTCTTTCCGGAGGCTCCGTTTATTTTGCGCAGTTTTTTAAAGGAATGGATACTGCTGAGATAGGTCTGTGTTCGCTGTGTGACCGGTTTGTAATGGAGCAGTATGGAACCGGGAAATTTATCATCGGGGATCCGACAGAGGAAGATAGAAAACAGGCAAGACTTGGCCTTGAGCATTGTAAAAATGTGCTGAGCTCCGGTTTTTTTGACCTTGTAGTTCTTGATGAGATTATCTTGAGTGTTTTTTATCAACTCATTACGGTGGAAGAGATTATTTCTGTGCTTAAGGTCAGGAAACCCTGGGTGGAAGTAGTATTGACCGGAAGAAAAGCCCCCATTGAACTCATAGAAAGAGCAGATCTTGTTACCGAAATGAAAAAGGTGAAACATTACTTTGATGCAGGAGTAAAGGCTCGGAAAGGAATAGAGTATTGAGTCATGATCCCTTCATGAAAGATTAACATGGGCACGAAGAATGGATAAAAAAATCGTAATCCTTGTATTCATTGGTCTGGGTATTCTTATCTCCGGGTATGGTGTACTACTATGAAAACAGGTGTCTCTACTACTGTTTCAGGTATGCTAATAAAAAAATGATTCCCCTGAAGATCAAAGATATTTTTTATTTAAACCCGATAAATACTCCGAACATATCATAGTGTAGTGGAACAAGAACCTGTTCAAACCCTGCAGTTTTCATTTTTTTATAAAATCCATGGGGAGTATCGATAAGAGGATATGCCTTTTCCCTTCCGGACAGTGTTTCCTGAATCCGGACATCCGGCATACCGGTTTCTTTCATGTGTGTTTCCCAGCGGGTCCGGTACATCTGTTCTGCCCAGTCATTTTCTGGTCTAAAAACATCTCCACAGATGAATTTACCTCCGGAATGTAAATTTAGGTATAGTTCATGAATCAGTTTTAACCGGGCATTATCAGAGATATGATGCATGGTAAGAGTCGTGATAACGATGTCAAAATTACCATCCGGAAGACTGGTTGTGATATCACCTTCAATCAGGTTACATGTACTGATTTCAGGTTTCATTCCTGCTAACCGAAGCATTTCAGGAGATTTGTCGATACATGTGATCCGGTTCTCCGGGTTTTTCTTTAAGAGCTGTGATGTGAGATATCCGGTTCCTGACCCGAGTTCAAGAATGGAGAGCGGAGTATCCGGGATGAATGAAAGGCATGTGGAGAAAAATAATTTTGAATTTGGAAGAATTCGTGGGATATTCTCATCGTACCGGGTTACTTCGTTTAAGTAATGTTCATGTGATGTCATAGTATGAATAGTCCTTTATTTATCCTAACTGAAGATGTAATAAACATTTTTTTAATGTTATATTGACGGGAGGATCAAAATCGATGGAGTTACTAATACTTGTGTATTTTACTCCTGATAATTTTAATTCCTGTAATAAATTCTGGTTCCATCCGGTTGCAATACCTGAAAAACTCATGGTGTCTACATTATCTGATTGTTCTATGGTACAATTTGTGTGACAATACACGGTTCCGATTCCACTCCCTCCAATTTGTGCCTCTTGATTTTCATCCTGTGTAACGATGGATATCGTCACATTAGTGAGATTCCCTGAAACTTGTTCTACCTTTGGACAGAGATTATTTGTTAAAAAACTTGCAGAATTATCCCATATTTCCAGAGGTGTTTTTTTATCTGGTTTAGAAACAAAAATCGTTCCATTTTCCCAGATGTATCCCTGATTTACCCAGAAATTGTTTACCGGGACAAACATGAGGTTTAATCCTGTAATGTTCAAATGATTACCTGATATCTCCAAATAATCATCATTACTATGTATCGTTCTTATCTGAAGTGATCCGGAAGACCTCACCGGAGAAAAGAGAACATCACCTCCTCCCAATTGAATCCGGTGGGTGATTGAAGCATTTTGGCGATAGATAGTGAGTCTGTCAATATCTGTCGCTAATGCAAGAAATGAATTCTCAACTTGCCTTAAATGTTCTACTTCTGCCTGTTGTTTCATCTGGGGAATCCAGATTGCGTTAAGAAGAGCAATGAATGAAACAGTGATAACTAGAAGAATCATATACCCGATAACAACTGATACTGCATTATCCCTCATGGTACTAAACCGGAAAAGACAACTGTATTTTTAGCCACTAATTGGACTGTTACTCCTGAACTAACACGAATTGGCCTGGTTATATTTCCCAGATCAAAAGTTGAACGTGCGTTTTCAGGTTTCAGATCTTCTTTGTGATATTCCATTATTGCGTCTGAATTTTGTACAATTACTTTCATGTCATCCCAAAGCAGGTAATCCCCGCCCTTATGGTACAATATTACCGAATCTCCATCAAAAGCCATCTTAATATTAACTGTAGGGACCCGATCACCCGGTAACTGGTTCATCAGGGTAATCGTTACCGAAGGAATAAGGATTAACACTAATGCCAGGAGCAACATCTCGCTGACAACCGATGAAAGAGCGTCATCCTGCCTCATAATGTTACCCGGAACCAGCCGCTTCCAATGCGGCTTTTGCTGCTTCAGTTGAGAGTTCAATCTGGTAAGGAATAATATATTCAAACAACACAACTGCTCCAATCAAAAGAAGAATAGCATGTTTGAACCCGGACAGAATACTATTTGCTGATAGTTGTCCTGCCATAAGTCCTGAGAATAATGCGAGAACAATACCAATTCTGAACATATCTGTCAGGTTTCCGGCGGTATCAAAACTGATGTTAAAATTTGTAAATGACGCAACAAAGGATACGTTCAGTGAATACGCCGTGTAAAAATAAATTCCCACTGCCAGGTAGATGATCATGACATAGGTGATGGAAATATTGAACCGGTCGCGTTTAAGCTTTAGGTAATGCTCAAAATCATTGATTGCAATAATCAGAACATCTTTTATGGAATCGGTTACTTCACTCGCCTTTACCAGGAGTGACATCGCCCTTTTTACTGAAACAAGACCGATACGTTCTTCCATCCGGACAAGGGCATTGACCGTACTCTCTCCCCGCTGAATCTCCTCGGTTGTCATCACTAGTTCCTTTGAAAGAACTCCTAATTTAGAATTTGAGATAAGACCTATTGCAGTCTGCAGCGTAACCCCGATGTCTTTCATATCCACCAGTTGACGCAGAAATTCCGGGGTGTGTTTTTCTACATTATTTACAAACCAGTTTCTTCCTTCGTAGGCAAAGGCAACCGGAGCCATGGAGGCGATTACTACAAGACAGATGAATATTTCTAAGGTGTTCACCGGAAACCATCCGGCTAGATTTCCATTCATGTAAAGAAGAGTGACAATTACTGCTGCAACGATCCCGATAACACATCCGATGTTGAAGTCGGAAATATATGTTCGGAATGGATTTTTAATCAGGTTTTCCAGTTTATATCGTTTTCTTTTAGCTTCCACCTGTTTCAGAAATTTCTGGTCAACCCGGGAAAACTCATCTTTTGCGATACCGATGTCAATGAATTCAGAATCATCAATTGGTTTTTTTGAGATGTCCATCTTGATTGCCGGAAGCATCAGGTGAAGAATATAAATCATTCCAAGTGAACCGCCGATAAGTCCCAGGATGATAAGGGGAATATATCCGGATAGTTCAGATTTCCCCCCCAGGTTCTGGGCTACGATGATAATTATCATCGTGATGGGGCCGGCAACAAAAGCAGTGACATAGACTTCAGCCATTACCTCTATTGTTTTCAAAACCTGGTCCAGTTCACGTGCAGCAGCTTCCCTGAAGTATGCAGACCGGGAAGAGAGAAAATTCGTAACATCTCCTCCGCTTCCGGAAAGAAGGAGAAGGTCGTTTAAAAAATCTTCGAGATTATGAGATGGAGTTACTTTTTGCAGGTTCCGGATGGCAGAATAAAGATCATCTCCGAATACCTCAACATCCCTGACAATAAGTCCGAACTCCCGTGAAACCTCTCCAAACAGGTCGTCGGCCTCATATACCTTCCGGATGACATTATAGAGAGTCATCGTCGTGGAAAGAGCCTGCATGTACGTGATGGTGTAAGGAAGTTCGAGATCAATGGATGTCTTTCTGCCTGCTGCAATACTTGACGGGTATGTAAAAATTCCAAGAATGACTCCGGGGATTAAGAAGATGAACAAAAGCAGGATGGTGACCCATGGTTCAAAATTTGGGATGAACGATCTTCCGGTAACAAACACGTATCCGGCGAGAATTATGAAGGCACCTGTTGATGCGATGGATGACTTTACCAGAAGCATGAAAAAAGTGTATTGAGAATAGGGCATATGAGCAGCCCGGAGTGATTTCCTGATAGTAGTTCCTTCAAGCCACTGATCGATTTGTTCCGGCTTAAAAAGATTCATGCCATCCTCCGGAGCCGGGTAATCAGCTGCATCAGGTGGACGGGATCTGATCTAGGCTGGTTTTTGATTCTGGTCAGGAATTCCTTCCTGATACCGAGCTGGAACAGGAGTTCCTGTTCTGTCCAGTTATGCATGTATTTAAGGGTTTCAAGAGTTTTTGATTGGTTATATTTCCGGTCAAATCCATCGGTGACCGGGTTATATTCAAAGAGTGTATTCCACCCAAGTTTATCATCCTCTTTGAGTATTATTTCATGAACGGCATCACATCTTCTGATCATCCGGCCATTACGGTAATGAAACGTCTGGATGACCATGAGATCAAGGGCACCAAACATTGCCGGAGGGACATTGATTGGTTCATTGGTCAGCCGGTTCAATGCCTCTTCGATATTTCCTGCATGTAATGTGGATATGGTGGTATGACCGCTGTTCATCGCCTGAAATAGTGTCTGGGCTTCATTACCACGGACTTCACCAACAATAATATACTCCGGACGCTGACGAAGTGATGCCTTCAGGAGATCAAAGAGGTTAATATTTCCCCGTTCATTCATGGCTGCACTTTCACGAGTCTGTACCGGAAGCCAGTTCCGGTGTGGGATTTGAAGTTCTCTGGTATCTTCAAGTGAAACTATCTTGGAGTTGTGCGGAATAAAAAATGACAAGGCATTCATTGCCGAAGTCTTCCCGCTTGCAGTTCCTCCGACGACAATGAGGGATTTACGGTTTTCCAGGGCAAGCCAGAGAAATGCCAGGAGATCCGGATCGTAGGTGCCAAACCCGAGCAGGGTTATCGGTGTCATTGGGTCAGTTCTAAATTTCCGGATGGTAAACGAGCTTCCCTTTGTGGATACGACGTTTGAATATGTTATCTGGGCACGTGATCCATTTGGCAGGGCAGCATCCAGAAGCGGAGAGGTGAGAGAGACTTGTTTGTCTGCTTTCTGTGAGAGTTTTAGTACAAACCGGTTGAGTTCTTCCTGGTCAAAGATAACAGAAGTTGGCATACTGGAATAGAACCGGTGGTGCACATAAACCGGAAGATGATGGCCATTACAGGAGATATCCTCAAGGAGTTCATCATGCATCAGGGGATCTATCTTTCCATATCCGTTCAGATTTCGTTTCAGGTAATAATATAGAACAGAAAGACGATCATCAGAGATATTTGGATCATAGGTTTTGATGACCTTCGCTGCTTCTTCAAAGTCAAGGAAGAGATCTCCCTTACTCACCGGTTTGTCATAAATGAGCACATCTCTGAGTGTTTCATGGGTTTCTTCAAGAACAATCCGTTCCCGGGGAGTCAGGTCAGGTTCGATGATTCGGTATATCCGGTCCCCTGCAGGGTCTTTCAATATTACCACGTACGCATGAGGACTGACCAGCCAGTATGCTTCTTCAGCGACAAGACCTTCCGGAACCTGGACATCGAGAACCGATTTGACCTGGGGTTCTTTTGGTGTGGGGGCATTGTCATCCGGACCTGGTTTTTGTTTTCGTCTTCGGAGTCCTGCCTGTGGAAACCGGAATGAGAGGGATTTAAACCGATTTTTCCAGTTTCCAGTATTCTTTTCATCTGGGCAGCCTTCTTCCTGATTTTTGTTCTCATCTTTTAATTTATTGTTCTGTTCTTTCAAATCAAAAACTTTCGAGAGAATTTCATCGGTTTTTGGATCCTGAAAAACATATTTTTCTTTGTCTTGAGCAGAGTCTGTTTGTGGGCCGGATATCACATCACCAGTTCGGGATGAATGGATGGTTATTTTTATGTGCTTTTTTTCCGGAATTTGGTCAATGGATACAACCAGACCTCCTTTGAACCTGAACTTTTTTGAGCCCTCCATATGGTCCTTTGGGTTTTTACCTGCTCTGGAAAAAAAGGATGCCAGTTTTTCTAATTCATCATAAGAGAGCTCGATATTTGTAAAAACAGGCCCTGAATATTGTTCATGAATAATCCGGATCTTTTTCTCTGGTCCGGGACATACTATTGCATGGATATGAGGATCAGTTAGAAAAAGTCTGACCCATAGTTCCCGATTTTTTTCAAGAATTATCCGGGATACGATCTTTTGCCGGGTACTGTGATCCACGTGTGGGTGGGATGTTCCTAAACAAGAAAAAATCCTGTCTTTAAAGTTTTTGCCTGATAATTTTTCGGGTTTACCCGTTTCAAGACGATTTTTAATATCCTGAATTATCTTTTTTTCACTGTTTGAAAAACCTGAAAATCCGGCCAAAAAAACACAGGAATTATCATCATACGTTACAAGTTTTGCAATTGCCAATCCATTCAGGTAACTGGAAACTGATATGATGTGACTTCCTTTTTGCAGTTCTTTTTTTTCGCCTTCTGAATGTGTTCTGGGGCGAAGAAAATCTATCTTGAGCAGGTTGCTTTTTTTGTCCTCCGAGGGACCTATCTGTATTACTCCCTCTTTTAATGGAAGAACAGCCGGTAGAACTGTAGGATCTACTTTTTTTCCGGAACGGTTTTCTGCTTTCTTAATAATCCGGTAATACTCCTGCTCATCCGGGATAAAACCAGAGATCATCAAACCATACTGCTGATGTTCTATGATGGCAGGGGTGTGCAATCCTTGTAATGATAAACGGACAATATATGGATCGTCAAGGTATGGCTGGAGGGGGCCAAATCCTTTCATA
Organism: Methanospirillum stamsii; assembly: GCF_003173335.1. Taxonomy (GTDB): domain Archaea; phylum Halobacteriota; class Methanomicrobia; order Methanomicrobiales; family Methanospirillaceae; genus Methanospirillum; species Methanospirillum stamsii. Next base: position 15,854 of record NZ_QGMZ01000040.1, read on the forward strand.
TCCCTGGTAAGGTAGTAGGTAAATTTTTCAATCGATGATATGTTTACATCCGGGGAAGAGTCAGTAATGAAAGATTGAAGACTGTCATGATAGTTCTGTTGGAATCGCTTGTATGTCTGCGGGTTTTTTAATTGAATTTTGAGAGAAAGAATTAGTTTTTCGTATGCATCTTGTTCATCCTGGATAAAGAGAGGTTCAGTAATTGTATATTTTCTTCCGGATGGAGTGTCATGAATGTGTACCTGGACCGGAATTCCGGGAAGATCATAGGAGGCACGGAGAGTCACCCCTCCGGTGAGATAATTCTCCTCATGATCTATCATTGCGCTCCCTCCCTCCGGTTCTATAATCATAGTGTAAAGAATAATCTGCCCGCTGGGGTTAATCTGCTGGAATTATGCATATTTAATTACTAACCATGCCGTTTTTGTTTATTTCCTGATAATTTTTGGGAGATTTAAACAATATTTTTTAATTAATGTAAATATATTTTGTATTGTCTGGTTAGTACTATAACCATAAAATCCTTTTTCTATCATCAGATCATAGACCTGCCAATCTTAAGTGCTCACACACCAACGGTATCAATGAGGAATTGTGCAAAAAATCCTAATCGTTGATGATACAATCAAAGATTTACAATCAGGATCACAACTTCTTACCAGATCAGGTTTTCAGGTTTATACTGCCCGGAATGGAGAGGATGCTCTTTCACTTCTTGAGAAAAAAATTCCGGACATAATTCTTCTGGATCTCATCATGCCAGGTATGGATGGCATAGAGGTTATGAGAATTATCCGGGAAAAATATCCTGAAATTCCGGTAGTTTTGTGTACTGCTGCTGATCAGGAGCCAATCGTTCGGTTGGCAATGCTATCCGGAGCTTTTGGAGTAATTGTAAAACCATATGATCCGGATACCATGCTCCGGACTATCAGAAGATCACTCGGGGAAGAAGGGTGAATGATTTAGTTTGACCAAAATAATTACTGATATCAATTGGTAACTAGATCCTGGTGATATTCTCAAAAAGTTATTCATATGGCAGCGGATGTATGTACTTCAGATTACTGATCGCGAAAAAACTATAATCGGTTTTCTTGATAACCCTCAATATGCCAGAGGAGTTTAGGAGGTTTCGATATTTCTCCTGAGTAAGGGATTACAGGTTGAGAAATTGAGTTCTTATGCCCATTCTATCCGGAATTCAATAGTGATACGAAGGTTTGGGTGTCTGTGTGATCTCTTCAATATCCCAATTAATCTTGAAATTTCGAATATCAGAAAAAATGCGATGTAAGATCCAACGATGCCAAAAACTGGGAAACCAAAAAGAAAATGGCGATTGATTATTAATGTGAATGAGATACTTAAAGTTGACAGTATTTGATACCCATTCGGGAAATTAAAGAGGAATCCCGGTTTTTGTGTCCTTCCCTCAACGACAGAGCGGGATAATACCCAGAAGTGGTGTTCGTCCTCATTTGGGTCTCTTCATATGGCACTTAAAGGAGAACCTGTATAACTTTTAACCCACAAGATACGTATGGAACTGAATATATTGGAGAGATATTCTGGGTGCGAAAAAGATGCAAATTAAGAAATACGGTAATTATTGGGCGAGGAGACTGGTGCTTGAGGCTAGGGAGAGGATGAAGGAGGATAACTTATGATTATAGTTAGTTGCAATACTTTCTATACTATTGAATTTAAATATGGTTTATGGTAAATGTCC
>NZ_QGMZ01000041.1 GCF_003173335.1 Methanospirillum stamsii
GGAACGACTCTTCTCTCGGTTATTGCTTGATATTTCTCCGGTCTTTATCGTCGCAATCGGTGCGGATGGAAAAACTATCATGATGAACCGGATGCTTCTTGATATCCTGGAGTATTCTGAAGAAGAAGTGATAGGGAAAGATTATCTGACTGCCTTTGTACCTGCAGAAGATCATGAGATGGTTTCTGATGTTTTCCGCAAAATTGTTGGCGATACCTCTACAACTCTGAATGAAAACCGGATTGTGAGTAAATCCGGAAAGATCTACCTGGTGGAATGGAGGGGAAGACCGGTCCTGAATCCTTCAGGAGAACTTGATTTCTTCGTTGGTATCGGGATAGATATCACCAGGGGAAAGAATAGATTGTGAAATATTTTCGCGAGTTTTGATCCATAATTTCATAATTCACTGTTATTTCACGAAAATTCCGGGTCTTTAACTCCTGGTCGAGAGTTTTCCCCGGGGGAAACTGCGGTCACCTATACCTCTTTGTATCTCACATGTATGAGTAACACTATGATCCAAAACAAGATCCCTATTGGCCGGTTTTCGATGATCACCCGTCTGACCTGTAAGGCACTTCGTCTCTATGACGAAACCGGTCTTCTTTCTCCATCAGCAAAGGACAGGTTTACCGGATACCGGTACTATTCACTCTCCCAGATAGAGCGTGGTGTATTGATTCGATCCCTTGTTGACCTTGGGTTTCCCCTGGCCCGGATTAATGAGATGATTGATGCCAAAACCAGCGGTGATACTGAGAAGATGAGTCAGCTCCTTGAAGACCAACGGCAACGGGTTTCTTTTGAGATAGATAGGTTACGTTCCATAGATCGCCTTTTAGAGCGTCAAAAAAAGGAGATGTTTTCAATGATTATCGCAGAACCAAAATTCAAAGATATCGAACCTCTTCGTGTCCTTTCTCTCCGGGATAAAGGAGAGTATGGAGAGATTATTACCCGGCTCATCTCCCGGTTGTGTGAATTTTTAGGATCACCTGATCTGAATGCTTCAAATTTTTCGGTAACCGGACCCTTTATGACTATCTATCATGATGGTGAATACCGGGAATTTGATGCGGATGTTGAAGTTGCAGTTCCGGTTACCGGCAGACTCCCTGATCAGATCCCGGGTATTGAGGTTAAAACGATTCCGGGAGGCAGATTTGCATCCGCAATTCATAAAGGGCCATACCAGGATGTTCATGAATCCTGGGGTAAACTGTATGAGTGGGCTGCGAACCAGGGTTATGAACCGAAAACACCGTGTAGGGATAATTACCTGAATGATCCAAACGATGTTCCGGAAGAGGAGTTGCTGACCGAGTTACTCATTCCGGTATAAATCAGTGTGATTTTCGATATCCAACTGTCATTGTAGAGATGATGGTAAGGATATTTATCCTTTATTACTGATAACAACGAAATAGTTCATTTGATTGAAGTAGTATATGCAGGGGTTTAGATAGGAATTAATTATGAAGGATAATCGGTATGTTTCACCTCCCGGAGCATTGAAATTTACAAAGAAAAAAATAACGGTTTCAGAAAAGGATATGGCTGAAGCCGAAGAGGTATTTGATACTATTACAGATAATATGAATGCGACCAGTATCGATGATAATACTCTGGATATTATCCGGATGAGAAAGAAAAACCAATCCAGTAACCCTGCTTTCTCCCATCACTAACCCTCGTTTTCTTTATATTTTTTTATGTAAACAGTTTTTTCTATTCCCGAGCATTACGTATACTCATACACAGCTCATTTGATGATCTGGTTCCCGGATAATAAATAAATATTCGATGAATAGGTATTCATTCTATCATTGGCTAACGGGACCAGTTACAGTAGATAGGTTTTACAATGTCTGATGAAGATGAGGGATCTCCGTTGATATCTATTCTCTATGTAGACGATGAAGAAGATCTTCTCATAATTGGAAAGCTCTTTCTGGAACGATCCGGTCCATTCAGGGTTGATACCGTGGCATCTGCAAAGGCTGCCCTCTCTACTTCCGCCATCTCCTCCTACGATGCCATTGTTTCTGATTACCAGATGCCTGGAATGGATGGGATTGAATTTTTAAAAGAAGTCCGGAGGCAGTATGGAGACATTCCTTTTATTCTTTATACCGGCCGGGGTCGGGAAGAAGTAGTGATTGAGGCAATCAATAACGGGGCTGATTTTTATCTCCAGAAGGGAGGTGAGCCCAAGTCGCAATTTGCTGAACTCTCACATAAAATCAGGCAGGCAGTCCGGAGAAAACAGGCGGAAAAATCTGTTCGTGAGTCTGAAAAGCGGGTGTCGGATATTATAAATTTCCTTCCTGATGCTACCTTTGCAATAAATCGGGAAGGAGAGGTAATTGCCTGGAATAAGGCTCTGGAAGAGATGACCGGTTTTTCTGGAGCCAGGTTTATCGGGAAGAAGCATTATGAATATGTGTTTGCTTTTTATTCCAGAGATCGCCCGCTCCTTATTGATCTTATTGACGAACCTGACGAGGTTATCCGTTCCTACTATCCGAAATTTTTCCGGGAAGATTCGTCTATTAGTGCCGAGACTGAAACTATTCAACTGAGTGGGAAGAAGATTTTCACTGCCATCAAGGTCTGCAGGTTATACAATCAGGAAGGGGAGGTTACCGGAGCGATTGAGACAATCCGTGACATCACCTACCTGAAAGATACTGAACGTGAACTTTTTAACAGTGAACAGCGATATCGCTCGATTGTTCATGATCAGACCGATTATGTCGCCCGTTTTACTCAGGATGGGACGGTTACGTTCATCAACGAAGCATATCGTCAGAATTTTGCTCCCTTATTGAATCTGCAGGATGTTCTTGGGAAAAATATTCGTGACCTGATGCAGATTCAGAATTTTCAGAAGGTTGAGGATTTTCTTCGAACACTCTCTGTTGAAAGTCCGGTGAGGGATATGGAACGGGAGATTCTGGCAGCAGACGGTGAGAAGCACTGGCAGTTATGGACGGTTCGGGCACTTTTTGATGAGCAGGGCGAACCTTCTGAGTACCAGGTTTCAGGCAAGGATATCACCCGTCTCAAACGGGACGAAGAAGAGATTGCTTTTAAGAATATCATATTAAAAACCCAGCAGGAAGCATCACCCGATGGAATTCTTATTGTTGATTCTGAAGGGTCTATCTTAGGATATAACAATAATTTTAAGGTATTATGGGATATCCCTGAAGATCTTTTAGAAGCCCTGGATGATGAGCCGGTTCTCCAGCATGTCTCTATGCAGCCTGCAGATAGGGATTCGTTTCTCTTCCGGGTACGATATCTGTATGAGCACCCGGATGAGAGGAGTTTTGAGGAGATTCCCCTTCGGGGCGGGAGGACTATTGAACGGTTTTCTTCTCCCATGCTTGGGCCGGACGGGAAAAATTTTGGCAGGGTTTGGTTTTTCAGGGATATCACCGAGCGAAAACGGGCAGATGATGAGATTCGGGCAGCATATGAACAGCTCTCTGCATCTGAGGAGTCGCTGCAGAGTTCTTATCAGGAACTTCTCGCCAGTAAGCAGGCCCTCCAGGATAGTGAATCCCGGCTCCGGTCTCTTATTGATAATACCGAGGAAGCCGTATCCATGGTTGATGAAGAGGGCAAGGTTATCGAATGGAATCTGAGTTCTGAACGGATATCCGGGATCCCAAAAGAAGAAGCCCTCGGAATGTATTTGTGGGATATCACCTTCCGGATGGCACCGATGCAGCATCAGGATGCAGAGCATCGGGAGGCGATTAAGCAGGCAATTCTTTCCTCATTAAAAACGGGAGTTCCGGTTTTCCTAAAACCTGAGATTATTACCGGTACACGTCCGGACGGGACCACGATTATTACCCGTCAGAGGATCTTTTCCATTAAAACAAATCAGGGATTCCGGTTTGGTTCAATCTCCCATGATATCACCGAGGAAGTACGGGCAAAAGAGGCAGTTCGGGAGAGCGAGGAGCGGTTCAGGGGGATAGCAGAGCGTTCGTCTGATTTGATTTTACTTTTTGATAGTCAGCTTCGCGTTACCTATGCTTCTCCTGCTGCTCGGACGGTTCTGGGGTATGAGCCGGAAGAACTGCTTGGAAAATCGTATGAATTTGCTATTGAAGAGATATTTGACGAGGGTAGTGATATTATTTCCCATGATGCCGATGAAGTTTTGAAAGGAGAATCAAAGGGGAAAAGGACATATGATAGGAATCTCCGGATTGTCAAAAAGGATGGTACCCGGTCATATGTAAGTATTCATGCCGTCCCGATATTTCATGATGGGGCTTTATCCGGGGCACAGGCATCAATCCGGGAGATTCCGGGTTCGGATGAGGGTGGTGAGAGCTGAGTTCTGTAATTGATAATCGTTTGATTACGCTCACATCACTTAAATTGAGTATGATAATGAAAAAATTTATAGATAATTTTTAACATCAATACCCATTTCGGAAAAATGTTTATCTCCTGTTACAACGATGGCACTCATCTCCAGTGCTGTTGCTGCAATTATTGCATCTGCTACTGATATTCCCGCTTTTTTTATTGATCCAGCTGTAAGAGCGATAGTAATAGTCACTGGAATAATTGTGAGATCTGAAGTAAGTATTGGTTGGAGACGTATGTCTGCTTCTTTTTCTCCAAAACGTTTAGTATATAAATATTTTAGTTCCGTAAGAGTAACTGTTGAAAGAAATCCTCTGGCCTGGCCCTTTTCAATCTCCTCAAATAATGTTTGTACCACATTACACCTAAGTTTCCTGATGTAAAAGAGTAATGAGTGCATGAGTATCAAAAAGAAAATTCATTGAATTATCCGTTCTTCTCTTCTTAGACTCTTTAATTCTTCTAAGAATCCGTTTTCAGAATAGATGCCCATCAGTTTTGAAATTCGGGTTTGTGGAACAATTAACAGGCCGTCCTCTTTTTCTTTAAGTATGATTGTATCACCGGTATTCAGATTGTATTTTTTGCGCAATTCTAGTGGTATGGATATCTGGCCATTATCTGAAATTTCACTGACTTCCATGAAAAATATATATTCCCCCATAATGTGTAAGGTTTTCTATAAGTATGTGAATTGCTGTGTCTCTTTTATAACACTATTCGTCACAACACCTTCATGGTTTTTTCTTGTTTTCTTATCCGGGGATATGGTGTGTTTTTTCCGGACAGAAAAATAATTGGACAGAAACAGATAATTTTTCATAATCAGACTCATATGCTATAGTATGAAGACTGCTGTTATTGCTCCAATAGGTATGAGTCCACCGGTTATCACTGAATTTATTGACGGGATTGGTGAACCGGTGTCTGATCTCGTTCTGATTGCAACCAGTCATCCACAGGTTCTGGCTGGTGTTAATCTGGTTAAGGCTGGTCTCACCCGGAAGTACCAGTGGCTTCGTATCCATGTCGAAATTCTTCCGTTTGAGGATATTGCAACTTCAAATGAAAATTTTTCTTTTATGAAAAAGGCAGTCCGGATTTTTAAAGAGGAACGTGAGAAGTTTCATTGCGACACGATTTACCTGAATGTTGCCGGTGGCCGGAAGAATATGTGTATCACCCTGGCACTGGTAGGTCAGCTGATGGGTGCTGATGGTGTGTTCCATCTGGTTAGCCATAATGTTGAATGGATTAATGAGAGGTTAGAGATGTTCCGGGCAAAAATAGGGCGTTTTGGAGATGTTTCATCTCCGGAGGAAGCGAACTCTCTCTATGAAGAGGATGTTCTTAACTATGATTCTCTTCTTTTCCCGGATAGAAAATCGTACGAGATTATCCGGATTCCAACCCTTCCTTATCCAACTGATTATCTTGGATACCTTGTTGCAGGAATGAGTGATAGGGGAGCGGGTCTTACCGGTGAAGATAAGGAACTTTTAGAAAAGAACGGGATGATTGACAGGGCAGGCTCTGTTTGCGATCTTACTCCTCATGGTGAAGCATTTTTAGAGGTGATTTTTAACCGATGAAACTTCTTTCTTTTATCGGAACCGGGAGACTGCAAAATACCCGGTATTCGTTTCGGGATCGGATGATTGAAACTCCGGTTGTTCAGGAGGCTATCTGTTCTTTTTTTCCTGTTTCGGATGTGGTTATCTTTGCCACTGAAAAAGCTGAGGGTATAAATTTTTCAGAGGTTTCAAAAAACCTTCCTGATATCAGGCTTGTTCGTGTTCCGGAGGGGAGAAGTGAGGCAGAACTCTGGCAGATTTTTCTAACAGTTGCCGGAGAGGTGGAAGAGGGGGATGAGATTATTTTTGATATTACTCATGGGTTTCGCTCTCTTCCATTCATTGCTACGCTTTCCGCTGCATACCTGCAGGATGTGAAAGGGGTGCAGTTGAAGGCTCTGCTTTATGGGGCTTTTGATGCTACGGATGATGGGGTAACTCCGATTTTTGATCTGTCCGGGTTTATCGAGATTTTTTCATGGATGGCGGGTGTCAGGTCTTTTCTTACCCATGTTGATGCCGGGGAGATTTTACGGCTTATCAAGTCCGTTACTGCAGAGTTGTATCAGGATAAGGATGCATCAGAAAGACCGGTTCATCTGAATAATTTTGCAGCCCGTCTTGATGCATTTACTTCTTCGGTCAGGTTATCACGGCCTGTTGAGGGGATTAGTTCAGCGACAGGGATTATAGAGTCTCTTCCCATGGCAGAGAGTGAGATAGCATCGTTTACTCCGGCTCTTGTTCCGTTGATAGGTAAAATTTCTGCTGTTTCCCGGTATGCTGCTCCAGATCCTGATGAAGATGATGGTATCTCCAGGGAGTACCTTGAAAAACAACTGGAAATGATTCGGTTCCAGGTAGAAAAAGGGCTTTATCAGCCTGCTGTTACTCTGGCCCGGGAATGGATGGTCTCGGTTCTGATTTTTGCAGCTGGTGACGGAAATCAGTGGCTGAGTAAAAATATTCGTGAAGAGGGTGAATGGACTCTTGGAGGAGCATCAAAAAAACTTCGGAATTCAAGATTTGATAGTACGATATATTCTGAATGGTATCTGAAACATCCATCCTGGAAGGAATGCACTGGAATCTGGGATGAGGTTTCAGGTATACGAAATGAGATTGCCCATTGCGGAATGAATGAGAAGAAACAGAAGACAAAACGGCTTGAAGCCCGGGTACTTGGAATGACCGGATCACTTCAGAGATATTTTGAGTTTTTAGTTCCCTGATTCTATTTTTTTATAGGTTTTTAAGAGATATAGGTGAAACCGGGTATCTGGTATAAGAAATACTGGTGAGGTTTCGTCCGGATAATTATTAAACAAAATCTCTCTTTCAGGGAGATTATGATGGCTACCATGTACCTGGTGATAATGGTTTTGATTATCCGGCCATGGATTTCAAAAGAGAATGATTATATCCATTTGCGACGACGTTATAAAGGAGGTACGGAAATACCCCTCGTCGATCTGATAAAGGTATCGGGAAGATGGGGGTAAGAGTGCTCCGTTCGTTAAAAGGGCAAAATTTTTGGCCCTTGCATAAGGGTTCCATAAAAAACAAGGACTGCAACATCATTTTGTATCTGTAATCATCAGGTAACATATCACCTTGCATAAGGGTTCCATAAAAAACAAGGACTGCAACGTAATCATCAGGTAACATATCACTATGGCAGTGATGACTTGCATAAGGGTTCCATAAAAAACAAGGACTGCAACGGCACAAATGGCTTTTGAACGTCCATTTTTGTAGCGCTTGCATAAGGGTTCCATAAAAAACAAGGACTGCAACGTTAGGTTGGGTCTATGACCTGACAGTTTTTTGGAACTTGCATAAGGGTTCCATAAAAAACAAGGACTGCAACTTTCTGATATTGCATCCATACCACTTTTATTCAATTCTTGCATAAGGGTTCCATAAAAAACAAGGACTGCAACGCAAAATACCGACCATAGAACAATCCTAGCCTACTACTTGCATAAGGGTTCCATAAAAAACAAGGACTGCAACATCCCGGCCTTATCAATCCACCCCAGCCCTATTCCGTCCGCTTGCATAAGGGTTCCATAAAAAACAAGGACTGCAACATGTTACTTCACATTTCCATGGTTCATGTGCAATAACTTGCATAAGGGTTCCATAAAAAACAAGGACTGCAACTTCGATACATTGAAGGATGAATTAATGGATATGCTATCTTGCATAAGGGTTCCATAAAAAACAAGGACTGCAACCACATTTTGTTTTACCTCCTTTAGAGTAGTGAGATTTTCAGCTTGCATAAGGGTTCCATAAAAAACAAGGACTGCAACCTCAGAACCATATCGACTGGTTGCGTGATGTACGTCGGCTTGCATAAGAGTTCCACAAAAACAAGGGCTATACTTAAATAACATAAAACAAAAATTTTAAAAAATTTTCGGATTATTACAGTTAAAAAAATACGATATCTGTTGTTTGGAGAGTTATAAAACAAATTTCAATGAGAAATTTATACATATTTGTATAACACAAGTATGTTAAGGAATTACTAGTAATAAGAGAGTTACATGAATCTCTTTGGAACCGGGACAAATATCATGGTTTCATGATTCTCATATATTATTTTATATCACACAAAACAATGAGATAAGAAAGATGTCTGAAGTATTTAAAGAAGGGGTGATTACTTTTGATTCTGCATCCAAAAAAGAGATATTATCATTTTTTGGGAAAACTTTGGATGAAGAAGGGTACCTTGTGGAATCTGATAATCTCTCACAAAGAGTTATTACTCCCGACTATGAAGAAATCAAATTAAGTGAATTTGCAGGAATCCGGAAAGGTTCTGAGATATATATAAAATCTGATCTCCCCTCTTTGATAATGCTCATTGACAGTTTACAATAAATGGTATTTCCAGCGATTTTAGATAAATTATCTCAGTTATTCAAAATTAGCATTAATATTGATAAATCCACGCACATTCAAATAAACAGCAATAACAAAATAACTGATAAGTATATTTTTTTTGAAGATGATAATGTTCTCTCCATCAATCTCAATCAATTATCTTCAGAAGAAAAGGAACAATTAAGGCAGATTCTTCAAAATTCTGTTGATAATGGTGTTCCATTATTAGAAGAAAATGCCCGGGAAAGAACTGAAGATATCTTTTTAAAAGAACATTCTTCTGAAGAAACGGATGTTCTCGGTTTTTTTAAAGGAAAGATCCCTGATGATGATTATACTGCTTTACGTGCCTCTCTCTATTTAAGAAGCAGATTTAAAGAACGAGCAACCAGACCGGTAATTGATGAACTTAAAATGGAGATCATTCAAAAGTATGGAAGAAGAGGAAGAAACATCAGTGATCTCTGTAGTGCCGGCTATTTTGATGCACTAAAAGAAATTGCAGAAAATCTGCATAAAAATACATTTTTAGAATTTTATGAAGAAATTGTAGGAAAAGGTGCATTTACTATTTTTGTATCTGAAAGAACAACATCTAAACAATTAATCCAGGATATCAATAAGAGAATTACAACTAATAGAAGATATGGTGGAACGGGAATTCTTCAGATACATGGAATTGGGAGAAAAAATATTGAGACGATAAAAATTGCAATGGATGATATCGAAGAGATATTTCAAAATATTACCCTGAATACCCGATTGGATAACCGGGTAATGGTTGTAACAATTAAATTCTAGTTTTAAATAAATATGGGTGGCATAGCCACTCATGGAAATATCATTCAATTATCATTTTCCAGGCAGACTTTATCTGTCATGAGATCTTTTTTCTGTTATGTCTGATCGGTCTGATCTGGTGATTAACGGGTACGGAGCCAGTGTCCGGAAGAAATCAAATCGTTTTATCATTGAAAATGAGGGAGAGAAATATGAGTTTGCCGCCTCACAAATCGGACAGCTTCTGGTAACCGGTTCAGCATTAATCTCTTCTGATGCACTGAAACTTGCTGCAGATGAAGGAATTGATCTGGTTGTCTGCACAAAAAGTGGTGATCCCTCCTGCCGGATTGTTCCTTGTCATGGAAAAGGAATTGCAACAGTCCGGAGAAACCAGATTACAGCAGCAGGAACAGAGGCCGGGTATTCCCTTGTAGCCATAATTCTTCGTGCAAAAATCCAGCATGTGGGGAGGTTTCTGAGAATCATCGGAAAAAGGCGTGAAAACCCGGATTTGATAACCGAAGGTGAGGCTGTTGAGAGAATAGCACAACAGATTCCGGAGGCCGGACTTCTAAAAGAATTATCCGAAACTCTCAGGGGGATAGAAGGACAGGCATCTCACCGTTATTTTTCTGCATTAACAGATGTTATCCCTGCAGAATTGTATCATGGTCATCGTTCTCAACACCCTGCAACAGATGTATTCAATGCATATCTGAATTATGGATATGGTATTCTCTATAATGAAGTGGAAACTGCCTGTATCCTGGCAGGTCTTGACCCCTATGCTGGTTTTTTGCATGGAGATCGGTACGGAAACAAAGCTCTTGTGTATGACCTGATTGAGCAGTTCAGACAACCAATAATCGATCACGTGGTGGTAACCCTGGCGGTGAGAGAGCAGATGGATTCTTCGGATATTGATGAGAAAGGATGGCTGGTTGCCGACGCCAGACGCCGGGCTATTACTGCTGTTATTGGAAGACTTGATGATGAACGTGATATACAGGGCAAAAAAACCAGCTTTCGATCTTTTATCCGTGACAATATCCGAAAAGCTGGTCATACCCTGTCCGGAACCGGGGTATACCATCCGCTGGACTGGCGGTGGCGATGATGCTGGCCTGGATTTTGTACGATATTACGGAGGATAAAATCCGAAACAAGATTGCAGCTCTCTGTAAGGATTATGGATTTGTAAGATATCAGAAGAGTGTTTTTTGTGGAGAGACCGAGGATCGGATCCTGAAAATTCTTGTCAGCAAGATTTCTGATGTGATGCTGGCTGCAGAAGAGAAAGAGGATAGTGTCTTGATATTTACCGTATGCGATACCTGTATGAAAAACCGGCTTGAGGTAGGGAAAAAACTGGATCCTGACTCGTTTAAAATTCCCCGATTGATCATCATCGGATAATGTGTTTAACAGATAAAAAATTCTTTTCATGTCTACAATTCATAGAGAGGCTCATTATGGAATAATAAAGATGTAAAGTCCGATTAAACAAAAATAAGGATAATTTAGGTTATAAAAATCAAAAATAAGAGTAGAATGTCGAGATTTCTACCTCTCATTTAGAAGCCCGCTATCCCCCTATCTTTTTTCAGTTGATACTTTATATGTCCGGTTAGGAGAAACGATATAACCCCTTTATAAAAACAAGCATCTTGCAGATATTGTCAAAAAAAGCGTGAATTATCTGTCTTTAGCCGGTCTACTTTTCTTCATATAAAAATAGACGTATTTTCTGAAAATATGAGCATATTGGGCTGATTTGTATAACGAAAAATCGGGAAATTTGATTTGTCAATTATATTAGTTAATAAGACAAGGAATAATACTCTTTTCAAATATCTCTCATAACCAAAACATTTTTTATGGATTAATCATATACTTCTATTGCTACTAAGTAATCATAGTGGATACTATTTTCAGTCGATATCAGATTTATTACCTCATATCGGTAAAAGAGACCTTATTTTCATGAACTGACCACTGCATCTCATTTGTTATTAATTATTTCATAGTTCATTTTGCACCAGTATATAAAGGATTGCGCAGAAGAAAATTAATTCATTATTTTCGAGATTTACATCATTATCATACTGAATTCATGAAAAAAAGGGTTTCAGGTATTTCAAAAACAAGACCTAATACTGTTTGTAGAAATATTGCCTGACTGAAAAATCTGTTTAAATTTATGATTATTTAGAAAAAGGAGGAGATATCTCTGAATGAAGGTAAAAATTCAAATGGTACCCCTTTATCGGTAATACCAGACAATCATTCACATGTGGAATCAGTTGCCCGAATTGTTGTAATGGCAGCCCTCTTCCATGATATTGGCAAATTCATGCAACGGGCGAAGATCTCTCCGGATAGCCGGTATGATAAGTATGATCAAAATGAGATCGGTTATAACGGAGCCCATGCAAAAGGAAGTGCAGATTTTGTTGCCCGTTACCTGAAGGATCCGGTGATTGAAGACCTGGTCTTATATCATCACAATCCGTCAAAGTCTTCACATCCGGATCTTGCTACCGTGGTACAGAAGGCTGACCATCTTTCATCCGCTATTGACCGGAAAGGCAGAGAGGGTACTGGAAATGTACTGGAAGAACCGCTACAATCGGTATTTCCGAGACTTCTTCAACCAGAAGGCAGTTCTGTTGAAAACCGGTATTATCCCCTGAATTCTGTTCGAATTGATAAAGGTGCATTTCCTGTTAAAAAGCAGGATCTTGGCCGATGGAATCTGGTTGATGATTACAAGGCGATGTGGAAACAGTTTATTGGAGGGATTGAACAAATCCCTTCCCCGGCACCGGTAAGTTCGGTGCTATCACTGCTTAAATTGTATACTTCATCAATTCCATCAGCAGTATATGTGAATGAACCGGACATTCCACTCTACGATCATGCGAAAACGACAGCTGCAATTGCCCACTGTCTTCTTGAAGGTGAGAAAGAAAAACCATTTCTTCTGGTCCAGGGAGATCTTTCCGGGATACAGAATTTCATATTTGCAACGGTAATCCCTGAACAGGCAAGGAAAGGTACTGCAAAGCGTCTCCGGGGCAGATCATTCTGGCTCTCCCTATTCATGGATGCGGTAGCTGAAGAGATAAAAGCAGAATGTAACCTTTTTGAACCCTCAGTGCTCTGGAACACCGGAGGAAAATTTCTTCTTCTTGTACCAAACACGAAGAAAAACCAGGAACAGATCTCCTATGTAAGCAGAAAAGTAAACGAACTGCTCCTTAGGAAATACGGTGGTCTTCTCAGTCTTGCACTGGTGATTCATCCGGTTGGTGAAGACGGGATTTTGTCATTTTCACAGGCTCTTGATGAACTGGCTGTACTAAGTAGCGAGAAGAAGAAACAGAAATTCCTGGATTGTGGACTTTGCTTTGGAGCAGAGGATGAAGTCCGGCCCTTGAGCGAGTTTTGTGATGTATGTGGTCACCCTCACAACCAGGCTCAATGTCCGGAATGTCTTCGGTTCGTAGATATCGGAACGAAAATTGCCAGAGCAAAATGGATGCTGAAAGGTGAAGGACACAGTATCAGTTTTTCTGATCTTGGACTTCGGACAAGTTACGACCTGGTGAGTTCTCTTCCGGCTGACATAAAAGCACAGGTTATTACTCTGAATAATACTAACTTGGGAGATATTCAGTTTAAAAACAGATCCGGGTGCGGGTTCATGTTTCTTGGAAACACGGTGCCTCTTGATCAAAATGATGTCCTCTCTTTTAGTGAGATGGCTCAGTTCTCAAACGGAGTTCCAAGACTTGGATACATCAAGGCAGATGTGGATAATCTTGGAAAACTCATCGCCCGAGGTCTTCCTAAAGATGACCGGACAATCTCACGGATACATACCATAAGTAACCAGCTCCAGTTCTTCTTTGCCGGATACTTAAACCAGATCTGTGATGAATTTGTGGTGTATCCTTCTCTCTGTTCCAAGTGTCTTGAACAGGTAAAGGAGAAAAAGGGAAGGGAAATTGTTCTCTTCACCGAGGTTGACGATACCGAAAAACCGGTGGAATCTACCTGGTATGAGGTAGATAAACCCTGTGAAGCATGTAAAAAGAAAGCCGTGAATTCATGTTACATTACCTATTCCGGGGGGGATGATCTTCTCATCATCGGGCCATGGGATACGGCCATCCGGCTTTCAAACCGAATTTATGAAGAGTTCAGACGGTTTACCTGTGAAAATCCAAACATTACTCTTTCTGCAGGAATTGCTATCGTATCACACCGGCTTCCGGTATCAAGAGCAGTAAATATTGCAGAAGAACTCCTCGAAGAAGCTAAAGGATACCATTCTGGCATTGTATCTAAAAATCATGTATCTCTCTTTGATGAGTGTCTGCCCTGGAGAGAAGGAATGGGTGATCGGGGATTATCGTCACTTATAGACATCACCGACCAGATGATAGATGCTGTGAATAACAAGAAAATTTCCAAAGGTATGGTTTATTCACTTCTTACTCTCTGGAACCAGACGTATGGAGATATCGTGGATATGAGCCATAAAACCAGAACTGATACCCGGTTAAGCCGCAAACGGTATCTTCCGCACCTGAAATATCTCATGAAACGCAACATCGAGGACAGGCATCGTCAGGGAGTAGAAGAACTGATAAATCCGGTTTTCCCCTGGATCAAACTTCCGGTATACTGGACAAGTCTTGCATTACGAACAGATGATAAGAAAAAAACAGGTAAGATAAGAGGTTAAATGATGACCGAAAGACCAAAATGGAATAAAGGAACAGGAAATAATTATCAGTCTAATTCACCTGGTTACAATAAAAGCTATCAAAAACCATATAAAAAAGATGTGAATGATTCTTATTTTTCAGATATAATTGAAAAGGAACTTGAAAAAATCCGAAATATAACTCATCTCTCTGAATTAAATATTAACGAAGTGACCCGGGAGAATGGGATAGCAGAAACATTAGCTAAGAGTTTCAAAGAAGACCTCAATAGTAACCAACTGAGAAAAATATTTGATACCATAATAAGTAATCAGGAACGTCTGAAAAATTATGGCTGGGAAGCAATTGAATCGGATTTTTACATGATTCGTCCGAATCTTGCCTATGCTAAAGCAAGAAATTTAATTCCGGAGGGTTTTTTCCTTCTTGTTGAATTGTGTTGTAAAAAAATTAGAGTTACTGATGATCTAAAACAAACAATAAAAAATTATGATCGTTTTGTTGAATTAATGCAAGCCATAGTGGCATATAATAAATATCATAAGAATTAGGAGTGAATCAGATGGAATTAATAAAAAATTATCTTATTCGTGGAAAAATTGTTTGTGAAACAGGACTTCATATAGGTGGTTTATCAGAAGCTCTGAAAATAGGTGGAACCGATTCTCCAGTGATAATGAATAGGATGACAAACAAGCCATATATTCCGGGTTCATCCATAAAGGGAAAAATGCGTTCATTGCTTGAGTTAAAGCACGGAAATTTATGGTTACATCCAGATGGCAAGGTTCATTCCTGTAAAGATTTGAATTGTAATCTTTGTGTATCATTTGGTCGTTCAGCAACAGATGATGTAAAAAGCGGACCAACGAGGTTAATAGTCAGAGATTCTCATCCAACTCTGGAAACAATAGAAAAATGGGATAACAATGATGACGTTCTCCATGGTACCGAAGTGAAAGGTGAAAATGTTCTCAATCGTCTTACTTCAAGTGCTAATCCCCGATTCATAGAACGTGTCCCTGCAGGTTCAGCTTTTGGTTTTGAGATGGTCTTTTCGATTTACGATCCTGCGGATGAAGACCGATTAAAACTGGTCTTTGAAGCAATGACACTCCTAGAGGATAATTATCTGGGTGGTTATGGAAGTCGTGGTTCCGGAAAGATAACATTCAGTGATATTGAACTTCTGGAAAAAATTTCTGATGATTATAAGACCGGAAAGGACTGGCATCCGTATGAAAAGGTGTCCGGAGCTGACAGCGTCCATGAGATTCTTGAACGGTTGTAACCCGGAGGCTGACCCATGCAGGCAGTCTACCTGAAACCCTGTTCCACATTTCCGGCAACCATTCATTCAAATACCCTCTTTGGAGCTATATGCAGGACGATGGATGAACTTGGTTATGATACCGGAGGGTTTATCGAACGATTTTCTAAGAATCCCCCTCTTGAAATTAGTTCCTGTTTCCCGTATATTGATACCGAATCCGGAAAATCTCATCTGTTTCCAATGCCTCATCTTCCTCCGACCGGAAATTCTGGTGCAGAATTTGAAACCTTGAAAAAGCTGAAAAAGATCCAGTATGTTGATGAACAGGCATTTATGGAGATGGTATCCGGAGTATTGAAGATTTCTGATATCCTTACACTCCTGGAGAAATCAGAAGAAACAGATTCAAAGATCTTTTCACGATCCGGATCCCTGAAAGGGTGTTCGTCTGCAGTTGTTGATATTCCTCATAACCAGATTAACCGGTTATCCTCCGCATCAGAACAGTTCTTTCACACGAGTGGGATGCAGTTCCATGATGGCGGGTTATTTTTCCTTATCCGGTACCATGACCGGGATTGCGAAGAGGCGGTTCATGCTTCGCTTCGTCTTATGGCAGACCGGGGAATTGGGCAACGGGTTTCATCCGGACAGGGCCATTTTGATCTGTCCTTTGGAGAGATTGATATTCCGGATAACCGGAATGCACCATACCTTACGACTCTTTCACGGTTTATGCCCAGGGATATTTCTCCGTTTGGGAATAAGATCTGGTATGACCTGGTTACAATCAGGGGAAGAAGTACTGATGGTGTGATGAAAAAACGGGTGATGATGCTTGGTGAAGGTTCTGTCTTTTCCAATGTTCCGGAAGGCTTTTCAGGACAGATTGCAACCGTTCGTTCAGATCCACCGGTGATTGAGTACGGACTTCCGTTTCTTGTTGGTATGGGGTGTTTATCATGAAAATTGCCCTTATTGCCAGAACTCCGGTCCATATCGGGACAGGTCAGACATATTTCCCGAATGAGTATGTTACATCGACTGGAAAGAGTGGGGTAGGTTTTGTAAGCAGGATTGATATCCGGAAATTTTCATCGGTTCTTAATGAAGATCAGCGGGATTCGTTTATTGCAGATCTTGATGAATCGTTTAAGATGACGGAGTTCTTTAAACAGAATAATCTGGTACCGAAGGATTTGAGAAGATACCTGGTGGAAAACCGGAGTGGCAATCACAATCCGCAGGAAATCCGTGAATGTATCAAGACCAATAATATTCCGTATATTCCGGGCAGCAGTCTGAAAGGTGCCATACGGACTGCCCTTCTCTGGTGGTATGCCAAGGATGATTCACGGTACACTGATAGTATTGAACAAGATCTTGAGAATGACCGGTATGGTAAAAAGAAACGGGCCATAGGGAGCGGGTATGTTGACCGGGTCTTTGCCTGTAATTATCCGGGAAATAAGCCCGATCCAAAATATGATCTTCTTCGGTTTCTCCAGGTAAGCGATTGTATGCCGGTTGAGAATAAGACGTCTATTGAGTCCATTATTACCTATTCTCTTCAGAATTCCGGCAACCTTCGACCGAAAAATTTTCAGATTTTTGCTGAATGTGTAAATGGATCTTTTTCCGGATCAATCGGTGGTCTTGACCAGATCAAAAAAGTTGCAACTCACCGGGATTTTCCCCAGTTAAAGGATAAAATATCCCTGTTAGGCATGGATTCTTTGTCTGATACAGGTGCTGTTCCTGCTCATCTCCAGAAGGTACTAAGTGAATGGAGCAGATGGTGTTTTTCAAAGGAACAAGATCTGGTGAGAGATGATGATTCGTGTACGGATTATCTAAAGCCGGTTCAGTCATGGCTATCAGAATCTTCTCATATCCGGCTTGGGTTTGGAGTCGGGACATTATACCAGACGATGATCGGAATCCTCGAAGAGCAGGATCCGGATCTTGCTGTCCGGCTTATTGATACGTATAAACTTGCACGAGGTCACCCGGAACATAATGTGTATGATACGATTGATCCGCCATATCCAAAGACCCTTGAATTCACCGCAAATGGAGATCCTTTAGGTTGGCTTTCCTGTTCATTTGAGGCATAAATGACCGCATCTGCGATGAGAATTCCGCTCCGGTACCTGGTTCTGCATACCGACCGTCCGGTTACGGAGACCGGAACAAATCTCCGGGGATATATCGGGAACAAGTTTCCTGAATACCCCCTTTTACATCATCATCTGGATTCACCAATGCTCACTTATCCAAAAGTTCAGTACAAGGTTCTGGGTGGTACCCCGTCAATACTCGGAATCGAAGAAGGTGCCAAGGTAATTGGGGAGATTGCCGATGGTATTGATGAACTTGAATTTCGAACCGGAAGGTATTGTGTGGTCCAGAAAGTCTCATATGATCAGAAGATTCCCGTTATGTCGGTAGAAAATCCCATCAAGTACCGGTTTGTTTCTCCCTGGATGGCTTTGAATGAGGATAATTACCGGAAGTTTCGTGAATTATCTGACTGGAAAGATAAGAAGATGTTTTTGAATCGTATTCTTATCGGGAATATTCTGAGCATGGCAAAAGGACTTGGCATTGTAATTGAAGAGAGGCTTTCTGTCCGGACGATGCTTGAACAGGTTCCCATCAGATACAAGGGCGTTGATATGACCGGTTTTTCCGGGTCATTTATGGTAAATTTTCAGATGCCTGAGTATATCGGGATTGGAAAGGGTGTTTCACAGGGATTTGGTACTATCCGGAGAGTGAATCCGGGATCTGATATCCGGAATGAAGAGATTGGGGGTCTGAATTGAATGGTGGTTCTGAAAATACGAGTTCCGGGTTCGAATTTAGAAAAGGAATGATTATATAATTTTGCGACGAGGTTATAAAGGAGGTACGGAAACCCCCCTCGTCGATCTGATAAAGGTATCGGAAAGATGGGGTTAGGTGTGCTTCGTTTGTCAAAAGGGCGAAATTTTTGGCCCTTGCATAAGGGTTCCACAAAAAACAAGGACTGCAACTTATTGATTTAAGGATAATTTGTATTGTTAATGGTTAACTTGCATAAGGGTTCCACAAAAAACAAGGACTGCAACCACGAGTAACATGTGAATCACTCACTGGAATGGGAGTACTTGCATAAGGGTTCCACAAAAAACAAGGACTGCAACACGTAGACCTCGTGGCGATCTACCTTTTGGTTTTGTCTTGCATAAGGGTTCCACAAAAAACAAGGACTGCAACTTATATTATGCATGATTATTGTCAAATGGGTGATTATCTTGCATAAGGGTTCCACAAAAAACAAGGACTGCAACACTTTAACGGCTTCAGTGATTACCTTAGGAGCTACATTCTTGCATAAGGGTTCCACAAAAAACAAGGACTGCAACCATTTCTCACCTGAGCGACTATCTCATCATATTCGATCTTGCATAAGGGTTCCACAAAAAACAAGGACTGCAACAAGACGATATCATGACCGATTATTTCGAAGTAAATATCTTGCATAAGGGTTCCACAAAAAACAAGGACTGCAACTAATGGTAAATTAATAATCAGAGGTGGCTATCCATTCTTGCATAAGGGTTCCACAAAAAACAAGGACTGCAACATATGTTTACCCATACGGGTTAACGCTGTAGGTCTGTCTTGCATAAGGGTTCCACAAAAAACAAGGACTGCAACCCAAAAGGTGTTCAGAGATCATTAAATGAGTTTAAAGACTTGCATAAGGGTTCCACAAAAAACAAGGACTGCAACCCCATAACAAGCCGGGCACTATCCTTATCGTTGCCATACACTTGCATAAGGGTTCCACAAAAAACAAGGACTGCAACAATATCGTTGTTAATACAATAGAATTTTTAGTTCATCTTGCATAAGGGTTCCACAAAAAACAAGGACTGCAACTAATGTATAGTGTTCCTGATAACTAGACATTTTTTCATCTTGCATAAGGGTTCCACAAAAAACAAGGACTGCAACTTCAACTTTGATTAAATTAGACATTTATTGTTCACCTACTTGCATAAGGGTTCCAGGAAAACAAGGTTACTCACCAACGAAAACTCGGGATAATAAGTTTCTCTAAATCACTTGCATTCAGGATTCACATCATCCACTTCTTTACCGGATGTTGACTTTACAAAAGAAGAAATAAAGAGACGGTCTCATTATGTCAGACGAAAAAATTCAATCTCTCATCTCAACAGTATTAGAAAAATTAGAAAATAATACTGAAATGATAGAAATTTTGGATATTTCTGAAAAAGAATTTGATGAATTAATAAAAAAAGTCCTTGCAGATAAAAATATTCGTCGTTATGCCAGGATAAATCCACTTATGTATGAAATCAATAATAGTCTGGTATATTGGGATATAAGAAAAAGTCTATGGTAAAAAAGCTGTACGATTAACGAAAAGTAAGCGTTTTCGTGATTGAATCTCATTCAATTTTCCTGATTAAAAATGCATAAGAGGATCGATAATCCCCCATCCAATAATTCGGAGTTTATTCACCCTTTGTGAACTTGAGTGCTTTAAAGAAGGTTTTTCACTCCCCTCAAAAATTTCTACTTTTACAATAAGACAAACCTTGACCGAAAAAACCGTCCATACTACCAAGGGTGAAAATCTATCTCTCAAAAAAAGTTTAGATGAGAGAACTATCTCTCGATATACTCATTTTAAATATTTATACGCCTAACATTACTATTACGAAGATTGTTTTCCTTTGATACGAAAAAATATCGGGAAGACAATCTCACCTAATTTTAGTAGATTAATTGCTACTGAGTTGAATTTTTAAAATTTTACCCACCTAATTGCAATATCTTTTTTAGCGTATTATTTCATCTCTCATAACTCTTTTTCAATACATTATCCCGGGATATCAAAAATATTCCCGGAAAAGGTATTCAAATTGATATATTGCAATTTTCGGGCCGAGTGGTGATACCATGATAAATAACGAATCAAAGAAAGTCACTTGTGCAATATGTGGAACAATGAATCAGCAAAATATCATTATTATCCCTGAAACCCGGCATTATGTCTATCCGGGTCTTGAATCAATATCAGCAATTCAAAATGCCCTGTTATGCCATATACAAGAATGTTCAGTTTGTGGATATTGTGCCCCTGACCTCTCCGAGGCTGATAAATTAATGGAAACAATTGTCCGGTCTGACCAGTATCGACTGATATCACAGGATAAGACTATGCCGGAAATAGCCCGCAGATATATGGCATATGCATACTGTATCGAAAAACAATCATCATATCATGATGCCTTATTTGCATCAATAACTGCATCAAGAATTTGTGATGCTATAAATGAGCATCTTTCCGGAAGTACCTGTCGAAAAATGGCTATCAGGTATTTACTGTTATGTAAAGACAATGGAGATATTATCTGGAAAAAACCCGGTCATTTTGAACTAATACTGGCGGATCTTTATCGAAGAACTGCAAGTTTTGAGGAAGCAGAAATAACTGTGAAAAAAGGACTTACAAAAGCAACCGATCCTGATTTATTAATATTATTACATGATACAAAATCACGTATCTCTCGTTGGGACACGTTGTATTATCCATTGGGGTAGGACAAGTCTGAATTCCCTTTTTTTTAATATTAAGGTCCGGGGTATCAGTATTGTATTATAACTCTCCTGTCCGGACATACTGAAAAAATCTCACCTTAATTGGAGATATAAAAAACTGCTTCCCTCCTATCAATCATTAATTATCGGTGGTTTGCTTATTCCGGTGAAATATTGTAATGGTCTTACTTACAAGAAACGTATAATGCATTCTTAGTCCTCTCTTTAATATTTCCGGATTTTTTGAAATAAAGCGCTAAATTTCAGTTCAGTGATGATGAAAGAGGTTTATTTACCCGGATTATGAGAAGAGTAAATTGTCCGGTTCAATAAACCTGCAGGTTCAGAAGAAATTTAAGAGATAATGCAAATTGAATGGAATTTTATAAAATTTATACATGTAAGTCCTAAAACGCAATATCCGGAGGGAAGTAAAAGGTTCAGTTTACAATTTTAAAATATCTGCCCCTCTTGGAAGATAGAATAAACTCCCCTGGGTTATCTGGCCGGACGGCTGGAATGCCGGGGTTTATATGATACAATCAATTATTTCGTGTGCTCGTTCAGTCTGCCCTTTCTTATAGAATTTTTTGGCATTCTGAATCCATGCGTTTAACTCGGCACACCGGGCATCATTCGTTCCCTCATATGTTTTAGCAATCTCAGTTGCCTTTTTTATTTTATCTTTAAATTTTATCTCACTCATGTATACTATTACACATTATCTCTACTCCTAAAGAAAACCTTCTAAAAAAGGCTATATTTTTAAATTTTTTTCATAATTCCTGTGAATAAAAAGTTGTATGATTGCCATAATGGTAATCTTTAAGAGGGTTACACGGTAGGCTCGCAGATATGGGTATTATACAGAACAGAGAATATTCCGGATTAATTCTGAAATCCGGTCTCATTATCGTTTACAGATCATTGGTTATTACACGAAATTGCCGGAGTGATAAAACGAAAAAATTCATGGGTAAACTGCTCAAAGGTAAACCCCTCTGCCTCGATTACCAGTTTCCATTTCTCTTCCATTGATAAGATGTTCATAAAGGAGATCATGAGGTACATTGAGGTTAGGAATGGGTCAATATCAGACCGGATTGTTCCGTCATTCATTCCCGCCTGTATTGCATCCCGCAGAATCTGGCGACAGGTGCCATATCCTTGTCCAATCTCTGCAGTACATGGATTTTCTTTTGAAAACCTTTCAGAGCCGTAAAAGTGAATCATTCGAAGATAGTCCGGATGTTCCTTCGAAAATTGGTAATACGCCTGGCCCATGAGCGTAACTTTTTCAATTCCCAATACGTCTTTTTCCATGCATTCCGAATATTTTTCTTTCAGGATTTCAATGCCCCGGAGGACGATGCTGGCATATAAGGCCTCCTTATTTTTAAAATACAAGTACAATGTGGCTTTATTCAGTTCCACCTCCTGTGCTATCTCATCCATCGAGACTGCTTCATAGTTTCGGGAAAAAAACAGACGTTCGGCTGCATCAAGTATCTCTGTCCTTCTTTTCTCTTTCTCCCGCTGTCTTCTCTCCGATATCCCCATACCTGTTATACCTCTCTATTTATCCAGGCCTTAATCAGTGTATGGCTGATACTTGTTTTTTGTGGATAAGAGGGCAGATTATCACGGGAAAACCAGCCAGCCTCGATAATCTCCACGTCATCAATCCGGATTTCTCCTCCGGCATAATCTGCGACAAATCCGACCATGAGCGAATCAGGAAAAGGCCAGGGTTCACTTCCGAAGTAACGGATATTTTGGACTGAAATACCTACTTCCTCAAAAACTTCCCGGTGAACAGTCTGTTCAAGGTTCTCACCCGGTTCATTGAATCCAGCAAGAATCGAAAAAAAGCCTGATGGAAACCGTGGGGAGCGGGCAAGCAGAATCTCCTCACCTTTTTTAATCAGGACGATGATTGCAGGAGATATCCGGGGATAAAAGATTCGGTTGCAGGCTCTACATATCCGGCCCCGTTCGGTTGTAAGCGGGTGGGTTTTTGCCCCGCATCTTCCACAAAAAGCAGTCGACCGGTCATTGTCAAGAATCCTGACCGCATACGAGGCAATTGCCATCTCGGTATCCGGAATCAGCCCGGAGAGTTCCCTTACCGGTGAAAGGTTCCAATCTCCGGGTAGAGGGGTATCTGAAGATAACTCTCCTGCATAGTAGATGATTTCGTCTCTGATCCCTAGGTATACCGGTTCACCTGAAATCAGACCGGAGGGACGAGGATCTTCAATTATGACGGTTCCGGATCCTTCTTTCTTAAGATAAATCACTGAATTATCCCTGATCAGAATCCACCGTTTCTTTGATGCGGTTAGGTTATCCGGTTCAGGGTAGACCGGAAGGAGAGGCCTGACTGAATAGAACGGACTATGCTCCATAGTAATGCTCAATATACTGGTGATGGTATCCTGAATTACTTCATCCCTTCCAGAGGTAGTACTCCGGCATCTTTGGTTCGGCATACAAGGTATGCAGTCTTAATGAAGCATCCTGTACTGGCCCTGGTTTCATGGTTCTTGCATGCTCCGGACAGGCTCTGATACAGGCACAGCAGGTGATACATTTTTCCAGTTCAATCTTTGCACTATTTTTTGAATCAATCGCACCGGTCGGGCATATCTCTGCACAATGCCCACATGAGGTACATTTGTCATTGACGGCGATAAAATCAACAACCCATAATTTTGAATCCCCTCTATAGGGATATTCGCCAGGCACTTCGACCTCAGAAACCGGATTTTCTGATGAAACAGACTCAAGTTTTGAACGTATATTCCGGCCGAATTCCTTTGCATAATCCAGATCTTTGTTGTAAGGACGTCCTGCTGCGGTTGGCGTTTTTTCAGTTGAAAATGAATGTTCCCCGATAAAGGCTCCTCCGGCAATGGGAATGCCTCCACATTGAAGAATGGTTTTTTTGAGTTCAAGTAAGGCATCTTCATAGGTCCGGTTGCCATACACAACCACACAGATCGCCGGATTATTCTGTAATTTCATCGCCTGTAGCCAGTCCATGATGAGTGCCGGGACTCGTCCCATATATACCGGAACCCCGATAACCAGTAATTCATCTTCTGATGTTTGCAATGGTTCATTTCTTGCATCCGGTGATGTAATGTCGATCCATTCCGAGGTATCCGGTTCTATCCCTCGCTCAATACCCCTAAGAACCGCTTTTGTTGTCCCCGTTGGAGAGAAACAAACAAGTTTTGCATGTACCATTTTTCTCATTCCTTTTTGCATATCTGTGCATCAATCCTGAATCCTCTGGTTTCAAGAGTTCAAATACTCTTCATGAGAACTTTGAGTTCCTGGATTCTTTCTGGAAACACTTTCTTCATAATATTATAACTATGGGTTATCATATAACTATTGGTTACTTTATGAATGAGGATACGTTTTTGGGGAGTAAAGAAACCCGAGTCCAGATGATGTATTGTTCGATTATGAGGAAATATCCGGGAGCATCCATGGGTTTTGTTTCAGGGAGTAATTATTACCCGGAGAAGGGATATTGTATAACAAAAAAAGGATCAGGGGATTCTAAAGAACTGGTCGATTGCGACACTAATCGGTTCTTTATCGTCAAGATAGGTAAGTTCAATCTCATCCGGTCCGATGATTCTTCCGGTTGAGTACCCGTTATTCTCCTCTGTAATGGAAAGCTGGGTTCCGTCCGCACTTATGATTCCCGCAATCTCCCGCGTTACATCTGTGCCGGTATCGGCAAACCTGGTATGACCAATAATAATCCGGTCTTTCTGTTCGGTTATGTTCAGGAAGAAAAACCCGGTTTCCTGTTCGTTAAATCCCGTATCACCATTATACTCGGAGTATGGTCCGGTCCAGTTACCAACAAGATCGGGAATATCAGCCATTACCATACCTGCCATACTTACTATGGCTATTATAACCAAAAATCCGGTTACCAGAGTTTTCATATAAAATGATCTCTTCACCAGGTAATAATCTTTAGCCATCATTCCTGACCTGGATTGTCGGTGGTCAAAACCGGTATACCGTTAGAGATACCAATGAATGTATGGTGGATGAACCTGAATCAGATAATCCCTGTAAAATTCTCCGGGAATGGGTGAAACAAGAGGGATTTGGGTTTTCACCAGATGAAGAGGGTTCATTTCATTTAGCAATAGACCGGATTATTCACTCCTGCAGCCCGTCCCTTCAGGTACTCGGACTTGGAGAACCCTTTCATGGAGGAAGGGATATTCTGAAATTTCGAAACCTCCTATTTTTCTATCTGGTTGAGAGACATGGGTTCCGGTCAATAGCCATTGAAAGCAGTTTTTCTCGTGGACTAAAGGTCCAGGAATACATGAGTGGTCAGGTAAAATCCGGGATATTTTCCGTTTACAGGTGAAAGTATCAGAGAATATGATTGGCTGGTCTTTTTTCCTAATCTTATCGCCTGATAATCTAAAAACCATTGTTATCTGATGAACCTGGTTTATCAATTTCAGGATTTATTGCTTGCTTTTAGAAGGTTATTCTCTCTGCAATACATACCTGAAGAGTGTCACTATTGCCTACAAATCATTATAATTAAATAGTATTATTTGAGAGTTTTTGATATGATAGGTACAGGTATTCCTTGTCCAATAATCCGGATATCCTGTATCTATATCATCGTTATTTTTTTATTGTATCCCGTTTTTGCCGAAAAAGTATCTGATTTAACCGTATCCGGAATTTCAATTCAGGAAGGTCTCTCTCAGAACACCGTTAATTCCATTTTGCAGGATGAAAGGGGATTTCTCTGGTTTGGGACCCAGGACGGTCTGAACCGATATGACGGTTATACTATTAGGGTATTTCGAAGTGATCCGTCATCAGTTAGCAGTATCAGCAGCGGTTATGTAACTGATTTGGAAGAGAGTCCTGACGGGATCATGTGGATTGGGACATTAAGCGGGCTGAACAGGTTCGATCCAAAGACTGAAGAATTTACCCGGTTTTTTTACCAGAATGGCAATGACTCATCCCTCTCTGACAACCAGATACATGATCTCTGCCTGGACAAAAAAGGGAGGCTGTGGATAGCAACAGACCAGGGAGGGCTTAATGTTCTTGATACTCACTCCGGCCAGTTTACCCACTGGAAAAAGTGTGATGACGATGAAAATTCGATAATCTCAAACCGGATATGGCAGATAACTGATGATCCGAATGGAAATATCTGGCTGAATACTCCATCAGGTCTTGATTACTTTACTCCAGTTACAGGGATCTTCAAACATTATTTCCATGATCCGGATAATCCTGCAAGTTTGTCCGTGAATGAGACCCTGGCTTCATTATGGGACGAAAACGGATTTTTGTGGGTGGTTTCCCCACTTGGCGTAGATAAACTGGACCTTAATACTGATAATGTGACTCACTACCTCTTTGCAATTTCCGGTTCTGAAAGTGGAATCGGTCTTAAAGAAGGGGCAATAATACAGTCATCTGATAACAAGCTCTGGATTGGGACGAGAGGATCTGGTCTTCGAGTGTTTGATCCATTATCTGAAACATTTACCTATTATCCAGGTGAAAGCCATGACCTAGGTTTTCTCCAGTCAAATGCAGTTCGTTCACTCTATGAAGATGCTTCAGGATCTATCTGGATAGGCACTGATGATTCCGGAGTTTATCTTTACAATCCGAGGGTTGAGCAGTTTACTGTTTACCGCAATAACCCGCTGGATCCTGATTCTCTCAGCACAAGCGATATTTTTGGTATTTACGCAGATGGAGATATCCTCTGGATTGGTGGAGCTGATGGTTCCTTAAACCGTTTTGACAGAAAGACCAATACAAATCTGATAATCCCGCAGGATGCAGATGATCCCCTTGCACTTGCTCCAAGCAGAATTCTCGGTCCGATTATTCCGGACAAAAAAGGCAATATCTGGATCGGGACCGGGGGAGGTGAAGGGCTTTTCAGGTTTTCCCCACATTTGGGAAAATTTACCCGGTATAGTCATGATCCGGATAATCCTCAAAGTATCAATAATAATAATGTTATCTGCATGTATGAGGATTCTTTAGGAAATATCTGGGCCGGGACAGATGCTGGGCTTAATTTGCTTGATCAGACCATGGGGAATTTTACCTCCTGGAACCATGACCCTGAAAATCCTGAGAGTATCAGTTCTAATGACATCAGGGCAATTATTGAGGATAGTGATGGAACATTTCTGGTTGGCACGCTTGGCGGAGGTTTAAACCGTTTTAACCTTACAACCGGAGTATTTACCCGGTTTTTGCATGATCCTAATGACATCACCAGTCTGTCAGATAACGAAGTCCTGGCAATCTTTAAGAATAGCGATGGTTTCTTCTGGATTGGGACAGGAAACGGGCTGAACAAGTTTGATGGAAATAGTTCTTTTCTGAAGTATACTATAGAAGACGGGCTGCCAAACGCGTGTATCTATGGAATTCTCGAGGATGATAAAGGGAACATCTGGGTATCAACAAACAGAGGAATTGCATGTCTTGATCCGGTATCTGGCGAAGTGAATTCTTACACCTCACACGATGGTATTGCAAGTGACGAGCATAATAGCGGGGCATATTATCTGGCCCCCGATGGTGAGATGTTTTTTGGCGGAATATCCGGGATTACAGCATTTTATCCTGACCGGATTGTCCCTAACCCGAATGTTCCCCCGGTTGTCCTCACCGATTTTCTTCTTTCAAACAAACCTGTTCCAATTGGCAATTCATCAGTTTTATCCCGCTCTGTTACGTATTCCGATGAAATCATCCTCTCATACCTGGATAGTATCTTTTCAATCGAGTTTTGTGCTCTGAATTTTGTAAACCCAAAGGAGAATCAGTATCGGTACAAACTTGCTGGATTTGATGATGACTGGAACGAAGTAGATAGTTCCCGGAGGACTGCAACATATACAAACATGAGGCCGGGAAGGTACGAATTTATCGTTGAGGCCTCAAATGATGATAATGTCTGGAATACAACCGGAACATCCCTGTATATCAATATTACTCCACCATGGTGGGAGACCTGGTGGTTTCGGTCATTTCTCCTCATTTCCCTGTGTGCTCTGGTTTATATAGCGTATCGTGCACGTATTGAAAATTTCCGCCGTAGAAACGAGGAACTTGAAAATCTTGTAAAAACCAGGACTATGGAACTTGAGACTGCAAAAGAAAAGGCTGAACTTGCAAACCGGGCAAAGACTGATTTCATCTCAAATATGAGCCATGAGCTCAGGACACCGCTTAATGCTATCCTGGGGTATGCACAGATCCTTTCCCGTCAGAATAATCTAACCGATACACAGAAGAAACAGGTCGGAACTATTCAGAAAAGCGGCGAACATCTGCTCCGGCTCATTAATGATATCCTCAATATGGGGCGGATAGAATCCAGAAATATTGAACTACAGGTCAGTGATTTTCACCTCCCGTCCATGATCCAGGAGATTATCAACATCATTCGGGTGAAAACAGATGAAAAAGGATTAACCTTTCAGTATGAGAAACCTGGTCTGATGCCTGAGTATGTGAACGGAGATGAACGAAAAATTCAACAAATCTTTTTAAATCTTCTTTCGAATGCAGTACGGTACACAAATACCGGTTCAGTATCCCTTGCTATCTCCTATGTGGAAAATACTCTCTCCGTATCGGTTTCAGACACCGGAATTGGCATTCCTCATGAGAAAAAGGAACAGATATTTGAGCCTTTCACCCGGCTTGAGGCTCAGGGACATACCGCTGACGGAGTAGGTCTTGGTCTTTCCATCACAAAGGAACTGATTAATCTCATGCATGGCACCATCGATGTTGATAGTGAGGAAGGAAAGGGGAGCCGGTTTTCGGTCACTTTACCTCTTCCAAAAGTCGTTGGTGGAACAACATTGGATGATGACCGCCCTCTCATTACCGGATACCTTGGAGAACGAAAGAGCATCCTTGTGGTTGATGATCACCGGGAAAATGCAGGATTGATGGTATCATTATTAGAACCTCTTGGGTTTATGATGTATGTTGCCTACAACGGAAATGACGCTCTTTTGATGATAAAAGAGGAATCTCCCTCATTGATCCTTCTAGATTTTGTGATGCCCGGGATGAATGGCCTGGATTTTGTAACAATTCTGAGAAATAATCCAGATATGATGAATATCAGAGTTATTGGTGTCTCTGCATCAGTGCAGGGAGATGACCGAAAGGATGCCTTTGTAAAACTCTGTGATGATTTCATCGATAAACCGGTTCGGTATGAACGACTTCTTGATGGAATTGGAAGGGTACTTGGAATATCCTGGATATCAGACCCTGACATAAATAGGACAATTCCAGAAAACAACCTGGATGAGGGTCATGAAATATCTGTTCCGCCAGTTGATGTCCGTGAAAAGATCCGGAAACTGGTGAAAGAAGGTGATTATCATGGGCTTGAGCAGGTTGTCAGTCTTCTTTCTGATCAAAATAATGATTATAAGGCATTTTATAAAAAAGTCAGCCAATACATAGAAAAATATGATGATGTATCAATTATTGAGTTTATTGATTCGTTTGATCAGTAGTCACCGGAGCGTTTTTATAACAATCTAAAGACGAATGATTTCTTTTTTTTTCACAAAAACCTGATGGAGAAGATGTTTTGGATTCCCTCTAAAATTCAATGGTTCAATTAAAAACCGGTGTGATTGAGATAGCACTTGAATCTTTTCTGTCATTTTGGATCTCGGCATTTGCGGTTTCTTTCCAGGTTATCCCATCATCATCTTTGGAGAGCTCCCAGATCGTGTACACTGCTGTATTCCGGTCTCCGTTTATATCCATCCTGAATTTGCCGGATAGACCGTAATGTTGTTCTGCCATTTTGAGAACAGCATCTTCCATTGATCTGCTGTCCGGAGAGCCGTCCATAATCAGAGCTTTTAGAGCAATCCATGTAGTATCATAAGTAGCAAGGGTATAACCAGAAGGAGATTTTCCTTCTGTAATTATTGGGAGGGCCTGATATGTGGGGGAATTTTTCACGGTACGATCTGAGCCGAGGGAAAATGCTGTGAAGTTCCTTGCATATGCATATTCAGCCGGTTTTGATGTTCCGGTCAGTTCAGGAAGCAGGGCATTTGTATCACAACCTATCCAGGCGACCTTTGCCAGATTTTCATACTCATCTTTTGTAGCTTCGGTGAAAATGGACTGCAGTTCGTTTGAGGTAACTGCATATATCGCGACCTTTTCCGGGTCAAGACTGGTAAGGACGGTTTTGGTTTTCTGGTCAAGACGTAATAGTATATCGGTAAAATTGGTCGTATCCGGACTGTACCAGGTAATTTCTTCCATGGATATGCCCTCTCCAAGGCTCTGTGATACCGCATTCATGAGTCCTCCACTCCTTTGATCATCACAGACGAGCGGCACAATACGGGTTATCCCTCTTTCAGCAAACCATCTGGCTGCAACCCGGCCCTGTATGGTATTGTCCGGGTTAAACCTGATGAGATTGTCATCCGGAGATGCAAGGTGAGGAGATACTGGTCCGGTTGCAAGAAGGAGGATACCATGGGAAGTACAATAATCCCTGACTGCATCTGCCTGCACATCAGATAGATAGGTGATAACCGTGGTCGCTTTCACATCATCCAGTTTTGTCAGTTCTGCGAGGACTGATTCTGTATCTGAAGTGATTGCAGTAATGTATGGAAAGATCCGTTTTTTTGAGTTAATACCTGCGAGGTATTTATTAAAATCCGAGACGGCGAGTTCAAACGCTTTTAAGCATCCTTCTCCCTGGACAGTCAGCGAGCCTGATGTTGGATACATTCCATATACAATAATTGAATCAGAGTCGATGCTGCTGGAATCGGCACAGGCCACGATAGGTAAGAGAAGCAGGGAGATAATTATTATTCCGGACAGCACGGGTATTTTTCCGGTATATGTCATATAGTGAAGTTATTAGGAAGGGCTATAAAAATTCCGGTAATTTATGTGAAAGGCATAATCTGTTTTTGTGTTCTGTTAAATTCATCAAATTCTCTCTCATTTCATGATACACCATCTGATTGGCAAAATCTAGCTTGTTTTTTGTATTAGATCTTTCAGTTAATTATATATAGAATTACAAATCAATAACAAAGTGATCCTTATTATGAACTTTAATAATTTCACCCTGAAATCACAGGAAGCAATCCAGAAATCAACGGAAATTGCGGCAGGAAAACAGAACCAGGCCATTGAGACAGCTCATCTCCTTAAGGGTATGCTCATCGTGGATGAGAATGTCATTCCCTATCTTCTAAAAAAACTCAATGTTCATCTTGACCGGTTCACCCAGCTTCTGGATCGCAATATCGATGCATTGCCAAAGATTACGGGAGGTGAACCGTACCTCTCGCATGATACAACAAAAGCCCTACAGAAAGCGAGTGGAATTGCCCAGGAGTTCAAGGATGAATTTGTATCCATTGAACATCTCCTGCTTGGTATTCTCTCCGTTAATGATGCTACTGCCCGGCTCCTGAAAGAGAACGGAGTGTCTGAAAAAGATTTGAAGACTGCTATCAAGCAGCTCCGGAAAGGATCAACGGTCAGTAGTCAGACTGCAGAAGAGACATATAACGCATTAAATCAGTTTGCTAAAAATTTAAACGAACTGGCGTTCTCTGGAAAACTTGACCCGGTTATCGGCCGGGATGATGAGATCCGGAGAGTTTTACAGATTCTCTCCCGGAGGACAAAGAACAATCCGATTCTCATCGGAGAGCCGGGTGTTGGTAAAACCGCCATTGCAGAGGGTCTTGCTCACCGGATCATTGATGGAGATGTGCCGGATAATCTGAAAACAAAGCAACTCTTCTCCCTTGACATGGGTGCCCTGATTGCCGGGGCTAAATACAAGGGAGAATTTGAAGAACGACTAAAAAGTGTGGTAAAAGAAGTAGTATCTTCCGATGGAGAGATTATCCTCTTTATCGATGAGATCCATACTCTGGTCGGGGCTGGTGCGAGTGAAGGGGCTATGGATGCCGCCAATATCTTAAAACCTGCCCTTTCACGAGGAGAACTTCATGTCATCGGTGCAACCACCCTCAAGGAATACCAGAAGTACTTTGAGAAGGATAAGGCCCTTGAACGCCGGTTCCAGCCGGTAATGGTTAATGAACCTGATACTCTTGATGCAATCTCTATCCTCCGGGGAATCAAGGAGAAGTATGAAACTCATCACCATGTCAGGATAAAAGATGAAGCAATTATTGCAGCGGTAGAACTTTCCCAGCGGTATATTTCTGACAGATTCCTTCCGGACAAGGCGATTGATCTCATCGATGAAGCTGCTTCAAAGCTTCGGCTTGAGATTAACTCGGTTCCGGAAGAACTGGAGATGATTGAGAGGCGTATTCGGCAGCTGGAGATTGAACGGGAAGCCATCAAACGGGAAAAGGATCAGGTAAAACTTGACAGCCTGAACGAAGAGATTGGAAATCTCAGTGAAGAACGAAACCGGCTGAAGGCAAAATGGCAGTCTGAAAAGGATCTGGTCGAACAGATTCAGCTTCGAAAAAATGAGATAGAAGATCTGAAATTTGAGGCGGACAGTGCAAACCGGACCGGTGATCTCGGAAAAGTTGCAGAGATCAGGTACGGCAGGATTCCGGAGAAAGAGAAGGTTATTGAAGGGTTAAAGGAACAACTGACCGGATTACAGAAAGACTCTGCAATGGTGAACGAGGAGGTTGATGCAGAAGAGATTGCCGAGGTGGTTTCACGGTGGACCGGAATTCCGGTCAGCAGGATGCTCCAGAGTGAGAAACAAAAGCTTCTCAGTCTTGAAACCGAGCTTCATAAGCGGGTGGTCGGTCAGGAAGAAGCGATTGCAGCGGTATCTGATGCTATCCGGAGGAACCGGGCCGGACTGTCCGATTCAAAGCGTCCGATTGGATCATTTATCTTCCTCGGGACTACCGGGGTTGGAAAGACCGAACTTGCCAAAGCACTGGCAGAATTCCTGTTCAATAACGAGAACAGTATGGTCCGGATAGATATGTCGGAGTACCAGGAGAGGCACACGGTCTCACGGCTGGTTGGAGCACCTCCGGGGTATATCGGGTACGAAGAGTCCGGACAACTGACCGAAGCAGTACGGAGAAAACCATATTCGGTGGTCCTCCTTGATGAGATAGAAAAGGCCCATCCGGATGTGTTTAATATTCTGCTGCAGGTTCTCGATGATGGACGACTGACTGATAACAAAGGTCGGACGGTGGATTTTAAGAATACCATCATCATCATGACCTCGAATATCGGATCTCATCTCATCCAGGAGAGTCTTGAACATACCACCGAAAAGAACCGGGAAGAAGTCTATGATAAAACCCGTGAACAGGTATTTGACCTGCTGAAAAAGACCATCCGTCCGGAATTTTTAAACCGGGTCGATGAAGTTATCATGTTCCGGCCGCTAACTCTTGATGAGATACGGACGGTTGTGGAGTTGCAGCTCAACCTGGTCCGGATGATGCTGGAAAAGAATGATGTCCGGTTTATTACGACGGACAATGCCGTCCGCTTAATTGCTGATATGGGTTTTGACCCACAATTTGGTGCCCGGCCTATCAAACGGGTCATCCAGAGAAATCTGCTCAATGAGCTCTCAAGGATGATACTTGCCGGTGAGGTGAGCCGGGAGAAAGAGATTGTGGTTGATGAACAGGATGGAAAACTTGTGTTCAGTAATAAATAATAATTCCGGATAACATCTCTCCCTTTTTTTTAGCTCCATATCATCAGATAACAAAGATTGGAAAAATCAGAATTTTCAATTCTCTTTTGGGATATGGAATCGAAGTTTTTAATGGACACATAGTTTTTTTATTATTGTGATAATACGGTATTGTATAGTGTTATCTGGAGATATTCCTTCGAATCGTCCGGAAGTGATGAATGCAATAAATTCATTTGTTCAGGAAATAACTCAAAAATATCCGGATAAAATTAATAATGTTATCATATATGGTTCTGTTGCAAGAGGAGAGGATACCCGTGAATCAGATGTCGATCTGCTTATCACTGGTAAGCTTGATGACTGGAGATTTGAGCGGGAATTAATAAATATTGCATTTGATATTGGTCTTGAAAATGGAGTTTATTTATCGGTAAAATATTTGCCGCAGGATAGGTTTGCGAAGGCCGGGTCATTTTCTTTCTTCAGGACTGTCAGCGAGGAGGGTGTTTTTGTTGTTTCCAAATAATGAGGAGATTGCACTGAATATTCGTGCTGCTTCTGAAAGGCTGACAGCCGCTGAATTTCTTATGGAGAAAGGATTATTTTCAGATACTGTAAACAGGGCTTATTATGCCATGTTTCATGTGGCGAACGCAATTCTTCTGACACGAAGTATTATTGTGAAAACACATACCGGATTGATAACTCAATTTGGGCAGGCATTTATCCTAACTGGAGAGATCGATAAAGAATATGGCAGAATGCTCGCCAATGCTGAAGAATTACAAGAAAAAGCAGATTATTCTGTTAATTCAGATATCACAAGGGAACAAGCTGAATATGTTCTCCATGATGCCGGTTCATTTCTCAAAATGGTAAAATCCAGATTGAAAACAATCAATTAGGCCAGTATGGGAATGTTTTTAGAATAAAAAATATCCCTGTAACGGGATTTAGGTGTAATAATTTACTCTGATACTCTCTGTATAATTCTATCATATTAATTATATACTTTGGGATAAATTATTCCCTGGGATATGTCGATGAGAAGAATATTCACAAGGAGGGGTAGTAATTCTTTTCGTTTTCTGCGGCATTGTGGGAGCTGCGGAGGGGGCCCTTACCCCACATATAGAAGTGCCATTTGAATCCTGGATCTCAGAGGTAATGCAGGACAATTGGCGGAAAAAGTTCAAAATGGTGAAACTCATGTGCATTCTGAAATTACGGTCTTTTCGGAGGGATGTGATTATCCCTGTATAAAGGCAGCGATCAATGGTTCTTTAGATGGAGATCGGATTTTCGTTTCAGAAGGGACATATCCTGAATCACTGGTAGTAAACGAATCTATGGATATACGAGGAGTTAATGGAACAGTTATTGTGAGAACATCAGATCACGAAGTTGCCATTGCGATGACTTCAGATTGTGTATTTCCACGATGTTCAGATTAGTCCGGGAATATTAACCTATGTTCCCAAGGTAGTTCTAAAAAAAGTTCTCATCATTCTGATATTCATGAGTTTTATCTGATATCGTTACTTTTTGATGGATAAAATTGAATATATGTACATACATCAATATTAGTATCCGGAGAGCATGATGAAAGATTCAGATACAGTCAGATCCAAAATTCAGGGGTTTCTAAAAACTCTTAAAACCACACCGGATTTTCGTCATGTCCGCTTTGTCATGCTCTATGGATCGGTAGCCGAAGGAACGAATGATCAGAATTCAGATATCGATATTGCAATTTCAACGGATTTGGCTAATCTTGATGCAGAAAAATTCCGTATTTATATTCTTGGAAGAGTCTCTGACATCTTTGATGTTCATATTTTTGAGCATCTGCCATTATTTGTTCAGATCAATGTCTTTAAAGGAGAAGTACTGTACATGACCAACGAAGATGAAGTATATGATATAGCGTACAGGACAATAAGGGAATATGAATTCTTTAAGCCACATTATCTGGATTATATCGGGGAAAGGGCATTATAATGAATATGCGTATTGTCAGGAGAGAAAAGATACGGTATCTCCTCAGTGAAATTGATGAATCTCTTACTCTGATTCGTAACAATCTGCCTGAAAATCAAGATTTAAATGATTTTCTTGCACTCGGTCTTTTAAAAGATGGCTTATATAAGCGACTTGAATATGTTCTCCAAAGCATTTTTGATATTTGTGCCATATTGAATCGTGATTTGAAACTTGGGATTCCACAAAATGACGAGGATATCCTTACTAATCTGGCGAAAATTGAAATTATTGATGCACGGCTTTTAGATACTCTCCGGAATATGAAGGGGATGAGAAATATTCTTGTGCACCAGTATGGGAGAATCAATGATGAAATTATTTTTGAGGTTCTTATGACAAAAATTGATGACATTGAATTTTTCTGTCAGAGTATCGTGAAATTGCTCGATTCAAATCAGAAGTAGCGGCCCGGTATTCTATATTTTTTTACAATTACCCTGAAATGGCCATTTTCAGGACAGAGGGTTATAATCCGATAGATATATAATTCTTTTTTTTGGACGGAGACATCCAATAAGAGAATACGTGTTGAAGGGGGTTTACTACCCCCTGAAATGTTGGAGGAATGGATCGCATGATTGCAGTTGATCCGGAACCTGGAGAAAATTTTAGGTCCCTGATGAACTGTTACTCCTGTCATCAGAGGATGACGGTGTGATATACTATAGTTATACGTCTGTAGTTATATAATTAACGTATAGCCTTACGGCATATGTCGAAATCAGTTGGATAAGGGATAAACTTCTGATTATTTTAGGGTTTATCTCTTCTTCAGGTTCCAAAAAAATTATCCGGTTTAACTCTCAAAAAATGATATGGAGCCTGTAAGACCTTGTCTTTGAATCAGGTTCTTCGGAGTTCAAAAAAAGAAAACTGAATATTGAATTATACCTTTTCTTTTTGTGCAAGAACCGCTTCAATGGTTTTAACTTCGCCATCAGCCAGGGGAAAAGATGTTGTATAATTGGTATATCCCGGATAGGTCAGGTTTATGGTATAGTCACCGGGAATCAGGCCTGATATTACTTTGTTTTTGAGTATCCGGGTAACTCCCATACTTTCATCATTCACAAATATTTCAGCCCCGCCAGGAGTACTGCTGACAGTTAATCCGGTGTTAGGATCAAATTTCGCATCAAAATATTCGGGATAGTCCATGGAAAAGTTTGTGTTAAGTTTTGTGCCATACTTTCCATAATAATCGGCATAATAATTTCCGGTATCTGCAGTTCCGGTTCCGATGAGGGTTCCAGTCAGGAATACAAGAACTGCCACACTAAAGATCTTTTTTATCATAAGGCTACATACTTTTTTCCTGGAAGATTATGAAGTTTCTTCCGTTATTTTACCGGATATTCAACTTTCTGGTTGACGGAAACAATCATCTCCTTAATGCGTTCTCCTGCCTTTTCTATTCTGGATAAATATTGTCTGATTTTAGTAGTATCTGATGTTTCAAGTTCTTCTATCACAATTGAATTTAATCCCAGTATGATAGTCAATTGATTCAGGAGATCATGTCGGGTAAGGCTGATGAGAAGGCGGTTTTTTTATTTGCCTGATCAAGAGCCATACTCATCTCAAATAGTTCTGCCAGCCGCTTGTTAAGTTCAACCTTCTGTAACCGGTACCTGATGACCTTCTTTTCATATTCTTTCATAGAGATACGGACACCGGTGATTATGAAAAAAAGGCTGATAATAATAAATATCGGTGTTATGAAAGTTGTAATCAGGAGAGTTCCTCCCATAAACTGGGAAGAGAGATTTGTTATCAGCGAATACATCCCACAAGCAAGTCCAAGGTGGACAAAAATATGGTAATGCTTAAAGGCAGTAATAAATGTGAGTATTGTAACAAAAAGAAGTGCAAACTCAATAATAATTGAATCCGGAATAGTTATACTACATGCTTTGCATGACAAAAATTGTATTATTATCGTCACCATGATTGCGATGATAAGAAACAGAGAGATCAAATGACGGTTTTGTCCACTACTATCCGGCATTGTACTTATATTTGTTCAGAATATGGAAATATTTGAGGATTTATATTTTACAAGATGAGATGTAAGATATGAATAGAATGGTACATCTAATTTTTTTTATCTTGTACTAAAGAAGAAATAATCCATGTTATTTGGATTTTTGATATTCATCATCAGGTGATGTATCCGGAACAATAATTAAATAATTATCTGATTTGGGAGTATTTTTCTCCTCAAAGATCAATGAGATGGTATGCAGCTGAGAATCAGTCTGTTTCTCATTTTTATAATAATCTGTCTGGTCTGTGGATGTACTTCACAAAACCTCTCAACAGATTTGAACAAACCTCCTGTTGTGAGTGAGCAAAAGGATGCACCTGTAGATCTGGATAACCTATTAAGAATCAATCCGGAAAATCCTGACCTTTGGTATGCTAAAGCGGACCTGTTCTTTGCCAATGGAGATATTCAACAGGCATTTGAAGCGATTACAAAGGCCTCTGAATTAAGTCCTGAAAATGCAACTATTCTCCTCTTCAGAGCCAAAACACTCATTGCACTTGGAGACAAGGGACGGGCGGTACGGGATCTGTATACGGTTTTAGACCTGATTCCCGGGAATGAAACGGCTCTCGAGTTCCTCTCTTCAGTCCAGAGTAATATATCACCTCTTTCATATATCCAGGTTGAACATGATCTCCTCATAGATCCAAACAGTACCTGGTCAGCATTTAACAAAGGTAGATTCCTGTATGAAGAAAAGAAATACTCCGATGCAATCCCCTGGTTTGAGAAAGCAGTAGCCATCGATCCTGAAAATAGTGCTGCATGGTATTTCACCGGTTCATCCCTGATAGAACTTGGAAGGAGTATCGATGCAATAACGTCACTCAGGAAGGCAATTGTCCTTGATCCCTCCAATGCCGGAGCATATTATGAACTCGGACGTGCATTTGAAAAGCAGGGGAACAAAACTGCTGCAGAGGAGAATTATGCACTCTCCCTTAAGATAAATCCGGATAATGACTGGGCCAGGTATGTATATGGTAAAAACCTGGCAAAGTCAGGTGATTATGAAAATGCGATAAAAGAACTCGATACCAGCCTTTCACGAACACCATGTCAGGCGGAAGCATGGTATGAATTATCACGTGCTTATCTGCAAAATGGGAATACCTCGAAAGCGTTGGATGCAATCGGTATGGCTTTGCAGATAGATGCATATTCTCCGGATTATCATACACAATATCTTGCAGCCCAGGCCCAGGCAGATCCGGCAGCATGGTCGTCAGAAAAAGTCCTGGCAAAATTAGACTCTAATCCCAATAATGGGACATACTGGTTTTACTCCGGTGCAATAGCATACCATGACATGAGGTATAATGATGCCCTGACTGATCTAAACAAAGCCGTAACCCTTTACCCTCTGAATGCTCAGGCATGGTACTACCGGGGAATGAGCGAATATGAATTGGGACTGTACCAGGATGCATTATGCAGTTTTGATAAGACAATTATCCTGGACCCTGGAAATGCCTGGGCGTATTATTACCGGGGGGATATCCTTCAAAAACTCGGGCAATGTGACTATGCAATCCCTTATCTCAGCAGAAGCAGTCAGCTTGATCCATCCATCCCCTGGACATACTATGTAAAAGGGAACTGTTATCTGAACCAGAGCCGGTATTCTCTGGCTGCAGAAGAATTCGATAGATCAATCGACAAATATCCATGCAACCGGTGGGCCTGGTTCTTTGGAGGACAGAGTTATTACTATCTTGGGAATTTCCCGGTTGCCTATGAATATTTCACAAAAGCATTGACATTTGATCCGGGGAATGAAGAGTTTAAGAGATGGAAGGTAAAAGCCGGTGCAGAAGGGAATAATCCGGATGAGGCAATTTCTTACTACAACCTGACTCTTCCCTTTGGGGCCGGGGCCTGTAATCTCACCTGAATATTTTATACCGTAGAATTCATGACCGGAACTTTTGCTCCGGTCTGGTATACCCTGAAAATATTCACCGTAGTTCTATTTTCTCCACCGTCTATGGAAAGAGATCCGGGAATTGATAATAATTTGAATTGTCTCATGTTACCCGAGTCACTCCCAAGGAGAATCTCGTAATAATTATCCGCCGGAATCTCCTCCTCCGCAGTGATGATAATCTGGTTTACCCGGGGATCATACCGGAGCAAAAGGCCTGGTTCCAAGGGCGATGATATGGCCTGAACAGGTCTATTCTTCCCGAGAAGAGTTGGAGATGGCGTAACCTTCGTTAATTCAGGTTTTTGAGTTACGAGTGGAGGAGGGGTTGAAGAAGGATTTGGAAGGGTTTCATAATTGAGTAATCGAACCTCTTCTCCTGCTTTATATTCATGGTAGGGTTTCAATACCTGGGCAAGTCCGGGAACCTGGGTTACTGTGATATGGTCTGAAATCGGTTTGTACTCAATAACTCCAAAGATAATCAATGCAAAGAGTATGAAGAGAATAGTAAGTCCTAGAGAGAGACCTACCTGGGTTGCTGTAGCATGCCTGGTTCCCCGGTCAAAATCCGGTGATTTCACTTCAATCCATGTTACCGGACGTGAAAACCGCTCCGGATGTTCAATGATCAATTGTTCCTGAATTACCTCGGTTCCATGACTTGTCTTCTCCCACTTGTAGGGCTTAAATATTAACTGGAGCGTTCCTTTCCAGGCCCCTATGCTCATCAGAATCCAGTATGCCGGAGAAAAGAATGCATACAGGAGCAGATCATATTGTTTTTCTTTATAAGTTGCAACCATCATCATACTGAGGAAAAAGAGGTTTCCTATCAGTAAATTAAATACCGCAATAGCTGCAAAAGGCCAAAAATTAAACCATCCGGAGAAGTAATTCGGAACAAAAAATGCCGCGATAAAAACCAGCCAGAGAAACAGATTCATTAAGGGAAGATAGAAGTTCCCCCCAAATCCGGTCTGGAAAATCAGGAAATTCTTAAATCCTATATCTTTAAAAACCCGTATCGGATGCCTCATCGTGACAAACCAGGTGATAACAAATCCCTTTACCCACCGTGATCGCTGCTTTATCCATGACGGAACCTTTGTAACCGCTTCCTCATAGGTATGGGAGTTTAAAACACCGGTGTGCAGTTTTTTCCGTGCAATCCGCATCCCTAAGTCGGCATCTTCTGTGACATTGTACGGGTCCCAGGCACCAAGTTCTTTCAGGGTTTTCATCCGGAAATGATTGCTGGTCCCGCCGAGTGGGATAGGAGCATCAATTTTATCAAGCCCCTGTATATAAAAGTCATAATAATAAGAATATTCAATGGAGAACCATCTGGTAAGCAGATTTTTCCGGGCATTATAAAAGTTAAGGAGGCACTGGACACAGGCGTATTTGTCACCAAGACGGTTAAAGGCAATAACGACTTTTTTCAGCTGGTCACGGTCAGGAAAATCTTCTGCATCATAAATGACAACAAATTCTCCCCTGGACCGCTTTAGTCCATAATTACAGGCACGTGGCTTGGTCTTGATTTCTGCATTCGGGATGACCACCGGATGAAAAATACTTAAAAATGAATGATATTCGGCCTCTGACATCGGAGATATTATCTCTTCTATATTTCCAAAGAGGCCTAGTTTTCTTGCCTTATTAAGAGTTTCAGTATCCTCTTCTTCCATGAGGATCTTTACATCCAGTTTGTCCCGTGGATAATTGATATTTGAAATGTTTTGTAAAATATGGGGAAGCATCTCCTGTTCATGGAACAACGGAACTAATACCGTATATACCGGGAGATCCTCGTCTTTTAATTCTTTTACATCATCATCAGAGATGTAGATAACTTTTTTTGTACCGGCCAGTCCTTCAAGTGAGATATAAAACTTGATAGGATTCATGACAAAATATGCAATATTTGTGATGGTAAAGAAGACAAATAACCAGAAATACGGGTTAGATATGACAAGGACTGCAGCAATCAGTAATCCGATGATGATTGCCGCTTTTTGCCAGGGGAGTAATATCCGGTATGCAGATTCGTCCGGCGAACGATTGACCAGTTCACTTAATGCACTGTACGCATGAGGGCCCTGATAACTCACATCAGTAACTGCCAGAACAGCATTGAGAGGAGTGACCACTCTCTCTATCTTTTTCCCGAAAAGATCCTCCATTCTTTTAAATAATGGAGTATCAAGTGGATTTGCGGTTGCTATCTTTAAATATGAGGGCTTGGATTCAAGCAGGACAATGAACGCCTGGTCTCCGATTGCATAGGGAAGGATGGATCCAACCTGGGGCCGGGTAAGAAGAAAATCCGCTTCCATAAAGGAAAGCCCCATCCGGTTTGCCAAAAATGCATAAAAATCATCAGGGACAGAAATTCGGAATTTTTTTATTGCAGGAATAATCATTTCAAGAGTGATTTCAGGATCTTCAAGTAATACGGTATTGGGGACATCCATCTCCTGAAGGGTTTTTATTAATTCATCCTTTGTTATATCACTCATGATGTGTCACATTCTCATTTGAGAGAGAGTAATCGCTCTTCTAAAAATTCAGCAACCTTCTCACCATCCAACTCTGCTTCCTTCTCCTGTTCGTTAAGTTTTTCCTTGATTTTTTCGATGAGATCCTTCGGGTTTACTGGTTTCATAAGGTATCCGTCTGCTCCGGCATTTAAAGAAAAGACTGAATTGTCAAGGCTGGCATAACCGGTCACCATGATTTTTTTCATACCTGGACGGAGTTTATGGGCTTTTACCAGTAACTCTGTCCCTTCCATATCCGGAAGCTTGATGTCAAATATGGCAAGATGGAAAAAATCATTCTCGATTTTTAAAAGTGCCTCTTCGCCCGTCAATGCAGTATCAACTTCATATCCTTCAAGTTCAAGAATTTGTTTTGAACTGTCCAGAATTGCCGGGTCATCATCAACATAAAGAATTCTTTTCATTGTTATACTCCCATTATATAATTTCTAAACCGGTAAATTTACCTCAAAGGCTGTACCTTTTGAAGATGTTTCTTTTAGAGATATTGTTCCTCCCTGTGCTTCAATCAGTCGTTTACAGACAGCAAGACCAAGACCGGTTCCTTTTGGTTTTG
This sequence comes from Methanospirillum stamsii, assembly GCF_003173335.1. Taxonomy (GTDB): domain Archaea; phylum Halobacteriota; class Methanomicrobia; order Methanomicrobiales; family Methanospirillaceae; genus Methanospirillum; species Methanospirillum stamsii. Next base: position 43,173 of record NZ_QGMZ01000041.1, read on the forward strand.
TCGTGTAAAGAGGATCAAAAATTCTTGCCTTTACACCCTCGGGAATACCTATTCCGGTATCTGAAATGAATATACTGATATTATCTGATTTCAAGCCCGCCTTTACGGTCAATACTCCACCTTTCTGCATAGCCTGAATTGCATTAGTGATAATATTTTCCATGACTTTCATGAATAATAAGCGATCTACCCTGATCCTGATACCTGATTCAATCTCTTTTATGACTGTTATTGAATCCGGAGGTGATAATTTGAGAATAAGGTCTTCAAAAAGGGGTTCAAGATTGGTAATCTCTCTCTCAGGAGTAATAACCCGTGAATAATCCTGCAGGTCTGATATTATCTTGTTCAGGTATAATATTTCTCCCCCAATCCGGTTAAAAATATCACGAATTCCATATTTCATTAAAATTGAATGTTCTTCTGGAGACATTTTGTTTAAGGCGGAATCCAGAATATATTGCATGTTAGTGATTACCTGAAGTGGATTTCGCATATCATGGCCAATCATCGTTGCAACTTCACCAATGACTGCATAACGCTGTGCCTCTTGTAATTGTCTGGTTCTTTCTTCTACTAATTCTTCCAGATGCCGGGTGTATAATTCAAGACGGTTGCGAGTCCGGAATAATTCTATTGATTGAGCTATTTTTTGAGATAGTTCATTGAAAATGATGTTGATGTCATTTTTTATAGATGATTCATCGGTTGGATTCTGAGCAAAAGTAGTTAATATTTCACGGTCACGGTCTGTAATATTAAATAGTTGAAAGGGAATGTTAATGCCAGATTGTTGAAGGTTGAGGTGTAGATTGATGGCATCTGTATCATCCAGATCATAGTCAGACAAAATGAGATCAAATGATTCTTTATTGACAATATCTATTGCTTCCCTTCCGGTAGGGCATACATGAACATGAAGGAGACTGGGCATTTCAAGATATTTTTTAGTTACTGCTCCAATTGGTTTTGAGCTAATAACTAAAAGTATGTGAAATTTTTCCTCATCGGATATTTCGGATAGATATTCTGGTATGGACGTCATTATGGTGAACTCATACAGAACCTGCATACTTACATAAACCGGCATCCATATTGTATCTTGGGTATGGTACCATCTTGTTCAATGAAGAAAAAGCTCATCGTTCATGTTAACTCTAAATCCAGTTTTTTTCATTGTTCCGGGTTGGTTATTTTCTCAATGTTCCTGATTTTTTGTTCCATTACCGAGGGAAGCATGCAGGAATTATGTATTCCTGGAAATGGCACACTCTGGAATGGTGCTTTTACTCCGGTAGAATATCATATGAATGAGATGGATATTTCTGATGAGAGTATCAGTTCATATATTCATCACACCGGCAAACCTCTGGCAATCATATGCTTTTCTCATGAATGGAGTTTAAATCGTAGGTTTCCTGCTGATCAGGCAAGCACCATTCATTCCTTTGGTGCGATACCCTACATTCGGTTAATGCTCCGGACGGACAATAAACAATACCAGCCTGAGCCTTTTTACACCCTGAAACGGATCAGAGACGGTTATTATGATTCAGATTTACGGGCTTTTGCACGAGATGCCCGTGATGTTTCATATCCGATTCTTATTGAATATGGAACTGAAATGAATGGGTGGTGGTTTTCCTGGAATGGGTACTGGACCGGAAAGGCGGAAGGAACAGAGTTATTTAAATCAGCCTACAGGCATATTATCGATGTTATGGATGAGGAAGGGGCGAATAATCTATATTGGGTCTTCCATATGAACTGGCATTCAAATCCTGAAGAATCCTGGAATGCCCCGGATAATTACTACCCTGGTGATGAGTATATTGATATCGTTGGTGTATCAGTATACGGAGCGCTGACCCGGTTTGAAAACGGAACGCTTTCCTTTTCAGAGATGATGAATATCGGATACAAGGAAGCGAAAAATATTTCCCCCGCAAAACCGGTTATTCTTTCTGAGATAGGAACTGACTTACATAATTGTAACACTCCTGCATACCCTTGGATTGAGGAGGTATTTTTATCCCTGGCTAAAAACAGTTGGCCTGACCTTATTGGGTATGTATGGTGGAATGCCGGATGGCCAATAGATTCCAATTACCGTAATAATACCACCATGCGGATTGAAGAAGACCCTGACATTCAGGTTCTGTTCCGGAAATATCTGGCAAGGGATACAGTTTTGGGAAAAGTCTGTGGATAATTTTTTGAATTTATTATTTCTGGGATATTCTTCTCCAACTGTCTTTTGGTATAAGCATTTCAAACGTGGCCCCTTTTCCGGGAGTACCACATTCGCGTATTGATATCTTTGTAATGTCCAGTATTTCCCGGATTAAGAACAATCCCATTCCGGTATTCTTTCCATGGCCTTGTTTAAAAATTAGATTTTTTTCCTCCTCTGAAATACCTGTACCATCATCTGCATAAACAATTCGATAATCGTCACCTGATTGCTCCGCTGAAATAGTAATGGCGGATACTTCCTGACCATGCCGGTGTGAATTATCAATAAGGTTATACATTACTTTTTCAAACATAGGGTCTACATAGATTTCAATGGGAATTTCCTGAACTGAGAGTTCAAAACCCCTTAGGATGGATTTTATTGATGGTCTGTTCATAACTTCTCCTATTCTCATCCATACCGGTTTTTGCATACCAAGCTCCTGGTATTCCTTGGTAAAGGTGATGAGGGTTTTGATGTCATTTCCTGCGGTCAGGATATTTTTAAGATTTTTCTTTTCTGCTTCATCTGTTGTAGTAGCCAAAAGCAGCTCACTATACCCATAGATGACCATGACTTTATTGAGGATGTCATGCCTTGTCACACTACTGAGGATTGCCAGTTTATTCTGAGATACTTTAAGTGCTTCATAAGCTCTCATTAATTCCTGCTCAGATTCTTTCCGGTCAGTTATATCAAACACATAATTCGTGACACCAATGATGGAAAGATCTTTGTCATAAACCGGCACAAAAATACTTGAAATCCAGGTACTATGATCCCTGGATTGAAAATGCATCTCAAGGTCAGGTGCTACAATTTTTTCTCCGGCAACGGCTTTGGAAAAATAAGGATATGTTCCGTTTTTATCTAAATGAGGGAAAAATTCAAAGACAACTTTTCCTTTCATTGGTTCAAACTTTAATCCGAAAATGCGTTCCATTTCAGGGTTGTAAAACAAAACCCGGGCATCTTTATCGAGCACCATGATTCCAATATTCGCTGAGTTAACAATTGTTTTGATGAACTCTTCACTATCCTCAATTTTTTTCCGGCTCGTAATGAGTTCCTGATTTGAAGCCTGAAGCTTCAGAGTTAAGGTAAGAAGGTCCTCGTTATTATCTCTCAGTTTGTCATTTGCATCTTCTAATTCCCTTTTTATTTTCTGAATCTCACCCCATAACCGGGAGTTGTTTATGGCAAGACCAAGGAAGGAGGTCATGGAAAGGGTTAGGTTAAGGTATTCTCGTATCCTGTCCGGAACTGAAACCCCAAATATGCCTAAAACGCCGAGAATCATTTTTTTATGTCGGATGGAAATGATAAATCCGTGATTATCGTCAAGGAGGTAATAATCTCTTTCTAATCCGATGAAGAGTAATTCAGATGATGGGACACTCCCGCCGGGAGGAAAAATACGAATCTCTTCTGGCCCTGATGATGTATACGGAAGGTACTCAATTTTTTCAGGTGCAAAAAGTGATTGAAACATGATAAAAATACGGGATATGACCTCAGATTCTTCATTTACTGAAGCAACCTCACTGATAAGTGAAATTACGGCCATCTGAGTAGCATAGGATTGAAGCGGAGATTGATTACGTATTTCATCCAAATCATTGATCTGTTTTATTCTCCAATTGCATATCTCAGTTTTTACAATCGCTGTGAGGTAAGATGTGCCTGTTTTAAGAGTAGTAACTGGAAGTCCGGTAAATTTCTCAAATGATCTGATGATATCCTCAGAAACGGCGATAAGACCGGTATCTAAAAGGATAATTCCACGCAAACTCGAAGAAAAAAAGGTCGTGGGGACTGAGGGATTAAGCCCCATTTCGGTTACATATCGTTCCCAGTTTAAAAGCCACCCGGGAAAGATAACATAATTTCCCTTTGACGCTAAATCTTGAATCAATTCAATTGGAGCGACCAGTGCATGGCAGGTATCCGGACCGACAGAGGTAATATTTGTTGGAAGAATGTCTCTTTTGGAAAGGGATTTATCGCCAAACAATAATCCGGATTTTTCAGGATGCATATGTTCAGAGAAAAATGTCTCAACATGCTCATTTTTGAATTTTCCTGCTGTACAGTAATGCGGGTAAAAAAACAGTCTTGTTCCTTTTGGGGCAGAAAGGTTGTGAAAAATATGTGTGATCTCTTCTTTTAGTGTCTCACAGAAAAAAAGACAGAGTTCACCGTGTTTTGCACTAGACAGAGATTGGATACCTCCCATATTCATATACGGCATCACGGATTGCAAAGAGAACTTCATCAGGAACCTGTAATGGAATTTCTCCGTGATTATCACTCAAAATGAAACCTCCACCAGGGGCTGCATCAGATATTACCTGTTTTACTATTGAAAAAGTTTTTTCCCGAGTCCAGTGTCTCATCTCTATGCCGTTGAGGTTCCCAATGACCGTAGCTTTTCCGGCACATTTTTGCTTAATCTCGGATAATTTTTCATGTCCACCGCCCCAGACGGCAACACCCACCGTTCCTGTGGAAAGGACATTGTCAAGAATCGGAAGAACACTGGCTGATGCAAACCCCGTCACTACTGGCCCTGGCACTTTGGGAATTAACTCTTTTGCAATTTTAAGTCCTGTTTTCCGGTATAGTTCCGGGGGGATGATGGTTGGAGATGAGACCGGATCATAATAGATAATTCCACTCGCTCCCGCCTCTATCTGAGCAGTTGCCCAGTCCATGAAAAAGCGTTTGTTTACTTCAATGAGCCGGTTAAATCGGATTTCATCTGAATATATGAGGCGGATGTAATCTTCAAATCCCATCTGCATGACCGGGAGTGAAAGAGGGGATATAGCAACACCAAAAATGGGAGCATCATCCGGAGCATCTTTTTTCAGGGTCTTAATCATATCCAGCACTACCTGAAGGCATTCTGTCTCTTCTACTACCGGAGCGGTAAGGGTGTCTATTTCATCTCCGGTTCTGATTATCGGCCTTCCGCTATTTGGTGGCCCGTCTTCCCTGAAAATTACCTCTCCCCCAAATGCTTCGTATTCCACCGGGGAATAATGAAATCCGATATACGCATCAGTACCGAATTTTTCACGGGTTGCAATGAGGCCCTGGGCAACAAGTTCTGAAGATGTAAAATATTTTTTTAAGGGTATGCCCATGTCTCTGGCGGGATGCATGGTAGGATTGAGAATGAGTGGAACCCTGTCTGGTTCTTTATGACTAATTGTTGTTAGAATCCTCTCTAATGAACTCATTGTCATGATGTACCCTCCATCTCCCTAAGGGCAGTGATTGCATCCGATGCGGTAAAACAAACACGGTCTGCACCTACTTCTTTTCCAAGGTCCGGATCAAACCTGAATGGTGCTCCTCCCACGATGATTTTCACGCCCTCATTTGAGATCTGATCTGATATTTCCCGGATCTTCAACGCTGACGGGAGCATCAGGGTGGATATAAAAAGATATTTAATTTCGTCCTTTTGAATGAGGGGAAGTAATTCAGCAGCATCTCTCCTTCCATATCGTATTGGGGAATATCCGGCACCTATCAGGTATGCTGCCACAATCCGCTCTCCAAGCATGTGATAATCCTCGAGAACAACCGTGGCGATTTTGGATTTTTTACTACTATCATATTCATTATATGGATATAATGCCGTAATTGCTTCCTCGATAAGGACTCCAGCCATATATACCTGTGATATGGCAAGGGTTCCTTCTTCCCACCTTCTCCCGATCTCTTCTAAAGCAGGAACTACTATGGAATCAATAATGTAAAGTTTTTCAGCATTTTCATGGGGTGTAGATAGTATTTCCCTGACAGCAAGTCTATCCATGTTCAACAAAGCAGAGATAAGATCGTCGATCTTTTTTTGGGAAAAATCTGCTGTCATAAATAACCTCCTTTTGTATTTTGTAGAAAATATATGTTTCTAGGAGATCAGAATGAAAAACCACATTCGATTTATGAATATTCGTAATAGAAAAGTTTTCTAAATCATTCTTTTATTTTAACTGGGGGTTGATGTTAATCAGGTTCAGGTCAGGATTTTTTTCTTACTTTCGTCTATCCAATTTGAGGAAGACACCGGTGCAGACAAGGGTGATACATCCGGACAGGTAAAAGACCATACTAATTCCGGAACAGTCCATTACCAGACCGGAGAGGAGAGGGGCGATGATGAGACCGAGTGCAAGTGAGGTGTTGACCATTCCCGAAGCACTACCCTGACCGATTTCACGGCCTGCACAGGTTACAAGGGCAAACAGGGCCGGAAGGGAAAGACCTCGTCCAATTCCAAGGAGAAGGGCTGAAAACAGATAAAATTCTATTCCGCTTGTTACCGGAACCATGAGAAGTGATATCCCTATCATTAAAACTCCGGCTCCTATCAGATGGTAATGCCGGAAAGAGTCCGATATCCTGGAGAAAAAGTGCTGAAATACCGGAGTGGAAATGACAGATACTAAAATGATAAGTCCGGTCTCGGATGACGAGATCTCCGGGTCCTGAATGGCGACGATTGGCAAAAAAACCATGAACGTTCCGTTTGCAAGGGCATACATGAGCTGGTAAAGGATTGGTCCCTGAAGTGCCTTATGGAAGATAATGTCCCTAAAAGAGGACTTTATTGCAGGTTTGCAAGAAATATCCGGGAGATAATAGAAACTTGTGGTGAGTGCCAGGAGAGAGAAAAATGCCATTGCAAAAAAAACTGCGTTCATGGAGAAGAGATCTGATATCACTCCTCCGATGAATGGTCCAAAACTCATACCAAGGTAGATGGAACTGACAAAGGAGCCGATAAATTTCCCTTCTTCATCGACTGGAGCGATATCACTTATATATGCAATCGCGATTGGGAGGATCATGGCAGAGGCCATGCCGTGAAAAAACCTCAGAGCTGTCAGTTCATAAACGGTTCCGGCAAGAAGATAGAATGCGGAAAGGATGGCATAGGATGAAAGCCCGATAAGAATCAGTTTCTTTCTCCCGTAATTATCTGACATCCTTCCAAATACCGGAAGAAACAGTATTCGGGCAAGAGCGAAGGCAGAAAAGATTGTCCCAATCCAGATACCGGTTGCTCCCATGGTAACTGCATACCGGGGGAGCAGGGGAATGACGATTCCAACACCTATCATTGCACAAAAAACTGCAGCGTAGAGTGAGAAGAATATCCGGCTGCGGGTATTTGTATCAACAACAGGAGTCAGTGAAGCGTTCATGGATGCATATTCTAGATATAATGATGGCGATATCAGGAAATATTCGGGCGTTTGAAAAGATAAGTAAGAATAATTTTTCGTCCGCTCGGATTTTTATCCCGGCTATTTCTGTCGAATCCTGAAAGTGATAAGAATATCCGGATGATACTTCCTTTCGTTATAGATTGATCGGTGCACCTATGAAAATAGGTATCGGTTTTAATCCAGTTCATAAACAAGCGATGATTAAGAATTTTCATGGAAATCCAAGTAAAAATAGGTAATAAATATTATCTGGCTCACATAACCTCATGATCTCCAGATAAATGACACAGTTTTCATTTGAATATTTTTTTGGAGAAATTTTTTGAGATATTATTTTTTGCAGTATTCTTTTTTTCAGGATCATGTTTCTGATTCAGATGATATACCCTGGTATTCTCCCCCCGGATGGAAAGGAGTTTTTCTAAAGGATCTCATCGGAGATACCCAGACGAATGGAAAATTCAGTTATCATCTTGTGCGGGTACAGGAAAATTGTGAAGTACCATTACATAGTCATGATTCCCAATATGAATGGAACGTAATTCTTGGAGGTAATGGGATTTTTACATTGGATAATAGGGATTTTCCGATAACAAAGGGTCAGACCTTTGTTACACCTCCGGGAGTAACTCATATTGTCCGTGCAGGGAACAGGGATTTGGTTCTTCTTGCGATGTTTGTTCCGTCATTGGAATAGATCTTTCGATTCCTTTTTTTCATTTGATTCATTTATTTCGATACTGATATATCTGTTGGATTCAAGGTATCAGTAATATCCGGAGTAAGTCATATGAAATGGTTTTCTATTGGAGTTCTTATCTGTTTGGTTTTTCTGACAATGCAGGGTGTTCTGGCTGAATCGCTCTTTTCCTTTGACCAGGAAATAAAGCCGGACCTATATGTAACTGATGATCTAATCTCCCGTGCAGGGACAATTAATATTCCTGCAGGACTTGGAATTCTTACGACAAATGAAATTATCCAGCCATATTGGGCACCAGCCCATGATGTTCTTCCTATCCGGATGGATTTTTCTCCGGTAAATCAGAAAGGACCTATTGCTGATCTTTCAATTGTCGGAATTGATATGTACCAATTTGGAAATGAGGTAAAAAATATATTTTCTTTTTCAAATGGTGTTCCATTGAATATCGTAACCACGTATTTTGTCAACAGCTCAGAAACAATCCCTTATTATCTTTTTCTTCGCAATACGCTGGATAAAGGGGATACGATTCATGATTTTAATTATGTCTATTCAGCAGAATATGAACCGATATCGTATAACCAAACTGCTTACCAGTCAGGAAATCCATCAGGCAACTATCATACCAGTATGGGAGCTATCAATCTGACCTTTTCTAAAAAACCTGACTGGTTGCCATATCTAAATGGGACATTTTCTGATGGCTATATTATTGGCGGAACAGTAAACGGTCCGGTCTGGTTTGGTTCCTGGGGCCCGGATGATGCAACTTTTGATCGTGATCCTTCAAAGGCTCTCTCTGGATCATTTATGGTAGTGTTTAATGAAGACTGGTCATCTTTTTCCGGGACGAAAGGAAACTGGCAGAGCAGCTCTAATGCCGGGAAATTTACCGGTGAAAAAGGAACGTAATTTTTTTTTGAAAACCTGGCTGAGTTTACCTGGGCTTTTCATACTAACCTTTTTCGATACTGATATATCTGTTGAATTCAACGTATCAGTATACCCTCCGGAGTATATGACATGAAAAGGTATACTATTGCACTTTTTTTCTTTCTGGTTTTTCTGATGATGCAGGGAGTTCTCGCTGAATCTTTGATCTCCTTTAACCAGGCTGTAAAACCCAACCCTTATGCAACTGATGATCTCATTTCCCGTGCAGGGACCATGAATATCCCCGCAGGACTTGGAATACTAACAACAAATGAGATTATCCAGCCATTCTGGACTCCGAAGGGAGATATTCTTCCTATCCGGGTGGAATTTTCTCCAGTCGATGTGAATGGACCGGTTGCAGACATTGAAATGATCGGGACACAATTTTACCAGTTTGGAAATGAAGTAAAGGATTTAAGTTTTTCAAACGGAGTTCCCTTGAACATGGTGATGAAGTACTTCATTAACAGTTCTGTACAAATCCCGTATTATGTTATTCTCCGTAATTCCTTGGATAAGGGAGACTCAATTCAAAATTATAATCTGGTTTATTCAGCCGAATATGAGCCTTTAAATCTCAATCTTTCGGCCTACCTGACCGGATATCCCATTGGTAATTACAAAACCAGTATGGGAGAGCTCAATCTGACAACTCCTGAAAAAATGGGTTTGTATCAGGATCTGAAGGGGACTTTAACTGATGATATTACTATAGATGGAACATTAAACGGCCCGGTCTGGTTTGGTTCCTGGTCTTCAAACTGGTCTGTTATTGAGAAGGATCCCTCTAAAGCAGTCGGCGGACAGTTCATGGTCATATTTAATGAAGACTGGTCATCATTTTCAGGAACCAGGGGGAATCAGCATAGTTGTTCGAATGCCGGGAAATTCACCGGAGAAATGGTAACCTAATAACTTTTTAGTTTTTTTTCGAAATCAATAAAAAAAATCCGCTGAGTTGGACTTATAGGTAAAGGAACCGGAAAAATGGGAAATGGTTCTTTCCTATGATTCCTGATATTATTCTGATTTCTTTTCATCCGGATTATCGGATGAATCACATTCTTCCTGTTCTCCAATTGGAGGAGTAATTGAGACGATGAAGTCAGATACCGATTGGGGTCCGGTCATGAGGGTGGCGTTTTTACAAAGCGATGACGGGGCGGTTCCGGAAACAAAGGTTACATTTACCATTGAACCGTCATTTCTCCCGTTATAAGAGAGTGTTTCATCCGGAATCAATTCTTTGCTTACAAGATCTTCTCCCTCAGCCCTGATTGTTACCAGTGCACCTGAAGCAGTACAAAGTGTCCCTGAACAGTTTTCACAGTCCGGAATTTCTGATTGGAGGACTTCATATCCCCCTATAAAGGGCACCGGAATTGATGAGATATCTCCGATTGCATCGGTCACAACAAGGGCACCGGACATATTGGTAACCACCTTTGCAATGGTAATAAAGGTACCATCAGCTCCTCCATATCCGGTCACAACGACCTGATCTCCGGGTGCAATAAGAGAGTATGTTTCATTGTCCGGTACTGTTCCGGTGAGGGAGAGGTCTTCGCTTTTTCTAAAACTACAGTTTGTCAGCCCTTGTGCTGAATACTCACACCCATATGTCCGGGGCTCTGTAATTGTGAGGGTATTTTCAGTTTCGTTCAGTTCAGATACTGTCCCAAGGCTTGTAACTTCCAGGATAACCGAAGATACATGTCCGGTGAAGAGTACCAGCAGACACATAGAAAGTCCCAGTAATACCGGCAGTTTTCTCAATCTCATGGTACCTCTTTTCACTACTTCTTTATTAAATAATTTGGGTTTTCATGGAGTTCAATAATGTATCTTAAATTTTCAGAAGATTTGGAAGTTTCATTACCTTAATGGAGGTAGGTATCCCATACTACACATGGATCTTGGAGAATTGTTCCTTTTATTCATCGAACAATACCACGAAGTCCTCAGGGAAGCTGACGAAGCTGAGATGAAAGCAACCGGGCTTCCGGATATTACGATTCACCAGTTTTTTTACCTGCAGGAGATCCGGCGACAAAAAGTTACCACTCTTACCGAGCTTGCAAAAGCTTTGTCCATTTCAAAACCTTCTGCAACAGCGGTTGTCAGTCGGCTCATAAAAGACGGGTTTATTTCCAGGACACAATCAGAAAAAGACCAGAGAAAATATCATCTTTCCCTGACTGAAAAAGGGCATCTCATTTTTCACCATAAAGAACTGGCGTACAAAAAATTTATACTGCAGGTTCAGCGTTGTACCTCAGAAAAACAGCAAAAATTACTTGCCGAAGCTTTTCAGATCATGATCTCCTCTTCTCAAAAAAGCAACACTCATAATTAGTTAGTTAGCTCTAACAAACTTTTTATTGATGAGAGGCCAACACTTTTATATGGACCAGGAAAGAATGGAAATCGGTCTGAGAAAATTAAAAGATGTGGATGGAAAGGCTGGAGAAGAGGTCTATGAGAGGATTAGTAAAATCTCGCCATTTATGGCGGGTTTTTTAGTAGAGTCATTTGGTGATGTATATTCTATCCCGGCCATTGATGATAAAACCAGGGAGATTGCGGTTATTGGAGCACTCACCGCTCTTGGGTATGCAATTCCACAATTAAAAGTTCATATCCATGCCGGACTTAATGTCGGACTTTCAAAGGAAGAGATCCTTGCGATTATTAATACAATAGGTATTTACGCCGGATTTCCTGCTGCTCTGAATGCCCTGTTTGCAGCACAGGAAGTATTTGATGAAGCGGGACTGAAAAAGTGACATTGTTCAGGTTCAATTTAGGATATTTAAAGATTTACTCTCTAAATTAATTATAATTTTCTAATTATGGGTATTAGTTTAGGTTTTTTTCCGCTCCTGAAAGGATGCAAAGCATTTTAAATCAAAAAGGTCTGTAAAAAAGTACAGATCTATGTCGGATCAAATTAGTGACATTTGTCAGGTTTTTTTTATAAAGTATAAAACACTGTCTCTAATTTTTTTTATTATTCTTGCAGTTTTTTTAGAATTTCTTATTCATTACATCTTCCGAATATCCACAGTTTACATCCATTTTATTTATCTTTTAGTTGTACTTGCTGCTATCTGGTATCAGCGCAGAGCGATATACCTGGCACTTCTATTTGGAATTATTCATGTTGCAATTATAGTTAGTTGCAATACTTTCTATACTATTGAATTTAAATATGGTTTATGGTAAA
>NZ_QGMZ01000042.1 GCF_003173335.1 Methanospirillum stamsii
TATGATCTATTTACGCTGTGGGAAACTCAATTTTGACTTACCCACTTGAAATAGCGAAGAGGCGGAGTCTTTTCCCTTCGATACACATGGAGGCTGTTTATGCGTTCAAGAGAAGCATTAAGCCATTGTTGAGCTTCTTCGATTGATTGAAATGAGCTCCGTTCTCCGAATGCGTTCCTCCGGATATAACTGATGCTCTCTTCATCTATACCCTTTTCATGAGGCGAAACAGGATTACATACTTCATAGGAATAACCATAATGAGATGCAAATCGAAGGTAGGAATCCTGGAATCTTTTCCGGGAATAATCATAGACCGCTCTAAGATTGTCATAGTATATATACCTAGGAACTGCCTGAATTGCACAAAAGAATTGTATATGGGCATCGATTACTTCTTGCTGGGTCTCATGGTAATACAATCTGGCGAATCTGAATAATGACCAAGTCAGGACCATGACAGCCATGGAAACCTTTGTCCAGATACCCTGGATTTGAAGGCTGACTTCACACTAGTCAAATTCTGCTCGGTATCCGGGCTCAGGATTCTGGAGAATGTAGACTTCACGGGAACGATGTACGGTATTCCAGTCAGCAATGATCTCCCGAACGGAAGAATAACCAATTGAATATCCCGTCTGTAACATTTTGTCATATATTTGTCGGCCATTCATTCGCTGTTTCCTGGGGCGTGTAACGTTTTCCTCTAACATTGAATGAATGAAATAGATCATTTCATCGGTTATTGAACGGCGAGGCTGTTCGATTCTCCGCTCTTTTGGGAGTATTTCGTCCCGGAAGCCGGATCTGACCTCATTATATCTTCGGATATACTTTTTTATGGTATTATGGGAAACATGCATTTCCCTTGCTACCTGGCTGTATGAACCGCATCGATTGTAGGATGCGATGATCGTCTGGATGTCTTCCATCGTTTTCACCTGCCTATCCCCTCCTGTTACATGCGGAGGGAATTGATCTGTGTCTTTAAATAGGGTGGTCAAAAACGAAGTGGCGCGAATTTATATTCCCCTGGTCAGGAATCAAGTGGCAATAACACCATTTCTCATCGAATTGAACTTCATTTGTCTGAGTGGGAAAATCAACTAATTCACCATGGATTAATTGAGCATGTTTCCCTGACTTTTGTGAAAGTCTGGCCACTATCCCTAAACTCACATCTGTCAATCTACTGGTTTTCCGTATTTCACATCCCTCTGATAGATGTTCCATAATCGAAACCGTTTTTTCGTGCTCAATTTTTAAGTTGAATAATACAATGCCTCTTGTTTCAGAAAATCGATAACCACAAGACCTGCATCGCAACATTCGGTTTCCATGACCACCAGATGTTCCATTCATTGGAAGATTTCCTAATCCTCGTTTTACATAGTCAGGACAATCTGGGTTTTGACTGCAAAAGAGATGAATATCATCTGTTTTGAGGGAAGATTTTGATTGCATTGGTTATTTATTAATTTAATAAATTATTGGATTTATTATGTTTTTTATATATTAAGATCATATCCCTATAAAAAAAATTATCATAATGAAAATAAAAGATAATATACTGAGTCATGAATATAAACGAACCTGACACATTTCTGGCAACCTGATTTCAAAAGATTGATCATTCATCAAACTAGGAAAAAAAGATCCAAGGCCTGACAGTCATCCGTAATCATCCCTTTTTCCAATCAGTAAAAGAAGAATCCTTCCATCTTTTACTTATCAATGCGGGATATACGATACTGGATATCGGTTGTGGAATTGGTCAGGATGCAAGAAATCTGGTACATCTGTGCAGTCCTGAAGGAAATGTAATCGGTTCAGACATCAGTTTTTCTGTCCTTTCCAAAGCCCGAAATGATTATGCCGGACATAATATTTCATTTTGTCAGATGAACGGGCAATATCAGGCAATAAAAGATAACTCCTGTGATGCCATTAGGGAAGACAGGGTGCTCCAGCATGTCATTAATCCGAAACAGATTATTCGGGAGATGTTCAGGATCTTAAAACCCGGTGGTAGATGTGTTCTTTTTGAGCCGGATTGGGGGGCTTTTCTGGTTGATGGCTATGGATCATCCCGGATAACAAGAGATATCCTGGACTTCTGGTCAGATAAGTTTGCATGTGGTCATATCGGAAGAAAACTTCGGAGGATGTGTCTCTCTGTTGGATTTACTGATCTTGTTGTAATTCCAAAAACATACATTTTCACGGATCTTGCAGAAGCAGAAAGCATATTTACTCTCTCTGAAAATGCCAAACTTGTTGCGATATCAGGCATTGTAACGGCAGGTGATGCAGAAGAGTATATCCGGTTTCTATGTAATAGGGATAAGGAAGGGAAATTTTTCTGCTCTTTCACCGGATATCTGGTATCTGGTAAAAAACCGGAAAATATAAAAAATTACCGAATTTTGCAACACTTTTTGATTTTTAATGAAGTTAATATATATTAATTAACCGAACAATATTCAATGGTTTAAGGAATTTATCCTGGATACCAATTTGACAATCAGTAAACTAACAATTCGGAGATTTAACCAATTTACATGAATAGAATGAACGCATTTGGATTTTTCTTAATCAATATTCGAGTAATAAATCTTCTATTTTAAAAAAATGATTGAATCTGAACCTGATTTAATATTTCCTATCAAATTATCCTTAAAAATAATACGCGTATAGACGAACGCTATTCCCCTATCTTTTTTGATCCAATATATAAGGTGACTAAATATTATCTCTGATAGCGGCCGTTAGGAAATGAGGTTTTCTTAAGATTCAGTCAAAATAGACAATAATTTCCAGCCCAATTTAGATCTCTATTAGTTAATACCCTAAAACCTATAATTTGCTCATTAATCTTAAAAATAAACGATATTTATATAATGAAAAGATATCACTTTCAATATGAAAGGTAGTAATGGCACCAGATTTCACCAATTTTTTAAGAATTTGTTATATCTCCTATTTTTACCTAAAAATGAATTATTAATATGTTCAATGAGCAATTATTATCTTCATAGTAATATTCCCAAAAAAGATTACAATCACAGGATCAACTTATATATTTCATTCTATTTTTTTCATATCATTCGGAGATTACAGATATTTTATTATCTTTCTTCTCAAATCTAAATCTGGATTTGAAAACTTGAATGCAATCGTTATATTAATCATAGCTTTTTGTGTTTTTGCTTTGGCATACCGCTATTACGGGCTGTTTATTGCGACCAGGGTGCTCGAACTGGATGAGAACAGAAGGACTCCGGCAGAGTCATTTAATGACATGCATGACTTTCACCCAACAAATAAATACGTACTCTTCGGGCATCATTTTGCTGCAATAGCCGGAGCAGGACCATTGATTGGACCTGTCCTTGCCGCTCAATTCGGGTACCTTCCCGGACTTCTCTGGATTCTTATCGGTGCAGTAGTAGCCGGAGCGGTTCATGACATGGTAGTGCTGTTTGCTTCGGTACGGTTTGATGGGAAAAGTCTCTCCCTCATCGCTGGAGAACTCATTGGAAAGAGAGCCGGACTTATTGCATCGCTTTCTATTTTGTTCATTCTCATGCTTACCCTGGCCGGATTGTCCCTTGCGGTTGTAAAGGCACTTTACATGAGTCCGGTAAATACTTTTACCGTGCTTGCTACCATTCCGATTGCTCTTCTCATGGGAGTTTATTTGTACCGCTTCAGACCTGGTGATATTCTTGGTGCTTCACTCATCGGGCTGGTCCTTCTCATCATTGTCATTCTTGCCGGACCACTTCTTGGTCAGATACCATTCATCTCAACATACCTTGCCCTTGGTGAGACACCACTCCGGATTATGATTCCGGCATACGGGTTTATTGCGGCTGCTCTTCCGGTATGGCTGTTACTCTGTCCACGGGATTATCTCTCTACTTTTTTAAAGATTGGTACTATCCTCATTCTTGCAGTTGGTGTATTCATCATCCAGCCAGAGATCCAAATGCCAGCTGTTACGGAGTTCTTCAATGGTGGAGGTCCGATAATTCCAGGGTCAGCTATTCCGTTCCTCTTTATTACTATCGCCTGTGGAGCACTCTCCGGGTTCCATTCAACCATCGGCACCGGAACAACTCCGAAGATGATATCAAATGAACGCGACATTTATTTTGTGGGATATGGAGCCATGCTCATGGAAGGATTTGTCTCGATCATGGCCCTCATTGCAGCCTGTGCACTCATTCCGGCAGATTATTTTGCAATCAATGTGGCTCCTGCAGTATATAGTACCTTAGGAATGGTTCCGGTCCAGCTTCCGGAGCTTGAAAGCCTGATAGGAGAGGACCTTTCAGGACGAACCGGGGGTGCTGTATCCCTTGCGGTTGGAATGGTATCAATTTTTGCCCGGATACCATTTTTCGAGGGTCTTTTATCGTATTGGTATCATTTTGCGATTATGTTCGAAGCGGTCTTTGTACTTACTGCAGTAGATACCGGGACAAGGGTTGGAAGATATCTTCTGCAGGAACTGCTTGGACAGGTGATTCCAAAGTTTCATGACCGGAAATGGATTCCTGGTGTCATCATATCAGGATTTATCTTTACCTTTGCCTGGGGCTATCTTCTTTACACCGGTGAAATTTCTACCATATGGCCATTATTTGGTATGTCAAACCAGCTTCTGGCCGCAACCGGACTAATCATCGGGACTACGCTCCTCATTAAAATGGGAAAACAAAAATATATGTGGATAACAGCAATTCCAGGCCTTGCCATGATACCAATAACCTTTTATGCCGGATACCTGAATATCCTGAATTATCTTAATATGAATTCTCCACAGGGATATCTTCTTACCGGAATATCTATAATTTTGATGATTCTTCTATCACTTGTTCTTATTGAAGCAATATATAACTGGTATGATCTAATATTTTCTGAAAGAAAAGATCCGAGACAGCCAACTCCGGCTCTATTAACATAAAAATTTTTCAGGATTTGAATTATCAAATCCCATCCCGGTATTGTTACTGGTTTTCAATTTTCGGAACGATCCAATTATTTAGTATTTTATCCATATCTGGAAGATAAATTCTCATAATCAGATGGAAATCATCGGATCCGACCGGAAGCCAGTTATTCTCTAAGTCACTTTCCGGGTTTTTATTCTGTAACAAAATATCAAGAGATCCATCCTCGCTATAGGTAACATTACTCCGGTCATTAATACAATACCGGTTAATTTCATTTGGAATCAGAAATGAATCACTCCCATAGGCAGTTATCGACCAGAATCCATCTTCAAGTACCGGAGGGAGCATCCCTTCATCAAAATGAAGAATATATTTATTTTGACCGTTCAATTTTTGTTTATCCGTATCAAAAGCAGCCTCCGGATAAATTGCAACAGATATGGGATTGGCTCCGAACGCCACCTGGGCAATAATTGCACGGTATGGATAATCCGTTCCCCATTCTGCAATAGGAGAGGGATAATATACCCAATCACCTAATTTTTCTGTGAAACTAAGGTAATAAGGACTCAAAACCGGATTCATTGAATCCAACATCTGGTTCCATTGTACCGATGCATTTTGTCCAAGAATTTTTTCATCAAAGACAAGTCCGGGACCAACATTGATAGATTTCATCTCTTCCATCATAGGAGTATCTTCTAAAGAAGGGGGATTAGAAATCATCAGGCGATTAGCAGTCGAAAAATAATCCTCCGGAGACATATTGGAGACGTGATCCCCTGGCCGGAAGTTATTGTCTTCGTTGTAACTCCCTTTTGGTGGAATATATGGTTCATTATTCAGATAATTTTCCATCGGAACGAGGAAGAGCTGCTTTTGTATTTCTTCGATATTGGAGAGGTCATCCGGACCGTTGCATACTATCCGGATAATTATCCATCCTATATCGGTTGGAATAGAAATATGAGTCATACCCTCCGGAATATCTTCCATGAAATTTCTTCCTGTAATCAGACAGATTTCTTCATCATCTGGATTATCCGCTCCACCTCCGGAACCTATGACATCAATGGTATTACTATATGCATCCATTACTTGTGCTGAACAAAACCGGTCGGCTTTTGGTTTGACAAATACCAGAACTGTGGAATTTAAATCAAGGAATGCCTGAGAATATAGCGTATCTACATTTGGTGATACGACATTTCTCCAGTCTGCATTTTTCAATTGATCATCATGTTGGAACTGGTTGATTGGAGCTTGTTCACTTGTTGGTACTACGGTATTAGTATGTTCTTTCATTGTGGCATCCATCAGGACAAGTGGATAACTAAAAATATAGGCATCTTTTACCTTCTCCCAGATTTCAGTTGAATTATTTTCTGGAATATCTTCAGATACTAATCCCTGTACTATTTTCGGAGGGATCCAGGAATTCTTGATTTTTTGAAGGTCGGGGCCATAAATCCGAAGATTTATTCTGAAATCTCCTGTGCCAACCGGAAGCCAGTTATTTACCATATCATCACCAGGTTTTTCGGCCTGGAGCAGAATATCAAGTGAACCGTCCTCGTTATATGTCACATTACTCCGATCATTTATACAGTACCGGTCTATTTCATTTGGAATGAGGAAATCATCACTGCCATATACAGTAAAAGACCAGAATCCGTCATTGATAACCGGAGGGAGCATGTCTTTTTCAATGTGAAGGTGATATTTGTTTATTCCGGATAACTGCTGACCTTCTGAATCTGTATCCGCCTCCGGGTAAACAGCAACATACATTGGATTTGCACCAAGACCCTTGATAGCAACCAGCCCACGGTATGCATATGCTGACCCCCAATCTCCTATTGGTTCGCCATAATAGTTCCAGTCACCAAGAGCGACCATATATTGAGCCGTTTGTTTTGTCAGGGTCAGTTCGATATTTTCCACCATGGAATTCCATTTATCAATTCCTCCGGTTCCAAGAACAGTACTATCAAAGATAAGTCCGGGACCTACATTGATGGCCTGCATTTCTTCTAGCATGGGACCATCAACCGATGCCGGTGGATTCCTTAACATGATGCCATTGGCTGTTTTAAAGAACTCATCCGGTGACATATTAAAAACAAAATCCACCGGATTAAAATTATACTTCGGATTATATGATCCAATAGGTGGAATATAAGTCTCCTTATTCAGATAAACATCAAATGGAATCAAAACCGTTTGATTTTGTATCGCTTCCACATTTGGCATGTCATCCGGTCCATTAATTACCGTCCGGATAATTATCCAGGCTATATCAGTTGGTATGGTAATATGTTTCATGCCGTCCGGAACATCACCGGTAAAATCTCTTCCGGTAATCAGACAAATAACTTCATCCTCTGGATTATCTGTTTTACTTCCTGAACCGATAACATCAATGGTATTTGTATATGCATCCAGAAACTGGATCGAAGAAAATCTTTCAGTCTTTGGTTTAACGAAAATAAAAGCGGAATTATTGAGGTCGAGAAAAGCACTCGAATAAATATCATCAACATTTGGTGAAACAACAAGTTTGTTATCAGCAGTAAACTGCAAATTGCTGTGAACCAACTGATTTATCGGCGCTTGTGTCGTTGTCGGTATCTCGGTGTTGGTCATTTTTTTCATCGTAGCATCTACCACAACAAGAGGGAAGCAATACACATATGCATTCTCCACAGTTGTCCAGAGATCAGAATACTTTTCTTCATAAACACTCTCACTATATACACCACATGAAAACAAAAATAAAACGAAGAGAAAGCATAAACAAATCAGATTAATGGTCTTTTTATCCATAATAATGAATTACTTTACATCATCATAATTTAATATATTTTGTATATCATAGGATGATCTCAATTTATGCAAGAAAAAAAATAATGACTATACCTAATTATCAGTATTACAAACAGATATCTATAGAAATTTGCTTAAAAAAACGCTTTAATGATATTAATAATCGGAAATACTTTAAATGTATATTTTTTGTCACCTTGCCGCCGGACTAATTATTGGATTTTTTTTATTCTGGTTCTTTCACGATTCAAAGCTTATTATTCCCGCTGCAATCGGAGGAATTGTTCCGGATATTATTGACAAACCCATAGGTCACCTTTTGCTCCAGCAATCTCTTGATTATGGAAGGATTTATGCTCATGGTTTGTCATTTTTTGGAATTATACTGATATTAGGGATTCTGATTTGGATACAATATCGTTCACTGGTTGGGATATCATTTTCACTTGGTCTGCTTACTCATCAGCTTCTTGACCGAATGTGGAACGAACCGGAAAACTGGTTTTATCCATTCAAAGGAAATTTTGTCCCTATTCCACAAATCGATTATATTGATAATGCAATAATGAAGGAATTATTTAATCCATATGAATGGCTTTTTGCATTATTGATAATCATGATTCTGGTGTCCTCTTTTTTTATGATACGAGTAAAGAAATATAAGTCATTTTATCGAAAATTACAAATTACCGGATTGTTCTTTTCTATTTGTTGTGGGATTTCCGGATTCTTTTTGTTTTTTTCACAAAACAGTAATATTGGGATGATACTGACCAGATTAAATCATCAAATTGACATTTCACTTGCATCAATAATTATGATACTAACTGCTTTTTTTGCTGGTCTAATGTTATATCGAAATCGGATTTTAAATAATAAAGAAGCATCATAATCCAAACCGGACTTAATCGTTTGTTATTGGAAATCTAATCCTGACCGAATAAATCCTTGCGGTGAATCAATATCCTGTATATAATTCAGTATCAAATCAGCCGCCTCATCCGGAGACAATACTCCGGTATCAATGGTTAAATCATAGGTAAAAAGAGGATTATATACTTCATTATAGAGTCCGGCAGCAAGACCAGAAAGTCTATCTCTCCGTTCCTGTTCACGCTTGACTACGACATCCAGTTCTGGCTTTATTCCAAAAAAATACACTGTTTCCTTGGATAATAAGTTAAAGTATGGGACAATTCGGTTTTTATCAAATAATACTTCATCAATGATAAGGAAATATCCCTTCTCTGAAAGCATCCGGTAAAAATGTATGGCGGCTTCATACACCGGATACATGTAAGGGGATATGGCAAGTTTTGCAACTTTCTGGCCGTTTGATTCACTCATGGCTACTTTTATTGCCTTCTCATCATAAGGGGGGTAATCACATTTTTCCGGAAAAGCAGTCTGAACCATAGTGTCAAGTCCATATAAAAGAAGTACTCCATCAAATTTTTCCTGTAATTTTTTTCCGATAGTGGTTTTTCCAGAAGAAGATGTCCCATTGAGGAGAATAATCATGCGTACAGATAATATTCTTTAACTTAAGAGGATATTGTTCTGATTTACCATATCCTGAAAAAAATTTGAGGAAATTTTTTCCCCAACAATTTTATGGATAAATATTTATAATATATGGAGTTTACAAAACTTTATATCTCGCTACTTAAATTAAATCTCATGGAAGATAGAAGAATACTGTTCATTAAAAAGATCTCAGTAAATGTTAGATTTTTAATAATTGCATTATCGGTTATTTTTTTTATCCCTTCCGGATTAGCAGTTACTTCTGAAGATAAAATTATCTATGATTTACCTTTATTCGATAATTATGGCCCGGCATTTGCGACATGGTCCGGAGGTGATGTACCACTAGGAACTGCTCTACTTAAAGGGACCGTAACGTTCGATAAAGATAATTATAATCCGGGAGACAAGGCGAAAATTAAACTGGATATGGCTTTTAGTGCTACTATCATTGCCGGAGAGAATGGAGCATTAATGGATGAATTAGGATATGATACCTGGATGCTGCATACAGAAGATTTTCTGGGATTTGATGTTGAACTTGGTGATATCAAAGGTTCAGAATTTATGGGTATCGGAAAAGGTCAGGAAATCCCTCCCCTGATGGTTCGAAATGTCTCTCATACGTATTATTATGAAATTCCTGATTCAGTAAATCCGGGGACTTATAATGTTTATGCCTTTATTGATAACTCTGAATATCAGACAAATCCGGTTAGAATAACTATTAACGGAGATTCAGGATATACAGAAAGTTCTTCTTTTAAGGAAGGATTAAATGGCTTTTCAGGTATGGTCATATCAAAGAATTTTGATGAAGAAAATGGAGAACCTATAGAGATTTCAGATACTTTTCTTACAACCGATGAACGAATTTGTGCTTTTGTAAGTTTTTCCCCATTATTGTCCGAATCAAAACTTGAATGGCATTGGTATGATCCAACTGGATATTTGTTCATTGAAGATTATCTTCAGGCTGAGGAGGGATGGGACTGGGCATGTTACTATATTGACATACAGGATTATGAAAAACCAATGTTGCCCGGAGAATGGAAAATTGATTTTCTTTATGATGGCGAGATTTTAGGTTCTCAAATATTTACCTATAAAGAAGATATAGAAAAATAAATTTTTTTACTTTAGGATACCGGATACAATTATGAAAAAATTAGAATATTATGATATGATAAATCTTCGGTGTTCTCTTGCCTTAAAGGAAATTGGTCCGGAGGTAATTTCCTTACAGGAAATTGAATGTTCTCCAAATACTGCTATAAATTCTTCTATTTGACCTCCAGTTTCAGAATATTCGCCTGAGTCATAAAGATCTAACACCAGCCGGTTTTCTGGAGATGGAGGCCAAACAAACTCAGAAGGTAACCGAACCGTGTAATGTAGAATTCTGCTGGAATCCATACTATGAGGAGGAGGCCAGATTTTTCTCTTAACCTGGGGGCTTTTCTCTGAACTTAGCCAGAGATTGATATTTAATCGTCTACCTCCATCAATGGGAGTTGAAATCCTGATTCTGGCTACGGGAACTGGTTTAGGAGGTATTGGATCAATTATAAATGCTCTTCCTAATTTTTCTCCAAATATCCCTGTTTTTTTCGAAATATCATTATAAGAATATGTCCCGAATCCGCCATTACCATATCTGTCTCCATAACTGTTCACAAAAGTAAATGTAGAATTGGAATTATTATATCCGGTAATTGCAATTACATGAGGTCCATCTTCAATTTGAACGGGGTGATTATTAATAAGCCATTTTTGTATTTCAGATACTGTTAAAGGTATTTCTGTGATATCTTTTGATAGTCTGTAATTACACGCTTCATTTACACCATCATATGTCCAATTACCAGTCCATCGTAAATCAGGATTGGTTATCTCAGTACCCTCAGTTGTACACCCAAATGATTGTTCTATCCATTTTTCTTCTCCTGCATCGGTTTTTTTAATATGATACCTTCCATCCGGACTCATTATGCATTTTTCTTTTTCCCATAAATCCCGTCTTATATGTAAAAAAAGTCCTAAATTTAAAGATAAATTCGGAGAAAATGGACAGACAAGATCATTCATTATGTCCCAGATTGCAAGCATGGAATAACCCCAACACCCTGCTCCACCCTGCCATCTGATGTACCTGATATGTGGCGACAAATCTATAGAATTCGGTGGCATGCTCAGTTCCTCATTTACGGTTTTTCAAAATCTGCGCCTGCAGAAGTAAACCAAATTCCGGGTACTCCTGTTGGAGAAGATTTACCGAAATCTACTTCAATAGAAATTCCAAGTCCATATTTCATTTCAACTTTGTTTGCAATCTGCCATGTATTTGCATTATCTAAATTTGTGCTGTGATCTCCGGTAAGTGCCAGATTGTTAAATTGTAAATCTGGAATTTTTATACCTCCATCATATACATGGATAGATACTATTTTGGAACTCAATTCAGTTTTATAAAACACAAAAACCTTTTTTACCATTACACGTTTATTATCGGTTATAACTGGTGTGGGAATCGCAAAATGAAACCATTCTTTTCCATGGGTATGAAAAATCGCTGCATACCCCTTATATGTTTTTGAAATATAGTACCCTTCATTTTGTGGTTTTATACTGGTACCATGAATCCAGGATGCAAAAATTGACATTTATTCCCTCCTTCTAACTTAGCAATGAGTCCAGGATATTATAATTTCAAATATCTTTTTTGACTCAATGTTATGATAACCTTGAGGTACCTTATTTATTTGCCAAGCGATCCTGAACTGCAAACATTTTTATATCCTAGATAAAGGTCCAAACTTAATTCTTGAAAAAATTTATTTTAAAAAAGTCAAAGAGAAAGTTTTTTAGAATCCAATTTTGAAAAATTTCGGTACCTTTAAAATTGAATTATTATCAATTTCCAAAATTTTTCAATTTATTCATTGCATCAATCACCATCTCTGGTGTTACCTCAAAGGGTTCACTTGCCATGAAATTTTCCGGACTACATGCCACTTTAGCAACTTTTATGATATCATCAGGAGTTAGTTCCTGATTACTGATGTCGCGTAAAGAAACCGGAAGTCCTATGCTCAAACAGAATTTTATTACCTCAGTTATCTCTTCCTCTGGCCTGTTTTCAAGAATCAACTGGACAATCGCTCCAAATGCAACCAATTCACCGTGATACATATGATGACAATTTGGAAGTATGGTGAGTGCATTATATACTGAATGGGCACAGGCAAGACCATTACTTTCAAAGCCGACACCGCTCAGGTAGATATTTGCTTCAATAATATTCTCAAATTCTTTTGACCATTCTTTCTTATCTGCAGAGGTTTTAGCTTTCAGGCCATCTCGGATAAGAAGATCATAACATAATTTAGCAAGAGCAAAAGAGGTATTTGTGGGTTTTCCACCAACAAAATTCTCATGTCCGGATGCTTCATTTGCCCGTGCTTCAAAGTAGGTTGATAGTGCATCACCCATTCCTGCAACTAAAAATCGGACCGGAGCGTTTAGGATAATGGTTGTATCAACAAGAACAAGATCCGGGTTTTTAGAAAGAAGAAGGTTTCCATCAAAAACATGGTCATCGGTATAGGTAACTGCGATTGCACTGGTCGGTGCATCGGTTGATGCAATAGTTGGAATAGAAATTACCGGACAATTCTCATAGAATGCTACCCCTTTGGCAGTATCTATAGCTTTTCCACCTCCAATACCAACAACTGTTTTACAGGAATGAGTATGGTATATCGTTCTGAATCGTTCGATCTCATTTTTTGTACATTCTCCGTTGAATTTTTCAAATATCAGGATTTCAGATTTTTTGTAACTTTCATTAATAAGGTTTTTCAGATGAGTGTGGGCAAAACCTGTCATAACAAATAGGATTGGTCCATCAAAATGTGAGAGATGAAATTGAATGTTTGATAACTCTCCAGGTCCCTGGATATATTTTAATGGTGATGCCAGTACTTTGGGAATCATGCTTTTAGTAATTAGGATCTCAGGATAGATGTGGATATCCTTTTTAATATTTTAGTATAAGATGAGAATTATAAAAAATCTGCGAGAGAAATTAGGATAATTCTCCCGGATTTTCCATGATATCTTTTTTAATCTGGCGCTCTGAAAGCCATTCGACAATCAATCCGATCCCATGAAAGAGAGGGTTAACCGGGACATCAAAAAAATAATGCACCTCATTTTCAAACCATCTTTTATCATTCCAATAATGAAAATCACAGGGTGAAATAAGTTTGAGTTGTTTAAATGAACTCCTTTGGCCGTGAAAAATGATAATATCTTTAAGCGAGGGACCTTTTCTGTGGTTATTCCGGAGTGAAACAATGAACTCTTTTGCTATCTTCTCAATTATCTTATGGTTTTTCTCTTTTCGATAAGAAGGTAAAGGATCCGGAGTCACCAGACCTAATTTCCCCGCGATTTCAAAACCCCAGAATTTTGCTACCATTTCCATGTATTTCAGAACATCTTTATGACCGAGTATTGCCGTTGTGGTGAGAATAAATGCTTTTTTGTCAAAAAAACGGGGACGGTGAAAATTATATGAGAGACGGTCGATAAAAACTTTCATTTGTCCGGAAACGTTCAAGGCATAAACAGGTGATGCAAAGATGATGGCATCAGCTGATTCCATTTTTTCCTTTATCTGAATAGCATCATCATGGTAGGGACAGGACTCCTCGCCACGGGTAAAACAAAGGCAACACCCAGAACAGGGATGGAGATTTGCATGGTGTAACCAGAGATATTCAAACTCAACAGAAATTTCTCTTTCGATGGATTGACGAAGTTCCTCACATGCCCGATATGTTGTTCCCTTATGAGGACTGCCCATGATGACAAGTATATACATAATATCTTTCAGGGTCTTTCGAATATAATAATATAATTAAATCTGCTTCCAAAATGTCCTACTTCAATCAGTCCCACTTTTTTAGCATATTCCCGGACAACAGATGCCCGCTGAAAATGAGGATCCCGGATAGTCTCTTCTATCAAAATTTTCCCTCCGGATTTTAAGGCATTATATAACTCCTTCATTGCCGTTTCGCGTTCAGGAATTTCTCCAAGAACGGTTATCATAACTATCCGGTCAAATGAATTATGTTCCAGTTTTCCTTCACCAATTCCACCTTGTAGATACTTAATGTTTGAGATACCCCTTTTTTCAGATCGTTTTCTGACTTCCTCAAGCATTTTTTCCTGGATATCCATTGTCGTTACTACTCCATTCGGAGCAATACGTTCTGCAAGGGGAATTGAAAGTCGGCCGGGGCCACAGCCAGCATCAAGAACACTCATACCTGGATTTACCTGAAGATGCTTAATGGTTTTTTTTGTCCGGGAACTTATTCCTTTAAAAGATGGAGGATCCAGCATCCATTTCATCCAAACCGGGCATGGCAGAGAACGCCGTTGTGAACTATAACGCCAAGCCAGAGAAAACAGGATGATTGCAATGATGAGAATAAATGTTATGAAAAGTATTTGAATCATCCGATATATTGTTGATGTATTTGTACTAATAAATACCTGTTAATACTGGAATCCTTATTAAAAAAGGTATTTTTTAATCAGGAAAATTATCAGAAAAATGAATATAAAATATTTTATTAAAGACTATCTTTTTTACTTAAACGATAGCTACCGGACTATCCATTCTTCTCTGAAGCCCCTGGATACTTCCTGGTGAGACAAGCCAGGTAGTACTATTTGAATAACTATATCGCTCAATTAAGAATTCAGGACAGATCTCAGAGAGAATAGCCATGTTTGTCCCGACTTCTTTTGAGGAGAGCCCGACATCCTTCGCGATATATTTGGATTTCAAAAAGCACCGTCCATTATGAACCTGTTCTTTCAGATAATTGATAAGGGTAATCTGGTTCTCATTATACTTGGCACTGAATCTGCTTTTTGGATACATGTTAACCTCTGTTTTTTTATTTTAGAAAAAGACAACAAACCCGAAGTGTAGGAGGAATCCCCCCGGGATTTATCAGGGGGTGGGGTTAAATCCTTTTCTGGTTTTTTTCGAAGAGTTACGGTGACACCCGGACAAATCTTTCAAGGCCGGGGTTTATGAGCATGGGTGTATAGCATTGTAGGAGGACATGCTGAATACCTATTCAATTCCCGGTACCTGGAAAGAGTAAAGCACATATGATTCTGGTATTACAGAATCAGGGATGTGGTTTGACTTTAGGTCTCCCCGTGACATACAAGTGTTAGATGAAACAGTGTATAAGGACTGTAGATAAAACCGGTGAATATCAGTCTGAAATTATTTTCCCTAATTATATCCTATCAAATTCTCTATTTATTAATAATCTGGTTGATGATTCGAAAACAGGGTCGTTCAGAATGGTTGTAACAGCTCTGAAAAATAATTCTATAAACAAAAGTTTTCTGGTTTTCTATTAAAAATTGTCTAAAATTAAGAAAGTTTCATTCGTTGCAACCGGTTGCAACTGGTTTAATTATAGGTTTATATTATTTTTTCCCATTTTACTCATTTCACTTTCACCCTGTTTCACTGAACTTCTTATACCACTACTATCAAGAAGTAATCAAATGACCTATCATAGTAAAAACTTTATCACCATTCCGGAGAATTCTTTTTCGATATTTATAGGTACCCGCCTTTTCCTGGCCGAAACGATTTCTGACATCCTCAAAAAATGTAATCACCGGAAGATATTATATGTCTGCTCTAGTGCGGATAGGTCAAATCTCCTCCACATAAATGAAGAACAAAACAGGATAGAAATCAGGGAATTGAACAATCCGGTTGATATTTTAGTCGTAGTAGAAAATGATCCGGTACGGTTTATGGTTATTGAGTATAGTCCACAATGGTTTGATGAAAACCCTGAATATATCTTACCATTCGGTCATCTCTGCAGGGAACGATCAAAAAAAAGACAGGAAGTACTTCTCATTTCTCCTATCTGGGATAAGACAATTGTTGAACTTGAATCAATTGCAGATAAATTAGTTTTTATCCAGGATACTTTGACATCACCAAATAAAAACATATGTAATATTTCACAAGTTACCCTTTTTGATACTTCCCAGGTAAGAGAAATATGCAAAATTCCTTCTCGTAAATATGGTCAACAGGTATTGGGTACGTAAATCCATGTCGATTGTTCCGAAAATAATCATCAGGGATTAATAAAAAGAAAAAATAGAGTGTTTAGCGATTATTCAGTTGAAATCATTACGTGTTATCTCATTTTCCTGGATGTTATGTAATCCGTATTGTATACTGCCCGCTGTCTTCATTATCTTCAACCAATATTCTGACGGTCTTTACACTTTCACCAGAATTCTTATCTGGAGAATAATAGCCTATGATATATGTTTGGGTGATGACTCCCTTTATTCTGTCAAGTATTGCTGAGAAATCATCACTGTGAATATCAATAAAGAGACCACTACCCCCAAGGGATTTCACCAGTTCCCGCATATCATTATTCAAATCAAATGTTCCGGCAACTGTTGTCGGTCCTACCAGGATGAAACTGGCACCATTAGTAAGAAGGTGCCCGGCTGTTTCAGGAATGGTATAATTGGAGAATGGGGTCCCATCTTTAACATAATGAGTTGTGCTATCGGTAATGTCAAGAATCATGTGTTGTGCATCAGGCCTGAATCCAAATTCAAGGGCTTTTTCAATAGCGTCCAGGTTTACTTCCGGATCATCGAATCCCTCACTCGCATTCAGGCTTTCAATTGCATTTTTAATTATTGCCGGATCATTAGTCCATTCCTGTTTCACTACTACTGTGTCTTTAAAGGTGATGAGTGAATATCTACAGTCAATATTTGCTGATATGATTCGGTCGGTCAGGTCATTCACCTTTTCTTTCATATCTTCAATCTCATCAACGAGGCTTCCGGTATCATCAAAGATAATAGCCAGATCAAGATTCGTTTTCTCTGAACTATCAGTGAATGTGAATGAATCAATATCCATTAGTTCCCCGTTTTCGTATACCTGGAAATCATCTTTTGTAAGATCTCCTACCCTTCCGGAAGAGGTATTAACGGTGACATATGTGAGGATATACGGGAAATTCACTGCATTAATTCCGGTTATATCAACAATGGATCTTCCAAGTGTACTGATCCCATCAGTATCCCGGATAATATCTGTATCCAGTTCTTCGGACACGGGATTCAATGGTGCTGTTCTTGAAATTCCATCCTGTTTCAGGATGGTAAATTGTCCGCTATCTGTTGTCGGCCCTACCTGAACTTCCAGGGTGACTTTCTTTCCTTCCGGATAAAATTCCGGCGTATAATAACTGATAGTATAGGTTTGTGTGATGATTGCCTGGATTTTGTCGAGAATGACAGAGAATTCATCACTATGGATATCAATAAAGAGACCGCTTCCACCAAGGGCCTTGACCAGTTCTTTTTTATCTGTATGAACATTGAACTGACCTGATACTGAAGCTGGTCCGACGAGGATATAACTGGTACCGTTACTCAATAAATGACTGGCAGTTTCCGGAATAGTATACTGCGAAAACGATGTTCCATCATCCCGGTAATGAGTCATACTATCCGTGATATCTATGATCATATGCTGGGCATCTGGGCGGAATCCAGATATGAGGGCAGTTTCAATAGCATCAAGGTTTACTTCCGGTGCATCGTCTCCACCGTCAGCCTCAAGTCTGTCAACGGCATTTTTTATGAGTGATGTATCAGATGTCCATTCCTGTTTAACTGATACAATATCGCGAAAACTGACTAATGAATATCTACAGTCAATGTTTGCAGATGCAAGATTATCTGTTAATTCTTTGACTTTAATTTTTATGTCAGATATCTCCTCGCTCATACTTCCGGTTTCATCAAAGAGAATCGCAAGGTCAAGTTTAGTTCTGTTTTTTTTGTCCGGGAATTTAATTGATGTTATCTCCATCAGATTTCCGTTTTCATATACCTGGAAATCTTCTTTGGTGAGTTCTCCCTGTTTTCCCTCCGGTGTATTCACGGTGACATAGGTGATTACATTCGGAAAATTCACCGCATTTATCCCGGTGATTTCAACAACAGAGGTTCCGGGTATGCTAAGAGGGGTGTCTGTTGTCGGTAATACATTACTACTGGTAGCAACCACACTTGCAGAAATTATTATGGTTATTATGCATGCGAGAATGAAAAATATACAAACCTTTTTTTCTTTCATGAGAATTCTCCGGGTAGATTGTAAAAAACCAGATATATTATGCCACACAGGTATGAGTGACTACTATATCTCTTGACATTTCACAGGGTAATCATACATGACTGTGCATATATATTTTGATTCGCTCTGGTAAAGCTCATTATATCCGTTTAAAAAAATAAAAAATTTTTGTTGTTTTTCGCGATTTCAATTAATTATCAAAAAGAAGGTGTTAATTATCATTAACGAGAATAGATTTGATAACAGAAGGTTTTGCTGCATGCCTAAAAAAGTTTTTTTCTGTATTGCAAATCAGGATATGAATGATATTCGTATCAATATAGTCCGTTCGCATAAAATTACTCATGAAAACCATGGAGGATTTTTCCCTCCATATCTCTGGGAAGCTGCTGCGAAATCCGGAGATGATTCTATCAGAAAATTGATAGATATGCAGATTCAGGACTCCTCAGTTTCTGCTGTCCTGATTGGCACTAATACCTATACTCAGCGATGGGTGAAATATGAAATTTTCCGGAGTATGAAAAAAGGAAATAAACTTCTTGGGATTCACATCAATGGTATTGAAGGTCGGGATGGACGAGGTAAGTCTCTTGGGCCGAATCCCTTTAGTTATCTTGGATTTTTATATAGTCCGGATGGCACCGAATTTATTCCCCATGAATATGTTAATGAAGAATGGGTTCCTTTCAAAGATATCCCTGCATATAAAGTCAAAGAAGTCCCTGAGCAACACCGTAATAAAATTATTACCTTAACAAAGATTGCTAAAACCTATGACTGGGTAGCAGACAAAGGTCCGGCCAATTTTTCCCGATGGATAGAATAAAATCGATATATCGTTTTTCCTTTATTTTGATTAATCAGGAAACCACATATATTATTTAAAACTTATTTAAACCAGGTAATTTTTAAAATTAGTCTTTTTATTCATGGTTTCTGTATATGGTAAATAGCCATAACAAAAAAAACTTACTGCTAATCATAAGATTTATTTCCCCTTTGTCACATCATTATTAGATAATGAGATTCTCATTCATTGCTGTTTTTATCATAATACCTATTCTCACTTGCAGTATCAGTTCTGCAGAATTTACCGGAGAAGAATATTATACATCCGGATTAGAGACATTTAACAACAAATACTTTGAAAAATCTATTGATCTCTTCAACCAGTCAGTTAACGCTTATGATATGGAAGGAAAATCAGTCGATGCCAGAAAAGCCCTTCATATGAGAAACCGGGCGACATGGATGCTGGTTGAGATGTCTTTAAATACAACACAGGCAAGGGAAGTTCTGGCAGCAGGTCTTCCAAACCTCTCGGAAGAGGAACGTGAGCGGTACCTTGGACCAGGAGAATCTATTCAGATTGTTTCTGATGGACAAATCAGGTATTTTATTGGAATTGCGAATAATGCTGCTTATCACAATAAAACTCTCCTACAGGAAATCTCCCGATCACAGAATCATTCAGAAGCCTTTGATGAACTCTATCCGGTCATTACTAATGAACCCCAGTTAGATGGATCATATGGAAACCCCCATCGGTTCCAGGCAAATAATACCCTTAACATTCCCCGGGAATATCTGCCGGATTTCGGAACTCTTCAGGTCTGGCTTCCTCTTCCTGTTGAACTAGGAAGTCAGAAAAATATTTCAGTAATACAACTGGAACCTGCAGAATATGTTAAATCTAAACCGATAATCACCGGGGATCATGGTCAGGTATATTTTGAGATCCCCTTGGATAAAATCAATGATAAGTATGTGAATGTTTCAGCAGTTTATGAATTTTCTACCTTTGAACGTCGTCATATGGTTGATCCGGAACTTATTGGCCCATATGATACCACCAGTGAACTCTATAAAACATATACACGGTCACAGCAGAACATAGAAATTACACCGGAGATTGCTGACCTTGCAGAGGAGATCGTTGGCGATGAAACAAATCCATACCGGATGGCAGAAATGATATACTGGAACATTCTCAATACCTATCCCTATAGTAATGTTCCCCATACATATCTTGCCGCATCAGAAATTCCGGAGTCGACCTATATGTATGAGACCGGATATGGCGATTGTGGCACTCAAAGTATGTTCTTTTGTGCCCTTTGCCGGTCACTTGGAATTCCAGCACGTTCTGCAGGAGGTTACCAGTTAATCCCGGGTCTTGCCGGACCCCACTTCTGGGCAGAATTTTATATCCCCGAATATGGCTGGATTCCGGTAGACATTACCATTGCAGGTAGTGCTGATTCTGCATTTGATAAAAACGAAGAGGATCTGAAACAATATAAAACGTATTTCTTTGGAAATATGGATCCCTATCGGTATACCATTCAAAATGACGTTGATATTCCACTCTTACCGGATCCCGGAGATGAGATAATCTTTTCAATGGTTCATCAGACCCCGGTTGTTGTCTGTATGGAAAGCCGGGAGGATGTTGAACTGATTGGGATGGGATACCGGACCATTACCTTTTCTGAGAACGATGAATCATAAAAAACTTCGAACATTTGATTTTCGTAAATGGAGTTTTAATAATTCTTATCAGATACTATGATCAAAAAAACCCGGATATTGTTTATCAGCACCCATAATGCTATTCGTTCACAAATTGCTGAGGGTTATCTGCGTTTTAGATATGGAGATAGATTTGAATCATACAGTGCAGGAACACAGCCATTACCTATTCACCCCATGACAATCGAGGTAATGAACGAATTAGGAATTGATATATCCGGACAACAATCAAAGGAGATTTTTATTTTTCTTGATAAAAATATAGATATAGCGGTCTTACTCTCTGATAAAGCATCATATGCCTGTCCGACGTTTCCTGGTGCTACAAATACTATCCACCAGGAATTTTTTAATATCTCATACCATGAAGAGAGAAAAAGTTCGTTTAAAAAAGAAATTCTACTCCTTCGAGGTGAAATAATTACGTGGATTGATGAAAACATAACTGCCGGAGGACTTTTTTACTATATCTAATTGAAAGTCCCTTTTCAATAATCCAATTTCTATGAGAATAACTCTGAATGTTATTATTTTACCTGTTTCAGAGTGAAAATTTATAATTTTTCATGAAGATTAAGTGCTATTCCCATCCGGATATTTATCATACCTTCAACATATGCCCCGGTTTTTTTCAAAACCAGACCTCTGTTATACCATGCCTCCGGATTATACTGATCAATCTCTATCAATGATCCATAAGTCTGGATTGCTGCCGGATAATCACCGAGATATTCATATGTTCTGCCTAAATTCATAAGGGCAATTCTATTATCCGGTTCTTGTTTAATCACTTTGTCGTAGAGATATAATGCAATATTATACTCTCCTTTGCCCAGGGATTCATTTGCTTTATGAAGGATTTCTTCAACAGCTGCTTTAAGCCTTTCCTGATAATGAAATGATGATGATATTGTACATGATGCCATAATGATCTCCTCCTCTTTTAATATTTCCAGTTTCAATCCTGGATTTGCAAACGCTGAGCTTTATGATGAAATTTTTCTATTACTCCAAACGAGGATTGTGTAATTCCTCTTCCATTTTTAATTCATCAATCCAGGATTATTTTAAAATATACTTCTCAAATATTAATCATTTGCAGTTCATGAATGCCATCCGGTGATGCAAAACATGACTGTGGGCAGAATTGCATCATAAGTTTGCAATGTAATTATGCCATACACAATTGCCATGCAAAAGGTGAAACTCACGAAATTCTTAATTAAAATACCCTTTCTAAACCTTCCATAATATCCGCTTCTTTATAATTGTCAATGGCGGCTTAGTTTTCCCCAATCTCGGCGGGATCAAATTCCCCAGTTAGGGCGGAAT
The DNA here is from genome assembly GCF_003173335.1 of Methanospirillum stamsii. Classification (GTDB taxonomy): domain Archaea; phylum Halobacteriota; class Methanomicrobia; order Methanomicrobiales; family Methanospirillaceae; genus Methanospirillum; species Methanospirillum stamsii. The sequence goes on from NZ_QGMZ01000042.1 coordinate 22,426, forward strand.
AAATTCCCCAGTGCGGCACCAAGGTTCAGTCACCCGGGTGTCGTTCATGTTAACCGAGGAGGAAAACCTAATGCTCCACGATATAGCACAAGAA
>NZ_QGMZ01000043.1 GCF_003173335.1 Methanospirillum stamsii
TCTCTCTAAATGTAATTCTCATTGAAAAATTTTTCATATCACTAGAAATTCAGACAGAGCCGAGACAAATAAATGGGCATCTCTCTTTTTGTAATGAGTCTCAATGGAATATTCCCTCCCTTTCAAAGCCTTTTCATGAGCCTGAAGCATACCGGAGTCAGCATTGACAAAGACATCTTCAATCTTCTTTCCAAGTCCTTCATTTGGTAAAAGGCCTAGTTTTTCAAGACCTGCTCCAAAAATGCTCTTTACATGTAGTTCTGTATCAGTAGTCAGAACAATTCCCGGGATATGGTCTACTATCATCCGAAGTTTTTTCTGATTTTCTATTAATTTTTGTTCCTGTAAAACCAGTTTATCATAATTCTGCCGGAGTTCTTCTTCGGTTGACATGATTTCTTCATAAGCAGCCGCTAGTTCTTCATTTTTCCGGAGTAATTCATATTCTACCTTTTTTCTCTCGGTGATATCAGTCAGGTACATTCGTGCAGTCCGGTATTGATTGGTGATATAGATATACTCAAGAAAAATCCGGTCATGTATGGTAACTTCCCGGACAAAGGTAGTTTCATTCCCCGTATGAATTGCATCCAGTATTTCATCCATTCCATCCGGAAGAAAATGGTGGAGATCTGATGATCCGGTCAGATAGGTAATGGTTTTCACTGCTGCCTCGTTGTTCATCGTAATGCTTCCGTATTCGTTGATTTCAAGAACAGGGTTAGGATTTAATTCAATGAATGAGGCAAGTGACCAGATTTTTTCTTCATACTGGCGGATATTCGTAACATCAATCGGAATTGATAGCATATATGGCGTGTTGTTGATAGTTATAATTCTTCCAGAAAAAAGTATTTGTTTAATTTTTTTGTCTTTTCCCCGCATTTTCACCGGAATCAGATGAAAGTGTCCATACCGCTGTAGCCGGTTAATAATGTCATTTCTCTCGTTAATGTCAACCCAGAAGTCCATTTCAACTGCTGACTTTCCAATAACTTCATCACGTGAATATCCCCACCACCTGGAGAAATGTTCATTTACTTCATAAAATTTGCCGGTTTTTAGATCTGATATCGCAATTCCTTCTGGGATCAGGTCAAATACCATTCTGAATAACTTTTCTGATTGTATGAATTGTTCATCGGTCTGGATTGTAGGAAACGTTTCAGAAAACACCCATATTCTACCCATCATTCCATCATCAGAGATTGGAACGGGTGTGGAATGGATGTGTATCGAGACTTCCTCAGATAAAAACGAATGAGTTCCGGTCCATTCTGGATTGGAACACACTTGAGTCAAAACATGTCTGATACCTTCTCTCTCTCCATTCTGTTCAGATATAATCTCCAGCAGTTTATCTAAATTCGGGCAGGGAGTGGACTCATTTATGCAAATGAACTTTTTTAAGGCAGGATTACAATATATTACCGATAATTCAGAGGTTGTAATCAGAACCGCGTCTTTAAATGTATTATATCCTTTAAAAACGGATTCAAATCTCAACATAATCACCAGATTTATACTCTTCAATCACCATGTGCATAATCCAGGAATATCACTATTGAATAGAGATATGAAGGGGATTATTCTTTTTTAATCTTCTGTATTGAACCTATAACTGGGATTTGAGACTCTTTTTAAATCCTGCTGTGATACCGGTGTCAGCCATTCTGGTGTGACAGACTGACGCGTTACCGGCAGTCTTTGGATTATCTTTTCTGAAGCATCTTCATTCCAAAATTGCAGTATTACAAAGAAAATCTAAAAAAAATCTATTTGTGCCTCGAAAGGATCCCCTCTTGGATTAAAAATTCCTGACAAAAAACCTCACTCTTCCATAACTATTATTACGTAAATTATCTCAATTTGTTACCCCATGTCTTCAATCATCTCCAATCACCTCCACCAAAAGTTACTTCTGATGGCTGTAGCAATCGGAATGTTTTTAGACGGTCTTGATGGGTCGATCGTTACAATCATTCTTCCCCGGATATCTGAGTCATTTAACATTGATACCGGGACAGCATCATGGGTCATCATTACATACCTTCTGATGATGGCCGGACTCATTCTGATCATCGGTAAAACCGCTGAAAGAGGTCATATCAAATCTCTATTCCTCGGTGGTGTGTGTGTATTTACCCTTGGTTCAGTTGCATGTGGTATCTCCCCGGATTTTGGATTACTTCTTTCATTCAGGGTAATCCAGGGTGTGGGGGCGGCGATGATAGCAGCAACTGCCTCACTGTTATGTGTTACCTATCTCCCTAAAAACATGCTCGGAATGGCACTTGGAGCAATATCAATGTCAGTTTCACTGGGTGTTGTTGCAGGGCCTGCAATCGGCGGATTTATTTCCCAATATCTCTCATGGCACTGGGCGTTTCTCATAAATCTCCCGATTGGAATTCTTATACTGCCATTTGCGATGTACATCATCCCCCCTGATATGCCCCGGGAAAACCGGTCCTTTGACCATATTGGAGCAGTATTTCTCTTCGGGCTGATGGCATCAGGAGTGTTTGTACTCGAACGCATCTCTCATCTGAAAATCTCAGACTGGCAGATTCTTTTATCCGGTTTACTCTGCATGATCTTTTTCATCTTGTTTCTATACCGGGAACGGAGCTACCAGTCACCTCTGATTAACATCAGGTTATTCCGGTTGTGGTCATTTTCCGCGACACTTATCCTGTTTCTCATATTCGGGTGCGTATCTATGGGCATTTTCTACCTGCTTCCCTTCTTCCTTCAGGCAGCAATGTCATTTGACCCTGCAATGGCCGGATTATATCTCCTTATTCCACCGGTTGTTACCGCAATAATCGGTGTTCCTGTTGGAAGATGGTCAGACCGGGCCGGACGGAAACCTTTTGCAATTGCTGCTTCCCTTGGTTCGATTGCAGCAACTGCTATCTTTATGTCAATTATTCCGGAGACCGGTTTTATCCTTCTTCCACTTGGTCTCGTGCTTACTGGTCTCTTTATGGGTTTTATGGGGGGTCCTGTGGCAAGCTGGGTTGTGGATAATGCACCGCCGGATGAGAAGGGAACCGGCTCATCACTGATGATAACATCGGTATATCTTGGAAGTGCTATTGGCACTGCCCTATTTGCCACTTTTTTCACGTGGGGGATAGCTACAGAAGGTATTGTCGCATTTTCAGACCTGAATCCTATTGAATTCATGCAAGGGTTTCATTTTTCCATGACTGCGGGTCTGTTTCTTTCGGTGCTGGCGCTGGTTATTTCTGTGATTGTTAGGGAAAAGAAGGATATTACATCAACACAGCTGGAAGGAGACTCATAGAAGATCCCATCGAGGCATTCCTTAAAATTTAAAACTCTAATTTCATTTTAATTTGTTCTCCGTTGATATTATGGGAATATATGGGATGCAGTACAACCAGTACAGATGATAGGAAAAACCAACCCGCCTGTAGTCATCTATCCGGGAGGATTCTATGTATAACTCTTGAAACCGTTCTCAATTCTCGAATCGCCGTTGAATATTTTCTCATAATAGTACCTGAAAAACCATGACCTCCTTTACAACTTCTCCAAAAAAACCCTGTACATTGCACGTATGGGGATGTTTATTCAGATTAGCCATTATTTATTTTGAAAAATACCTCGCAAAAATCACACGATTCACATCTTACCTTCATACAGGAGACTATTCATGAATTCTGAAGAGGATACCATTGGAGTCTCACTCCTCAAAGGTGATCCTAAAAAAGCCATTGTAAAACTCTCTATTCCGATGATAGTCGCCATGCTGCTGATGTCCACCTATAACCTTGTTAATGCGATATGGGTGGCAGGTCTTGGATCAGATGCCCTGGCAGCAGTCGGGTTCATCACACCACTGTTTATGGTTCTTATCGGTCTTGGAACCGGACTTGGAGCAGGAGCAACGGCAGTCATTTCCCGCAGGATAGGTGCTGGAGACCGATTGGGGGCAAATGCAGCTGCAGTACAGGCGATTCTCCTCTCTATCGGCGTTTCCATTCTGATTTCAATCATTCTGATTGGACTGTCAAAACCACTGATGATCCTTTTTGGAGCGGGAGATACGACAGATCTTGCAGTAGAATTTGGAAATATCGTATTCGCCGGAACAATTCTCATCCTCTTTACCAATATCGCCTATGCTATACTCCGGGGAGAGGGAGATACCAAACGGACCATGTATGTAATGGGTGCTGGTTCGGTTGTGAATATCATCCTTGATCCCATCTTTATCTACTCCTTTCACTGGGGGATTGCAGGGGCAGCATGGGGAATGATTGTATCTCTGGTGCTGGTAACACTCGTGCTTTTATACTGGTTTTTTGTGAAAAAAGACACATACATCACCCTTTCAAAACAGGTCAACATCTACAACTCCCAGAATGTAAAAGACATGCTTGCTATCGGTCTTCCAGCAAGTTGTGAGTTTTTTTTGATGGCGATCCTTTCGATTTTCATCAATTCAATCCTGGTCATGGTAGCAAATACTGATGCGGTTGCAGTATATACCGCCGGATGGCGGGTAATTATGTTTGCGATTATTCCTCTGGTAGCCATTTCTACATCGGTTGTGGCAGTTACCGGGGCAGCATACGGAGGAAGACATTATGAAAAATTTCCGGTCATTCACAATTTTTCAGTTATCCTTGGGATAGTGATTGCAACCATCATCGGAGTTCTTACCTGGCTGTTTGCAGATCAGATAGCATACATCTTTGCTTATTCAGCAGAAGGAGCAGACCTTGCCCCATCAATTGCAGCATTTCTTGCAACCATGTGCTTTTTCTATCCGTTTGTATCTCCGGGGATCATGTCATCATCCGTCTTCCAGGGTACCGGACGGGGTATGTCATCTCTGACACTCAATGTCCTCAGGGAAATCGTATTCATGGCCTCTGCAGCGTATATTCTGGGAGTGACGCTTGGATACGGAGAACATGGAGTCTGGTGGGGTATTGTTATCGGAGATATTCTCGGAGGGCTTACCGGGTTTATCTGGGTCAGGATATACATTCACCGATTGATGAAATTTGCCTGATTTCCAATTCTCTTTTTTTATGACCCGGTTATTATAGTCTCTTCCTCCACAGAAAGAATTTATATTACATTCTCCAATATCGTATTGACGATATCGCATAACCGATATCGAATGCCCTCTACCTGATATACTGTTGTGATATTCATGAAAGATAACCGTGAAGATATGAGATCATTTATGAGACGGTTCCACCGGATTCGACATTTCAGAGGATATGGCGGCCTTAAAGTGCTCGTCCTTTATATTCTGAGAGAAGGTCCGAAGAACGGGGCTGAACTTATGGATACCATTGATGTGATGAGCCATGGACACTGGAAACCATCCCCTGGATCCATGTACCCATTGCTTAGTAAAGCAGTTGAAGAAAATTTTATCATAAAAAGAGAAGACCGCAGATATGAACTGACCAATGCAGGTTTAGAGGAGATAAATATGTTTAATACCGGAACTTTCGGAAAATCTGAATCAGTCGAAGGAATTCTATCTGATATTGACAGTAACCTGTCCTACCTGGAAGACCTGTCAGAAGAAAAACTCGCGCCATATGGACAGATGATGGAGGAAATCTGCGCTAAAATTAATCGGATAAGGGGAACAATTCTCGTGTCCGAAAGAAAATAATAATCTGACTTTTCCGGATAATTCACTCAATAATATGGAAAAAATACGATGACATACGCTATTCAGGTACATGATCTGACAAAAAAATATGGAAATCTTGTTGCAGTAAACAATATTTCCTTTGGGATTATGCAGGGAGAAATATTCGGCCTTCTTGGTCCGAACGGGGCAGGAAAAACCACCACTCTTTCCATGCTTTCAACCATGCAGAAACCATCTTCAGGAACAGCAACCGTCCAGGGAAAAGATGTCGAAAAGAATGAAGATGACGTCAGGAAAGCGATTGGCATAGTCTTCCAGGATCAGAGCCTTGATGAAGAACTCACCGCAGGGGAGAACATGAATTTTCATGGCAGGTTATACCGAATTCCCCCGGATGAGAGAGATAAGCGGATAGATGATCTTCTCCGCCTCGTCGAGCTCTATGACCGCAAAAATGACATCGTAAAAACGTTCTCCGGAGGGATGAGAAGAAGGCTTGAGATAGCCCGTGGTCTCCTCCATCACCCGTCGGTTCTGTTTCTTGACGAACCCACCCTGGGCCTGGATCCCCAGACCCGAAATCATCTCTGGCAGTATATCGCTGATTTAAGTAAAGAAAAACATATCACCATCATTCTTACTACCCATTACATGGAAGAGGCAGATCGTCTTTGTGACCGGATAGCAATCATCGATCATGGGAGTATTATTGCTCTTGATACTCCGCAAAACCTGAAAAACGGGATTGGTGGGGATATTATTACAATAAAGACTCCTGATATCAATACCGTCTCCGGAGTCTTATCTGAACCCTGGATACATCGGATTGAGACACATAATGATGAAATACGTATTTATCTGAGGAATGCAGAGCAGCATATCAGTGATATCATCACAACGCTGAATCAGGAAAATATCACGGTACACTCGGTCTCCATTCATAAACCCACACTTGAGGATGTATTTCTCTCATACACCGGGAAAACAATACGGGAACAGGAGATAGACGGAAAAGAGATGATGCGGATGCACATGAGAATGGTGAGACATTAATGGATATCATTTATACCATCTGGCTTCGGAGCATGATCCGGTACATACGATCTAAAAGCCGGATAGTGGGTAGTATCAGTATGCCCCTGTTCTTTCTTCTGTTCCTTGGATTTGGTCTGAATTCTGTTGTCCGGATTCCAGGACTTGGGGAGAATTACATTGAGTTTCTCATTCCCGGTATGGTTGCCATGAGTGTGCTTTTTACGTCAGTGTTTTCCGGTATACAGATTATATGGGACAAACAATTCGGGTTTTTAAAAGAGACACTTGTTGCTCCGGTAACCAGAATGGAAATTATGCTTGGACAGACCTTTGGAGGGGCGACAACGGCACTCATCCAGGGGATCATCATCATGGTCATCTCACTCTTTGTAGGGTTAAAGGTTCAGAGTGTTACCGGGTTTTTCATTGCCCTTGGATTCATGGTGCTTATCGGGATTTCGTTTACCGCGTTTGGTATTGCAATAGCCTCACGAATGGAAGATATGACCGGATTTCAACTGATCATGAATTTTGTTGTATTCCCGATATTCGGACTCTCCGGGGCATTATTCCCGATTAGTTCACTACCCCCCTGGCTTGCCCCGGTAACCATGCTCGATCCTCTGACCTATGGAGTGGAAGGAATACGATATGGCCTGACCGGTGTCAGTCAGATAAATCCGGTCTTAAGCTTCATGGTAATCGGAGGGTTTGCCTGTATTATGACGATAATCGGTGCATTCCTCTTCAGAAAAATTTCCATCTGATTTTTTTAATGAACCAATAATTTTTCCTCTGTTCAGGAAGTAGAAACGGAGAATTAATGGGATTCAAAAGTTAATTGAATTATGATGATATTTTTTACCGATAATGATATCGACCGATTAATTGAAGATGATGTTCCGGCCGGGGACATGACCACAGCGTTATTGGATATCGCCGGAAAGAGAGGTTCTATCTCATTATTTGCCAGAAATGAGATGATCGTCTGCTGCACCGAAGAAGCAGTCCACCTGTATAAAAAAGTGGGCCTGGAGGTGGACTTTTCGGTTGCTTCAGGAACAAAACTGCAGCCCGGTGATAAATTGCTTGAAGCAAAAGGTGAAGCGAGTGCCATTCATCTCATCTGGCGAACGGGAACTGCAATGATAGAATTTGCTTCAGGTATCGCAGACCGGACCAGGCAACTTGTAGAGTCTGCCAGAAAGGAAAACCCATCGGTTGCAGTTGCCGGAACCAGAAAGCACCCGCCTTTTGTTAAAAAAATGGCATTGAAAGCACTCATGGCAGGAGGAGGCGTCCCCCACCGTACCGGTCTTTCTGATACCATCCTTATCTTCCGTGAACACCTGTTGTTCACCGGCGGGTATGAAAAGTTACCTGAAGTAATCTCTGGCATTAAAGAAAAGATGAAAGAGAGAAAGATTGTCGTTGAAGCACATACCATGGAGGAAGCACTTAACGCAGCAAAATCCGGAGCTCATGCAGTTCAGCTGGATAAGATGCCACCGGAAATCTTCACTGAATGTGCAGGAAAATGCAGGGCAATCAATCAGGATATATGCATGATTGCAGCAGGGTCGGTAAATAATACCAATGTGGCATTATATGCAAAAGCAGGAGCTGATGTTCTGGTCACGTCATGGATGTATTTCGCTCCTCCGGCAGATATCAAGGTGGAAATAATTCATTTAAATCATACTTAACTACCTTTTTTGGGAGTATATTTCTCTCCATCCCCTGTGTTTTAGTAAAAAATCGCCATCTTTTATTCTGTTTTTGAGAAATATTTAAGATTTCAAAGCTCTATGAAAAGATAATGACGCAGATATCTCTCTTCGGAATTATTCTCGTAATTATTATCCTCATGATAAATCCGGTAATTGCAGAGGGTCCAGAAGATACATTCTGGGATATTATGACGAATGTATCTCCGACAGACAGTAACTTCAGTGTGATGGATGAATGGGAGGATGAACTTGAAGCTATGCTTCATTCTCCATATGCCAGTAATTTAACAAAAGAAGGTACCGTTGAAATTATTGTTCCAGAAAATGATGAGATTTCTGTTTCCGGTAACATCGGTTCATTTCTTGAAAAAAAGGATGTTTTTGAACCCTCACGAGATAGAGCAGAGGAAAATCCCGTTCTAAAAACCGACTGGTTGTTATACGAAGCAGATCCACGATTCTCGATCTCTATTCCTCCATCATGGACTCCGCTCCGGGTTACAACAACAAACAGTAATGGCACAGTTGTCATGTTCTGGGACAACCAGATGACTCCTTCATTTATCTCGGTAATGGCAGCAGATAATCCTGCAAAACGGGCATTTACCGAAAAGGAGGCTACAGAAATTGAAAATTCATTTATTCTCCCTTCTTTTTCTGTTCATAACCTCACACCGCTTGGTGATGCAGCTGCATTCGGTACACTGGGCAAGGCAAGTGTCAGTTACCTCCCAATGGTCGGGAAAAAATCAGATTGGGTCGTTTCTAGTTATCTGCTCTCTGATTCTTCGGCATTTTTCTGGCTTACAGCAATTGGAACTGATCAAAGCACGTACATGGAAAATACCGATCTATATTCTGATATTCTTATGACATTTTCTCCACATTCATCAGAAGATGCCGGAAATTTATGGATGGGATAAAAAAACTGGAAAAATATTGGGAAAAATGATGAACGCAAAATCAACCGATATGTTTTCGTAAATAAAATATTGGGATAATCACGCTGATTACTGAAGTAATCCTTGAAAAAAAAATTATTTTTTGAATTCCTTGATCGGGCTGGGACCAAGTTTCTTAACTGTGCCTATTACGTCTTCCATAACCATTGCCCACTTTGCACCTTCAGATGCTGAGACAAAGGTCATACGGAAACGTTTGTCGTCAAGTCCGATGTTTTTCATCAGTGACTTGATCATGAACATACGCTTTGCTGCCTTGTAGTTTCCTTCAAGGTAGTGACAGTCACCAAAGTGACAACCGGAGACGAGGACACCGTCTGCACCCTCAACAAATGCCTTGAGGATAAAGAGCATGTCAATACGACCGGTACACATAACTCTGATTGCCCTGATATCCGGTGGGTACTGGATACGGGCACCACCAGCAAGGTCAGCACCGGCGTAGGAACACCAGTTACAAATGATAGCGAGAATCTTTGGTTTCCATTCGTCTGACATTACTGTTCCCCTCCTGCAAAGAATGCATCAATCTGTGCTGCAATCTGCGGTGTGGTAAAGTGCTGCATCTTAATTGCTCCACCCGGACAGAATCCTCCACAGGTACCACAGCCTTTACACTTGGCTTCAGTTACCTGCATGACAGATCTTCCTTCCTTTTCAACAAGGGCCAGGGCAGAGTATGGACAGAGGTTCACACACATTCCACAACCTGCACACAGTTCTTCAACACATATGGCAAAGTATGGTTCGAGTTCAACCTGACCCATATGAATTGGAATTGATGCGGCTGATGCTGCACCTTCTGCTTGTGCTACGGTATCTGGAATGTCTTTTGGACCCTGACAGACACCAGCGAGGAATACACCTGCTGTGGTAGTTCCACAGGGGTTTAATTTCGGGTGTGCTTCAAGCATCCAGCCATCCTGGGATGCAGATACTCCGAATTTCTTCCGGAGGACATTTGCTCCATCCTTTGGCTCGATTGCTGCGGCGAGGACGACCATGTCAACTTCAATGTCGACCGGACGACCAAGCAGGGTATCTTCAGCAAAGACGTGAAGGTTCTTTGTTGCAGGGTCTTCAAGAACATTGGCAACACGTCCACGGATGAACTTGGCACCTTCGTTCTGGATACGATAGTAGAATTCCTCGTATGCCTTACCGAAAGATCTGATGTCCATGTAGAAGAGGTAGACTTTGCAGCCTGGGATCTTCTCGTACATCTGGTGAGCATGCTTAAGGGAATACATGCAACAGAACCGTGAACAATATGCCTTGGCTACGCCACCAGTGTTGTCACGGGATCCTGCACATAGAATGTATCCTACAGCCTGGGGTGTTTTTCCGTCACTTGGGCGGATAAGGTGACCACCAGTCGGACCTGATGCACAGATAAGCCGTTCGAATTCGAGTGAAGTAATTACGTTGTCAAACTGCTTGTATCCCCATTCCTTCTTTCCTTCGATTGGAATGAGATCAAAACCGGTTGCAATAATTGCAGTTCCGACTTTGACGGTGACAAACTCGTCCTGCATCTCAAGGTCGATTGCTTTCTTCTCACCACAGGCTTCAACACACAGACCACACTTGACACAGGAGTCAAAGTCGACGGTGTAGATAAGGGGCATGACCTGGGCATGGTAGATGTAGATAGCTTTTCTCGGTGCCATTCCCATTTCGAACGGATTTGGCTTGATAACCGGACAGACTGCTGCACAGTCACCACAACCGTTACAGCCACCACCAACAATTCCCCTGGCTGCGGCTTCGGTCGGAGTCATGACACCACGGGCTTTCTTCCGAAGGGTGATGTCGAAGTTACCAATGTATCCTTCTACTTTCTCAACCTCGGTGTAGGTCATCATCTCGATATTCGGGTGACGACCGACATCCACCATCTTTGGTGTAAGAATACACTGTGAACAGTCAAGGGTTGGGAACGTCTTGTCGAGCTGAGACATACGGCCACCGATGGTGGGGGTTGCCTCAATCAGGTATGTCTTGATTCCGGAGCTGGCAAGATCGAGTGCTGCCTGCATTCCACCGACACCGGCACCGACAACCATTGCAGCGTGTTCAACCGGAACACTCTTTGGAATAAGGTCTTCGAGTTTTGCTGCCTTTGCAACAGCCATGCGGACCTGATCTTTTGCTTTGTCGGTTGCCTCATCCCACATGCCATGCATGTGAACCCATGAGTTCTGCTCACGGATGTTTGCCATCTCGAACCTGAACGGATTTAATCCTCCTTCCTTGGTAGCTGTACGGAAGGTTGGTTCGTGAAGACGGGGTGAACATGCTGCAACTACGACACCGGTAAGGTTGTACTCCTTGATTGCATCATCGATCTTCTTCTGACCGGGGGTTGAGCACATGTACTGGTACTGGTCTGCAACCGCAACATAGGGGAGTGTCTTTGCGTAATTGACCACATCATCAATTGACATGGATCCTGCAATATTAGTACCGCAGTGGCAAATGAAAACCCCAATTCTTGGTTCAGTATTTTCTGCCATGTCTTTTCCTCCCTTAAAGCACCTTCTGCAGGAATGGTGTACAATCGATCGCATGCAGGTCAAGAGCAAGATCCTGTGGGCTCATACCCTGAGCAAGACCGAGGAGTTCATTGTAGTGCAGAACCGGGATGTTATATACATCGCCAAATTTCTCTTTGATTTCAATCTGGCCACGGTCAAACTGAAGCTGACAGAATGGACAGACTTCAGTGATTGCGTCAGCACCAACTTCCCTGATGTTGATGAGTTTTTCATTGGTGATGTCAAGAGCATGGACGATATCATATCCACGGACACCGCCACCGGCACCACAGCACTGCATCTTGTTGCGATACTGGACTGGTTCACAACCGAGGGCTCCAATGAGTTCTTCAAACCACATCGGGTTTTCAGTATCTCCAAAATGTCTCTCTTTCTGTGGCTTCATTAAATGACAGCCATAATGGGGAGCGATTTTTACGCCAGAAAGTGGAGTGGTAACACTGTCGCGGATCTTCTGGACACCACAGATCTTCTCATCATAGTAGAGTTCTGCAAGGTGCCAGACATCAATGCTACCTTTAAATTGCATATCAATCTCAGCGAGGACTTCATTGACATTATCACGAAGTTCATCGTTGTGCTTGAGGATGTGATTAACCTCATAGATTGACTTGTAACAGCCATTGCAGATGAGTGCAATATCCTTCTTCATCTCTTCTGCAAGGACAACGTTGCGGGCTGCCATGGCATACCAGACATTCAGGTCAATAGATCCAAATGCACCGGGAGCCGGACAGCAACTGGCACCCTTTAGTGGGAGGAGCTTGATACCGACCTTTTCACTGGTCTTAATGGCAGACGCCTCACAGCCTGGGTACCGGTTTGGTGCAATACACCCTAGGAAAAATGCGTATTCGTGCACGTTTAGTCACCCTTCAGAATTCTGTCTGCATTCTCTTTCAGACCAAAATGATTCATGATCTGCTGTATACCCTTGATGAATTCGGGATATGAATGAGTCGTCGGGGGATCTGCAGGAAGACCAAGCTTGGTACGTGCTGCACGGTTAACGTCATTATTTGGCACACCGTGACCACTGTTGTAAATGAGCTGGGTTGTCTGCAGGAAGTTCTTTGGAACGATATCCCGCTTGAATGCAAGGTTTCTCATTGCCATAATGACGTCAGTCGGAGCAATGTCACGTGGACAGCGGTCTGTACAGGAATAACAGGTTGTACAGAGCCAGAGATCCGGATCAGTTAATGCCTCATTTTCCAGACCAAGGACACAGCGTCTCATGAAGAGACGAATCCGGTATGAACTCCGGGGTGCTGACGGGCAGGAACCTGTACAGGTACCACACTGGTAGCACATATTTGCTATTGTCCGGCTGGTTTTGATAATTTTCTGGGTGAATTCTGGATTTGCATCGGTAAGATGGTACCGTCTGTCCGCAAGTTTTTTGTCCAGTTCTGGAATATTGTATGATTTTGCAGCCATAAGACACCTCTATTACTGGCCCACCGCCTTTAATTCAACAGAACCAGCGTTTTGTGACTGCTCTTTGACCATGGAAGTTCTTGCCGTGCAGAGTTTTTCCTTGATCTTCTTAAAGAGGTCAGTCTCCTTGCCTTTGATCCTTATGCTGTCACGGCGGAGATAGATGATATCCTCACCAGGACAGGCATTGACACAGGCACCACACAGGATACAGAAGTCCTTATTGACTGCAATATTTGCTTCAATTTGTCCCTTCATATCCTTTGCAGGCTTCGGGCTTGGGAGATATATGGCATTTGCCGGACAGACATCAACACAGGTTGAACATCCTCCCGGACATTTCTCCGGATGGAAGGTGATCTCCCCTTCAAATATCTTATTAACTGTAATTGCTTCGGTCGGACAGTTAATTGCACACCAGCGACAGGTACAGCAGTCTTCATCGATGATATTGACATTGCCAAGTTTTCTCTTTCCGACAACGGTCCTGGTCACTTTTATGGCTTCAGATGGACAGGCTTCAGCACAGACATTACATCCGTCACAATATGCCTCGTCCCAGATAACCTCACCCTCAACTGTTCCCTTTTCAGGGCTGAAGGGCTTGTGGAGCACATTTATGGCTTCACACAGGTTACCACAGATGCCGCACTTGGTACATTTTTCATCGTCAACGGTGAACTCAATCTTGAGTTCAACAGCCTGACCTTTTGCAAGGCCTTCCTTGTCCTGGCCTTCATAGAGGGGAACATCACGGTCAATTGCATCACGGGGACAGACATCTTCACAGATGTTGCACCTGACACACTTGTCCTGATCGATGGATGTTCCCTTGTCATAGGTCGGGAATCCTTCTTTTTCAAGGATTGGCAGACGTTCTTCTCCATCAACTTTCAGAGAAAGAGCAGAAAATGGACACATGATGACACAGACACCACAATAGGAACATTTTGTCTCGTCGACACGAATGCTCGCTGCATCATCAACAAGTCCTCTCCGGACTCCTCCGACTGCCCCGACAACAATTGCCTCTTCGGGACAGACCTCTGAGCAGATACCACATCCGGTACAAACATCGTTGTCAAGGATAAGGTTGTTTACCTGCTGGAGAAGCCGCTGCTCCATTATCACCTTAGACCCGTCAATGGTCTTGGAATACTTAGGAAACAGTGTAGACATTAAGATACCTCGGTTGTTCACGAATTCTGTTCCTGAAACGCTTAAACGAAATCTCCGTTACTCAGACAGTTACTGCCTGAGGAACCTGACCGGAGAGCTGAATCACATCGTATGGACAGGCATCAACACAGATACCACAGCCTGCACAGAGTTCATGCTTGACATCAAGAATGACAGCATCACCATTGATGACAGTATAAATTTTATCCGTGCTTGAAGGGTTAACCGTGTGAAGTTCCAGCGCATTGACCGGACATGCTACCACACAATTGTTGCAGCCGGTACAGCGTTCCATGTTTACATGAACTGCAAATGCCATATTTGTCGCACCAGCCTGATCGAATTAAATCGACTGAACAAAGGTTGTTAGAAAATATAGATAAATGTTCTGAAATGGATATGAGCATTTTAAAGAAAAAAGGTTACTATTCAGCCATACCCCTAATGAAATAAAAATCATATGATTTTTATTTAATGATTCAT
>NZ_QGMZ01000044.1 GCF_003173335.1 Methanospirillum stamsii
TCACGTGAATGACGGTACTGAGGTACGCGAGTCCTCGGAAAATCATTCTCGCTGCTATTGTTTGGAAAATTAATCTATTCTTCTACTGATATTTTTCTAGTACAGAATTTTTTCAGGAAAACCTCATATGATTTATTGATCCTGAGATAAAAGAAAAGTATGAACTATGATAAGTATTCCATTCGGTTTTTTATTATTCTGATTTGCATTTTGGAATTATGTTGTATTTCAATAATCGCAGAAACCACTGAGTCAGATTCAGAACAAGCATATATTGATCTCACCGTTTCTTCGTCTGCTGTAGAAATCGGAGACACTTTTACCATTGAAGGATTTATTGTCCCCTCCCTTCTTTCCCGACCGGGAGATAAAATTCTCCTGCAGGTTACATCACCTAAAGAGAGTCGGGCGGATACATATTATCAGATAAAAGTAGGGGCGGATGGAATTTTTAGTCTGGAACTCCCTGCTGATGCAATGGGAGACTGGAGTTTTGTAAGTAGATATGAAAGTTACTCCAGTGATGTTGTTCCCCTTACGGTAACCGGTCGGGCAAAAGTAAAAGAGACTGAACTTACAATATCCGGACCTTTTTCAATACTTCATGTCGGAGATAAAGCCCGGTTAAGTGGCTGGCTGAATGATATTGATGGAAATGGAGTTCCCTACCGTCAGGTTTGGTATTCGTTTGGTCTGCCATCATACAGTTGTGTACTTTGTGATGATGATGGACGGAGAATCTGGCAGACACTGGGCCCGGTGACAACAGATGAGATTGGATATTTTGAGTTTGCATTTGATATTCGTGAAAAAGGAACATATGCAGTAAAAGCTTCATTCCCCGGTGATGAAATCTATGCTGCAACAGAATCTGAAACGCATTATCCTCAGGTTTTCTAAAAAATAATCCGGGTTATCCCGGAATTGCAAACTTTTTCTCAAGTGCACTCGCACCAAAAGTTGTGATTGTTACCAATGCAAGGTATACAAGTGCAACGGCAAAAAAAGTCTCATTGTAAGCAAAATATTTTGTTGCGATAAGTTTGCTTGCTCCGGTTAGTTCTATTACCGTTATCATGTATGCCAGTGATGAATACTTTATAAGATAGATAAATTCATTTGAAATGCCCGGAATTGATCGTCTTAAAGCCTGGGGTAGAACAATATTAATTATTGCCTGATTGCGAGTCATTCCAAGTGCTTTTGCTGCAATGAGCTGGCCTTCTTTTATAGAAATTATTGAGCCCCTAATATATTCGGAATTGTAAGCACTGTTACAAAAAATAAATCCGAGAACGGATGCGACAAATGGGGTAAATACAATTCCAATTGATGGCAGACCAAAATACAAGATAAAAAGAAGAAGAAGTAAAGGACAACCCCTGAAAAAAATGGCATACAGTTGCATCAGCCATGAAAGACCCTTTCCGCCATATACTCTCCCACAGGCAACTCCTATACCTATGAGTAGTCCAATCGGGGCAGTAACTGCGACAAGAGCTAAAGTCATAAGGAGGCCGCTTTCGAAGGCCGGAACCATAACGTCAAGAATAAATGTAATCTGGTCCATTGTTCTGGTTTATTGACTATATTCCCTGAATTCACCGATAAAAGCTTTACATCTTTCAAATTCCGGATTATTCAGTAGTTCAGCCGGAGATCCTTCTTCTTTAATGTGGCCATGTTCCATAAAACAGATTTTATTTGCAACAGAGCATGCAAAACCCATTTCATGGGTAACCACAAGCATGGTCATACCTTGTAGTGCCAGTTTTTTCATTACTTCAAGGACTTCCCTGGTAAGTTCAGGATCAAGTGCACTGGTAGGTTCATCAAAGAGCATGATTTCAGGATCCATGGCAAGAGCCCGGGCAATTGATACTCGTTGTGCCTGACCTCCGGATAACTCTGCAGGATAATGGTCTGCCCAGTCAGCCATTCCAACCTGACGAAGTTCATATAATGCCTTTTCACGAGCTTCTTTCGGAGGTAATTTTTTGACTTTCAACAGAGCAATCTCTACATTTCTTACCGCTGTCAGATGATCGAAGAGGAAGAAGTTTTGAAAGACCATTCCGATTTTTTGTCTGAAATAATTTATTCGCGGTCCTGCATGAGTCACTTCTTCGTCATTGAGGAATATTTTCCCGCTATCCGGAATCGTCAGCTGATTGATACAGCGTAAAAGGGTACTTTTCCCGGTACCGGAAGGACCAATAAAACAAACTGTCTCACCTTTTCTGACATTAACAGAAACTCCCTGTAAGACCTGATTTGTCCCAAATGCTTTTTTAATATTTTCGACCCGTAAGATGTATTTTTCTTCAGTCATGTTCTCTATGATCCTCCTGGTCCAAAACCTGGTATTGCAATTTTTTTCTCGAGAATATGGATGCCTGAGGTGCCTGCATAACTTAACAGAATAAAAATGACTGCACATGCAAGATAGATCGGCATTGTAACATATGTTTGCGAAACAATCTGCGATGAGCGTGTTAGGAGTTCAGCAACACCAATGGCATAACATACAGATGACTCGGTAAGAATCTCCGGATATTGGTTTGACCATCCTGGCAGGGCAATTCGCATTGCCTGAGGTAATATAACTGAACGGATTGCCTGAAACCTGGACATGCCCAGAGATCTTGCTGCAGTCATCTGTCCTTCTGATATTGATTGTATCGCTCCCCGGAAAACCTGAGACTGGTACGCTGCACCCCAAAGACCAAGAACAATCGCTCCGACATAAAATGCGGGTAAATCCAGACCTAATGCAGGGAACAATCCAAAATAAAACAGGAAAAGTAGGACAAGGACCGGCAGTCCCCTGAAAAACCAGACATAAATGGAAATGATAAATCTGACTGGTAAGGTTCCATACACTTGTCCAAGAGCTAAAGGAAGACCAAGGCCGACTCCGATTATTAATGCTGCAGCAACAAGTCCGAGGGTAAGGACGATTCCACTGAAAAGATAAGGAAACCAGTCGATTAGAATCTCTAACGCCATAATCAGTAAAACTCCGGCCTAATCATCATGGTCGTCCGGTGAAAAACAGTTCCGCCGGATACATGGTGTATGGCATGGGTCGTGTTGTATTCAATAATAGGTGATAAGAAAAGATGAATTGTATTATTCCATCTCATATTTTTGCTTGAGTTCATCCCATTTTGAAGATGCCATTAAATGGTCAAGTCCTTCGTTCATGGTCTCAAGCAGGGTGGTATCCGTCTTTCTGATTGCGATACCATATTCTTCACCTGTGTCAATTTCTCCAATAATGTGCAGTGGTTTCCCTTCAATTGCATCAAGCATTGGTGGCCGGTCATAGATGGCAAAATCAATTCTCTTGTTCTGAAGATCGGTTGCTACGAGTGGGAAATTATCGTAGGTTATCAGCATATCCGGAGTAATAATGCTCTTATTTACCAGATTTTCTTCAACCCAGAATCCGCCGGTTGTACCGCGCTGTGCACCAACCTTCCCCTTTCCTGCGTTAAAGTCTTCCATGGTAAGACCGGTATCATCATGAGTTGCTACAGACTGGTTGACCTTCCAATATGCCTTACTGAAATTCACCACTTCTTTTCTTTCATCAGTGATGGTCATTCCTGAATAGACCATGTCGATTTTTCCTGCCTGAAGCGCCGGAATTATTCCGTCCCATGCAATGGCCTGAATTTTAACATTAAAACCCATATCATCGGCAATCCACTTAACCGATTCAACATCAAAACCCTCAGGCTCTCCATTTTTATTAATGAAACTGTATGGCGGATATTCCCCATCGATACCTACAATATATGTTGGATTTTCATTCACAACCGGAGCTTCTGTAGCCTCCGGAGCAGTTACCGCATCGGGTGTTTCTGCAGGTTTTTCAGTGCAACCACACAGGCAGACTCCAAAAAGAATGAAAAGAGCCAGAAATATGAATCCTACTTTCCTGTCCATCATCTAGAATTTTCTTGGAAGTCATTTATCCGTTTTGTTTTCATTTGAATAATCTGTCTGAAATATTACCTGACCCTCATCAGGATGCAGGAACAATTCCTAATGCATATGTGTATTCCTGACTAACACAGGAATGATGAACAGGAAAGGGTTAGCACTGGTCATTAGTTTTGGACTGGTATTGATAGTGTTACTGTGTGGATGTACGGGAACAGATAATACTGCTTCTTCACCGGAAGCAACTCCGGTAAATGAACAGCAGGCACCTGTTGAACAACCTGCCGGACAATCATTAAAAGTTGGTATTGATGCAGCCTATCAGCCATTTTCCATGATTGGTTCAGATGGCAAGGCTGCAGGATTTGATGTTGAATCAATGAAATGGATCGCAAAAGATCAGGGTTATGAAGTTGAATTCATTCCGATTGCCTGGGACGGAATAATTCCAGCGCTTCAGGCCGGAAAAATAGACCTGGTCTATGCAGGAATGACCATCACCGAAGAGAGAAAGGAGAAAGTTAACTTTTCAAAGCCATACTGGAAGGTAAATCAGATGGTTGTGGTAAAAGAAGGTTCTCCGATTACTCTTGATGATGTGAAGAATGGAAGTGTATCCATTGGAACTCAGCGCGGGTGTACAGCAGCCATATGGATTGATGAGAATCTGGTTAATACAAGTCTCATGCCGTCAGAAAACCTGAAATTATATGATAATACGCCACTGGCAGTTGATGATCTCATCTCTGGCCGGATTGATGCGGTAATGTATGACAGTACAGTCATGAATGATATTATTGCAGGTAAACCGGCATCGAAAATCGGGTTTATTGAGACCAATGAAGAGTTTGGAATTGCAGTAAGAAAGGATGATACCGAATTGCTTGAGAAACTGAACACCGGTCTTGATAATTTAATGAAATCACCCGAATGGGATGCTCTCATTGCAAAATATAACCTGGAGTAAAAATCCTCTCTTTTTTTCCGAATAACATAAAGCCGGATGACGATATACCTGTCTGGAATATCCTGACCGGATTGTTATCATCATGACTTTTCAAATTCGCCTTTATCTTCCCCTTATCTTTGCAACGTTATCAGCCGTTTTTTTTGGAAGCTGTGCTCCGGTAACAAAATATTTTATTTCAGATACCGATCCCCTGATACTCGCATCTCTCTTTTATCTTGGAAGCGGGTTTGGGATGATGCTGATAATAATCAGCCGGACCTTCATCCGGGGGGATAGGTATCCTGTGGATTCTCCGGTTACCATACATGATATTCCAAGTCTAGCCGGCATGTCATTTTTTGGGGGAATTTTAGCCCCGGTTACTCTCATGTATTCTATGCAGGATACCCCGGCAGCAACCGGATCACTCTTATTAAATTTCGAGCCTGTGGCAACCGGACTGGTTGCAGCATTTCTTTTCAGGGAAGCGGTTGGAAGAAGGATATGGGCAGCAATGGCGCTTATTACTCTTTCATGCCTTGTATTGTCCTACAATCCTGAAGGAGTGTTCGGGTTTTCTCTTGGAGCCATCGGGGTTCTTCTTGCCTGCACATTCTGGGGATTTGATAATAATATCAGTAGGAAAGTTTCAGGAAAGGATCCTTTCATGTGTATCATGATAAAAGGCCTTTCTGCCGGAATTTGCACAGGGATTATTGCTCTTATTATCGGTGAGAATATCCCCGATGTCATGAGTATCCCCTTGTTTCTTCTGATTGGGTTTTTTAGTTTCGGAGGCCTTGCCAGTGTATTCTTTTTAATGGCTCTTCGTTCACTCGGTGCTGCAAGAACAGGACTTTTTCTGGCATTGTCTCCATTTTTTGGAGTGTTATTCTCTTTTATCCTGTTTCAGGATTCCTTTCAGCAGGGATTTCCCCTGGCATTCTGTTTCATGGCTTTAGGAGTATACTTACTGGTCTCTGAAAGTCATACCCATACGCACACCCATCTCCCAATAGTTCATGAACACCGCCACGTACATGATGATTCTCACCATCACCACCAGCATGGCCCTCAGGTTCCCCCGATGTCATCATCCGGTGAACATAGTCATCTGCATGCCCACGAAGCAATAACACATGAACATCCACATAAGCCGGATCTCCATCACCAGCATGAACACGACAAAAAAAGAAGATAGGATAATCCTATAGATATCCACAACAGATAATTCTCATGAATAATGATCTGCGCCGCATCGCACTGATTCAGACGTATGCCGGATCAGATATTGCAAAAAATCTATTAAACGCTGAAACGCTGGTACTTGAAGCTGCCCGTAAGGGAGCAGATATCATCTGTCTTCCTGAATTATTTTCAACTATTTATTTTCCACAATATATCGGACTTGACATTACTCAGTTTTGTATCTCATCAGATCTTATATTTCTAAAAAAATTCAGATCAATTGCAGAAAAAGAACAGATAGTTCTTATTGTTCCTTATTGTGAAAAGGATCCGGAAGGTCGTGTATACAATAGTGCGGTGGTTATTGATACCAATGGTTCTCCGTTCTCTCCTTATCATAAAGTCCACATCCCCCAGGATCCTTTTTTTTACGAAAAAGGGTATTTCTGTCCCGGGGATGGATACAAGGTATTTCATACAAAACATGGAAAAATTGCCGTTTTAATCTGTTATGATCAGTGGTTTTGTGAAGCTGCCCGGTCTGTTGCGCTGATGGGAGCTGAGATTATCATGTATCCGACTGCCATTGGTCATATACGGGGTGAAATACCTGGAGAAGGGAACTGGAAAGACGCATGGCAGACAATTCAGCGATCACATGCCATCGCTAACAGCGTTCCGGTGGCAGCGGTGAACAGGTGTGGATGGGAGGGTGAACTGTTCTTTTTTGGAGGTTCATTTATCTGTGATGCGTTTGGAAATCTGATATCTGAAGCCGGAGAGGAGGAACAGATAATTTATGCAGACCTCTCTCTTTCTGATGGCCCTGCAATTCGTGAGGCATGGGGTTTTTTCAGAAACCGAAGGACTGATACCTATCATTCTCTGGTTTCTCCGGAATGTGAAGACGGAGATAATTCAGTACTTACTCCCGCAAACCAGGGATATCATATGCCTGCCGAGTGGGAACCGCATGAATCGGTCTGGATGTCATGGCCTCATAATGATCTTACCTTTCCTCATCTTGAAGCGGTTGAAGAGACATATCTGAAAATTCTGAAGAACCTGGAAAAATCAGAGCAATTGAACCTCCTGGTAAGGGACGGGGTTATGATGGACAGGATTATGCACATGATGCAGGTACGTAGTATTGATCCTTCGTTTGTCACATTTTATGAAGTTCAGTATTCAGATGTCTGGATCCGTGACTATGGGCCGACATTTGTCATCAATCGTGCATTACGAAAAATATCTGCAGTTTCCTGGAATTTTAATGCCTGGGGGGATAAATATGATGAACTGATTGCTGACGGGACAATTTCCCGGTACATCCCTGCAAAGCTTGGAATTCATTCATATCTTCCTGGAATAATTTTGGAAGGTGGATCAATTGATGTGAACGGTATGGGCTGTGTTTTGACAACACATCAGTGTCTGCTTAATCGAAATCGTAATCCTCACCTTTCACCAGAGGAGATAGAACAGTATCTTTCTGAATATCTCTGTGTAAAAAAAATCATCTGGCTCAATGAGGGTATTGTCGGGGATGATACTGACGGACATATTGATGATATTGCTCGTTTTGTAAACCCGTCTACTATTGTCTGTGCGATTGAGAATAATCCCGCGGATGAAAACTACACTGCCCTGCAGGAAAATCTGAAGATTTTACAAAAAGCACGTGATCAGGATAATAATCCGTTTACGATTATTCCGATACCCATGCCATCAGCGGTTTATGATGAGGAATACCGGTATCCGGCATCTTACCTGAATTTTTTTATTAGCAATTCTGTTGTTTTAGTGCCGGTATTTCAGGTTCCGGAGGATAGGCTTGCACTTGACATTCTGCAAAACCTGTTTCCGGAAAGAAGAGTGATTGGTATTGAATCACGGGAACTTGTTGAGGGATTTGGGACTATCCATTGTGCAACACAGCAGCAGCCATGCATTAATCTCATCATGGAGCGGTAAAAAGATTCATAGGCTTATCCTTATGATATACCTTTGATCTCCATGTCATTCATTACTGAATTTTTGGAATTTTTGAAAGAGTACAAGGTTGTCGCTTTGGCAATTGCTTTCATAATTGGCGTAGCTGCTACCGCTCTGGTAAAATCATTTGTTGACAACCTCATTATGCCCTGGGTAAATGTAATTACTCCCTCCGGGGACTGGAAAGAAGCAGTTCTTGCTATTGGGCCGGTTGACCTCGGCATTGGGCCATTTGCAGCAGAGTGTATCAATTTTATTATTATTGCCCTTGTAGTATTCCTGGTTGCCAAATATGTAATGAAAGAAGATAAAGTTGAAAAGAAGTAAAATGACCGCTCGTAATTATGTCCCTGACATCTGGTATATGATTGCCGGACGGATAGCACCTCCGTTCTGCTGTTCTATCCCACCTATTCCCTATCGTGTATTTCAGATGGCGATGGGTGAAGTCTCTAAAAAAGAAGGGGACATTGACCGGGCAGTTTCACTCCTGCATGATATTATTGCAAATGTACCCCCGGAGTGGATGGTTTTTGAACAGGCAAGTCAGCTTCTCAATGTTATCGGCTGGCGGAATACCTATCACCGGGAATGGTTTTCATCAGATCAGAAAGTCAGTTCTTTCAGACCTGGGACCTGTGGTCCTCATGTAGCTCATGCATATGCACTTATGCAGGCTGCTGTTGATGAGGATGCACTCTCTCTTGCTGATCGGATTATTCGTGAAAGTATTCCATACTCGGATGATTACCGGATGGCACGACTCATTCGGATTTCAATCCTGATTTGTCTGGGAAGGATTGACGAAGGAGAACAAGAACTTTCTTTGATGGATAGCCCTGGTACCTGATTCCCGAATCTTTTTTTTAGCTCTACTACAAGTTCAATAGATGAATCAGAATATTAAGGATGATGAGGGTAAATCCCGGGATGAAATAATCCGGATGCTTGAGGGGCTGGCTCCTCCTGACCTTGCAGAACCATTTGATTCCGGACGCATTGGTCTTATTGTAGAAGGAAAACCAAAGATAACAAAAATATGCACCTGTCTTGATGTTACACCTGCAGTTGTACAGGCTGCAATAAAAATGAAAGCCGATATTCTCATTGCCCATCATACTCCTATCTGGAATCCGCTTACGAGTATTGGAGGTAGTGATGCTCGGTTATTATCCAAAATTCTCAGCAATGAACTCAACATTTATGTGATGCATACGAACTGGGATCACGCCATCGGTGGAGTGAATGATATTCTTGCAGATATCCTGGGCCTTACAGATACCGTCTCCATGAGCCTCGGGCTTGTCGGGTCAGTCACGAAAAATCTCAAAGAGATTGCAGAAATTTTACATGCACCACTTCGTGTCTGGGGAGATATATCAAGTCTCAAACGCCTAGCCATTGCGGCCGGTTCTGGATTTGATATTGAAATAATAAAAGAAGCAGAAAAACTTGGTGCTGATGCATATTTATCTGCAGAATTACGGCATTCTGTCTACCGTTCTTCTCCTATTCCTCTCCTTGAGTCTACTCATTACGCCCTTGAATCTCCCTCAATGCGCGTTTTAGCTCAAAATAATGGATGGGACTACCTTGATGATCCTCCGATGCTTCATGAAATTTCATGAGAACTCCGATAGATTATCTGTTTGAAACAAATGTTCTTGATGAGCGAATGCGTAGAAGCATCTCCCGATATTACAAGAGCAGGGGTGAAAAGGCTCTTGAAATTGTTTTTCAGGATCGGGTAAAAAGATACCGTGATTTCTTTGTAGTGGTGGGTGATTCCGGAGAATATGTCGTAGAAGGGGATTATTGTTCTTGTGAGGATTTTCTCCGCCGGGGAAGTAATTGTGCACATATTCTGGCCGTTTTAATTGCCCGTGCCATTGGCAGATATGAATTGATTGATCTCTGGTATTATGAGGATCTTAAGGATGAGAGAATTAGACCCATATAGAATACAAGCAGATAGCTAAGGCATCACAGGCAATTGTCATGATGGAAGATGAATATCAGCTTGAATATTTCAGGTCCGAAGGTCTGACCCGAAATATCTGTACTTCGTGTGGGAAAGCCTTCTGGACCCGTGATCCTGATCGGACAGTTTGCGGGGATGCTCCCTGTGAACCTTATCAGTTTATAGGAAAACCCATCTTCAGGCCACATACTGTTGATGAGATGCGTGAATCTTATCTCTCTTTTTTTGAAAAACAGGGGCATACCCGGATAGACCGGTACCCGGTTGCAGCACGGTGGCGTGATGATATCTATCTGACAATTGCATCGATTGCGGATTTTCAGCCATTTGTAACCAGTGGTGTTGTTCCACCGCCTGCAAACCCTCTCACTATCTCACAGCCCTGTATCAGGCTTAATGATCTGGATTCAGTTGGTAGATCTGGTCGTCATCTGACCTGTTTTGAGATGATGGCTCATCACGCCTTCAACTCTGATGAGAAGGAGATATACTGGAAAGACAGGACTGTGGAACTTTGTGATCAACTTCTGACCTCACTTGGTGCAAACAAGGATATGGTGACCTATAAGGAACACCCGTGGATTGGAGGAGGAAATGCAGGTCCCAGTGTTGAAGTACTCATCGGTGGTCTTGAAGTTGCAACCCTGGTATTTATGAGTCTTGGGAAACAAAAAACCGAAAAACCTCCGATTAATCTTGAAGGTACCCCTTATTACCCCATGACTCTTCGTATTGTTGATACCGGTTATGGTCTTGAGCGTTTAGTCTGGGCTTCACAAGGGTCACCAACCATTTATGATGCAGTATTTCCTGAGATGGTCAGCCATGTCATGCAGGAAGCAGGTTTTGGCCATCGGCTGCATGATCCGGACTTTATTCATATTCTAGGTGAGAATGCAAAGTTTGCAGGTCTGATGGATATTTCAGGTCAGCGGATCTTTGAACTTCGGCAGAAAGTTGCGGATAAGATAGGCATTCCGGTAGATAAGCTGGAAAAGATGATCGCACCGGTTGAAAGTGTGTATGCAATCGTTGATCATACCCGGTGCCTTTCTTACATGCTTGGTGACTGTATTGTACCCTCCAATGCCAAGGATGGATATCTTGCACGGCTTGTCATCCGCCGGACACTCCGGATGATGCGGGAACTCAACCTGGAAGATGATAAACTGGCTTCCCTTATTGAACGTCAGATGAGAATCATCGGTGTTTCCAGATTTGAGCAGGATATTGATATGGTCATGGAAATTGTCGGCCGTGAGATTGAGAAATACCAGACTACCATGGACCGGGGCGCCCGGACGGTAGAACGGCTTGCCCAGACCTACAAGAAGAAATGTGAAAAGATTCCTCTTGAAGAACTGGTTACTCTGTATGATTCCCATGGTATTCCTCCGGATATGGTTCGTGACCTTGCAACCGCTCAGGGTGCTGTTGTTGACCTTCCGGACGATTTCTATTCCCAGATTGCTGATATGCATTCGGAGTCAGAGCAGGTTCAGGAAAAGAATCCTCTGTTTGATTACCTTGACCGGCTTTCCCATCTTCCTGAGACGAAAAAGCTCTATTATGATCGTCCCGGATCCATGGAATTTGAAGGAAAGGCTCTTGAAATATTTGATAATGAATACGTTGTCCTTGATCAGACCCTCTTTTATCCTGAAGGAGGAGGTCAGCCTGGTGATACCGGACTTTTCCTGACTCCAGATGGCCTCACCGTCAGGGTTTGTGATACCCTGAAACTTGGAGAAACCATTCTGCATAAGATAGCAGGAGGAGTAGTCCGGAAAGGTGATATGCTTCGCGGTATTCTTGACGAAGACCGCAGGTTATCACTGATGCGTCATCACACTGCAACTCACATCCTTCTTTTTGCGGCAAAAGAGGTGCTCGGTGCACATATCCATCAGGCCGGTGCACAGAAGGGTGAATTTAGTTCCCGAATAGATATCCGGCATTATAAGCACATCACCACTGATGAACTAAAAAAGATAGAGGTTGTTGCAAACCGGCTGGTAATGGCAAATACTGCAACTTCAATCGGGTGGGAAGATCGGACAGATGCAGAGCAAAAATACGGGTTCTGTCTATATCAGGGAGGTGTGCCTCCCGGATCAAGTATCCGCGTTGTGAAGGTTGCAGGTGATATTGAAGCATGTGCCGGTACTCATTGTGCGTATACCGGAGATGTCGGGACGATTACTATCATCCGGGTTGAACATGTCCAGGACGGTGTGGAACGACTGGAGTTTGCTGCGGGTCTTGCCGCAATCCAGTATAAACATCACCAGGAAGATATTCTGAACCAGTCCGCAGAGGCATTTTCTGTTCAGGTAGATGCACTTCCGGCAACTGCGAACCGGTTCTTTGATGAATGGAAGGATCAGAAAAAAGAGATTGAACGACTTTCTTCCCGGATATGCGAACTTGAAAGTAAAAACCTTGAAACCTATGAAATAAATGGAATATCTGTCCTTTTGAAACGAATTGATCTTCCAAATCCGGAACTGGTTAAGATTGCAACCAGGATTTCTGATAACGGTGGAATTGCGATTCTTTTAGCGGGAGGAGAAACCGCAAGAGCTGTAGTATCCTCCGGTACACCGAAGATTAAGGCCGGAGAACTCATCGCTGCTGTATGCAGTGTACTTGGCGGTAAAGGAGGAGGAAAACCAACACTGGCCCAGGGTGGAGGTCCGGATGTCTCCAGTATTGATGAGGCTCTTGCTGCTGGAGAAAATTTCATAAAAACTGCTCTTCATGCCTGAAGAATCACCATTACCAGAACATCAGAATGTTCGCCTGCTCTCTCCTGATGACGAACAGGCACGGCTTATTGGAAAGGCCATTGCGAGTGAAACCGCAGGAAAAATTTTATCCTCGATGGCGGGAAGGGAAGTCACTGCAACGGTACTTTCTGATGAACTGGCTGTTCCTGTATCAACTATTATGTATCATCTTGACAATCTGGTGGCAGCAGGCCTGGTTGAAGTCAGTAGGACGAGGTACAGTGTAAAAGGCCGGGAAATGAAAGTCTACGGTCTGGTTGATCAGGTTCTTATCGTTTCATCCGGAAAGCAGGATCTAAAATCGGTTCTGGCAAGATGCATAACACTATCTTCCATACCTCTTGCAATTGCTTCTATCCTGGCATTTTTTGCCCTTAATCAGAATTTCGTGGCAAATGTATCAACATTTGCCGAAAAGGGGGCGGGAGGCGCAGCAAAACTTCAGATGGATACGGCCTGTTATTCGTTAGAAGAAGTTATGGAAGTGGCACCAGCACCGGATGTAGCGGTACCCTCAGTTATCTATAACGCTTTGGAACCTACACTTCCATTTTTGGATATTGCTCTTGGAATAATAATCGGTGCTTTCCTGGTCATTTTTACCGGGTTATTCATTGATTATATCAAAAAAAGGTAATTTCTATTAATATCCGGAAAAGAGGGATTTTAGATTCATATCAGTATTTACTGATATATCTTTCAACTTCCCATGGATGAACAGCAAGACGGAACGCATCGTTTTCTGCAATGGCAATTTTTGTAAGGTTTTCAACAATATGCGGACCTAA
This sequence comes from Methanospirillum stamsii, assembly GCF_003173335.1. Classification (GTDB taxonomy): domain Archaea; phylum Halobacteriota; class Methanomicrobia; order Methanomicrobiales; family Methanospirillaceae; genus Methanospirillum; species Methanospirillum stamsii. Next base: position 13,642 of record NZ_QGMZ01000044.1, read on the forward strand.
TGCGTCACAGATTACCTTATCTTTTAAGAGTTCTTCATTTGCTTCGATAAGTGATCCGGGAAGCATCTCGATTCCACGGTTCTTTCTTTCTTCTTCACTCAAGTGGTAGATGTTTACATCTGTTGGCGGTGGTGGAAGGATCTTGTTTTTGATTCCATCAAGTCCGGCTGCTATCATTGCCGCAAAGAGGAGATATGGATTACAGGTCGGGTCAGGGCTTCGAAGTTCTGCCCGGGTACTGTTACCACGAGCTGCCGGAACACGAATCATTGCAGAACGGTTTGCTGCACTCCAGGTAATGTATACCGGGGCTTCATATCCGGGTACCAGACGTTTATATGAGTTAATGGTCGGATTTCCAAGTCGGGCAATTGCTTTTGCATGTTTTATGAGACCGCCAATATAATAGAGCATGGTCTCTGAAAGCTGGTTTTCTGCATTTGGATCGAAGAAAACATTCTTGCCATCTTTACTCAGTGAACCATGGGTATGCATACCGGAACCATTGATGAGTCCGATTGGTTTTGCCATGAATGTTGCATGCATTCCACTCTTTAATGCAAGTGTTTTCGTAGCAAATTTAAAGGTAATAACCTTATCTGCAACTGATAATGCATCACCGTATTTAAAATCGATTTCATGCTGTGAATCTGCTACTTCATGGTGTGAAGCTTCAATTTCAAATCCCATATCGGTGAGGGCAAGGACAATATCCCGCCTCAGGTCTTCCGCCGTATCACTTGGTGCAAGATCGAAATATCCTCCATGATCGACGAATTCTGTAGTTGCCTCTCCCTTTTCATTAATTTTAAAGACAAAAAATTCTAATTCAGGTCCTGTATTAAAGGTATACCCCAATTTTGCTGCTTCGTCGAGGTTTTTCCTTAAGACAGATCGCGGGTCGCCATCAAATGGTTTGTTTCCATATGTATATACATCACAAATAAACCGGGCAACTTTTGTCTCTTCAGATCTCCACGGAAGGATTTGATATGTGTCAATGTCTGGTTTTAGAATCATATCTGATTCATCAATCCGGGCAAATCCTTCTATTGAAGAACCATCTATCCAAATCCCTTCTGTCAGGGCTTTCTCAACCTGAATAACTGGGATTGCTACATTTTTTGGAATGCCGAGGATATCATTGAACTGTAAGCGAATAAATTTTACATTGTCTGAATTTATCTGCCTCAGCATCTCGTCTACCTTTTGATCAGACATCGAAATATGCTTCTACCTGCGTGCACTTAAAATTAACTCATGGTCCTATCAAAAATTTCTGAAAAAACCATTCCTGCTCAGGTCATTTATCTCATATTAATGTCGCTGAATGCTCTTTAAAATCTTATTTTAGTTGTATTTTTGAGATTTTGATCCTCCGTAAACAGGGGCGGCGGCATGCAAGAGCATAAATACGCACTACATATATAGATGTTATACGCAGTCAGCTTCCATCTTGAGTACTAGAAAATTTATTACCTGATGTTATCTGTCGATAGAGTGTATGTGATTATATGTGTGGAATAATTGGAGTAATAGATAAGCAGCGTGAATTCATGGACGGGTCTGCCCTCAGAGATTCCCTTTCGATAATGAATGAGCGTGGAAGCGGTGAAGGGGCTGGATATGCTGCATATGGAGTTTATCCGGATTATTCAGAGCTCTATGCAATCCATGTTTTTTATGATAATCTTGTAGAGCCAAAAACCCAGGTTGAAGACCTTCTTGAAACATGGGGTATGATAGAACATGATGAAGAAATTCCAACATGGGAGCAGAATGGGATTAGAAAGATCCATATTCCCTGGAGATATTTTTTCAGGCCGAAAACCAGGCTCATGCAACGAAGCAGAACCCCGGATGATGAGATTGTCAAGTACATTGTAATGGAGGTGAATAAATCGATCAAAGGGGCACTGGTTTTTTCATCCGGAAAGAATCTCGGTGTTTTTAAAGCCTCCGGATGGCCGGAAGAAGTGGCGAATTTTTACCGGATAGAGAATTACGAAGGATATCTCTGGCTGGCTCACAACCGGTACCCGACAAATACTCCGGGTTGGTGGGGTGGAGCCCATCCGTTTAACCTGTTAAACTGGAGTGTGGTGCATAATGGGGAAATCACGTCATATGGAACAAACCGGAGGTACATTGAAAGTTTCGGGTATGACTGTTCGATGTATACTGATACTGAGGTTGTTGCATATCTGATGGATCTTCTTATTCGAAGACATGAGCTCACCCAGGAACTCGCAGTCAGGGCGTTAGCACCTCCATTCTGGGAAGAAATAGAACGAATGCCGGAAAAAGAGCAAAAATTGACAAAAGCACTTCGCCTTACCTATGGCTCTGCAATGATGAACGGGCCATTTGCAATCGCAGTAGCTTCTCCGGATTCTATGGTGGGTTTTTCAGATCGCATCAAACTCAGACCGTTGGTTATTGGAGAACATGATAACCGGTTATATATCTCAAGTGAAGAAGCGGCAATCAGGACCATTGATTCCTCAATCACCAATATCTACATGCCGAGAGCAGGAGATCCAATAGTCGGGAGGACTATTGCATGATAATAGGTTCCCGCCCGACCAAGTTTCAGGTAGCCATTGATAATGACCAGTGTATGCTCTGTGAACGATGTATTGAAAACTGTTCATATGGCGTATTCCGTCGTGATAATGAAAAAATTCTCATAAATTCCAGAAATTGCGTAGCATGTCACCGGTGTATCTCTCAGTGCCCACGAGATGCCATCATAATTAAAGAACGGCCATGTGACTATCGTTCTCACCCGGTCTGGACTGCCCAGGTGAAAGAAAATATCTTTAAGCAGGCAGAAAGCGGCAAAATTCTGCTGGGAGGAATGGGAAATGCAGCACCATATCCAATTATCTTTGATCAACTGGTTCTTGATGCCTGCCAGATTACCAACCCCTCAATTGACCCGCTTCGGGAACCGATGGAACTTCGGACATACATTGGGAAAAAGCCAAAGAAACTGGAATTTGTAAAAAATGCAACGGGGGATATGGACCTTGTTACAGAGATTGCACCAAATCTGAAGGTTGAAACCCCTATTATGATCGGGCATATGAGTTATGGTGCAATCTCATTGAACGCCCAGCTCTCCCTTGCACGTGCAGTTTCAGAAGTAGGTACCTTCATGGGGACTGGAGAAGGCGGTCTGCATAAAGCGCTCCATCCATATCAGAATAATATGATTGTTCAGATTGCTTCTGGCAGGTTCGGGGTTGATGTAAATTATCTGGAACGGGGAGCAGCCATTGAAATAAAAATCGGTCAGGGGGCAAAACCCGGAATCGGAGGGCACCTTCCCGGTGAAAAAGTTTGTACTGATGTTTCCTGTACCCGGATGATACCGGAGGGAAGTGATGCAATAAGCCCGGCTCCTCACCATGATATTTACTCAATAGAGGATCTCAAACAACTTGTCTTAAGTTTAAAAGAAGCAACAGAATGGAATAAACCGGTATTTGTTAAAGTAGCCGCTGTTCACAATGTTGCAGCAATTGCAGCTGGTATTGCACGTTCCGGAGCTGATGCGGTTGTGATTGACGGCTTTCGGGGAGGAACCGGAGCAGCCCCCACCATTTTCAGAGATCATGTGGGCATTCCGATTGAAACTGCAGTGGCTGCTGTGGATGCCAAACTTCGAAAACAGGGTATCAGAAATGAGGTTTCCATAATTGCCTCCGGAGGTATCAGACAGAGTGCAGACGTTGCAAAAGTTATCTGTCTTGGGGCCGATGCTGTGTATATCGGTACTGCAGCTCTCGTTGCTATGGGATGCAGAGTGTGTGGAACCTGCTATCGGGGCCTTTGTACATGGGGTATAGCGACCCAGAGACCTGATCTGGTTGCCCGTCTAAATCCGGACGAAGCATCTCAGAATGTGAAAAATCTCATCGATGCCTGGACACTGGAACTTGCTGAATTTATGGGAGCGGCTGGGATCAATAGTATTGAATCTCTGAGAGGGAATCGTGACAGACTTCGTGGATATATGCTTGATCAATCAATGCTGGATGTCCTGGATGTCAAAACAATTGGAGCCTGATATGACTCAGATCACGATAAATGCAGAAGGTATGCATTACACTCCCCTCAACAAACTTATCCGGCAGGCAGTTCGCGAAGGTGTTTCTGAAATAATCCTCGATAATGTCATGGGACAACGATTCATCTCTGATGGTCTTATCGGAGATGTAAAAATTACCATAAATGGAATTCCCGGAGGTGATCTCGGGATGTTTATGAAAGGCCCGACTATTGAGGTCTTTGGCAATGCAGATCACGCTCTTGGAAATACGATGGATGATGGTACAATTATTATTCATGGATCAAGCGGGGATGCTACAGCACATAGTATGAGAGGGGGCACTGTTTTCATCCGGGATGATATCGGATACCGGGGTGGAATCCATATGAAACAGTACGAGGACAAACGCCCGAATCTCATTATTGGTGGTTCAGCACGAGCATTCCTGGGAGAATATATGGCCGGTGGCCTTGTCATCATGTTCAGACTCCATGATGATACCCCTTATGCGGAAATGGGGCTCGCAAGCGGGATTCATGGCGGAGAGATTTTTATTCGTGGAACTGTTGAAGAGTGGACTCTTGGAATTGGGAGTAGTGCCCGGGAAGCAACATCTGAAGACATGGAAAAAATTACTCCATACATCCTCGAATTTTCAAAACACTTCAACCTGGCCTCTTCATTTTTACTGAATAGTTCATATACCCGGATTGCACCGGTAAGTTCGCGGCCCTTTGCAGGAAAATACACCTGGGAGTAACAATATGACCAAAAATAAAACATATACTGCATTAAAAGAGGAAGTCTGGGACACTGGAATATGTAGTGGCTGTGGTGCATGTACTGCAGTATGTCCTGCTGATGCCCTGTTTTTTTCTGATGATCCGGGAATAAATCACCCATTATCATCAGGATATTGTAAACAGGAGACTGACCAGGTTCCCTGTGGTGCTTGTTATGATGTCTGTCCCAGAACCAGACCGAAAAAAGAGGAGATACTGGGCAGTTATTTACACGTGACCGGGGCAAGATCTACTTCAGAAATTGCCCATAAGCAAAGTGGTGGAGCAGTAACCGCACTATTGGTGAATGCCTTTCAATCCGGAATGATTGATGGGGTTATTACGGTTACTGAAGATAGGTGGACACATCGTTCAATCTCAATTCTTATAACGAGTGCCGGAGAATTAATTGAACACGCAGGAAGCAGGTATAACTGGAGTGTTCCGGTATTAAAGTCACTTAAATCTGCAATTATTTCAAAGAAACTAAAGCATCTCGCAATTGTGGGTACACCATGCGTTGTCCAGGCTGCACGGTTAATGAAAGAATCATCCCATGATCTGGTTAAACCATACGGAAAATCAATCCGACTAATTATCGGGCTTTTCTGTACTGAAAGTTTTGATTATTATCCTCTGATGGATAAGATCCTAAAAGAACAGCATAATATTCCATCATATACGATAAAAAAAATGGATGTGAAGGGTAAACTTGAGCTCTCACTCACGGATGGATCGCAAACAGCGATAGCCCTTAAAGAGATTGAACCGGCAATCAGGAATGGATGTAAAACCTGTACCGATTTTTCCGCTCTTGATTCAGATATTTCTGCAGGTAGTGTCGGAACAAAAGATGGATGGACAACGCTATTGGTCAGGACCGAAAAGGGTAATCAGTTTGTCCAAAATGCAGTTAACTCACACCAGTTAGAATTATCTGATGAAATTGATATTGATGCAATTATGCATCTGGCAGAAAAAAAATTTAATCGGTAATTTTTTTACCTCAATTCTGAATTTAAATTTTCACTATTTTTAAAAAAGATATTATCTGTTCTTTTTTCCTGCAATCATAACAGCACCTGCAATACTTATGACTGCACTTACCAGTGTCAACGGAGATTTGGTTGGTGTAGGAGAAGGGGGAACTGGCACAGGGGTTGGCGGTGTAGTATTTGTATCCGGTGTTTTAACCGGTTCTATTGTTAACTTAGGAGTTGGTGTTATCGTCATTTCCGGAGTAATGCTTGTTACAACAAATGCATATTCTCCAATGTATCCATTTCTATCTGACATGCTTGCCTGGTACTCTCCGGGTATGGATACTGGAATACTGGTGGAAAACTCTCCAGAATTATCTGTATATCCCTTTTTTGTTATCATCTGTTCCGGACCATACGTAAATTGTTCAGGGCCAAAAACCCGCAGTGTTAATACCCCGTCACCAATATCTTTCATTCTTCCGGAAATGGTAAGTGCCTGGTCTTGTGGCTGTTTTTGTGGTGAAGTGATCTGAATTTCGTCAGACCTGTCTGTAATCTGGACAATTCTTCTGATGGTTGATGATGAACCTAATTGTTGTTCAACAAATAACTCATTGTCTGACATGATATTATGGACTTCAACTTTATACTGTCCCTTTTCAAGATGCCGGGTATCAAAATCAGCCCTGAACAACTGCGTTTTATCTGTTATAATTCGTATCCGTCCGACTTCACTCGCTGTATACTTGGAGTAATACAAAAGCAGGTCAAAATAGGTATCTTCCGGAAATGTTGTACTTCCGGTGACAACGAGAGGTGTGCCTTTTACAATGGTTTTTGGAGCATCAATTTCGATGATATAGCCCTGTACAATACCGACGGTCAGAATTAGCAGGATGAAAGTTGATATTAAGCCAGGTCTGAATTTTTTCATATATATTGATCTGATGAGCTGCTATATTGCGGTGATGGATATGTATTGCTATTCACAGCTCATTGCATAAAACCTGGTAAGTTGTTTCGCAGTATTCTCACCCAGAGCCTCTCGTATTCTCTCCTCAAGTTCATGAAAAAAAATATGGAGGAATACAATGAAGGCTCTCCTCTCCTGTAAAAACCAGATCAACAAGATACATGAGTTCTTCTTTTTTAGTAATTCTATCCTGCGCCTGAAATCACTGGCATTTTGCGCATAATGATTTGCTACCGGAGGAAGTAGTGAGTGGTATGGCATCCCTGACCCGCTGCAGGATTCACCTGAAAACTCAGGTGCAAGTACTTTTAAAAGGCTAATGTCTCTCTCTGATAACAATCGTGACATAAGTGTACTTCTGTATTGTTCTACCTGCTATTCTATTAGATCTGTGAAAGAGGTTTTTTCATTGAGATTCAACATGTATGTATGGTACCATTACCCTGGCATGTGAAATTGGGATGTACTCTTGTTGGTTGTTCTGTCATTGTTTATCTTCTTAAACTGACCCTGATAGATAATCTCCCGGGGACAATCGAATATATTTTCAATTCAGCCGGATTCCTGTTTATTAATGTGTTATTCGTCACCCTGGTAATCAATGGATTACTATCAAGGCGTGCAAAAAATGAACGGCTTGAAAAACTGAACATGGTTATCGGTATATTTTTTATTGAAGTCGGGAATGAACTCTTAAAACGAATTATCCCTGCTGATAATGACCGGTCAGGTTTTGGGAAATCGTTTTTTCTGGATGGAAAAGAAAAACCTGATACTCTGGCAATGCAGAATGCTGCTACCAATCATTCATTCAGATTAAATCCTGAAATAATTGATTTAAAAGAGATGCAGGACTTTTTACAGGAGAAGCGGAATTTTCTGCTTCGGCTAATGGAAAATCCGGTGATGCTTGAACATCAGAGTTTTACTTTTCTTTTACAGTCCGCTTTTCACCTGACAGCAGAACTTGGTCATCGGAAAGATCCGGATAATCTTACTGTTTCTGACAGAACTCATCTGTCTGGAGATATCAGCCGGGTTTATCAGGCTCTGACGAATGAATGGATTAATTACATGGGATATCTGTATCTTAATTACCCATACCTCTATTCACTTGCAGTCAGAACGAATCCCTATGATCCGAATGTGAGTGTGGAAGTGAAATAACCCGAAATCACGGATATTCATTTAAAAAATTATGGCTTAAGGGTGGCAGGAGGGGTGTATGTCCTTGATGCCAGTTCTTTATCAAGCATGAACAACAACCCAACTCCTTTCTCCTGGCTGATCATGGAGATCTGTTCAAGTATGGTTCTGGCATTATCTTCTTCTTCTACCTGTTCATTGACAAACCACTGAAGAAAATTCAATGTGGCATGGTCTTTTTCAGTAATTGACAGGTTTACGAGGTTATTTATGAGGTTTGTAACTTTTAATTCGTGAGCGAGCTGAGTTTCAAATGCATCTTTTGGATTGTTCCATACACTCTGCGGAGCATCAATTTTTGTCATGACTGCCCGGCCACCCCGGGTGAGAAGATAATCAAAGATCTTCATTGCATGGTCTTTCTCTTCCATTGCCTGTATTCGTTCCCAGTTTGCAAATCCCCGGAGACCTACTGAATCAAACCAGGAAGACATTGAGAGATACAGATATGAGGAGTAAAGTTCTGCATTTATCTGTTCATTCAATGCTTTTTCGACTTTTGGGTTCATGCCGCCCACAGGAGCAGCAGCTACCTTCTTTCTTGGAGGCATGAATGGTTGTTATACGTATAGGTATTTCAAGATGCGTGGATCCCTGATTGAGTCACTAGTCAGTTTCCTTCTAACCTGCTATGATAATATTTTCCATATGTCTTTTAAGAGTGACGGAAGGAAAGGGATTATACCATTCACATAGAAAGATAACTTGTTCGGATATACACCGGACTTTCCCATCCGGTAGAGAATTAGGTCTTTGATGATGGATGGTATCATGAATCATACGTCCATCTTTCATTTGAATGGTGGACCGACATTATTCTTTTACTGAATAATTACCGCTTTCATGGGACAAATTGTATAATCTCAGGTGAAATGATGAAAATTGGAATCATTGGTGGTACTGGTGATATTGGTGAGGGCCTTGCCCTTCGGGTATCAGATAAACATGAAATCATTCTTGGGTCGCGTGATCCTGCAAAAGCTGTTGAATCAGCTGATAAGATAAAAAATACCCTGAAAGAGCGAGGGATAGATGGGAACTGTCGCGGGACTACTAACGAAGATGCGGCAAAAGCTGGTGATATGGTTGTTATCTCCTTACCATTCCAACATGTTGCGCCAACTCTTGCAGGAATAAATCCGGATTGTTTTAAGGACAAGATTGTCATCTCCCCCGTAAACCCGATGGTCAGAAAGAACGGGTGTTTTCTCTATTGTCCTCCTGATGAGGGATCTGCTGCTCTTGCCATCAAAAAAATGCTTCCGGAATCATGCAAACTGGTGACCGCGTTTAATAATATAGCTGCACGAAAATGGTCCATGCTGGATTGCGTACTTGACTATACCGTTGCGGTAACCAGTGATGATACTGATGCAAAAATGCAGGTGATGGCACTTGCTCAGCAGATTTCAAAGCTACAGCCGGTTGATGCAGGTGGGCTTGAGCTCGCCGGTATTGTTGAAAGTCTGACTCCGCTTACGATAAATATCGCTCAAAATAACAAGTTAAAAGATCTCAGTATCTATATGAGATAATAATCCCTTCTTTTCAGAAAAGCAACGTCATATAATTTTACTGTACAGTCCATTATTTCGCGCCAACTCCGTTACATTTATTTTCTGCTTTATTTGGAAATCATTGTTGTCTCTTGCTCAGTTTTTGTAAATATTACTCCTGATGTTTGGATGATGTTTAAATTGCGAATTCCTTCTTAAAAGCAAAAACCTGCGCTAAATTTCTCTCATTGTATTTATTGCGGTTGGAGAATATTATTTGACATATGACAAACTTTATATTCGATGGAAGGTAACTTCTTACTTGTCTGATTATGTCTAATCAGATACAGGTCAACCCGATAGTACTGGTGCCAAGGATTCATTCTGATAAAAGGAGTCCGGAAAAGTACCATCCTGGTTGATTGATAGAATGAGGTAGGTGATAGAGAAAAAACCCGAAAAAAAAAATAAAAAAACAATCGGAGGTTGGACTCTCCTTACTGTTATTTGGTGTGGAATCCGGATAATGTTTCTCCATGGCTGGTTTATCATGTCTATGCGGGTTAACAATCCTTTTCACTCCTTACATCGTATCCGGAGTCCTTTTGATGTAGTGAACCAGCCTGGTCGCGATGGTGACAGAGCAGTGAAAGTGATGCTGATGCCTACAGAGAATTTGCATCAGAAAAAACGTGTTCTGAACTTTAGGATCATTGGGAATGATAAACCCGGGAAACAGGTTTAGTATCTCGTCAGGGGTTCATAGACATGAAAGGATGCATGGTTGTGAAAAATAACGGTTTAAGACGAAAAATGACTGCAATTGTCGGATTTTCTCATCCGAAAAAAACAAGGTGCATTATGCAGCATGTCAAAGCAATACTTCATCCAGAAAGGTTCGATGAAGTGAAAGGTGCTCTTGAAAAAGCCGGATTTAAGGACATGGTTACTGATGAAGTCCATAACCGGAACGATAAGGGCGGAATATTTGTTGAATACAGCCATGGCAATATCATAATCAATACAATCCCCATGAGTGAAATTGAGGTTTTTGTTGATGATACAGAGGTAAAAAATGTTGTTGAATCAGTCAGAAAATTTGCCAATTATGGAAAAATTGGTGGATTTAAGGTCTTTATCTGGCCTGAGGCTGTGTCAAATTCATTGCAACTCTCTGATGAAATAACGGAGTGATTATCAGGAAACTCAAACGAAACGAGTTCGGAATATCTGATGATTATGGAAAACTCACTAATGATTCGGGGTCTTTCAGCGGTTAATTACTTTGTATCTGATGTGCCTACTGCGAAAAAATGGTATATGGAACTACTCGGTGTCGTTCCACACCGTGAAAGCCCGGACTATGTTGAATTTCACATAGGAGCCTCTAAACACGAATTAGCCCTGATTGACAAGAAATACGAATGTAAAAATATGCCTGCTGCCCCTTCTGGTGCTGTTGTATACTGGCACACAGACGATGTGGAGGCATTCATGGAAAAATTACTAACGATGGGTGCAAAGGAACATGAACCAATCCGGGACTTTGGTGGAGGGTACTCAACCGCTTCTGTAGTGGATCCCTTTGGGAATATCCTGGGAATTATGTCAAACCCACAATATCACTCGTTAAATCCTCATCCGCTGGTTCTGCTTGATTTCCATGAAAATCCAATGGAATCTGTTGAAAACGGATAAAAAAGGGAAGAAAAGAGGTGTAATTTGGTCATCCTCTAATCCTCTCTGGTTTCACATCATATTTCTCTCTCACGATATTTATATCTGACATCGCCCTGATGAGAGAAGAGATTTTTTCTGTTTTGTCTGACCTTATCAGAAAGATGTTTCCTATATGTTTTATATTTAAGAATGTTGTATCTGTTTTGTCAAATGTGTTCTATTAAAAAATAGAATATGACAAATAACAGTAACAGGGAGAAAAACATGTCAAAGGTAAACCCGTTTGAGATGGCTCAACAACAACTCCTGGATTGTGCAAAGATCCTCAATCTGGAACAGGGCGTTGTTGACATTCTTTTGCAACCACAGAAACAAATTCAGGTTTCCATCCCGGTCAAGATGGATAATGGCACAACCCGGGTGTTCCAGGGATTTCGTGTTCAATACAACAATGCGCTTGGTCCATACAAAGGTGGTATCCGGTTCCATCCTGATGAAACAATTGATACCGTTCGTGCACTTGCCGCATGGATGACCTGGAAGGGTTCTGTTCTTGGTCTGCCCCTTGGAGGAGGAAAAGGAGGAGTTATCTGTAACCCGAAGGAGATGTCCGAGGGTGAACTGGAACGATTAAGCCGTGGGTACATTCGTGCACTTTGGCAGCACATTGGACCAGACATGGATGTTCCGGCACCTGATGTCTATACCACTGGTCAGATCATGGCATGGATGATGGATGAGTACTCCGTTATCAGCGGAAAGAACCAGTATGGTGTTGTCACGGGTAAGCCGATTGTCGTTGGTGGATCACTTGGTCGTGGAGATGCAACCGCAAAAGGTGGTATGTATACCCTTCGTGAAGCCGCAAAAGAACTCAAACTTGATCTTTCCAAGGCTAAAGTGGCAGTTCTCGGTTTTGGAAATGCAGGAACATTTGCAGCAACTCTTGCCCAGGAGATGTTTGGATCAAAGATTGTTGCAGTTACTGACTCCAAGGGTGGTGTGTATGATGAAAACGGTCTTGACATCGCTGCATTAGCCGACCACAAGAACAAAACACGCTCTGTCATCGGATTTAAGGGATTAAAGACGCTGACCAATGAAGACGTCCTTGCTCTTCCTGTTGATATTATTGTAGCAGCTGCACCTGATGAGGGAGCAATCAACGGTAAGGTTGCTGCAACTATTAAGGCAAAAGTAATCTGTGAACTTGCAAACGGGCCGACAACTCCAGACGGTGATGCAACCCTCCATAAAAACGGTGTTCATGTCATACCTGATTTCCTCTGTAATGCCGGTGGAGTGACTGTTTCGTACTATGAAATGGTCCAGAATATGTACATGCACTACTGGTCCATTGATGAGGTCTATGCAAAACTTGACAAGGCAATGACTAAATCATACCATGAAGTTCTTGCCGCCTCAAAAGAATATAAGATTAACATGCGTCAGGCAGCATATGTTGTTGCAGTAAAACGTGTTGTTGAAGCAATGAAGGTCCGTGGCTGGGTATAATCGCCAATTATATACGTAAACTTTTTTTTGGGCGTGTGTGATTTTTAAATCGTTAAAAATCTGATTTATCAATTATCACACGTTATTACAAAACAAGAAAACCCTATGATCCCGGGGGCTGTTTCTCCGGAGCTGAAAAACAGTACTGCGATAACGTTTCAATGAGTTTAATCGCTACCTGAGATCCCAGTTCAGGTTCAAGTGATTCAAGCCAGACATAAAACCCAACTTTTGGTGGCGTCTTTCGTTCATATTTAAAAGTCCCCTGTCCGTCATAGACCATTTTGTAGTATTCTTTTTTCTGCCTGGGTTTAAGGTAAATGAGCGGACTGTAATCCGGAATATCTGCGGCAAGAATTATCTTTGAAAAGTTGTCATTTAACTCCTGTGCGTTAAAAGATTGATCACGATAGACAAAACGGAACTGCTCACAGAGTCTTTTTACTGTTGAGGGGAATAACCTGCCAAAGAGTATCTTTTTTACGAGGGTATGGGTCCGGTAAGGTGAAGGAAGGTTAATAGGCCCATTGTTATTTCCAAGCTGGGAAAAAACCCAGTCTTTTTCCATGTCATGAAATTGTTTATATGGAAATGGGGCTGCGGTGGTAAGTTCTGTGCAAAGACAGGTCTTTCCTGGAGGGTGATAGGGCTTTAATGATTGTTTGCTCCATGTTCCGGCGATATGTTTCCTGAAATTATCGCATGAGCGTGTGCATATCGAGATATGCTCTTCTGATCCGAGGACCTTTCTTCCTCCTTTGTAATTTGTCAGGGGGAATGAAGTAACCAGAATGAATGTCACCGCCTTCTGGTTGAAAAGGTACCTGATTACCTGTTTTTTGTAATAAATCTCCTGGAGAAAATCCTTTAGATCAGAAGGGGAAGTGACTACTTCGACAAAGATGAGTGATCCGTCCGGTTTAGTCATCAGGAGATCGAATTCTGCGAGGTCCTGACCATTTCCCCGGATGGTGATATCTCCGTTTCTTGAATAAAAAAAGCCATTCTGACCCAGTGCCGGAAAAGGTTTTTTTCCTCTGGCATCCGCTCCTTTCAGAACAACACTCTTTAGTGTATCTGTTTTACTGGCAATATCGAGGAATAGTTCGTAGGTTATCATCTCAAACCATCTTCCCTCTGCGGATCGCATGTAGGATATCTCCTCAGAAAAGAGATTTTTTTTCTCAAGCCTGGAAAGGTGCCGTAAGGCCCGTTGTGCATGTTCCTTCCGTGGCTGACATAGTTTCTGGTGTGACTCTATCCATTCGGCGAGATTATCCATTATTTGTTGACACTATCCTCCATATTCTGCTGATTATGGTATTATAAAAAAAATCATCCTCTGTATTTCTCTCCATGACCGGAGAAGGACAATTCCTTTAAAACTAGATTATAATAATTGATATAGGTTATTCCCGCGCAGCAGGTATTTTTTAACATACGTATGCGTGAATTGAGATCTCTTTTTTTCTCTCAATTTTTTGGCAGGAGTGATGGTGAAACCTGGAAAAATTATATATGGAGCTACATCATTCTAATAGTGCTACAGATCAGTGGCCAACGGGGTTCGTAGCTCAGTTTGGCAGAGCGCCTGGCTTTTAACCAGGTGGTCGGGGGTTCAAATCCCCTCGAGCCCGCTCCACGACAGTTGTGGTCTTTTCGTGCAGACTTTTTACCGAAACGCGTTTCCAGGGGGTATGGCGTGACCGCCGAGCTGAATGTACTGAAACATGAGATGGTGCCAGAGCATAGTATCATGAGCGAAGAAGACGTAAAAAATCTTTTCGCCCGATACCAGATCGGACCTGAGCAACTGCCCAAGATCTATCATGATGATCCGGCAGTGCAGGCAATAGGGGCTAGAATTAGCGACGTAATAAAAATCGTCCGAAAAAGTAGGACCGCTGGCCGTGCAGAAGCGTATCGGCTTGTGGTGAGACGACCCAAAAAATAAATTTTCCGGGGCTGATCTGTTGATAGACCTTAGTATACTTTCCCAGGCTTACTTTTCCCGTGAACACGTTGCCCGGCATCAGTTGGATTCTTACAACCATTTTCTCATTAACAATTTACAAAAAGTCGTTGATGAGCAACGAGTAATCGAAACTGATATCGAGTCAAGAGGAAAAGGGAACGAACCGGTCTCTGTTGAACTTGGAGACCTGAAAATTTTAAAACCGCTTGTCCGTGAAGCAGATGGATCGCAGTCTGAACTGTATCCAGGAGAAGCACGGCTTCGTAACATTACGTATGCAGCACCAATTCAACTAGGTCTGACCCTTGTCCAGGGAGGTGTCAGGCATGAACCGGTTATTGCAACAATCGGGCAGCTTCCTATCATGGTGGGCTCTGTTGCCTGTAACCTGTATGGAATGACCGATGAAGAGCGGACCACTCATGGAGAAGATCCTCTGGATCCGGGCGGATATTTCATCGTTAATGGAACTGAGCGTGTGCTCATGACTCTTGAGGATCTTGCTTCAAACAAGATCATGACCGAGTACACCGAGCGGTATAGTGAGCGTATCTATGTTGCAAAGGTGTTTTCCCAGTTCCGTGGATATCGTGCTCTGGTCGTTGTTGAACGAAACAGAAAGAATCTTCTTGAGGTAACGTTCCCGTCCGTTGCTGGGCATCTCCGGTTCGTGGACATGATGCGTGCCCTTGGTATGACAAGTGATGCAGATGTTGTCCGGGCTGTCTCTACCGATGAAGAGATCCTCACATTCATGATGCAGAATCTTGAAGAGAGTGAGTGTGAGACCGTGGAGTGCGGTGTCATGTATGTCGGTAAAAAACTCGCTCCGAACCAGACCCGTGATTATCAGCGAAAACGTGCCGAATTTGTTCTTGATAACTATCTCCTGCCTCATCTGAATTATCTGATGCCAAGAATCGTGAATGAGGAAGATGAAGAGTGTATGAAGATTGTCCACTCGGTTCGTCTTGCAAAAGCACATTTCCTTGGGCGAATGGCTGAAGCCTGTTTTGACCTGGTGCTTGACCGACGTCGTATTGATGACAAAGATCATTACGCAAACAAACGGCTCAAACTTGCCGGAGACTTAATGGAAGATCTCTTCCGTATTTCACTCAACCGACTTACCCGTGATATCAAATATCAGCTTGAACGGGCCAGCATGAGACACCGTGATCTTTCCATTGCAACGGCAGTCCGTGCGGATGTTCTTACCGAGCGTCTGCTTCATCCGCTTGCAACCGGAAACTGGGTCGGAGGAAGAACTGGTGTTTCACAGCTTCTTGACCGGGTTGATCACATGAGTGTTCTTTCACACTTACGAAGGGTCATATCCCCGCTTTCAAGATCTCAGCCTCACTTCGAAGCTCGTGATCTTCATCCGACACAGTGGGGACGTATATGTCCAAGTGAGACTCCGGAAGGACCAAATTGTGGTCTGGTGAAAAACTTTGCCCAGATGGTTGAGATAAGTAAAGGTGTCCATTCAGATGATGAAGTTGTACGGATGCTCTATGGAATGGGAGTAGAGAGAATAGGAGTTGAAATCTGATGATCTCTTCACAGTCCCGGGTTTTTGTTGATGGTGCTCTCATTGGTCTTGTAGATGACCCCCGCGAACTTGTTGGGAAAATCAGGGCAATGAGGCGTCAGGGCGTTATCTCGACCGAAGTGAACTGCTCTTATAAAGAGTTCAACGGCGACGTTATCATTCATACCGATCGTGGCCGGGCCCGAAGACCTCTCATCGTCCTGCAGGACGGAGTTCCGATAATCCCTGATGAAGAAGTGCAGAAACTTAAAAATAAAGAGATTGAGTTTCCTGATCTTATCAAAAAGGGATATATTGAACTTATCGATGCAGAAGAGGAAGAAGATCTCAACATTGCAATAAAACCGGAGAATATCACTCCCCTGCACACTCATCTTGAGGTTGATCCTTCTCTTATTCTTGGAATCGGTGCTGCCCACGTCCCGTTCCCGGAACACAATGCATCTCCCCGTGTTACCATGGGAGCAGGAATGGTCAAGCAGGCACTCGGATTTGGCTGCGCAAATATGAAACTCCGGCCGGATACCCGTGGTCACCTGCTTCATTATGTTCAAAAACCTCTCGTATATACTCAGACCTCTGATGTAATCGGGTCTGATGACCGGGCAGCAGGACAGAATTTTGTTGTTGCCATCCTTTCTTACGAGGGTTATAATATTGAAGATGCTCTGATTTTTAATCAGGCGTCTATTGACCGGGGTGTCGGACGTTCACACTTTTTCAGGACATATGAAGGTGAAGAGCGTCGGTATCCTGGTGGTCAGATTGACCGTATTGAGGTTCCGGACGAAGATGTAACCGGAGCTCATGGTTCTGATTATTACTCCAACCTTGATGACGATGGAATCATCAATCCGGAAACCATCGTGAGGGAAAAGGACGTTATCATTGGAAAGACCTCTCCACCCCGGTTCCTTGAAGAACCGACATCAGAACTTATAACCGTAGAAAAGCGTCGTGACACGTCGGTTACCATGCGTTCCAATGAACACGGTATTGTTGACACGGTTATCCTGACCGAAGGAGAAAATAATTCCAAATTGGTCAAGGTCAGAACCCGTGATCTCCGTG
Source organism: Methanospirillum stamsii (assembly GCF_003173335.1). GTDB lineage: Archaea > Halobacteriota > Methanomicrobia > Methanomicrobiales > Methanospirillaceae > Methanospirillum > Methanospirillum stamsii. The sequence continues at coordinate 30,935 of NZ_QGMZ01000044.1, forward strand.
TTCCGGAAGTCGGTGATAAGTTCGCATCCCGTCATGGTCAGAAAGGAGTGGTAGGTCTCATCACTCCGGCAGTTGACATGCCATTTACTGCAGCGGGCCTGACACCGGATCTTGTAATTAATCCCCATGCAATTCCGTCCCGTATGACCATCGGTCACATGCTTGAGATGCTTGGAGGGAAAGTGGGTTCCCTTGAAGGAAGGCGTATTTCGAGTACTGCATTCTCCGGTGAACGTGAAGAGACCCTTCGTGCCTCCCTGAAAAAGTTCGGGTTTTCACACACCGGACGTGAAGCAATGTGGGATGGCATCACCGGAAGACGGTTCTTTGCAGATATCTATGTCGGTGTCATCTACTATCAGAAACTGTACCACATGGTTTCATCCAAGATGCATGCCCGTTCCAGGGGTCCGGTGCAGGTTCTTACCCGTCAGCCGACTGAAGGTCGTGCCCGTGAAGGAGGTCTTCGTTTCGGAGAAATGGAGCGTGATGTGATGATTGGTCATGGAGCAGCCATGGCTCTCAAAGAACGTCTGCTCGAAGAATCTGACAAAGTATCCGAGTTTGTTTGTGCAAAGTGTGGAATGATCGCCATGCTGGACCGCAAGCAGAATATCACCCGGTGCCTGAATTGTGGCAGTGAGACCGATATCTACCCGGTTGAAATGTCCTATGCGTTCAAACTGCTCCTCGATGAGATGAAGAGTATGACCATCGCTCCCCGTCTCAAACTTGAGGATGTTGTTTAAGGAGGAGAAGAGTAATGCCAAGTCCTAAACGGATCGGGAAGATTGAGTTTGGTCTCCTCTCCCCGAAAGAGATTCGACAGATGAGTGTCCGCAAGATCATCTGGGCGGATACCTATGATGATGATGGATTTCCCTATCCCCAGGGTCTTATGGATCTCCATCTTGGTGTTATTGATCCAGGCCTTCGATGTAAGACCTGCAGTCAGAAATCAGGAGAATGTCCTGGTCACTTTGGTCACATCGAACTTGCAAAACCGGTTATCCATGTGGGGTATACCCGGCTCATCAGAAAGTTACTTCGTGTAACCTGCCGTGAGTGTGGTCGTCTGCTTCTGTCTGATGAAGAAATTGAGAAGATCATCGGGCCGGAAGAAGAGATGGGCACAGACTCTGTCAGTGAAAAGGATGTGAAAAAGGAGCGTATCTGTCCTCACTGTGGTGAACAGCAGCTCAAAATCAACTTTGAAAAACCTACCACCTTTGCAGAGATTACAACTGATGACCGTGGTAAGAAAGTTGAAAACAAACTGACTCCTGCTGACATTCGTGCACGTCTTGAAAAGATCCCTGATGATGATCTGCAGAAACTCGGGATTGTCGGAGAGGTAGCCAGACCTGAATGGACCATCATGACGGTGCTTCCGGTTCCTCCGGTTACTATGCGTCCTTCTATCATCCTGGAAAATGGTCAGCGTTCAGAAGATGATCTGACCCACAAACTGGTGGATATCATCAGGATTAATCAGCGGTTTAAAGAAAACCAGGATGCAGGAGCTCCGCAGCTTATCATCGAAGATCTCTGGGAACTGCTTCAGTACCATGTTACTACCTATATAGACAATGAGGTTGCAGGTTGTCCTCCGGCACGTCATCGGTCCGGGCGTCCGCTCAAGACCTTATCCCAGCGTCTGAAAGGAAAGGATGGTCGTTTCAGAGGAAGTTTGTCTGGTAAACGTGTGAACTTCTCATCACGTACGGTTATCTCACCAAACCCGAACCTCTCGGTAAATGAAGTGGGTATTCCCCAGAAGATTGCAAATGAGATGACCATTCCGGTGCAGGTTACCACCTTTAATATCGAAGAGCTTCGCCGGATCGTTCGTGTTGGACCTGAACGTCCGGATCTCAAAAGCCCGTGCGGTGCAAATTATGTTATCAGACCTGACAAGCGCCGTATTCGTCTGGTAAAAGGGACCGGTACTGAAGACGGAAACCTCGACTTTGTGGCAGATCAGATTGAAGTCGGGTGGATAGTAGAGCGCCATCTTCGTGATGGAGATATTGTGCTCTTTAACCGTCAGCCCTCTTTGCACCGGATGTCCATCATGGCACACTGGGTCAGACTTATGGATGGGAAGACCTTCCGTCTTAATCCTGCAGTCTGCCCGCCATATAACGCGGATTTTGATGGTGATGAAATGAACCTGCATATCCCGCAGACTGAAGAGGCCCGTGTTGAAGCGGCCATGCTTGCTGCGGTGCAGGAAAACATTCTCTCACCCCGGTTTGGTGGTCCGATCATCGGTGGTATCCACGATCACATCTCCGGAATATTCCTTCTGACTCATCGGCTCAGATGGTTTACCAAAGAAGAGACCATTGATCTTTTAAAGAACAATCATGTTGACCGGCTTGGAGAGCCCGGAAAAGTTGAAAACGGTATTCCATACTGGTCAAACAAGCAGATATTCTCAAAAATTCTCCCTGATGATCTGAACATGGTATTCCGTGCATCATCATGTATCAACTGTGATGAATGCAAGCGGGTAAACTGTGAACGAGATGCGTATGTGCAGATTATCGACGGTGAGTTGATCTCCGGTGTTATTGATAAAAAAGCCGTTGGTGCATTCGACGGAGCAATTCTTCACCGGATTATCAGACAATATCAGTATACCCGGGCAGCTCAGTTCATCGATGACATGACCCGTCTTTCAATCCGTGGAATTATGCATGACGGGTTTACTTTCGCAATCGATGATGAAGATCTCTCAAAGAGCGATTACGGCCAGATCAAGGAAGTTCTTCATCGTGCTGCACAGGATGTAGAGCGTCGTATCCAGATCTTTGAAGATGGTCAGTTAGAGCCAATGCCAGGTAGAACTCCCGAAGAAACCCTTGAGATGCAGATCATGCAGGTACTTGGAAAGGCTCGTGATAACACGGGAGAGATTGCAGGCCGTCACCTTGGTCTGTCCAACTCTGCAGTGGTCATGGCGGTTTCCGGTGCAAGAGGTTCAATGCTGAACCTGACCCAGATGGCTGGTTGTGTCGGACAGCAGGCAGTTCGTGGTGAGCGAATCATGCGAGGGTACGAAGACCGTACACTCCCGCATTTTAAGAAAGATGACCGGGGCGCAATGGCTCACGGGTTTGTTATGAATAGTTACAAATCCGGACTGGACCCGACTGAGTTCTTCTTCCATGCAATCGGAGGACGTGAAGGTCTTGTCGATACTGCAGTCAGGACATCCCAGTCTGGTTACCTCCAGCGAAGAATGATCAACGCTCTGCAGGATCTCAAAGTTGCGTATGATATGACGGTGAGAACCACCGGTGGCAGAATCATCCAGTTCGAATATGGTGAAGATTCTACCGATCCAATGAAGAGTTCCTTTGGTGAACCGGTGGATGTCGAAGGAATAGTAAGTAACATCCTCAAGGAGGAAATTTAATGGAAAAGTTAAATGTTCCATCTGAAGCAGCATCAAAAGTCCTCCGGTATTTTGAGGAACATAAGGTAAAACGCAAGTTTCCGGATGACATCCCTGAGCATATCCGCGAAGTTCTCATCGAGATGGTTGAGTACCGGATGAAGGAGGAAGATGCGGATGCTGAAGATACCATCGATGATCAGACATTTGTTGCAAAGATGGAAGATCTCATTCACGCGGAAAAATTCTATGACTGGCTGACGGAGAGTTTTACTCCCCTGGTGGTTGAATCTGAAGAAGAACCTGAGGAGGAACAACCCGGTCTTCCCCAGACCATTATCACTCCGACTGCCCGTCCCCGTCTCACTCCTCTTGATAAAAAGTCCATGGAAGTCAGGGAATTTTTCTCTGATCACCAGATGAACCCGGATAATCTTGATATCATTCCTGAAAAGGTCGAAAAGATCTTAAAGGAGCGTATCAAGGATATTAAACGGGATGAAAATCCGAATTTCCGTCTGACTCAGAAGCAATACACGGTATTTCTGACCGATCTTCTCAAAAAAGGAGATTTTGAGTCCTGGGTTATGCAGACATTTCCTCTTCCTGTCGATATGGAACAGGAGGTCTTCACTGTCCGCAAAATAGTCCCTGAAGAAGAGATTAAGATTCCGGACTGGGTTGATGCAGTGGCATTTGAAGCCCTTAACCGGTTTGAACAGGACAAATTCCGTGCATTACTTCGTGATCACCTTGCCCCCCTGACCGATCTTGTTGAACATGAAGAGGTCATCGGGCGGTTATCAAAACGGTTTTTTGAACTGATTGCCATAGGTCTCCCTCACCGGACCAATACAACTCTTGCCCGGATTATTATCTCACGCGAGACCGACGGACTTACTACCCCGTCACGGATCGTTTCCGATGAGGATTATGCAAAGATCCTTGCCCAGATGGTTAAGGAGTACAAACATACCCGGATTGAACCGTGTGAAGCAGTCGGGGTTGTCGCAGCCCAGTCGATTGGTGAACCAGGTACCCAGATGACGATGCGTACCTTCCACTACGCTGGTGTCGCTGAAATTAACGTAACGCTCGGTCTGCCACGTCTGATTGAGATCATGGATGCGAGAAAGGAACCATCCACTCCAACCATGACCATCTTCCTCCGGGAAGGGTATTCCACTGACCGTGATAAGGCCAGACAGGTATCATGGCAGATTGAAGCGGCCCCTCTCCAGGAGTTTGGGGATATTACCACCGATATGGCAAATATGCAGATCGTGGTTCATATCAACAAAGCGGTCTGTGACAAACGAAAAATCTCTGTTCGTGACATCCTGGAAATCGGACCGAAAAAGATACGTGAAAGACGGCACTATCGTGATTTTGATTATGAAACTAATGAATCTGAAGGATTACTTGTGTTCCTTCCCAAGGACCGGGGAAGTTATCAGAACCTGTTCCAGCTGAAAGAACATGTTCGGAATGTCATTGTTCAGGGTATCGATGATATCGAGCGTGTGGTGGTCAGGAAAGAATCCGGTGAGTATATTCTCTACACTGAAGGTTCAAATTTAAAAGACGTCTTTGCAATTCGTGGTGTTGATACAACCAGAACCAGGACAAACAACATTAATGAAATTTCCCAGGTCCTGGGTGTTGAAGCAGCCAGAAATGCAATCATCAATGAAGCTCTTGCAACCTTATCTGAACAGGGTATCATGGTTGATGTGCGTCATATCATGCTGGTTTCTGATATGATGTGCATGGAAGGGGAAGTAAAACAGATCGGTCGTCATGGTATTGCCGGTGAAAAAGAGTCTGTTCTTTCACGAGCAGCATTCGAAGTCACCGTGAATCATCTCCTGGATGCGGCAGTAGCACACGAGTCAGACATACTGTGTGGTGTTACTGAAAATGTCATTGTGGGTCAGCCGATCCAGCTCGGAACAGGGGATGTTAAATTAGTAGTAAAGCAGAAAGTATAGGGGTATCTGATATGGATTTCAATACATCGCTTCGGCGTGCAATTAAGACGGGGAAGGTTATCCTCGGTCAGAATGAGACAAAAGAGAGTATAGAAAGCGGAACTGCGAAACTTGTAGTTGTTGCGGGCAACTGCCCTGCCGAATTTGCAGGTTATGTTGCAGGAAAGGATGGACTCAAGACCTTCAAATTCGAGGGTTCAGGCGTCCAGCTTGGTCGTGCATGCGGTAAACCATTTATGGTCAGCGCACTGGCAATTGAAGAGTCCGGTGATTCTGACATTCTAACTCTTGCACGGTAACGAGGCCCTATGGGAGTAGTCCTGAATGAAGAGACCATCGCTCTTATCGCTCAGTTTGAGCGTCTGACTGGGGCAGGAAGTCGTGATGTCATTGACGATGGTGAAGATGAACGACTGATATTCATCATCAATCCCGGAGATATGGGATTTGCCATCGGGAAAAAAGGTCTGAATATTAAAAAAGCTTCTGAATCCTTCGGGAAAAAGATCGAAGCGGTGGAGTACTCGGACGATCCTGCCCAGTTCATCAGGAACTGCTTTCATCCGGCACAGGTAAAAGAGGTACAGTTTTCAGATTATCATGGGGACCAGATTGCCCATGTTGTTATCCGGGATGAAGACCGGGGACGAGCAATTGGAAAATCGGGGAAAAACCTGGATCGTTCCAAAATGCTTGCCCTCCGTGAACACGATATTAAAAATATCATCATAGAATAACCGGATTATTTCAGGTGTACTCACCTTTTTTTCTATTTCATAATCTTGAAATAGGTAGCAGTAGGATTCTCTCATATGCTTTTTCATATGAGAAGATGGAAACTGTTCATTTGTGGTCTGCTAATTCTGATTGCTGTCCCTGCTTTTTCTGCATTGGCAACAGAAATTGCAGAATCGTCACCATCACTCGGGACGGATGACGTTCCTTCCAACCTGACTGTGTCAGTACAACTTGACCAGGAAGGCAAATCTATCACCGCGACTTTCAGGGGCGGTAAAGGTCAGAGTCTGCTCAAAAAGATAAATCTAAATGTAATTTATCCTGATGGGACGAAAGTGAACGGCGTTTTAGGGAATGTCGTTGGTGAATCCGTGGTTTTGCAGGGGTCCGGATGCGGCGACCAGGTTATGGGGACCTCATATTACCTGAATGGGCAGAGTTATGCGTTCCTTAACGAAAAAATGCATTATATTTCCGGAATTTGTCCGGCAGATTATTCTCCCTATACTGATCCCTGTGCAGAAATTGCAGCATCACCTGCGATGAATCCAGACCCTGTACAGGATATACCGCAGAACAAATCGGTAATAATTCAGGCAAATGTGGATATCAGTACCATTGAGGTTCAGTTCAGAGGAGGTTTTGGTCAGAATATGATAAAAACGTTACAAGTGAGCAGAATCGGTCCTGATGGCTCTGCAGAGACCAAAAATCTTGGAAATATGATCGGAGATGAAGTGACATTTACTGCAACTAATAACTGTATGGATAGAATTGCTGCAAATGTCAGTTTTATTGATGGAACACGGTATCATTTCTATGATGAAGTGCTGCATATCAGCAGATACCAGTAATTTTTTTTAAAAAAGTTATAACGGACCTGGAGGGATTCGAACCCCCGACATTCGGGTTAGAAGCCCGACGCTATATCCTGGCTAAGCCACAGGCCCATAACAGTTGAGCCTTATTTTGTTGTCATTTATACCTGATAATAGTAGCGTATCCGGGTATCAAAAATCATGAGGGCGGGGCTTACCCTGCATGGAAGGCAACCGGCCGTACCACATCAACAATTCTGGGCTCAGTTACTGAACATTTTGTCACATTTGCCCGGATTGTCGTGTTTGAAATGAATTTTAATTTGCACCGTGCGGTTAGTTTCTCACGTTCCATGATGTAATACCCATGTCCGGATTCCACGGTATGTTTCATCGTTACCACGACAGAGATTACTTCGACAACAATTCCTGTATCACTGACAGCGAGATCCTCGCAATCGATGGATGTCAGAAAAATCTGAGATCCCGGACTCACCTGTGCTAGTGATATGACATTGTGAGCGCTGGTCACTTCTACGGTTCTTGGAATTCCTTTCCTGAGTTCTTCGATAACCTTCGGAAAAATCCCGGTAAGAGCTATGCATTCCATGGTTATCACCCATACATCGGAAGTTGCTGATCTTTTCTGATCGGTTGTTCTTCTGCAGTCTGCACTTCTTCTGCAAGCCTGTGCATTTGAGCCTCAATTTCTTCAGCCTGTTCTATTAATCCGGCTGTATCTATCTGCAGATCATAGAGGCTGTTCAGAACCCCGATTGCTCCCGCAGCCGCCCGGGGATCCGGAGCATTAATAGTCTCTCCAAGCAGCCCGATACCCGGAATATTTCTTATCTTACATTCTGTCAGCAGACTGCTTGCAATACCTGATATACTTCCAATCGGGAGCCTGATGGCTGAGTCACCAAGCCGGTCTAGGAGTGGTTTATCTGTAGCCACACAAAAAACCCGTTTTTCTGGTTCGTTTGTAATGATACCAGCCAGGGTGACTACTTCTGCAATCTTAAACGCTGCAAGCCAGTCAAGGATTGCGTTTGCTACTTCATAACAAATCTGGGGATGAATCGGAATATCTGCAAGGATAGCGACAAACTTTTCCTTTTCATAAATCCGGACAGGAACTGCGATCACTCCATCCGACATCATGGCCATCGGCGGGAAGTATTTACTTGTCATTGTTCCTATCAAATCAAATCCAAGTTTGTCAACCATATAGGAAAGTGCGATACTTCCCACGAGGCCACTTCCCGGAAATCCGATGAGAATTATGGATCCCTCGGATGAAAGAGGCCTTGCCTGTACAATAACGTCAGGTATCTGGCTGGTGGTCATAATACAAGATAGGATGACTCAGGAAATAGGTTTGTCGTAATATGCCGAATCAGAAATACATCAAACGGTACTTATCTCATTACAGCGAACGCTCTCCGGTTATTATGCATACACGGGTACCTTTCCATAAACAAAATAACATGGTCTGGTTATCTGTATTGCTGCTGGAGTTCGTATTATTTGTTTTTTTGTCCGGATGCGTGCAATCAAACACGGGCTATACGATAAAACCTGAGGCATTTGAGGTGTCTCCTGATGTGTATGCAGATGAGATGACGAGGGAAATTACCATGCCTCTTCATGGCACCATGCTTGTTTCATATCCCTGGTCACCGGAGGATGGAAGGTACTGGCGTGTCGGAGTTACTGAAGGACTATATGTTACCGGTGATCGGTATGTCCCATCTCCTGCGGATATTCCTGTTGAAGTGTCCGGAACACGTGAATGGATGGTAAAAGCCATCGCCCCCGGAGAAAATACCTTTATTGGAACTCTGAGACCCCGAGGAAATTCATGGAATCAGGAGATAGTCCAACTGAAAATAGATGTTTTAATAACTGAAGAAAGTCCGGAGAGTGGAAATATATGAGGTTTGGAGTAGCGATAAAGCTCCTTTTGGTTATGCTTCTTCTGACCAGTATCATCTTTGTAGTCATTGGAGGAATGTCCTGGATAATGATGGGAAATCTGGGAAACTATGCCACTGATTCAAGTCTTGCCCTTGGAGAGCAGGCAATTGGTGAAAGTACTAATGCCCTTGAAGAGGATGCTGAATCATATCTCCTGCGTCTTGCAACAGACCAGGCAGAAATCTCTGATATGGTCTTTGAGCGGATAACCTCTGAAATGAATGTCATCTATTCGGAAGGAAAAGAGGTCATATCTGGTACTGGTGCAACTCCTGAGAGATGGTATTTCCGTGATGAAAAACCCTCAAAACCAGGAGAAGTCGGGGTAGTTCATCTCCCGGAGGGAGTGTCTATTGATTCTGTCCGGGATGAGATTGAAAATTTGAGTTCATTCCAGTCATTATTTAATCCCCTTTTCCATGCAGACAATCGTCTGACTGCTCTTTATATCGCTTCATCTTCAGGTCCGGTCCTCTTTTTTCCCTGGACTCCCCGGATTGAATCATCATTTGACGCCCGGATAAGGGGATGGTACCAGGAAGCACTCAGTCATGAAGGAATAGTCTGGTCAGACCCATACGTAGATGCACTTGGAAACGGGCTTACAATTACCTGTTCTAAAAGACTTGAAAACCCTGAACAAAACCTTACCTGGGTTATCGGGGCAGATATTACCATTGAAACAATTAATTACCGGATTATTACCACCCAGCTTGGAGAAGACGGATATGCGTTTCTCATTAATCAAAAGGGAGATGTGATATCAAGGCCTGGTCTTTCAGCCGGAAGCACCAGGTGGGATGAATCATATAACACGGAAAACTTCCTTGAGAGTTCGAATAGTGATCTCAGAAATATCACCCGTGATATGATTGCAGGGCTTTCGGGGGTTACCCGGTGCCGGTTCATGGAAGGGGAAAAATACATTGCATATGCACCGGTGAAGAGTGTGGGATGGAGTATCGGACTTGTTGTTCCGGTTGAGGATATCATTGCTCCTGCACAAATTACCGGCGGTGTAATCCGGAATGCAAGTGAGGAGACCCATGCTCATATTACCGAGCAGATGGTATTTTTGCAGCATGTTCTGACAGTCAGTTTTATTCTGCTCTTTTTTGGAGTAATTGCGATTGCAATATTCTTTTCCCGGTTCATTACCGGGCCTCTTCGAATTTTAAGCGAAGGGGTTAAAAAGATAGGTTCCGGTGACCTGCAGACCACGGTAGATATCACCTCTGGTGATGAATTTGAGGATCTGGCCGGAACTTTTAACCGGATGACTGCCGATCTTCGCAATTACGTTCTGGAACTTCGGAGAACTACCGCGGAAAAAGAGCGTTTCACCCGTGAACTTGAAATTGCTCAGGGGATACAACAAAGTTTCCTTCCGGATACCATTCCTGAAATACCCGGAATTGAACTTGCAGTATTTTCAAGTCCGGCCCTTGAAGTCGGAGGAGATTTTTATGATTTCATTCCGGTCGGAGATGATGAATGGGGGCTGGTAATCGCTGATGTAAGCGGAAAAGGTGTCCCTGCAGCCCTTTTTATGGCTCTTTCCAGAACACTTATCAGAGTTAGTACAACCTGGAAGAGTGATCCTGCAAGTGCCATAACAGAAGCGAATTCACTCATCTGTCGTGATTCCAAAACCAGCATGTTTGTAACACTCTTTTACCTGGTCATAGATTCGCAAAAGAGAGAGTTAACATACGTAAATGCAGGACATAATCCTCCACTTATGTTAACCCGGGAGAAAAAGAATGATATCACCCTCCTGAAAGCTGAAGGAATAGCCTTAGGCATTATAGATGGGATTGACCTTGGATCTGTGACCGTCCGATTAAAAGAGGGAGATTTGGTTGCACTGTATACCGATGGTATAACCGAAGCAATGAATGGTGCAGGTGAAGAGTATGGAATGGATAGGTTCTCTGAAATTCTCCTGAAATGTCGTGATAAAAAACCTGATGAAATGATCGAGGATATCAGGGCATCGGTAAAGGAGTTTACCGGGACAACACCACAGTCTGATGATATTACCCTGATTTTAATTAAAGCCGGTCAGGGGATGGGTGCCACCTGAAACGCTAGTATTATCTCTTCTTTTTCTCTTGAGGGAATTTTTTTAACCTTCCCTCCTGTATATCCCGCAGACCTGAGTAAAGATGGGGAGAGAGGGAGTTCTGGATGGCAGCCAGTATCCGGTGTTATAGAAATAATTGCATCATTTGCATGATATGAGATAAAGAAAGTAATTTTCCGGGCATTGTAGGTTTCATAATAATCAATAATCGCATGAAACAGATCAGATAGCCGCATCGAATCAGCGTAAATAAAAACCTGATTTTCGGGTAGGTTTATTGCAATTTCTGCATTTGCATAGCACTGGTTTTCTGAAAGTCTTAAGATAAGATTTCTCCGATAGGCTTTTTCATCATCAATTGATTCTAATAATTCATCATCGCTTATCCGGGATGTTATCCGGGTTTTTCGAGAGTTCCTGATAAGATCCACCGGATCTAGCGCTGTTATGGTTGCAGAAGGAATAATTCCCTGAAGAGTGCTTAAAAAATCTACGCACAGGTTCTCACATCTCCTGAGCATTGTTCCATCGACAATCCATTCCATCTCATGTTTTGGAAGGCATGAACGGATTTTCTGGAGAGTTTGGTGTATTCTCAGGACAACTTCTATATCTTTCTTTTTACCTTCTGTATATGCCTTGTAAAATGCATTAAAATTTGAAAGCAACTGATCAATTTCATCGTCCCGGATAATCTCTGCAAGTCTTTCAGCAATTTCATGTTCTTCCAGTTCATCAAGATGGTACCGAAGAACCATCAACTTTCCAGCAATAACAGGAAAAAGCCGGTGAGCTTCATCAATAAGGTCCATACCATGGAGCATTGCGATATCCACCCGTTTTCTGTCAAATACTCCAACATGCGGATTGGCTTTTAATTCCTTCTCGCTGTTATCCAGAATTTTATGAAGCTGTGCGGGAATGATGGCATTTCCATGTCCGGTGAGAATCACTGATACCGGTCTTTTTTTGAGTATCCATCTGACCCGCTCCAGGGTTTTGTCAAGTTCACGGGGATTGTACCCCACTATCCCCGCTACCCCGGGATTTGTTGCAAAAGGAATATCTCCGACATGTATCATTTTTCCTGCCTGAATTGCCATGCTGTCAGGGGAATGACCTGGTACCTCCCAGAAAATTAGTTCCTGTTTATCCGGAAACACGAGCCTGATGCTTCTTAATGAAATTGTATCCTGAATCGTGTAGAGTTCTGTAATATATGAAAAACCAGAGAGTAACTCTTCGATTTTTATTTTTTCGTCGGGATTTTCAGAGAAAAGAGGGATATCTATTCTGAACGGAGGGGCAGGAAGATCTACAAGAGACGACTGGATATATGTCGCATCTCCATCCATCAGGGGTTTTTCTGCATGGGCATGACATACATAGACGGTATTTCCTACTGCTTCTATTCTTCTGTCAACAAGTCCCTGGTAGATGTGATCAAAATGCGCATGCCCGAAGATGATAATGACCGGTTTTTCTTTGTCGATGGTTTTAGAAATAAGGGTTGAATACACGGTGTTTGTAATATCCTGCCTGTTCCCGGTATCGATAACTATCAGGTAATCTCCGATATTCAGAATAAAAACATTTGAGCAACTCACGTCCGGCTTCCTGATAATGGGGAATATTCTGGCATTTTCCATTCCTGGTACTTCCTGCCAGGTTTCATTCAGGAGCACGTTATTTTCTCCCTCCGGAGACAATCGTATTTTCACAAATCATTAATTCTATGCAAATGGAGTTTTGATCATACATCATAGTAATTACAACAGGAACTGAGTTACATGGAATGCAATCTCAATATAACTGAACGGGAAATTTCCGGGATCACCATTCTGGATATATCCGGAAGGGTCGATGCTGCAACCTCATCAAAAATGGAAGAAGAATTAACAAAAAAAGTTGATGCCGGTGTTATCAATATCATCATGAATATGGAGAATCTGAGTTATATCAGCAGTTCAGGTCTTCGTGTTATCCTGGCCTCACTGAAAAAAGTCAAATCCGCTGGCGGGAAGATTGCACTTTTACAATTACAACCCGGACCTGCAGAGGTTTTTAAGATGACCGGATTTGATAGATTATTCCCCATCTGTTCCTCAATGGAAGGGGCTGTAGAGCAGTTTAGTGCGTGAGATAATCTTATTCCGATAGCGCATACATGGCAACACACCAGATCGAACTATCAGATCCGAAAAAAGCAGTACCAATTTTGTCTGAGTTTTTATCTGACATACTGGCAGAAGAGCAAGTTCCCTTTGAAATTGAAAATGCAATGCAGCTCTGTGCTGAAGAAGCGGTTGTAAACATCTTCAAACATGGGTACAAAGGTGCCGAGGGGCCTGTCAGGGTCAGATTTACTTTGGATGATAACCGGGTGATCCTGGAGATAGAAGATGAAGCACCCTTTTTCAATCCACTAACGCTCCCTTCTCCTGATGTGGATGCAGAACTTGATGAGCGCAAGATTGGAGGTCTAGGGGTATACCTGATTCGTTCACTGATGGATGATGTCAGATACCAGGAAACACCCAAAGGCAACTGCCTGGTCATGGAGAAATCCTTTTCTGGGTGATCTTACTCCGAATTTTTGGGGCATCTTTTGTTACGAGCGGAAACAATTCTAATAATCGTGATACAATGACATGAGAAATGTCGAAATCATATGTTCATGGCTATTCTGAAGTAGAAGCTCAACGCCTCTTTGACCAGGCAGACACTCTGACGTCTATTATTCATCATGATTCTTTTTTTCCTCCGAAAAGCCGGATTCTCGAAGCCGGATGCGGGACCGGGGCACAAACCTGTATTTTGGCTAAACAAAATCCCGATTCTCACTTTACATCGGTAGATATATCGGAATCTTCGCTTGATGAAGCAAAGCGGCGGATTTTAAAGGCCGGTATTTCTAATGTTACATTCATTCATCACGATATTATGGATGCGGATTTTTCATGCGGAATGTTTGATCATGCGATATTCTGTTTTGTCCTTGAACACCTGAAAGAGCCTGAAAAAGCAATTTTACGGGTAATGCAGATGGTAAAACCCGGTGGAACCATCACCGCGATAGAGGGAGATCATGGTTCGGTCTGTTTTCATCCGGAAACAACCATGGCGATGCGGACTATAGAGTGCCAGGTTATCCTACAGAAACAAGCCGGGGGTGATGCCTGTATCGGGAGGAAACTCTATCCGATTCTAGTCCGAGCCGGTCTTAAAGATGTCCGGGTAACTCCGAGAATAGTGTACGCAGATGGAGGAAGACCAGAAATGGTTGACGGATTTACCTTAAAGACATTTATTGCTATGATCAAAGGGGTGAAAGAGCAGGCTCTTGCGGCAGGTCTGATGACAACTGTAGAATGGGAAGAAGGCATAAATGATCTCTCCAGTTCTGCAGAAAAAACAGGGACTTTCAGCTATACTTTTTACAAGGGATCAGGATATATCCCATAAATTTTCCGGTATTTTTTTCATTTTCATTACGCGCCAGTCAAAACAGGGGAAATGCTTTAAGCAACATTGTTCTTTTGTCTGAGTATGTCTTTACTTCTGATTTTTTCCTGATTTTGACCAGTAAGTTCATACCCTATTGCGTTAACCTAGAGAGACATGGATCGGATTGTTACGTTCCTTCTCTTACTGGTTTCAGCAGTTCTGCTGGCACCCGGATGTATTGCAGACGAACAGGCAGTTTCAGAAGTAACTGAAATTGTACCGGAAGTAACCGTTACTGAAGAAGTAACTGAGACTGTCACTGAGGAAGTCACTGCAGAAGTTCCAGCATTCGATGTAACTGCTGACATGAACACCACTGCTCTGAATATGACCCAGAATCAGATTGTCCTTGTAACCCTCCCGGAGACCTCCGGATATGAGTGGAATACAACCGTTTCAGAAGGTCTTACCCTCCTGAATGAGACCCACGTTGATGCAGCCGAGGGTGATGAGAGCGCAACAGCTTTACACCAGATGTTTGTTCAGGCTGTAGCAGCTGGAGAACAGACCATCAAGAGCGTTGAGCAGAAGGCAGATTCAGAAGAGACTGGAAGCGAATACACTCTTACTATCCTTGTAGAGTAAATTTCGAATCATATTGTCTATACGACAATATTGTTTTTTTTAATTGTCTATTGTCCGGACGATCTTTTCCCGTGTTTTCTTCGTTTTGTTATTTGTTCTGTACCTGACCGCTCTTTTAATTTCATAACTCGTTATTTTCAAGGAAATGTCGGTTTCAAATGTCAGAACCATTATATTCATACTCTACCAGGTTAATTTAATAAGACATGGATCGGATTGTAGCGTTCCTTCTCTTACTGGTTTCAGCAGTTCTGCTGGCACCCGGATGTATTGCAGACGAACAGACAGTTTCAGAAGCAACTGAAATTGTACCGGAAGTAACCGTTACTGAAGAAGTAACTGAGACTGTCACTGAGGAAGTCACTGCAGAAGTTCCAGCATTCAATGTTACTGCTGACATGAACACCACTGCTCTGAACATGACCGAGAATCAGGTTGTCCTTGTAACCCTCCCGGAAAACCCGACCACCGGCTACACCTGGAATGTTACCCTTTCTGAGGGACTTACCCTGGTAAATGATACTTACACCCAGGACGCAGCAGAAGAAGGTATGACTGGCGTTGGCGGTGTCCACGAATGGTTCGTTCAGGCTGTCGGAGCCGGAGAACAGTCATTCTTTGGTATCGAAAAGCAGGAATGGGAAGAAGAGACTGGCAACGAAACCACCTATACTCTTAACATTCTCGTTGAGTAATTATCACATCAGATTGTCGGGTAACCGACAATTTTTCTTTTCTCTAAATTTACATCCCGGATTAGAGATTTTTTAAAAAAAGTTTTAGAGATCTTTGAATCAGGATTCGATTGGAATGCCTTTTTCTATTGCCTGGATATGTTGTCTTACCAGGTCCTGCATATTAGGGACATGAAACTGATTTGCTACATCCTGAATCGCTTCAAGGAGATGGACTGCATCTTCAAGGTAACTTAAGATATCTGCAGCATAAATTTCAATTCCAAACTCATCCCGAAGATACTGGCTTATCTGGATATGATCAAGTCCGGATTCACGCAGTTCGATTATTTCTTTTACAAATTTTCGTTCCGGACAGCCACAGAATGGATTGTCCTGGCATTTACACCTAAGAAAACTCTTAACAAAAGATAATATCTGTTCCCTTGTTGACCGGTCAAAGGAGTCATAAGGAACAGATAGAAGAGCTTCAAGGGTAGCACCATGAAATGCTCCCTCAGGAAGCCGGTATCCTATTAATTTCCCTATCTGTCTGTGATATCGAAGTCTTGCACGGGCAGATATCACGAAACTTCGCCTGCTTCTTCATCAAAGTTTTTGAGGGTACCCATGGCTTCGTTCATGCTCTCAATCTGGATGAGCCATTCATCAAAGACACCCATATCTTCCGAATCTTTGATGTAACGTCCACAGCATGACTTACCATTTATGACATTGGCACCAATCTCTGCAGCGACGGCAAGCAGTTCATCGGTATCTTCTTCTTTAATTCCGCGACCTTTCTTGACCAGAGCTTTGATGTCATCACTATATCCGCCCTCAAGAAATTTCTTTGCTGAAGCAAACAGGGCCAGGAGCTGGAAGTGCATTGGAGCAATGAGTTCAATCATATCTTCATCGACTTCCTGTTCCATGATGATCTCCTCGACCTCGATGAGTTTGTTCATTGACTCATCTTTTGAGAACCGGTTGTTCTGGTTGAGTTTGATGATCTTCAGAACTTCAATGCAGATATCCTGGTTAAACCCGTTCAGTAACTGATATCCTTCAGGCATCTCATCCTCATCGCCACCTTCAAAGTCAGCTTCACGCAGGGAATTGATCCAGTTATCCCACCGCTCCTGACTGTAAAAGATATAGAAGAGCTTCATGGGGGTTTCTTCTTGCGCTGATGACGAGTCCTTCTTTTTCCGTGGAGCCATTACATACACCTGTGATTTACCGGGCATAAGAGGTTGTCGGCTGTTCATTCTCAGGTGACATCAGACTCTCTTTTACAACAGTCATTTTTGGACAGAAAATAAAGTACTGACAAGATGGAGCAGGATGCCCGCAAGGTGGTTATGGTCCGGTTCGGAGAAATCTTTTTAAAGAGTGAAGCGGTGCGCAGGGAGTTTTTAAACCGGCTCCGTGACAATATCCGGGCAGCTCTGAAGGCCAGTGGTATAGATGGAACGATTACTATCACCCGGAGCAGGGTTCTGGTCAGTACCGAATCACCCGTTGATCTGGTTCCAGTTTTGTCTCATATTTTCGGGATTATTGACATTGCACCGGTCACCATGACCCCCAGTGATATGGATGGGTTATGTGATGCGGCGGCCCTGCTTGCAAAAAAACATCTCTCTCCTTCAACACGATTTGCAGTCCGGGCCAGACGGGAAGGAGTTGAAGGGTTTTCAAGTCAGGAATTAGGAGCCGAGGCCGGGTCACGGATAATAGATGCAATCCCTGATCTGAAAGTGGACCTGACAAATCCTGAGTACGAGGTCTTTATTGAAGCACGAAAAGGGGGAAGCATGGTCTATGATACCCGGACTCCCGGTCCAGGCGGACTTCCATACGGAACCCAGGGAAAAGCAGTCTCTCTTATCTCCGCCGGGATTGATTCTCCGGTTGCTGCATGGCTTATGATGAAGCGTGGTGTCCGGATGGTCTTTCTTCATATTGCACCAGGCAGGTTTGGTGGAACTGACATCTCTAAAAACCTGACAAGCAATCTGCAAGCACTTTCCCGGTGGACTCCAGGCATCGAATTACGACTTGTTACAGTAAAGGCCGAGCCATTATTTCAGGCACTTATGGATCTTTCCGATCAAAAACTCCGGTGTGTGGTCTGCAAGCGGGCGATGCTGCTACTTGCTGCAGAGTATGCAAAAGAGGCCGGATGCGATGGAATTATTACCGGAGATAATCTTGGACAGGTTGCGACCCAGACACTTCATAATCTTGCTCCTATTTCTGCTGGGATAGATGTTCCAATTTACCGGCCGCTTATCGGGTATGACAAAGAAGAGATTATCACTCTGGCAAGAAAAATCGGGTCATTTTCATCAGAACCCGGAGATACATCCTGTCATGTTCTGCCTTCCCGTCCGGTTACAAAGTCTGATGCCGGACAGATTGATGCATGTATGGATGAGTTATCAATGAATTCAATTATCCGGGATATCCTGAGTCAGGCAACGATAATTAAAATAAAAAATGAGGAGATCCAATCAGGATGAACAAGAGAGTCCTTCTGCTTTTGCAATATCCACAAAAGCATCTGCAACATATTTTGCCTGTTCTTCAGTTACGCCATAACTGTTAAATTTCCAGACCCGGGTAGAGCCTGCAAGGATTCCGGTAATACCTCTTTCTTTCAATGCACTGGTCAGGAAAAATCCCCGTTTTTTATGTGTTTTTGCAATCTTGTCAAATGATTCGGTTGTGTTCATCCTGGTGAGTGTGTGTTTTCTTAAGTATTCACTCTGGACTGTAGTCCCTTCGATGGAAAGGAGGGCATCAACAATCTGGTTCACATATTTTACCTGAGAATCAAACTCTTTCACCCGCTTTTTCACATGGGGGAACGATGCCATCATGCCGACGGAGGTGACGCCCATGAGGGTGCATCCCATCATCTCGACCTCCTTTATTCCGAATGTCCTGCCGGTGAGGTCTCCTTTTACCCTGGTTGTCCGGAATACAGTTTCTGCCCATTCATTTGTGGTTGCAAGAACTCCGGAAGGTGCCGGAGCTGCCATGCTTTTGTGTCCGGAACCGACAAGGAAGTCTGCCCCCAGTGCTTTTCCATCGACTTCCATGATTCCGACGGTATACGCTCCGTTGCAGAGAACCGGGATGTCATACTGGTGAGCAACTTTGATGATATCAGCCACCGGGTGCAGGTTTCCATACTGGTAGTCAACCTGCTCGACAAACATGAGTGCCGGTTTTTTGCCGGTTGTCCGGATGACTTCTTCTATCCGGTCTGCTGCAGCATCCTTTGTGATGATGTGGGATTCATCTGCCGGAATTTCAAATGGCGTTCCCCTCGCCTGTTCAACCGAGATGAATTCTGTATAGTGAGAGTATGCAGTCAGGAGCACCGGGTCATCAGGTTTTACGAGAGCATCTGCAACAGCCTGAAACCCTCTTCTCGCTCCGGGGACAAGACGTGCAGTATCCATATTTACGAATGCTGCAAGGTCTTTATGAAATTCTGCAAGTGGTGGTTTTGATATATAGTCAAGCCGGAAGGGTTTGTTGCAGTGGTCACAGACTGAGTATCCGTCTCCGTAGGCGAGAACTGCTTTCATTGCATCGGTTGTGAGTCTTCCTCCGGCCTGAATGGGATCAAGGTTGATGTAGAGTTCATCAATCTGCCGTGTATCTATTCCTTCACCGCAGTTCATGCAAGTAGTTCCTCCTTAAGTACTGAGATCTGTTTTTCCAGTTTGCCGATGATCTTTTCTGCCTCTTGTTTTTGTTTATCCGAGAGGGTATGGCTTGGGACGGTGTCCCGAAGTATGCCCCGGATATCTGTTAAGAGGTATAGTCCCTGAAATACGGCATCTACTGCCCGCTTTGACATATATTCACCTTAATAGTATGTTGGTGTCCGGATGCAATAAGAGGAACGATACGAATGATTTCACTACTCTGGTTTTTTAGGCAGGTACATATATCAGATGACTCTGATGGATTGCTGTTATATCTAAAATTTGAGAATTTTTGTTGGATTAATGAGGATGGTCTCCTTTTTTTCTGAAGACCGGATAAGAAAGCTTAAGATGGTCTATTAGAAATGTTCCGTTATGATTCCTCGGGTATTACTCTATCTTATTTTCGTATCGTTCCTTGTTTTAAGTACCATTTCCCTTGTATCAGCTTCCGGTGTTGACCTTTATAGTGCTGGTGATTATGATGGGGCCATAGAAGCATTTACTCAGGAACTTGAATCGGTATCCGGAGCAGAGCAGGCTCCACTCCTGAATAATATCGGAACCTGCTATGTTTCTCTCGGGAAGGCGGATGAGGCGATTTCATACTATTCGCAGGCAGTAGATGCTGATCCATCCTATGCACGGGGATGGATAAATCTTGGCGTTGTGCAGGAAAAAACCGGAAAGACGAATGAAGCACTGACAAGTTATGACAATGTGCCGGTTGCAGATACGGTGATGTATGCAGAAGCAATGGTAAAGAAAGGTTCGCTTCTTGCGGCTCTTGGAGAGTTGGATGAAGCGTTATCTGCATTCAACCTGGCAAAACCTGGTGCCAATGGGACAACGGTAGTGGATCTTTACACCGGAATCGGAGCGGTGGAGTTTTTAAAGAAGAATGGTGATGCTGCTGATGAAGCCTTCCAGAAAGCAATAGATGCAGATCCGGAGGGTGCTGCCCTTGCTTATACTAACCTTGGAGTTCTCCGGATATCCCAGGGCAAAAATGATGAAGCGAAGGAATTGTTCGAAAAAGCTGTTGCAAATGATAAATCCGGGCAGACAAATGCTGCAGAGTACCTGAAAAAGCTTGAAGGAATGGAAAATTCAGAGTCAACAGTGACCCCGATCCAAACACCTGTTCCTACTATAGAGCAACAATCGGATAAGGCCACATTAGGTGAGAAGAACGCAGCTAAAAAGGCATTGAGTTACCTTGAATACTCGGCCTTCTCAAAAGAGGGACTCATTAAACAACTAGAGTACGAAGGATTCTCTAATAATGAAGCTGAATACGGAGTTGAACAATCTTATGCTGACTGGAATGAACAGGCCGCGTTAATGGCAAAAAAATACTTAGACTACTCATCCTTTTCACGAGATGGATTACGAAAGCAACTTGAATATGAAGGATTTACCCCACAACAAGCAGAATATGGAGTAAAATCTGTAGGGTATTAAATAAAAAAACTTGAGGATATATTCACCCGGAAATCATAATTGATAAATCCTTTTTAATTATAAGACAAAATTCGGCTCTGTCGATTTATCAAGTGATATGAAATGTGACTTCCAAAATCACTTGACTTATTGGATCCCATATTTTTGAACGAAATGAAAATCTCTACCCAAAAATCATTTAGGAAAATAATCCCGAATATTGATTGAATATTATCACTTGATTTTCACACAGAGCCTAATAACGAAAATCTCAATACACCGTTTGATTCTTCTCTCTCGTCTTCACCTCCGGTAAACATCGTACTCACCGGTGTGTCATTCAATCCAACATCGCCAACACCCGGAAGCAGCGGGAAAGTTACTTTACAGCTTGAAAACACCGGTACCGAGACCCTGTCTCCGGAAACACAAATCTCACTCTCTCCGGAAAATCTCCTTGCCCGGCCGATTGGAGAAAATACTGTCGGGTATAAAGCACCGAACCAGTATGAATCATCATTCTCTCTGACCATTCCGGATAATCCGGGGAGGTACGAATACGTGTTCCAGCCCGACCAACTGACAACCGATCCGGATACCGGTGTAGTGGTCCGGATATCTGCAGGAGATCCCATCCGGTTTACAATAACGGTGTCTGAAGACGGGACGGTTGAATTAACGATATAATATTACATGATACCTTTTTTTGATCCATAGAGAACAAAAGGTTTAGAGAACCATTTATAGAAGGGATAAATGAAAGAATCCATGATATTTTCAGGAGAGAAAGAAATATCCCTGGACAATACCGTAAATCATGCAATCAATTTTTTTACTGCCAGGATTCAGGGGAGATTTGGCGAAAAGATAAAAAAAGTAATCCTCTTTGGATCGTATGCCCGTGGGGAAGCAACTCCGGACTCAAATGTGGAATTGATGGTAATCACTTCGGATAATTCGTTTGATACCAAATATGAGATCATAGGAATGGGTTTTGATCTATTTCTGGAAACAGGAGGGTTATTATCAGTTAAAGTTACAACAGAAACTCTGTTTAGGGAGCGAAATGGATTTCTTTTTTTCAGGGAACTGTCGAGGGATGGTGTCATAGTTGCCTGAAGGAGAGGTTCATTCTCTTAATTTAAAAGCACATAAGAATTGATGCTGCAGTTCTCCTCAATTCTGATGGATTTTATGAGGATGCTGTTTCCGGAGTATATTGTGCCATGTTTTATGCTGCTCGTGCCTTACTTGTGTCTGAAGGTATTGTTGTAAAAACACACCGGGGAACGATAACAAAAATTGGGGAATTGTGTTAAGACCGGTAAAATGGATTGAGAAACCTGGCGAAATTTTGCTTCAGGCGAGTCTCTTCGGGAATCGGCTGAGTATGGGGGTGAGATGATAATTGCCTCTAATGTGATGGTGCGATAGGAATTCGCTTGTAAACTCCCACCATGTTCAGAATAAATTAGGCCAATACCCAGAAAATCTATATCCTGTTGTTATTCAAAATCTTACCTTGAAATATTCTCTCAAATTAAAGAGAGGATCATTTTTCAAAAGAAATTTTTTCTGTTCGATTATTCGACATCAAGATGTGACCTAATTGTTTTACCCTACAAAAAGATATTCCTTCAGGAAGAATATAATATGAATAATGAGTTCTGTTACAATCCAGGAAGTTTATAATAAACTGCTCTCTATTGAAGAGCACATGGTAACAAAAGAGGAACTCGAACCATTTATTGATACTATAGAGATCCTTTCCAACCATGAGACTATGCAGGCACTTTAAAAAAGTGATGATGATATAAAAAAAGGAAACCTCAAGTCGATCGATGGAATTGATGATCTTCTGGCTGAATTGGACTCTGAATGAGTTGGGAATTAATTCGAACTGATACTTTTCTTGAATCCCTAAGGTCATTGAGACAGAATAGGGAGTTTCTTATTGAACTTCAAAAACGCCTCATACTTCTCTAGGAAGACCCACTTCATACCGGCGGTTGGCTATCAGGATCGTTGAAAGGGAAAAAATCTACTCATATATCCGGAAGATATCGACTTATCTTCACTCCAGTAGAATCAAAACAAGTTGTTTATCTGAATCTGATTGATCATCGATCACAAGTATATTCGTAAATATTTCCGCCCCCTGCGACTTTGCTTTTCACCCATGAATTATCTGTTCAGGCCAAACTCTGGAAAAGAGAGGGAATTATAAAATCAACAATTCCTGATTTTGGGAAAAAAAGAATGAAATTATCAAAGGTACCTTTCCCTGAATTGAATTCAACCAGGATATCGATATCACTATCTGTATGTTCGTCTCCCCAGGCATAAGATCCAAAGAGTAAATCCCTTTTACACCCTATTTTTTTTAATATTGGTAAACGATGATTCAAGTCTCTAATTATTGGATTTTTAGGAGTTATCCCGGGTATACAGAGTTTTACCAACTCGATGAATGTGATCAAGGAGATCAGTATTCTCTATACGCTGGATATGTATCAGATCAACGTTAAATGGTAAATTCAAATCATCGATCAACATTTTAAGATGGAGAAGATCGTTAAAAGTTATTTCATCTGAATCTATTGCGATATCAATATCTGATCCATACCGATGCAACCCCATGGCACGTGAACCAAACAAAATAGCCTGTCGTATCCCTGGGTATAATCCAAATACTGACCTGATTCGTGATATTTGAACATCTGAAAGACCTGTTGTAGAAGAATCAACCAGCATCTGCAATGCCCTTCATTTTTATTTCTAATTTCAATAGTATTGGATAATATTCAGTAACAATTTTCTCTAAAATATCATTGGCGGTTTTCTCATCATAAGTATGTGCCGTACTGTTTCTGCTTTCAATCATGTTCATCCAGGTTTCACCATCAAATATCAGGTCCATTGCTATTGCCTGACGGATAGCATCACGAGACCCTCTGATCTCCTGATATCCCTGATATAATGAGTAATCTCTCAAAAGATTCCATGAAAGTTCGTAAGTAAATTCAAATGATTTTATTAATCCCTGTTTCTCCATATTTGAAAGTGGACGAGTTGAATAGAGATCAACTCCTTCCTTTAAAATAATAAGGGCTTTTTGATAATTTGCAAGTCGTTGAATATACCGGATATCTTTCGCCATTATATCCTTCACTTATGTAACTTATCTATCTTACATTATTACATAGATTATTCAATTTTTATTCAATTCATCCAGCATGGTCTGAATATGAGGTTTTAATTCAGTGATATCCCGGGTGGCTGTTTTGTATAGTAACCTGACATCAGTTCTGAAGTAACCATGGATTAGAACATCCCGCATTCCTGCTATCTCATCCCAGGATTTCCGGATGTCTCTCCGTCATCTCATCAGGAATCTGTTTTACAGTTTCTCCAATAATCATAATCTGATCACGAATTGCACTCATGGTTTTGTCATCATCTGAAAAATCATCCAGTGACAGAGACCCAATGAACCGGTCTATCCCATTACAGGCATCGAGTATGTCCTGAAGGAAGAGATGAGGGTTTCTCAGATATACACAACATTAGAGAGAATGGGATTCCTAATTTCTGCCCGGATTGCACGTTCAGGAACTACATCAACAGGTTCCCCAAAAATTTTTTCAAGATAAATCTTTAATCCCGAGTGATCAAGAAGGCTGGCATCATCACTAAAATCAACCAGAATATCTATGTCACTTCCCTGCCCGGTCAGATCATGTATGACCGAGCCAAAGATGCCAATCCGGGTGATATGATACTTCTGGATGAGATCAGATCGTTTTTCTTTCAATACGGAGATGACTTCTTCCTTCTTTTTCATAGGGATGTCCTGATATTTTGTGTAACGAGAGAAATTATCTCCCACCAGACCTGGTGCGATTATATAATTGTACTCTCAATTGTCCTTCTTCTCATAATAACACATGGATGAATCAGATTACAGAACTGACTTCATTACAATCAGGAATCTCGTTCAGATATATCTTATTGTACCGTTTATGAACAACACCTATTGGATAAATATCGGTTACTCTGACAACATCACAATCCAAAAGTTTGGAAAATAATATTGTATCTGTTCGCCCAACATGCATTCGGTATACATCTGTGGCGAATCGTTCAATTCCTTGTGTTTGTAAGGGTTCTTCAAGTTTCCGAAGATAACTGAGAATGATCCCCCGATTTTTTTCCGGAAGATTCCTGACATAATCGTAGGCGTTTCTCTCGATTTCAACCTTCATTATTTCCAATACTCTTCAGCTTCATCCAGGAAAATAAAATCACCATTTTCAGCGACATCTCGCACATGTCTGATGAGATCCAGTTTTGTCTCTCCGAAATAAGTTCTGAAATGAGGTGATCAAAAGTTTCTTCTGGTTTTTTAAGTATTGATAGTTCCTCTCATGTTGAAGGTGCGATAGGAATTCGCTAGTAAACCTGTTGAGAGATATTTTATTGCCTGATAATGTCATATAAAATGAAATATTACTGATAATCAGGATCTCATATGAAACAAGAAAACCTGCCAAAACTCAATAAGAAGGTAATATCACATCTTTCAACGATTCAGAAAGCATGCACTCGCCATCGGGTTGAGAAACTGGCAGTTTTCGGTTCAGTATTAACCGAAAAAGGAAACCCGGGTGATATTGACATTCTGGTTACTTTTCATGATATGGATCCTGTTCAATACATGCATGAGTATTTTGGCCTTGAATCTGCTCTAGAAAAAATATTTAATCTTCCGATTGATTTGGTTGAGGAAAATGCAATAAGAAACCCGGTTTTTCGGGAGATCATAGCAGAAAGTAGTATAATAGTGTATGCTTCAACGTGAAATTCATAAATTATTTTCCAACATTATTCTATCCAATCAGATGAAAATATGGGATTTATATCTATTCTCTTTAGATTAATATACGTGAAAAGAATGTGATTCTTTATTTACACAGAAAATTAGATTCATAGTATCGGTAAACATTTCAGAACGTTAAAACATTGAATAATTTTTCACAAAAAATTAAGAAAAATTGCTCCTGATCTTTTATGTTGTGAAAATATGAGTCTATATAGGGAAATAGTAACCCAAAAAAAGGCAATACTG
The DNA here is from genome assembly GCF_003173335.1 of Methanospirillum stamsii. Lineage (GTDB taxonomy): Archaea > Halobacteriota > Methanomicrobia > Methanomicrobiales > Methanospirillaceae > Methanospirillum > Methanospirillum stamsii. Next base: position 57,016 of record NZ_QGMZ01000044.1, read on the forward strand.
GAGATAGCTTCCTCGCATGGTGCCTATAACATCCGGATCTTTGGGTCAGTAATCCGGAGCGAAGAAACCCCTGATAGTGATCTCGATCTTCTTGTAGAGTTTGAACCTGGAAGAAGTTTAATCGATCATATTGGGCTGATGTATGATCTTCAGGATTTCCTGAATCGCAAAGTCGATATAGTTACTGAAAAAGGATTGAATAATCATATCAAAAACCAGGTAATTCAGGAGGCTGTTCCATTGTGAAAGACAGCAGGATATTCCTCCTTCAAATTCTTGAATTTATCGCTAAAATAGAGTTGTATACTGAGAAAGGACAGAATGATTTCATGATTTCTCCAATAGTTCAGGATGCAGTCATTCGAAATCTGGAAATAATTGGTGAAGCGGTAAAAAATATCTCTCCTTCAGTAAAATCTTCATATCCCGATATTCCTTGGCGAAATATTGCCGGATTTCGTGATATTCTCATTCATCGGTATATGGGTGTGGATTTGGATGCTGTATGGAACGTTGTTTCTTCTGACCTTCCACTTTTAAAATCGTCAATTCATAAGATACTTTCAGATCTGAATAATAAAGGAAATTAGTCAATATCTTTTCAAAAACCCAGGATTATAGTATATATTTAAGATTTCCACTAGAAAAAAGGGAACCGTTGCATTGAAAATTAAAGTTATCTAATCATGATTAATTCTAATCGTAATTAGACAAAAATTAATCCTGTTCTTTTGAATATCCCGGAAGTAATCTCCGGCAGATCATTACACCGGAAAAAAGAATTAAATTTTATCGTATTATTCCGGAGACTTCAGTATTTACACTCCCCTTTTCCCTCGACAACCTCTCCCCGGCAACAGGTCTGGCTCTTCGGGTTATAGCAGGTATCCCCACATCGCTGGGCACCGACTCCATCAAACACCTGCTGCTGGCAACAGGACTGAGTCTTCGGGTTGTAACATGAATCTCCGCATGGCTGATATCCAACCCCGTCAAACACCTGGCTCTGACAGCATGTCTGTGTTTTTGGATTGTAACATGAATCCCCACACGGCTGGTATCCGGACCCGTCATACACCTCTCCCTGGCAACATGACTGGGTGTAGGGATCATATGTCGTATCTCCACAGAACATCTTTCCTTTCCCGTCGTACACTTTGCCTTGCGAGCAGAACTGCGTATCTCCATTAAAACAGGCATTGCCACACTCTTGCCAGTTTGCCCCTTCATACACCTTATTATTACAGCATGACTGGGTTGTTACATCATAACAGGCATTGCCACAGGCTCTCCAGTACGGGCCATCCAGGATCTGACCATTACAACACGACTGGGAATTCTCATTAAACTGAACACCATGACAGGAAGAATAGCACCTGCTTCCGTTCACCGGATATCCGTCACAACAGACCTGTGTTTCACGGTTAAAACATACTCCTTTACATTCGCCCCACATCAGGCCGTCATATACCTGTCCCTTGCAGCATGACTGGGAACTCGGATCATAGCAACTGTCGCCACAGGGAGCAACCTGCTTTGGATTATCATACACCTTTCCCTGACAACAGGCCTGTTTCTCCGGATCATACGAACTGTCCCCGCATGGAACAGTGGCAGCATAGACTCCGATTATGAAAACAGATATGATGACCATGATCAAAAGACACAATCCACCAATCCTGAAATGGTTTTTTTCCATGTATTTTTATATTGCTTCACACCACAAGTAGTCTTCGCTACCATTGTCCGGACTAAAAAAAAGCCCCGGACTCCATCTTACCTCTGACTCCTGATCCTTTTTCAACCTCCGGGGTGAATACATACAATAAAGAATATGGATCAGAGGTTTTTCCAGTTAACCGGAACAGATGTGCAAAAATATTCATGGATAATCCCGCCTGATGCCATGATAGCAGTTGGAGAACTTGTGGTGGTCACTGACGAGAACCCGGGTATCAGGTACTTTGCCAGAGTAACCGGAATCGGACATGACGTACAATCAGGCGGGTTCCTGGTACATGCTCTCCCCATTGGCTGCACTGGTCCGGATGGCATATTCAGAAAACCGCGAACCATGCCTCCTCTACATTCTCCTGTCAGATCCCTGGATACAAAGGAAACCCTCCTGCTCCGTCGTTTTATGGGTGAACTTGAAGTCGGGTATTTAATGAGTGGAAACCAGCAGATAACCACGCTTCCGGTTGGTATCCCGGCTCAAGCACTAAATCAGCACCTTGGCATATTTGCAACCACCGGAATGGGAAAAAGTAATCTCATGAAGGTCTTTTGTGCTTCGGCCATCAATACCCGGAAATCCGGCATACTCCTCACCGACCCTCACGGAGAATATGCAACCGGAGAGCCTGGTTCTCCGTCATCCCGGGGCCTTGTCCACCATCCCCTGGCCCCGGAAGGTCTGTCGGTCTTTACGATTCGTGACGCCCGGATTGCAGACGAGTACGGGATGAAACCACTCCAGATCTGTTATAACGATCTCTCTATTGCAGACCTCGGGCTGGTATTTGATCTTACTCAGAGTGAATACGAAGTAGTAAATCTCCTCCTCCCGTTTCAGACCAGTGATATCATTGATTTTTTTGTAAACGAACAGGTGGAATCCCTTCCATCTCATCTCCGGACAACTGCATACATCGGTAACCAGCAGGATATTGCCCAGCGTATCAGAAGCGGATCCCCGGATGCCTTACGCCTGGTTCAGCGTCAGGTCAGAACACTCCTTGATCTAACCTCCGGGTTCGTACATGAAAAGAATTCTTCACTTCCTGAAATTCTGGCAGCACTCGATGCGAACAAGGTGGTATTGATTGATATTCCCGGCATCAGCGACGCTGCAGAACTCTTCATCCTCTCTGCAATCTCCCGTGCGGTTTTCAAAGAAAAACAACACCGGTTCATCGGACAGGGCTCCACCGGTAATCAGGGGACCGTCCTCATCTGTATCGAAGAAGCTCAGCGTGTGCTCTCACAGCGGTCAGAAAAAACAGGAATCTTTCGTGAGATTGCAATGGAGGGAAGAAAATTCGGGCTTGGTATCGGGGTTATCACCCAGCAACCAAAAAACATTGATCAACGGGTTTTAGCCCAGATGAATACCCTCTTTGTGATGGGGCTTGCAGACCGGCAGGATAGGGAGATCATTGCATCATCGGCAAAACACGATCTCCGGGTTCTGGATACGGAAATTCAGACCCTTGACCGGGGTGATGTAATCATCTCAACGATTGGCATACCGTTCCCGGTCAGTTGCCATATTCATCATTTTGAAGCATATCTGGACAGGCTTTGGGAATCTGCTTCCGGATTTACCTGAAAATCTCTTTCTGAAATGCAACCCAGAGTAACAGTCCTGAAAAAACCAACCCTCCGACAAGGTTTCCTACGCTTGCAGGAATGAGATTATTCAGGAAAAAGGCACTCCAGCTCAGGTTTGCTGCAAGCGGTCCCACCTGTGCAACCTGCATGAATGTCAGCGATGGAGCAGCCATAAGACCAGCCGGGATAAGGCAGGCATTGGTTATTGCATGTTCAAATCCTGTTGATACCATTGCCATCGCCGGAAACCAGATCCCGACAATTTTTCCAATCGCATCATCTGCACAGATACCAAGGAGCACCGCAAGGTTCAGCAGCCATCCGGCAGCGATAGCCTTCAGGAAACATGACAAAATACCGAAAATCCCCGGATAACTGCAATGTTCTGCAGCAAATGTGACCATGGAGACTGCATACTGATTGGCAACAATTCCATCCGGTCCTGACTGAAGGAGAACTCCGGAGGTTACAAGATATGCGAATCCCAATGCACCGATAATATTTCCTGCATATGAGAGGATCCAAAGCCTGAAGACTGCCAGCCAACTGCATTTATATGAAAATGCTGCAAATGGGGCAAGCATTGCGTCACCGGTAAAAAGCTCTGCTCCGGTCAGGACGATGAGAATAAGTCCGAGAGGAAAAACTAGGCCCATGATGAACTGTTCCATACCCTTTCCAAGTGATGTGGCAACACCGGTTGACACAATTATCATGAGGGCAGCACCCATTCCGATATAGGCTCCGGCCATTCCTCCCCGAAGAAGAATGTTCCATGCCGGCAGAGACATCCGGTACCTTCCTGATTCAGCACCTTTTGCGATGATTTCGTATGGTGATTGATAACTCATGGAATCTTCCTGGATTATTATCCTGTGTGTTTTTGAATGAAGTCTTCTCTATTGCTTGTTTTTCTCTCTTAAGTAATTACCATGTATGCGATAACTGATAACACCACTGCGAGCAGCAGCATTCCGGCACTGATGGGAACTACATACACAAGAATGGTGTTGACGATACTCGCAAGCTGGGCAATTGAATCAGATCCGAAGATAACTACCCCATTGCAGGTCGCAGAACTACCGGCGGCTTTTGCATCAGAGCAGTCAAGAAGAGCCTTCTCAACCCCGTCAAGGACATGGATAATCAGTTCATCCGGAGAGATATTCTGTCCTACCGGGTTTTTCCCTGATATGGTATTTACCACATGGGTATCTGAAGTCATGACTTCGGCTTCATCAACCAGGGTCAGTACTTCATCCCGAATTCGTTCCCGGACGCCCTGGGCCATGTTGTTCCCATCAATCAGGATATATGCGGTCTTCACTCCTCCGGCTTCTGTAACCAACACCTGAAGACCGATGTCACCAATCCCCTCTTCACGGGAATAGGGTAGAGGAAGGTGGGCATACCCGGCTTTCAGGGGATAACGGAGGATCGTCTCCCATTGGTCCATCGCCTGGGATGCAGCGGTGAAGTATTCATGTGCAGTCCGGGTTCCTGGCAGGATAACGTCAATTTCTTCCCCAAGGCAGTTATGTGCATCAACAAATCCAATATGGGGAGTAATTTTGTGACCTTCGCAGATGATGGCATGTCCGATTCCAAAATCAATATCTTCTGTTTTGTCAGGAGACCGGGTGCTGACCATAAGGAGGGCGTCCCCAATCCGCTGGTACAGGAGTGAGACGGTTCCGAACTGGATCCTTCCCGGTTTTGATGCATCAGTATGCCACTCCAGCGAACTCTTGGTCTCATTTATGGCTGTAACGATCTTATCAATTTCAGATTCTGATACCAGGTTATAATCATGAGTCGCACACCCATGAGCAACCATCATCTCTTCTTCAAATCTGCTCCGGAGAATTGACGGAAGGTTTCCCCCGCCTATCTCTCCCATCGGGCCGGGGTGAACATTCGGGATGGTAAAGATAACATCCTTTTTTCCGGCACGTGAAAAGAAGATGCTGACCTGTGGTACCCATGCCTGCTGGCCGATATCCCGGAAAAAGTCTTCCATTCCCTTGTCGCCATCTGTCAGGTGAGCGATAAAGGCGTTGAGAAACTTAAGACCCCTGATATGAAATGCCCGGTATAATGGCCGGTCAATCAGCCAGATAAGGATGGTAAACCCGGTACCGAAAAAGACCATCAGCATAGGGGCCAGAACCGGGAACGTTCCAGGCAGGATAAGAGAGACCAACAGCCATCCGGCAATACTCTGGATTGCTGCGGGAATTACCATCCTCGTGGTCCGGTAATCTGAAATGGAAACCAGTACCAGGAGCCTGACACCAAAAATAAACCCTAGCGAGATTGCATAACAGAGATCTACTAAATCCCGTAGTAATATCAGTCCGATAAGGGTAATAAGGCAGGAAAAAAGTGTACAGGTTGTTGCAAGGAGTGCTCCCCGGTTCCAGGTCATCTGACGGTTTTGAATGACTATCAGAGGCCTTGTAAGGAGAAATGCTAAGAAACCGGGAATAACAAAACCGAGTATACCAAACCATTCATACGAAGGGTCAAGCCTCCTGGATAACAGTTCAATTAAAAGCCCGAGAATGAGCAGGATTACCAGTGACGCAGGCCAGCGGGGTGCGGTGAAGATGTATTTTGACATCCGTTCCATCCGCACAGCACTACTACCTTGTGCTGAATCCATGTCTGATTACCTGTAAATCAAGAATATTATGCCCGGGACGGTCCATGTGACGGAAACGTTCCGGTGGTATCTTCATATCTTTTCACTAAGGTGTTCCAGTCTGGAAGGCCAATCTGACACCCGCTGGTTTCAACCACAAAAGATGCGGTGACCGTTCCAATCCTGCAGGAATCAGCGGCAGAATACCCGGCTGCATATGCCGTCAGGAATCCGGCCCGGAATGCATCCCCGGCACCGGTTGGATCAACACACCGGACTTTGACTGCAGGGATGAATGTCTCTTTTCCATCTTCAAAGAGCACACACCCGTCACTGCTTTTGGTCTCAATTGCCATTGGAACACGGGAGATAAGTTCCTCCCTTGTTATTCCGAGGGTTTTGCACATCCCTGCATATTCGTGGTGATTTGCAACAAGCAGGTTAATATTTTCAAAAATTGCCTTCAGGTGCTCTGCAGTATACCGGTGTAGATCCTGTCCGGGATCAAAGGATGCAAAACCTGACTGTTTTGCAACCTGGACATTGAAATTTGGATCTGCGGTTGCCATATGGACGAACGGGAGTGAAGGGGCTTTTTCGCTCTGAAACAGGGTAGAAGCTCCCCACTCAAAGTAGGTCATCTGGTTCTTATCCGGGTCGGTGAACATAAACGCCGTGGCAGTATGCTTGTTTGGTTCGAGGAAAAACTCCTGCCGGATATGAAGTTCTTTCATCCTCTTGTCATACTCACTTCCGGCAAAATCACCTCCGACAGCACTGATGAGTGATACCTCTCCCCCAAGTAAGGCAATGCCAACTGCAATATTTGCAGCACCTCCCCCAAATGCGATAGTCCGGTCAAAGATCGAAGCAGATGCATTGGGTGACGGGAGGTGAGAGACGTTGCAGATATGATCAACTGCAGTATGTCCGACGACCGAAATCACAACTCTTCGACCTCGACAATCTCAAGAGGGACATCACGAAGAGCCTTTCCGATGGTAGAAAGTGCAATCCGCCGTGCATGCTCTTCAGAATCAGCTTTGTATACTTTCATCTCCATCTTCATGCCGACAAGAGCGGTCCTTGCGACAATGAGGGTGGAGGGAAGTTCTTCTTCGCAAAACGGACAGGAAAGAATCCCTGCCTCAACCTCAACATATTTTGCGGTAGGATTGAGCCGCTTTCCTGCTTCACTAATGGCTATACTTATTGCATCGTCAACTGAGTCAGCGTCCCGGATAATCCAGGCTGACTCAAGAACTACCAGATAATCAGGCATATTTTTTATTTCCTTCTCGGGTTACCAGTACCCGTTATGTATGTGTTCGGCAGGATCCATTCTTTGGGGACTTGGGACCATCTCTTTTGTGAATCCGGCGGTAAGGAGCGTCACCGGTCTGACATGTCCGGGGATATCCAGTATTTCCCTGACCATTTCATCATCAAATGCCCCGGTCCAGCATGACCCAAGGCCGGAGGCATGGATGCCCATCATCAGGTAGGTTCCTGCAATAGAAGCATCCTGCATGGCATAGAGGATTCCCCGCTCGCTGTACCGTGACATAGCCCGGACATAATTAGCACAGATAACAAAAATTACCGGTGCTGCAAGGATATGTTCCTGCTGAAATGCTGCATCAGCAAGCAGTTCCCGAGTCCCTTCGTCGGTTACGACGATGACATCCCATGATTCAAGGTTTCCGGCTGAAGGAGCACTGCGGGTAATACGCAGGATATCTTCTATAGTCTCTTCAGGTACCGGATCAGGAAGGTAATGTCGTATTGATGTTCTTCCGGCCAAAAAACGAGAGAGTTCAGATAAATTCATGTTCTCACCTGTACATCATTAAGATTATTGTCTAATTTTTGGCTTATTTGATATAAAGATCTCATCTTGTCTTTTTTTCTCTCCTTTTTCCTAGATGTTGGATAGTAAAAAGTAACATAATAATTGTTTTTGTAAAAGTCAAAACCTGACCCTTAATCTTGATGACCAGATTGATAAATAAAAGGGATGCTGAACTAGTTAAAACCTACATCATTGGATCAATTGATAATGATGAGGTGATATAATAATATCTTTTATTGGTATTGAGTTATTCATTCATTCTCATATTGGTGTGATTCTACTATATGGTGATTATAAGCGATTTTGATATAAAATGTAAATAACAGTATTTAATTACCCAATTCGAAGGTTTTTTCTCATGGATGTCGCATTGATATTTCAAAAAAGTCAAAACTTCACGATTTCAGATAAATTTTCCCTCTTCTGAAAATTATCGCACCTTTGGAAAAAAACGAGAAAAGCCTTAAAACTGATGCTGATAATTGACTCACCTCTCATATTTCATAAAACACATAATAATCAAGCAAAAACAAATATTGATATATAAATCACGTAAATTTTTTTAATAGTATTTTATTTTATTTTTGGAATAATTGAAAAACCCCCCAACTATTATTAAAGCTGCACCTATTAATTCAGTGTAAAGCCCATAAGAAAAACTAATTAAATTCGATAAATTACCCTTAACACCAAATCCTGACAACTGCTGATTTCCGATATTAAGTGCTGATGTTATATTAAATACTAAATATATAGTAATGAATAAAACTAACACGCCAATGGCTAGATACAAATAGGGATAGTTTTTATCATATTTAAGGATAAATATTGAAAATAGTCCCATAATTAATATTAAATATAGGAGGAATGTAAGTGTGCCTTGATCGAAAAGACTAGTTGAAATATAATTATTTTGAGCTTGAAGATCCATGCCCATCATTTCACTCATATATGCACCTATCGAAGCATTCACAGTAATGAAGGGCAAAAATATAGAAATTAAGCAAATTATACCTCCTAATAGTATTAATATAAGGTTATTATCCAACTCAGCACCTAAACAATGACAGTCGATATTCTTTCCTCTTCGTCTTAAATCAGTAGTGATTTCGCCCATAAATTCTGGAATTTTACTAGTGAGATATTTCTTTGCCTTACTCCCACAAACTGGGCAGAACTCTGCGTTATCCGGAAGTGTTTTTCCACAGTTATAGCATTTTTGTATTTGAGGATTACTTTGCCTTATTCCAGAAGTTGAAACACCTGTGTTACTAAACCTTTGTGTATGAGTTCCACAAGCTGGACAGAAATCTGCATTTTCCGGAAGTGTTTTACCACAATTATAGCACTTTTGTATTTGAGGATTACTTTGCCGTATTCCAGAAGTTGGAACACCTGTGTCACTTTTCTTTTGTGTATGAGTTCCACAAGCCGGGCAGAATTCTGCGTTATCCGGAAGTTTTTTTCCACAATTATTGCATTTTTGTATTTGAGTCTGGCTTTGCTCTATTACCGGTGGAGTGACTGTTTTTCTGAGTTGATTGGACTGGTTATCTTGTTGATATGAAGATGATGGCATTTTTAGACCGAAAGCATCCAGCCATACCTGTATCACCCATTCAGCAAATGGTGAGTCGATTTGATATTTACTACATAATTCCTGAATAATTTGTGGAAATAGATCTTGAATATTATCCTTTTGCGCAAACAATCTTTGTGGGATTTTTTCTTGAATCGAGAGTTCTAAAAGATGTGCTTCTCGTGGATTATTGGTCAGCCCCTCTTTTAACAGGGAGATATACATTCGTGAATTTGAATCATTCGGTAGCCCAAATTGATTGATAAAATCCTTCAATGTAGCATTTAATTCAGAAAGATTAATCATAACAATTTTTACTTCGCTTTATTTGTATATATTCAAATCGAATCATATCTTATAGCATTTCTGATTTTTTTATTCAATTTATCCTTTTATCAACATAAAAAATGTGCTTGAATTTAAAAATAGAGTGATAAAAATTCTTTTTTTGTATAATGTTCCTGTAATTCTTTTCCGTGGATCTACCTATTAAATATTTCTAAAAAAAGTCTTTTTTTCTTGCAATCTTTGTCAGATTTGTAGTATGTTCGAATTTAGGCAATTGTAATGATGAAAGTTCTTTCTTTCAACAAAATGAATAATCTAATTTTTTTTTCTGATTTAGGTAAATTTTTCCAAAAAATGATTGTTGGTGAAACCATTTCTTTACTTATAATTATCTGGCCCTAATTAATAGGACAAATAACAGAGCTCTTATATATGAAAATACATATCGTCAATAATAAAGGAATAGAATGGATCCATCAATTCAGAGCATAGAGATTTTAAGGAATATTGTTACCCAATATGGTCCTCCAAAAGAATCAACTTTGAGGATGTACAAGGGTTTGATGCAGGATTTTCTTGTTGATTATGTCCGAGAATTAAATTTGCTCAAAATATCTTTAGAACAGGGACTTGTTTTCAGACTTATAAATGAAAATGAGAAAATCCCATTTGAGATTCTCTTACAGCAAATGGTGATGTTTCTTCATACAAATTTTGGATTAGATAAAAATGCAGCAAAGTGGGCGATAGAAGCCTGGTCTGAAGCTCTTGGAATTCATCTGATTTATACGTGCATTGCAGATTTTTCTTTTTCTCCTGCCCTGGGAATGGTTCCGCATACGGTTCAGTTTACTAATAATAGTAAAGGTGACATTTCACGATTTGAATGGGACTTTGGTGATGGTGAAACATCAAGTGAAAAAGATCCAGTCCATGTGTTTCGCAAACCCGGTTTTTTTTCAGTTACTCTCCGTGCTTATCATAATTCGTATGTGTCTGAGAAAGTATCAGATCAAACGGTCAACGTTGATTATCCTGAATTACTAGCAGCGATCACCAGTTCATCCTTTGAGGGAGAAATACCTCTGTCAATATCTTTTTTCAGCAGTTGCCTGGGTCTTGTTACGTCATATGACTGGGATTTTGGTGATGGTGAGAATTCATCAGATCCAAATCCTGTACATGTCTACCAGAATCCTGGAATATATCAGGTATCATTGAGAGTGAGTGATGGGAATTCAAATTATAAGGCTGAATTATTAAACCCTATCCAGGTTAATCCCCAGAAACTTTATGCAGATTTTTCTTTCTTATCAATTGATAAAAAAAAGCCTTTTTCCTTTCAATTTACTAATAAATCAAAGGGGAATTATGATAAGACATCGTGGGATTTTGGTGATGGCTCTGTTTCAGAAAATATCAATGATGTTCATGAATATGAAACACCCGGTAAATATCAGGTGACATTGAAAATTTGCGATGGAAAGACAGGAAGTAGTGAATCAGTTATAAAAGAGGTTTCAACGATATCTATTCCTTTGAATGCAGATTTTACCCATGATAAATCAGAAGGACAAACACCATTATCCATCTCTTTTACGAACAATTCCACAGGGTTCATCACCTCGTATGCATGGGATTTTGGTGATGGTTCTACCTCTTCAGAAAAAAACCCTACTCATATTTATGAAAACCCTGGAAAGTACTCAGTTGTTCTCATCATTTCAGATGGAAAAGATTTTTCAAAAAGTATAAAAAAATCCGCCATTGAAGTTAGTCCCCCTGGTTTTTCAGCAGATTTTTCCTGTGAGTATTCGTCGAAGTATGCCCCAATTATTGCTTCCTTCGCCCCACAGTACTCAAATCCGAAGGCAACTTATCATTGGAAATTTGGTGATGGAGAGGATTCTTTTGACCAGAATCCTACTCATGAATATAAAAAACCAGGGAATTACTCAGTAACTTTAGTGATATCGCAAGCTGGGATCATAAAAGAAAAAAAACAGATCAGTCTCATAAAAGTCCCTTTAGTTCTTTCACCACAAAATAGGAATCATGTTGAACTAAAAAAATCCGATTCTGAAAAACCAGTAAAACGATCTTTTCAGGATAATGGACATACTCAGCAGACTGATAATACTAATATCTCAGTAATAATTGGAATGGTTTTATGCGTATTATTTATCGGTGGCGTAATATCAATGGGTTTTTATTTTCCTGGTTCATCATCCGGAGCTGTTGTTACCAAACCAGTGCAGACAGGTCTGACCAAGGTTACACCTTCCCCTCAGACCGTAGAACAAAATGTTGTTACAAAACCAATGTCGACAGGATTGAACAAGGTTTCACCTTCTCAGACAGTAGAACAAAAAAATCAAGATTCATCTGAAAGCAAGGAATTGATAAATTCGAATAAAAAATTAACAGATGGTCAATTAATTCATGAATATCTTAAGGAATTAGCACCTTTAATTATAACATGGGAAAAAGATATAGAAAGTGTAAATGGTATTAGAAATGCAAGTTATTCTCAATTATATCAAGATTCATTAGTACTAGAGACCGAGATCCAGAAACAACAAGTGAATTTCCCTCATGGTGAGAAAAGGAATTTACATTCTTATTATTATGCTCAATATTTACAGATGATTAATGGACTTGTTACAAAGATGAAAAGTACAATCACCATGATCAATGATCAAAAAAATTCAGACTATGAAAAAGCAAAAACGTTTAGAATGCTTCAGATTGATTTTCATCCATCTCAGCAAAAACTTAAAGAGATGTTTGATTCATGTCGTTTCAATGATGAAGATTGTGGAATTAATGACCCTCTCATTTCTGAACTTAAGGAGTTGGATTACAGTCAGAATTCAGCAAAAGGTAGTGCAAATTATGATAGCGACAGTTCTAGCAATTCTGATTCGGATACATTCTAACGAAAATCATATTTTTTCTTTCTATGGAAGAGATTAACACTTACCCGTAAAAATGGAGAATAAAGATGAAAAGATGGTATGGAAGTAGTATAGTCATTTTATTATTACTATCGATGAGCTATGGGATTGTGTCTGCTGAAACCGGTTGGAAATTTCACTCTGATCTGCAGAATTCCGGCGTGTATGATGATGGGGGAGTAAGGCCGACCCCAGAATTGCTCTGGAAGTTCAAAACCGATAGAGAAATAATGTCAAGTCCGACAGTCTCCAATGGTGTGGTGTTTTTTGGTTGTGTCGACTCTATCTTGTATGCCCTTGATGCAAGCACCGGAGTTAAAAAAATGGACGTTCAAGACAGGGGATGCGGTGGAATACTCCAGTCCCGCAGTTTCCAATGGTGTAGTGTTTTTTGGAAGTTGGGACTCTATCTTGTATGCCCTTGATGCAAGCACCGGGAATAAAATATGGTCCTTCAAGACTGGAGATTCGGTTTATTCAAGCCCCGCAATTTTCAACGGTATTGTGTATTTTGGTAGTGAAGATGGTAACGTGTATGCTGTGGATGCAACTACTGGGAATGAAATTTGGAAGTTTAAGACGGGAGATGGGGTAAAATCAAGCCCCGCAATTTTCAACGGTATTGTTTATTTTGGTAGTGAAGATGGTAACGTGTATGCTGTGGATGCAACTACCGGGATTGAAATATGGAAGTTTAAGACGGGAGATTCGGTTTATTCAACCCCCGCAGTTTTCAACGGCGTAGTTTTTGTGGTGAGTAGGTGTGATAACTTGTATGCCCTAGATGCAAGCACTGGGAGTAAAATATGGATGTTCAAGCCTAGTGAGGATATTTTATACAGTGTCGCAGTCTCCAACGGCGTAGTGTATCTAGGAACATCGAATTTTTGGTCCGGACAACACAATTATGTTTATGCCCTAGATGCAAGCACTGGGAATAAAATATGGGCGTTCCAGGCGATTGAAGGGGGATTTGAATCAGATCCTGTCATCTCCAATGGTATTCTTTATGTTGGAAGTATTTCTGGTATTGTGTATGCATTAGATGCAGATACCGGTAATAAAAAATGGGAGTTCCAACCGGGAGGTCAGATCTGTAGTTCAGATCCTGCGATTTCTAATGGAGTTCTTTATGTAGGAAGTACTGATGGTTATTTATACGCCATCGGTAGACCTGCATCGCAGAACCCGAACTCCCAACTGACTCCTTCAACTTCCGACACCATTCAAACTTCAACTGCCCCGGTAAATCTGCTTCCTGATCTTACTATCACAAAAATTTCCATGAAACAAATGAAGGACGTGATTGCGGGTACACTGACTATCGAAAATAAAGGAACTGGTGATGCCGGGAAATTTACCATCACCTATTTCCTCACTGATACGTTGAAAAATGATCTGATATTCGGAAATAACGGCATATATGTTCTGGGTGAAGATTCGGCGAACGGGCTTGCGGCAGGAGACCAACGTGATTCCAAAGATACAAAAATGTTCACAATACCAGGGAATGTTCCCCCCGGATCGTATGCCGTTGGAGTGTTCATAGATTCTAAGAATGTAGTAGAAGAATCGGATGAAGAGAATAATGTTGTGTATGATATTAATTGGGTACAGGTAAGTTGATAATCAAAATATTCTCCGTATTTTTAAACCGGAGTTCTAATGCAAACCAATGATTTCCTGACCATATTGGTATAAGATAACTGAATGATTACAAATTTACTTAAAAATTAGACTGATAACAAAATTATCGTTAAAAATTTTCCTTTTTTTAACTATGGTTTCCATTCTTGGAATTCCGGCGGCCATGCATCACTATTCCATGTAGATTCAACCTCAATAATTCCTAAAGTTCCATGTAAAATCATCTGTCCAGCATCACGTGAAATACCAAAAACATATGGATTAGATAACAGTTCAGCCATATTTGAATGAGTTTCTGCTCCTTCTTTTATAAGACTTAAACTTTCTGAATATTTTGCTTTTAGAGGGTTATCCGGTTTTGATATTGCATTAATACGCTTTTCTGCACTGATCACATCGTTATAAAGAATGGTTGCAGCATCTACCGCTAAATAACCACCACCTGAACAAGCGAGGTAATTCCAATGAGATACATCTTCTTCAATTATTTTATTGGAATATCCAACTTCTTTTTTATAATCTGAACTTACTTGATTGGTCACAAAAAATCCAAATATCATCCATATGCTTACTCCTAATACTAAAATAACACCCAAAATTAAAAAATATTTATTTTTAGATATAGGTTTGTCATGTCTATGTGTTCTGGGATTTGGCATATGTTCCTGCTGATTTGTTCTTTGATAGCGATCATTTTGTTCAGGATTTCCTGCATCTGATTGATAATTCAATGTGTTGTTCGGTGCAGGTTGTTGAAATATCCCTTGTCCAGACATTTCTTGTCCTGAATATTCTGAGGGGTAATCAGTGAGAGTTTGGGATTGTTTCATCGGTTCCGGGTCATGCGTTTGATATGGTGGATGGTATGGGGGGACATACATCCCCATGGATTTAGCCCAGGTTTTTACAATCCATTCAGCAGCATGGCCATCTACATGATACATTGATTCAAGTTCCCGGACCAGGTCGTCTATTATATCTGGATTATTTTTCATCGAAAAAAGGCGGCCCGGAATATTATAATTGATTGAGAGTTTTAAAAGACCTACTTCACGTAGATCATTGATTAAGGCATTAGTAAGAACAGAGGAATACATCTGGGAATTCGAATCATTCGGTGGACCATACTGTGTTAGTAGATCCCTCAACATATTCTGTAGGTCTTGAGGTTTGATCATATCATTTACAATTTAAAAAATAAGATTATAAACCATTTCATTAACTCTAGTGCCTCTTTTCATTTAAAATTATGAATAAAGATGATGTAGTTTTATCCTTGCAATATCAGATATTGTTCCACCCGGATCATATGCCGTTGTCGTGTTCATAGACTCTAACAATGTAGAAGAAGAATCGGATGAAGAGAATAATGTTGTGTATGATATTAGTTGGGTACAGGTAGGCTGATATTCAAAATATTTTCTGTGTTTTAAACCGGAGTTCTAATCCAAATAGATTGGTAGTTTGACTGTATTGGTATGGGGTAACTGAATGATTGTATAAAATTAGGGATATTATTTAATTATTATCTGCTCGTTACCGTATTCTGTGGCCTAACTTTGCCACTGACAAGAAATTAATGTGTTCTTAGTGATGTTTGAATCGACCAAAACGCAAATAAAACTAAGAACCAATGAACTTGAGCCTAAGGAAATATATTCTTTCCCTTCAACGCATTTTCCTCGTTGATAATCTATATCCCTTATTCGATGATTTGTTTTCAAACAATCAAGAATTATGCAAATCTCATTGGTTATGGGTAGATATATATCAGAAAAAATGTTCAATTTTTTCTCAACATCGTAGAAAGTAGGTTATGCACAATCCCCTATCAATCACCCCGACATTTTTCTAAGCGATTTAAAATGTCGTTTATTCTCTTTTTGTTGAAAAACAAAAAAAGTGAGTGACTTTTTATTTTTTGACAAATATCGAATTATTTTGAACATCTGGTCCAG
>NZ_QGMZ01000045.1 GCF_003173335.1 Methanospirillum stamsii
ATTAGAATTAAAATTCATTTTTCGGAATATTAGAGTTTGGGTGCATCGCTGAATAGTAACGAAGGGGGAAGGATATACCATTTCATTGCATCATGATAAACTCCTCAAATCTTATCCCTTATGGTGAAATACCTCCGGAAAGGATCAATCTGATGTATCCTTGCCTGCCTCCCGAGCCTCTGTTTCATGCACCAGGAAAACCGGAGCCTTCCGGTGAAGACCTTCCAGCACTTTCCTCACACGATCTGCAGGAGTCACAAACGTTTGGCCCCTGATAGAAAAGTAAAATCCTTTCCTGCTCTTTGAAAGCCAGGCCGTTCCGGATGAGAGAGCAGACCCGCCATCATATACATCAGCCTCTCCAAGACCTAAAAGAACAATACCGGCCCCGTTTACGCTCATATCAAACACTCCGGATCCATCAATCCCAATCCGGAGACACTCACCTGACAAAAACATCCTGCCAATACGATCAAAAATCCGTTTCCCCTGGCTTTGTGCCGGTTTTTCTGAACGGACGACAAATCCCATCTACTCATCCTCCAGCGGACAATTCAGGAGGTAGGAAGGCGGCCGGTTAGCCAGTGCACAAATTCTCCTCCGTCCGGACTTATTCGGATTCTTCTTCCACTGATACGTAACCCAGATAAGATGCTTGCAGCATTTAATCCTGCAATCATCGATAAATGGTCGGCTCATTCCTCCTCCCTCCGTTTTCTCTCACATTCCCGCTCATAACACGAATCACAAAGGCCGATTTGTCGTTCTTTGTCATACCAACCAACCGGAAGAAGATTACAGAGTGAACACCTTGAACCCGGCTCCATTCTTGTCATCTGGCTCGTATCAATTACTCCCGGAAGAGGAATCAGCCTGGCAATATACCTGCTCACCGCCCGGTTGTAACACCCTTCACACAAAAACGCATCCGGATTATCCGGCGTATCCTGGTTATTCCGATTCTTCCGGCGATAAACAGTCGGTTTCCTTCCGCATACCCCACATACCTGCATTGACGGCCACCCATCTAGCCGGGAAAAATCATGGGGATCTACCTGTGATATCAGCAGTGAAGCATTCTGCTGCATGTGTGAAGCAGCAATCCGCCCGGAAAAATCATCCTGAATTGGAGTTGGAGGGCATGTGGTTCGGTTTTCTAACTCCTGTTCTGCAACCCCGGGTTCATAGTCACGAAATCGTTCATCTTCAGGGATGAATTCCTCCTTCCTAGTGAGTTCACCTTCTGCTTCACACTCACTAAGATCTCTAAGAATATTTGTACAAGATAGATTATCCGGACAATTCTTTGGAATTTTTATTGAAGCAGCCGCTTCACTTCTGCAGCTTTGGCCCTCTTTTTCCGCCACTGCTTCACAAACCTCATTCGACCCCTCACCCGTGAGAAGAGAATCCTTACCTCCTCCATCTAAGCCGGACAAACACGAAATTTTCTCCTCTGGCTTATCATATCCAGGGCCGGAATCCGGCTCGGTCCCATCTGAATCAGAATTTCTCTTTGAATCATCGGTTCCGGACCGGAGTGATACCGCCCCCGAAGAAACCCAGGCATCATAGAGATACTGATCCCAGACAAAGACTTTCATCCTCCGCTGGACCATCTGCCCATTCTCGCCACTGGTCACCGACTGTTCATGAAAAGAAATCGCCGGACATTTCTCAAGCAGTCCGGAGTACTGGCTTCCTCTTGACTGGTACCCGTTCAGGAGTTTGTGAATAGACGAACTCGGCCATCCGGTCACCTTCTGCAGATCCGGAATCGTCATCTCGGTTAGTTGTAATGACTGGATAGCAGCAATCAGCGATGCTTCCCGTTTTGTAAGTTTTGTTATCTGCCCTCCGGTATCACCGTTCAGGGCATCAAACAGCCGTGCAGCAGCATAAAAATCATCAACTGTCGCAGTCACACACGGCATTGTGTCCATATCCGCTCGTTCACGCTGAAACTGGTTCAGGATTGCAAACGTCTTGATAAGATCTAGCAGCATGTCCGGATTTCTTCGGTTCGCAGCCGACTGGAAATGAATATCCTCTGCAAAGGGAATAACAACCCAGGCGGGAGTAATCATCCGCCATATCTGCCGGATAATCAGCACTTCATCCCGGACTTTGGCATTTTTCGTCGGAACCCGTGAAGCATCGGAAAGGGTTCGTGCAAGCACCCGCTGATCCAATTCCTCACTGTCATCAATCCAGCAGGTCAGCATCCGGTTAAACACCTGGTCGTCCCCTGCTCCTTCAACCTTGGTAATCCACCAAACGCACCGTTCCGGAATTGTGCAGGTCATCCCGGTTCTATCCTTGCTTACGGTCCGGTACCTGAACGGACGCTGAAAAGATGTGGTAACTCCTTTCAAAATCTCCTGCATCTGATCTGAAAGACTCACATCATCAAGGGCAATAATCGACCCCGGCTTTAAATCGCTGATGTAAAAAAGAGCCTTATCACTCATTCGCCCGTCTATCCTGAGCTCTTCCGGCACAAGACTGAGCATCGTATCAATCGTATGTGACTTTCCTTTTCCCGATTCTCCGGTAATGGAGACATGAAGCCCTTTAGAATTGATAACCGAACGGGATGCAAGCGACATGAGAAGACATTCGGCCACAACCGTGTCACCTTCATGATCCTGTGAAAATGCATCCAGCATGTACCGGATAGGTGAACTATCCCGGAGAATTCGCTCTGCTTCGGTTGAAATTCTTGCATCCGGCTGATTTTTTATGAGTCCGGAAGATGCAGCCTTTTCACGTAACCGCTCACTCCTGAGTTTTTTAAGACGCTGCTCTGTATCATCACCGTCAAAACGTCTTTGCAGTTCTTTCCACCGCTGAACTCCTCCTCCGCAGGAATCATGGTGACATCCGGCAAAAATGGCCCCTGAACCAAACTGGATGGCATAAGCACCATCCTGGTGAGCCTCCGAAAATGGGCACTGGTCAAAGATATAGAGTGTTCCGTCATGATATGGTTTTTTTGAAAACCCGATACCATGGCCGGACAGCCATGCTCCAAGATCTTCCGGGGACCGGGAATTTTGCTTCTTCGTCTCTTTTGGCTCGTCCGGGTAAAGAGTTGCAAGTCTGTTTAACAGATCCTCCGGCACTATCTCAAGTGTTTCAGGAACCTTCAGAAGTTCTGACCGCCGGTGAGGACGCGAAGAGGTATAATCCCCCTTTCTTGACGTTGTGCCATAGAGTTTCCAAATCCGGGCGGCATTAAAATTGGCCGTGTCAACCGTATTCTCCTCGTCGGAAAAGAGAATATCAAGTGATTCAAGACACTTTTTGATACAGTCACGGCTATGAGTATCATTGGGAAGAGAAATCCTGTACAAAAGATGAGCACCATTACCTGAATCGGCTATGAGTGGCTCTGGCCATCCAACCGATGAAAGATATGCAGCAATCTTCCCGGCTTTAAGAAGACTTGCCTTGTGCTCGGGATCAGAAGATGAGACCCCGGAAGGCCGACGGGGATCAATATCTATCGGCAGCCATAATCTATGGGTAATATCCTGGTCTGCTGTTGTAGCATCCTTCTTTGAAAGTCTCATCAAAACCCGGTTTGCACGACGTGCCAAAAGAGCCGGGTTCACCTCGTTCAGGGTGATGTATATCCCTTTGATCTGTGAATTTGTATCAAGAATGGCCGCTGCATCGGCTAATTTTTCCGGATTATCATAGTATCCTGAACCAATACCTTCCGCCGTGATAATCCTGGTCTCAATAACCTGGCCTGGACTTGAAAGGATACGTAACGCAGAGAGAATATTCTGTTTTTGGTCCGATGTCATGTACACTCTCCGGACATGGCATAGATACCACCAGACTTTACCCGAAACCGGTTCCAGGAACAGCCCGAATATACCATCAGCTGCATCTCTCCGGGAAGAGGGACCTTCCTGACAAGGCTGCAAAGTTCACCTACCAGATTACGATATGATGGTGTGCCCTGTTTTGTCCGTGATGAGACAACATGCACAAAGAGCAGTTCATTTCGCTCTTTCCACGCGAGAAAGTCTATGGGGAGGGCTGATTTCGTCACATGGACGGTAAAGTACCCCTGGTGCTGTAAAAAGAGCCTTGCTGCATGGGGAGTTATCCGCACCGTCAGATAGCCGGAAGGAGTGCTCATAGATACCTCATAGCACGGTCCGCCAGGGCCTTCCGGGTAAATAGGGTGCAGGTACCTTTTTTACGTGCCAGAATAATGTATGATTGTTCCCCTCGTGTGATCAGCTTGGCGGCGAACTCAGCGACGGGGGACACTTCATCTTTTCTGGATTTCGAAGGTTTTTTTCGTGTTCGAAATAATGACCGGCCTTTCCGGTCAAATAAAATGAGATATCCGGGTATGGTAATCATGGTACTACCTCTCCCACCGGCAATTCCGGATTTTAAGGAAAAAGAATAATGTATCCGGAGTTTTCGGCGGGCAGAAAAATTAGTATGCGGATGAGATTAAAATGTAGCGGAATTTCGTTTTAACAATTGTGATAAAGCCGGAACACATGGAATAGCGAATGGAAATTTCTTAGGTCTGATTCATTATCCAGATTGGCTCTTCGTCAGTTTGAGTGGGTATGATGTAGTTTGAACAAAAAAATTACTATATGATTATTACTGAAGAATTATTTCGTTCAGCCCTTCATCTTACTGCTCCTTGGATTATATCATTATTAAAATTTAATGAAGGAGAACGCAGACTTGATATCTGGATTGATTTTCCAGAGGGTTCGAAATTTCCTTGTCCTATATGTAACACATTAGATTGTCCGGTTTATGATACAAATAAGCGAACCTGGCGTCATTTAGATTTTTTTGAACACCAAACATACCTCCATGCAAGAATTCCTCGAATAAAGTGTCCTCATTGTAATGTTCATCAAGTAAATGTTCCATGGGCTAGGGAAAATAGTGGATTCACTCTCTTAATGGAAGCGATGTTTGTTCTTTTCGCACAAACCATGCAAATCTCTCAAATTGCGAAAAAGTTCGGACTTCGAGATAAACAAATTTGGAGAGTAATTGAACACTATGTTAAAGATGCAATAGAAAAATCTGATCTCTCAGAGGTTACCTCAGTTGGAGTTGATGAAACATCCAGACGAAAAGGACATGAATATATTACTGTTTTTGCAAATCTCGATACAGGTCGTATCATTCATATTTGTAAAGGAAAGGATTCGTCTACCCTAATAACCTTTGCAGATTCGTTGAAATCTCATAAAGGAACATTGGAGCAGATAAGTGATTTTTGTTGTGATATGTCTCCTGCGTTCATTAAAGGGATAACGGAGACATTTCCTAAATCCTCAATTATATTTGATAAATTTCATGTTATGAAATTAGTGAATGAAGCATTGGATGAAGTAAGAAGGTTGGAACAGACATTAAATGGATTTTTGAAAAAAACTCGAATGATTTGGCTTAAAAATCCTTCTTCATTAACGGAAAAACAAAAAGAAACATTAGGCACTCTTAAGGATATGAATATAAAGACGGTAAGGGCTTATAATCTAAAATTAAGTCTTCAGGGTCTTTGGGGGATGCAGGATATTGAATCAGCCAACGCTTACTTTAAAAAATGGTATTTTTGGGCTACTCATTCCAGGATTCATCCAATGGTGAAGGTTGCAAAGACAATAAAAAACCATTGGAATGGGATAATAAATTATTTCAATAATCGATTCACAAATGGTTTGTTAGAAGGACTTAATAGTCTCATTCAGGCCTTAAAAGCGAATGCAAGAGGTTATCGTAATGATGACAATTTTATGACTATGATCTACTTAAGATTGGGACAACTAAAATTTGACTTACCCACTTGAAACGACGAAGAGCCTCCAGATTTTACTGGATATCTCTGAATGATACGTCAATACTGAGTATATGTCATAAACAAAATTTTACGGGTTTTGAATTCCATTCTGATCAAGGATAATGCCATGAAAATAACCCTTTTTTATGGTTTGCATCAATATGGAAAGCCTTTAAAACCCCTTCTGGTCTCCGGGTGTTAGAAGCGGTAAAAAACTCCATCCCAATTAACCGGATTACCATAAGAAACATTCAATTCAGAGCCTGTCCCAAATAGAGTATGAATAATTTTCAGTACCAACTGGAGTTACCTGGTCGGTACGATGAACTAGAGAGGATGGCACTTCCCCATTATGATACGTTTTTTTCAACGGTGATTGAGTTTATTCCAAAGCAGACAAAAACAATTCTTGAACTGGCATCTGGAACCGGTTTTCTGACCCGGCTGGTCCGGCAGCAGTTTAAGGATGCACAGATAGTCTGCTCTGATATTAATCCGGATATGATGGCTGTTGCACAGAAAAAACCCGAACTCTCTGATGTACGGTTCTGTACCTGTGATATTACACAGGATATTCCGGATGGAACATTTGATGCAGTTGTTCTGACACAATGCCTGTTTGCTCTCCCACGGGAAAAGATACCGGAAATCCTTCTTCGCATCCGTCAGAGAATTTCGCCTGGCGGAGTATTTGCATATGGAGATATTTTTGAGCCGCTGGACAAGTGGGAATTTGAATTGTATGTCTCCCATTGGAGGGAACAGATGATTCAGAATGGGATGACTGAGGCAGAGACAGATCTCATGTTAAAGCCGCTTGAACCAATGATCAAAGGATATAATCCTGATTATGTCAGAAAAGAACTCATAAAAGCAGGATTTTCATGGGTAATTTTCCCATACTGGTACGAGATGTACGGCGTGATGATTGCTTATACCTGAAAAAAACTCTCTAAAAAAAAGATTGGCATTTATTCAGAAGAAAAAAATTTTTCCCTTCAAGCAGATTTTTATCACTCCAGACTCATATGCTGTTTAGAAGATGGTATGAATAATTATAATATATTAAAGAGATCTTCGATAATTATCGGAGGAATTCTCGCTCTTTTGGTTCTTTTATCTTTTTATATCCGGACGACTCCTGCTTTTCTTGGAAACATCGACGTTCTGATGTTTGTCGGGATGGATGATCCGACCTACCAACTCAGGCGGATAGAACAGGTAATAGCCAATTATCCGAATGTCCCATGGTTTGATCCGATGACCTATTTTCCCTATGGTCAGCAGATGCATTGGGGACCGCTCTTTCCCTTCCTTGGCGCTACAATCTGTATTCTTGCCGGAGCAGTTACAAGACCGGAAATAATTTCGGTCTCTCTCTTTTTACCCTGTGTATTGGCTGCACTTTTAGTCCCGATAGTATATCTTCTGGTAAGCCGGGTCGCAGACTGGAAGGCTGGACTATTTGCTGCATTTTTCATTGCTATTATGCCTGGCCAGTTTTTCAGCCGGTCTTTTTACGGGTACCTGGATCACCATGCCGGAGAAGTTTTTTTTAGCACACTTTTCTGTCTGTGTTACATCATTGCACTGATGTACTGCAGGAGACATCCGGTTGATATAAAAAAATGGGAGACCTGGAAGATTCCTGCACTACTCGGTGTCTTGTGCGGTATTTCTTATACATTAGGTCTTGCCCTGATGCCGACGATGCTCTTGTTTGCCCTTCTCGTTGGGATCTTTACTC
This sequence comes from Methanospirillum stamsii, assembly GCF_003173335.1. GTDB lineage: Archaea > Halobacteriota > Methanomicrobia > Methanomicrobiales > Methanospirillaceae > Methanospirillum > Methanospirillum stamsii. Next base: position 7,590 of record NZ_QGMZ01000045.1, read on the forward strand.
CTATCTGGTTTATCATCCAGCGATCTATCGGTCATTGTGGTGCTTCAGCCCTGCTCATTAATACGGTCACTTTCCTTGTTGCCATAATCGGATTCTTCATTATCGGGATACATGCAGAGGGAGGCCTTAATTATTACACAACCGGCCATCCGGTTGCATATTCCCTTTTAATTCTGGCAAATGTTTTGCTGTTTTTATTTTCGTATGCATTACGGGAAAAACCGGTATGGTATTATGTCGGTGCGATTCTGGGCGTTACAGTCCTTGGAATTGTCGCACTTGCAGCACTCATGCCGGATCTGTTTCAGTACCTGTTATCAAATGCCGTGGGGTTTTTTGGTTCAAGTGATATTCACTGGCAGACTATCCGGGAAGCCCGGCCCTGGGAATGGGACGATGCATGGAAAACGTTCAATTATTCGCTGGTTCTGTTTTGTCTGGGGCTTGCGGTTCTGGCATGGCGGATTAGAAAAGAACTCTGTCCTTCCCATGCATTTACCCTTCTCTGGTCCATAGTAATCCTGTATGCAACCAGTCAGCATATCAGGTACGAATATTACCTTGCCGTTCCGGTTGCAATTCTCGGAGGTATTGCGGTTGGATTTGCTCTTGACCTGATGAAATTACCCGGTGGGGCAAAACAAGAAAAACCGGATGCAGGTGAACTGAAGACACCGGAAACAAAGAAAAAAATTGAAAAAGGGAAAGGAAAACACTCCTCAACTCGAAATCAGGGTGATTTTTCACCAATACAGGCTGTTTCATACATCTTTCTCGGGATTGTATTATTATCAGTTCTGCTGTTTTCATTTGCTGCGATTGGTATGGATCTAAAGTCCGGAGGATACCGGCTCAATCAGGACTGGAGAATGGCTACCGAATGGCTTGAAAAAAATACTCCTGATCCGGGAATTGATTATTTAGCCATATATGAGAAAGAAAACTTCACCTATCCGGATAGTGCGTACGGGGTGATGTCATGGTGGGATTATGGTCATATCATTACGCTCCTAGGTAAACGGATACCAAATGCGAATCCTTTTCAGTATGGCGTGAATGGGCCGAATGGTTCGGCACGGTTTTTACTCACCCAAAATGAGAGTGAAGCAGACCAGATACTGGACAATCTGAATACCCGGTATGTAATCACTGATATTGATATGGATACCGGATACCTGAATGCGATTTCAATCTGGGATAATCCGGACGTAGGAATAGATCCGTACCAGAAACAATTCCTGTTTCCAAATCAGGATGGAAAGACCGGGGTGAATTATTCAGTGCTTACCGATGAGTATTATCACACCATGGTATCAAGGCTTCACAATTTTGATGGTTCATACATCGAGCCTGGTGAGGTGTATTTCTTAAAATACATGACTCCGGAAAATTCAGGGATTTCCATTCCGGTTGTCGTTGAAGCGAATAAGACAAGTTACACGGATGGAATTGCACGAATGGAATCATTCAATGCTTCCACAAATCCCGGGTATGATGCCATCCTGGCAAATTTTGTCAATACTGATCCGGTAAGTCCGGTAAGTTCCCTTCAGCACTACCGTCTTATTTATGAGTCAGATACCCGGACTACTCCTGCTGACATGCCTGACCTTCGGTATGTCAAGATATTTGAGTATGTAAAGGGAGCGAAAATTTCCGGAGACGGGGTGCTTGAATTACCCATCAAAACCAACACGGGACGTGAATTTGTCTACCGGGCAAACAGTGTGAACGGGACGTTTACTGTTCCATACCCGACAGACACGAGTGTCGGAGCAGTTACCGTAACCGGACCATACCGCAATAACATAACCGGTGATACATATTCGGTTACAGAGGAACAGGTGAAATCGGGTCTTTCACTCTGATTTTTCCTAATTCTCTTTTTGTGTCGTTATACTTGATAATATACTTGATTAGAGTCCGGACAAATTCGCAAGGATTGAGGTTTTGTCCGGTAAACAAAAAATACGTTACATTATCAAATAGTTAAATTTTTGTCTCATGAGTAGAAATTATGGGTGATGAGTAATCGTGATTTAAAGTATTCAATAAATTGGGAAGAAGCAAGGCAGGCTATCCGGAGCGAAAGGGCAGGAAGGTCAAAAGTAACTTTTGACCCGGATTATATCAAAAGTTCTGCTGGTGACTTTTCAAAACGGGTTCAGTCAAATGATTATGAGTTTGGCAGAAAACCGGTTGAAATAATCGACTCAATACTGGACAGTTCTATGGATGTCCTTGAAATCGGACCTGGCCCTGGGACACTTACTATTCCGCTCTCAAAAAAAGTCCGGTCAATCACCTGTATCGATACTAATCCGCAAAACATTGCACATCTGCAAAAAAACCTTGATGATAGCGGATGTTCAAATGTGAAGATTATTCAGGCCGACTGGACAAAGATGAACGATTCAGAACTTGCTGATTCGTATGATCTTGTTGTTTGTTCTCATTTTCTCTGGATGATTCCTGACCTGAAAGAACATATCTCGAGAATGGAAAATGCTGCCCGGAAGTATTGTGTAATTATCCAGCCTGCGGGAAGATCCAATTTTGTGAAAAAGGTATACGAAGAGATTGTCGGAGTGCCATACCGGGGAGAATTCGAACCTGATGCAGATTATTTTGCCTATGTGATTGTCCGGGAATGGGGCCGGTTATGCAAGGTTGATCATTATTCATTTACAAATTCCACCTCACCACAGGAGAGACTTCGTATGACTGCCGGTTTTATCGGACGGTTTAAAGAAGTTGACAATGATGTTGCAAAACGGATAATGGAGATGATTGAAAAGGAAATCCCTGAAGATGGATTATTTACCGAGACAAATCACGCTGTGGTTATGTGGTGGTCTCCGGATAAATCTCAGTAACCTCTCCATTTTTTCTAATTTTCCTTTTTTTATCTTTTCTATTATGATATTCTTTTGTGTATCCTGATTATTATCCTATCCGGTAAAAATAATCATTTTTTCTGCGCTGTTTTTTTGAATCTCTCAAATTATTCGGTTTTAGACACATATGTGAATTTTTATTTTCTACAGAATCTCTATGACATCCTTTTGTTTTGACGTTCAGGCAGGTTTTTATGAGCAAATCATCCAGTATCTGGAAAAGATAGATATTTCATTACTATTTTTTCAATTGAACAAAGGATTTCTAATCTTTACAAAAGATCCCGCTTGTTTATTCGCTTTACCTATAGGTTCCAAAATGTAAGCCATTTATATTTACATAATGGTAAAAATAAAATTTTATTAATGGGAAAGTTCAAAAATTTGTTTGGTGATTAAAGTTAAAATATTTCATTTAATTTTAATCTCAATGGGGTAATTCCATGAATCAAATATGGTTGAAAGGTTTTTTACTCATCCTGTTAATGGGGATTTGTACAGGTCCCTGTGTTTTTGCTGATGATACGAGGACCATCACGGATATGTGTGGCAGAGAGGTTACTATTCCAACTGAAATCAACACGGTACTGGGAACCAATCCTCCCATTACGTTTGCGACCTATATGCTCTCTCCGGATGTTCTGATTGGAACTAATTGGGACTTTTCTAAGACTAAATACATGGATGAAAAATATACATCTCTTCCAAATGTAGGTGGTCAGCAGGCTGGGAATACACTGAATTATGAAACATTCCTCTCAATGAATCCGGATATTATTCTCTTTGCTTTTGCTCCCGGAATAAACCCGAACACCAAGATTGAGGATCTGGAACAGAAACTCTATCCAATTCCTGTCGTTGCCGTTTCTGATGCGACAGATGTCCTGGCTTACAGTTCTGAAATTGAATTTCTCGGTCAACTCTTTGGTAAAGAGGAGCAGGCAGCAGATCTCATCAGATATTATGACGAGGTCTTTCAAAAAGTAAATGCTACGGTGAAAAATATCCCAACCGAAGAGAGAGTCCGGGTTTATTATGCCGAAGGTCCGGATGGATTAAAGACTGATCCTGCTGGAACAGCATGTGCCCAACTCATAACCCTTTGTGGTGGAGAGAATGTTGCCACCGTTCCTGCAAAAGGGCAGGGTGGGATGTCTCCGGTTTCTCTTGAATCGGTAGTCTCCTGGAACCCGGAGCTGATTCTTGTCGGTGATAGCAAATTCTATGATTCAATTTATACAGATCCAAACTGGCAGGACATTGATGCAGTTAAGAACAAGAGAGTTTACCTGATTCCAAATCAGCCATTTGGCTGGATTGACCGTCCACCGGGAGTAAACAGGATTATTGGGATTCCATGGCTGGCAAAGGTTCTTTATCCGGATCTCTTCACCGATATTGATCTTCCGGCATATGTCAAGGAGTTTTACTCAAAGTTCTTCCATTATTACCTGACCGATGATGAAGTGAATAAGATTATTTCTTCTTCTGGTTTGTAAGGAATATAGAGGTATCAGAAGATCTCTGTAACCTTTTTTGTCTTTTCTCTATTGAAATAATCGAAAAATGAATGACAAAAAAATCCATGCCATTCTCCAGTTTAACTAAATGTTCCTATCTACCAAAAAATGTAGTATGGTTCAATATAACGAAGATGATCGAGTGTCTCAATAACCGGGAGATTTGAATTATGATAATTCGGGAGGAAAAAATACCATGAAATTAATTACTATTTCCGGACCGCCTTCATCTGGGAAAACATCGGTTATTATAAAATCTATCGAGGAATTAAAAGACAAGCATTTAAAAATTGGAGTATTGAAATTTGACTGCCTGGTGACCGATGACGATAAACTATATGCTGCACAGAATATTGACAGTAAAGTTGGTCTATCTGGGAGCATGTGTCCGGATCACTTTTTTGTTAGTAACATCGATGATTGTCTTAATTGGGCTATCGGGCAATCCTATGATATTTTAATAAGTGAAAGTGCAGGCCTGTGTAATCGCTGTTCACCCCATATTAAAGGCTGTACTGCCGTATGTGTCATTGATAACCTGATGGGCATAAATACGCCCAAAAAAATCGGCCCAATGCTCAAAATGGCTGATATTGTTGTTATCACCAAGGGAGATATCGTTTCACAGGCAGAACGAGAGATATTTGCATTAAAAATCAGACAGGCCAATCCAGATGGTATTATTTTGCATGTGAATGGACTTACAGGTCAGGGAGCCGGTGAGTTAGGGACACTCATAGAGACAGCCACAGAGATTGAAACATTGGTTGGAAAGGAACTGAGGATAAGCATGCCATCCGCTCTTTGTTCATATTGTCTTGGTGAAAAACTGATTGGGCTCAATAAACAGATGGGAAATGTAAGAAAGATGAAATTAGATTAAAAAGAGGATATTTAATGAACGAATCTGTTTTATTGGAAGAATTTAAGATAAAAGACTTGTTAGATAAATATCCATATTCTAAAGAGTTTTTCAACATTAATGGTCTGCCAATTGATGATGTAGATAATACGGTAAAAGATTATATCGATTCACTTGGTTACGTATTTTTGGAAGATATGGGCCTGAATCAGGAGGATTTAATAAAGCGATTTCGTTCGTTTATGTGCCGGATGAAGGCTATCAGAGAAGAACCTGCTTTTAATATCCGTGATATTACCATTTTGGGTGGAAGAGATAAAACTGAAAGACCAGAAGAGAAAGATTTGAAGATTTGCATCGGAGAAATAATCTGTATTGTGGGTCCTACGGGGTCAGGTAAAAGCAGACTTCTCGCTGATATCGAGTGGATGGCCCAAAGGGATACGCCCACTCGTAGACAAATATTGATAAATGGGTCTGTTCCACCGAATGATTGGCGTTTTTCAGTTGAACACAAACTGGTGGCTCAATTATCTCAGAATATGAATTTTGTCATGGATGTGAGTGTTGGAGAATTTATAATCCTTCATGCGCAAAGCAGGTTGATTGATAATTCTGAAAGAAAAGCACAGGAAATTGTATCTCATGCAAATGAGCTTTCCGGTGAAAGATTTGACATAAATACTCCGCTTACATCCTTAAGCGGTGGACAATCCAGAGCATTGATGGTGGCCGATACTGCCTTTTTAAGTACATCTCCTATTGTTTTGATTGATGAGATTGAAAATGCCGGTATTAACCGAAAAAAAGCTTTGGAGTTGCTTATCGGACAAAATAAAATTGTCCTTATCGCGACACATGATCCACTCCTTGCATTAATGGGAAATAAACGAATCGTTGTCAAAAATGGGGGAATTCAAAAGGTTATTACAACGACATCAAATGAAAAGAAAGGGTTGCTCAGGCTGACTGAAATTGACAATATTTTGATGAAATATCGGGAATCTCTTCGGAATGGTCAACTACTTGAGATCGGAGATGAATTGTTATGGTAATTACTCAAGCGAAATTACAACTTTGAAAGATGACTGACAAAAACCGGAATTGCGGTTTTAAATGACGCTTAATGAAAATTCCATTTGAAAAAAAGACTGAAAAACGAGGAAATGATAGTATGATACGTATTATGATTCACACACCGGTTAATTTACGAGGTCACATGCTGGATTATCTAAAAAATAATCTACCAAATCTGGAAAAAAAGATTGGTGATAAAATTAGCCTGTATACACCGCATGATCTTGAGTACTGTTCGAATTGCAGCGAGCAGTGGCTCGGTCCATCTATTGAAAAGGGAATTTTTCCCGACCTGATGATTACTCATGTTCCTGAATTTGCATCTTTAGGAAACAGGGTTGAGAGTGGGTTGTTTTCAGATATTGCGGGCCAATTTGCAAGTGAACATCCCGTGAGAGAAGAATTACATATGCTGACAGATCCTCATGGGTTGTTCTATCCGCTTTTTGTAGTTCCTATGGTTATGTTCTATAATACCAAAAAAATAAAGGAGAATGAATTGAAGCACTCATGGAGTGATCTTTTCAATGAAAAATTTAAGGTCATTTTACCGAATCGAGACAAGCCCTTGAGCAGAGCGGTGGGAGCATATCTTAAGCATGAATTTCCGGACAAGTTTCCCGAATTTGAGGAACGAGCGGTATATGAAGGCAGTCCGCCGAGTGTTATCAAATCAGTTATATCAGGAGAATATGACATTGGTATTACGAATTTTTCATTTGCAATGATGGCGGAAGGGAGAGGAATTGCAATCAATCCTCCAAAAGAAGGGTTTATTCTCTTGCCTCAGGTGATTGCATGGAAAAAGGGTGCTGACGAGAAGCTGAAGGTAATCGCCGACCTGTTGATGCATGAAGATATGCAAAATTACCTGAGCAAGCAGGGGTGTTGGCCAGCTCTCAGTGGGATCCCAATACATGATATGATTGCATATAATGGCAGATTAGAGAATTGGCAGGGTTGGGAATCTTATATCGAGGAAGTTTCTGAATTCGATCAATATCCAGGTAAGTAAACGGAAAAAACAATGCTTAATTCAAATATTTTTGCGAAAAATAAACTGTATCCGTTGCTCATTCAACAATCCATGGAAGATCCCAGAGGTTGAGATAGTTTTTTGTTATCATCGTACATAATTCAACACAAGGTGCCCTATGTCCACTCATGCCTACATTCCTGATCCGGAAATGGTCCGGGGCCTTAACCCGGACAATCTCATCGGAGATGCTGTTGTCTTCTCCCTGGTAATGATACTGCTTCTTGTGTTGTTCTACCTGTTTGACAAACGGTTTTTCAATTATCATCACCACTAATCCTTTTTTCAGATGGTTTCATCGGTAAAAACTCATCCTGAAGTAAGTCTACATCACGCATGGGAAACTATTTACTCTAAAAGAGTAACATAGGTTACATATGGCAGGGATCAATAGAATGACATATTACCTGTGTTTAGCCGGAATCTGTTTGGGAATAATCCTGGGTCTTGGGCTTGGGATTGCAATGGGAAGTCTGCTTATTATCGCTTTTGTAGTGATTATTGCAATAATCGGGGCATATGCATTTCATCGGCGGATTAATGAGGTGATGACCGATGATTTATCTGAAGCAATCAGTGGAAAAGCGGCGATCCGGACTCTGGAAATTCTTACCGTGGTTGGTGCGATATTGTTTGCCAGCACAATGATGCTTTATTGGGGCAACGGGGGAGGTCTTGGTTCCGGGATTGGTATATCAGATAATGGATCAGCCTGGATTCATTTTTCGGTCTGGTACCCGAATTTTAATCCGGTGTATGATGAACGTTTGTTTATCCAGGATATGAATAATATATCCGGAGAAGAACTGTTCTCTCTTGAACGGTTATTCGGACTTGGGTACAGAGTGAGAGATGGACCAATGTTCATGGGCCTTGCCTTTGGTATCATGACCATTCTCATTGCAGGTCTTTTTGCTGCATTTTCATTCTACTATAATAAAAAAATGGAACCTGGTAGCTGATGAAGAATAATATTCGAATTTTCCGGGCAATTCATAACCTGACACAGGAAGAACTGGCCCGGAAGATATCGGTCACCAGGAAGACGGTAAATTCAATTGAAGGGGGAAAATACAATCCTTCGATTGATGTAGCATATAAAATGGCAAAACTCTTCAATGTAACTATTGAAGAACTGTTTTGTTTTGAAGATGAAGAAAAAAACGATGAAGCAGATGTAGATCTGTCATAAATCCTCATTTGAGTGGTTCAAAGAGAGTCATTCTGGCTGATCCGGCTCCGGGAACATGTCTCCTGCTCTAGCCTGGACAATCACACATCTATTGTTTTTTAAACCGCTGAACCAGGTTTATCAGGACGGTTTCAAGGTTGTGATGTGATAATAGATCCATATATTAGTATTATATGGATTATTCTCAAACTGTATATTAGTAATATATGGTTTTACCTACATGCCTATATCCGGAAGTTGGTGATATTCTCTTTTTCCCTTGATAATGAGGTTTCATTTTTCCATATGAATGGTCCTCATGGATGAAATTTCCTCTCTGGTTGAGAAGTTCAGGATGTTTGTTGTTAGACTGCATTTATTCCGGAAATAAACCAGTCCCATCCTTTCCAGTACAATGACATCTTGTTCTCCTGAACTTCACGGGGAAGGGGAACAACCGGATTTACCGGAATCATAACACCAACATCGGAGATAAATTTCTGAGCATCCTCCGAGAGGAGATAATTACTTACCGTCAGTGCTTCTTTGCATGCTCCGTCCTTTTGTATCAGGACCTGTGGCAAAGCAAAAGCCCCCTCTTCTGGCCAGCAGAGGGTAACATTCTGGTCCCTGGATGCCCGGGAGAAGGGCAGGGAAACGATTCCAATATCAAAAGTTCCTTCATTTACTTTTTTATTCACGTCAATCGGGAGACCATCAAGTACAATACTTTTAAACAGCGTTTCTGCCTTCTCACCAAGAAGACTTTTTGCATAAAATTTCATCAGTTTTTGTAAAATTACCGGAGAAGGTGCATTAATCCTCCCTATCCACCGGGGATCCAGGAGGTCATGCCATGAAGAAGGAGGATTGCTGATATGGCGGTTATAGATTATCACCACCGGAACAACACAGATCGGGGTGAATAACCCGGAAGGATCGATAAATCCTTTTGCTGCAACATCTTCCCGCATATCCGGGACTAGGCCTTTTAGTGGCTTGTAATGTCCGGATGAGATCATTGCATCCCTGTTTTTCATGATTGAGATCTGGTGGGTAGTAGTAAGATCCGGAATCTCGTCTTTTATCGTTGAAAGAGGTTCTACTTCCGCTTCCTGAATTCTTCTGACAGAGATTAATTCTTCCGGGACCATCGTCTGCATTTTCTGGACCAGCATCCGGGAGACGGAAACCGGAAGCCCAACGTCAATAATGTTCATTATTTTTCCTCTATGCTATCTCAATAGTGCCACTGGTCCGGAGCGATTCACGTAAACTGAACATATTCTTATCAAATGATATGAGTTCATGGAGAAGTTCAGTCTCTTTTTGGTTTGTTGAAAGAACCTTATTCATTCCGCCGTTTCTCATAACAACCCGCCGTTTTGCCATAAGCATGATGACCGGATCATGACTTGCAACGATTACTATCTTTCCCTTGTCAGATAAGACCTGTAACGCCTGCAGTTTATCAATTCCGGCATTTTCTATCTCATCAACGAGGACAATTGGAGAATCACTGATAAGAGCGATATCGGCAATCATAAGAGCCCTTGACTGGCCACCGCTCAGTGTAGTAATGAAATCATGAGGGTTGATTGGCTCCCCGGCAAGGGTGTTTGCAAGAGCGATGACATCGTTTACGATTGCATCTGAATCGATATTCCGGCTTGATGCATGAAGGATTAAAAAATCCCCGACGGTTGTATCCATGACAAAATTCATCGTCTGGGAGAGCTGAGCGATAATCTCACTCCTGCATCCTTCATACATGGTATCATTGATGAGCACCGTTCTTTTGGAAGGGGTGTCTGCTGATGCGAGAAGTTCGATGTCGGAAAGGAGCATACTCTTTCCTGATCCGGTAGGTCCGACGAGCACCAGGATCTCTCCGGTTGTGATGTCCATTTTCCGGATCGGTTCTTCCATTCCATCTTTGGTGTACCCACCCAGGATTGTGATTTTTTTAATAGTTACCAGATTATTCATGATTATTCCTTTTTTTTCAGGAGACTATCTTGAGCACATTGCCAAGCTGGTAGGAATTTCCAATTCTTGTTTCTCCGGTGCAGTATGAGCAGATACATGCTGGCATTGAGCTTCGCAGTGTTTCATCAACAAGGGTGTGTACCTCTGGTGATTCAAGCAGGATCTTTCGAAGCCTGACAGATCCTTTTCCGGTCAGGCCGTTGAATTCGAGAATTTCTGCTTCAGGGTTTACCAGCCGGATTTTTTGTCTGAACACCTCCCGTTCCGCCTGCGATACGATATCTCCCTTGGTAATTACCACCACATCTGCAGTCGTTAGAACCGGACCTATCTTTCTAGGAGTATCTATCCCGCTCAGGTTGTCAATTACCACAACGGAAAGACAACCCACGATTGCCGGAGCACACCGATGGCATAGTCCGGCGGTTTCAAGGATAGTCATCTCTGCCTGGTTTTTCTTTGCCCATGTCAGGATTTCCTCAAGGTTGGAGACATAATAGTGATCCGGGCATAAATCTCCGCTTAATCCGACAATCACCGGAATTCCAAGATCTTTGTACCGTTCACCATCATCTGTTTCAAGACAGTCAATTTTTCCAACGGCTACCTTTGTATCATCCTCTAAAAGACGTTTTATCGTATGAATGAGGACAGCAGTTTTTCCACATGATGGAGGCCCTGCAATGGTAATAAATTTCATATGGCAGTCACCTTTTTTGTAAACATTGGTTCTTTCTTTCTTTTTTTAGTCAGATCACTTTCATACTCATCAATGCAGGAGTTTTGCATGAGCTTTTGAAAATCATCCGGCTGAATTTCTTCCGTTACAGAACCTGGCAGTATACTGAGTATTTTATCTGAAATCCTCACCGCTTCGGATATATCATGGGTTACATACACAACAGTGGTCTGGTATTCCTCAAAGATCGATTCAAGCATTGTCATGAGTGTTTTTTTAAGTTCAACATTCAAGTTGCTGAACGGTTCATCCATCAAAAGGATGTCTGGTTCTATCGCAAGAGCCCTGCCAATTGAGACCCGTTGCATCATACCGCCACTGAGTTCTCCTGGATAATAATCCTCAAACCCTTCAAGATCCAGTTTTTTCATCCATCCGGCGGCAATTCTTCTTGATTCGTCTTTTGGTTTTCCTTCGGCGATGAGACCGAGTGCTACGTTGTCTCTTGCAGTTCTCCAGGGAAGCAGACGTGGATCCTGGAAGATATATCCAATCTTTTTTCCGGTAACTTCTACAACCCCGAAGTCCGGGTTGATGGCTCCTGAAATGAGCCTTAATATCGTGGTTTTTCCAATTCCGGAAGGGCCAAGGATACTGACAACCGTATTTGTTTCGATATCAAAAGAGAGGTTATTGAGTACCATGTGTCCGCTAAATGATTTGAACACTTTCTGAAATCGTATCATGAGAGGTTCCCTCCCTTTTTCCATCTCATCATGTGTGTTTTCAAGGGTTTCATAATGCCAAATTCCAGTAATCCCAGGAGGGCAAGAGAAATGAGTATCCAGGCAAACAGTTCGGGGGTGTCCAGGTACATATATGACTTGGAAAGGCCGTATCCGATGCCATCATGAGCTCCCATAAATTCTGCAAGAACTACAACCCTGACGCCCATTCCGGCGGTGAGTGCAAATCCTGCGATAACCGAAGCGGCGATTCCTGGCAGGTAGATCTCTCTGAAAAACATTTTTAATGGAAGGTTGAAACATCTGCCCATCTCAATGAGTTTTTCATCGATGGCAAACCGTCCTTCCATGGCATTGACATACGTGATAGGTGCAACGATAATGATCACGACAAAAATTACCTGTTCACTTCCCATGCCAAACCAGAGCATTGCCATAATCGAGATGACAATGGCCGGAATCGTCATGGAAGTCCACTTTATTGGTTCAAGTACCTGCCGGATCTTTTTGTTTGTCCCTGCTGCGAGACCTAATAGCAATCCAACAATGCTGCCCAGGAATAATCCCACAATAAGCCTGAAGAGTGTTATCATGATATACTCCCAGGTTTTTGTCTCGGTTAGAAGGGCGAACAGGGCATTAATGGTAGCAAGGGGAGAAGCTACTATCATTGCATTAAAAATCCAGGAAAGAGCCTGCCAGAATACAAGAAAAATGATAACTCCCAGAACTCCGTAAAGAACTTTGTCAGCAAGCAGAAAATTGTGAAAGGAAGTAATCATCCCTCCAACGGTGAATTTCTGCCTTCTTGTCGATGGTACCGGCATAAGTATCAGTAATGCCCGGGTTTACAGCAATTACTGGTAATAGTATCCGCTATCAGGGAGTTTTCCACCAATGATCTTTGGGTTTTGGTCGGCAAGAACGTTAAAGAAGGTTTCAATGTCATCTTTGCACTCATTTGCTCTTACAAAATCCCACCGTGTATTTTTAACCGATTCTGCTACCGGTTTTGCTTCAAAACCCAGTTCTTCAATCTGTGAACCTAATACTCCTGCTTCGTCAGGATTATTTTTCAGCCAGTCGATAGCGAGGGTATATTCTTCCATGAATCTGTTGATTGCATCCGGATTATTCATTATCTCTGGCATTGCAACGGTACCTGCAATCGGAATCCGGTCGCCAAGGCCGGTTGCTTTATCCCATTCTTCCTGCAGGTCGATACTTCGGTAAAAGTCTGTTCCGGCTTTCTTACCTTTGAGCATGACCTGAGTTGCCAGCGGTTCGGTCATTACAGCACAATCTTTCTGCCCGGCGAGAAGTAACTGTGCAGCCTGCTGAGGGGTGCTGGCATAATAGATACTCAAATCCTTTGATGTATCAATCCCATTCTTCTGGCAGATATTGTTAAAGAGAAGATCCGGCATAGCTCCTTCAAAAGGAACGACAACTTCACGACCTTTAAGGTCTTCAATGGATTTGATGGAAGGGTCTGTGCTGATAACATACAGAATACCCCATACTGATATATCAAGGGACTTGAGATCGATTCCCTTGTTATAGAGTGTGGCAGCCGTATTCGATGGCATGGTGACAAAGTGAGGTGGTTCTCCTCCATTTACCATTGCCAGGAGCTGGTCCTGGTTCTCCCAGATTTTGAGTGTTGTTTTTTCTGCTATATCGTCCAGTTTGTTATTTTCTGCAAGGTAAGCAAGTGGTATTGCCATTGGTCCGGGAGGGCCGACGAGAACAAGTTCGGAGATCTTATCCGGACTTATCGCCGCTGTAGTATTATCTCCTGTTCCGGTGATGGTAAGGGCAAATAAAAAAACCAAAATTAGAGAGAAATTCAGCAATGGTCGTTTAAACTTCCCTTTTTCTTTATTATTGTTTTTCTTTTTCATTCGAAACGATCAGTATATGCCATTTCGGTTTACAAATACCAAATCCAAAAACATTTTGAAAAAGTTTCTATTTACTAAAAAAAATCAACTGAAAAAAAGAAAAAATCATGAAAAGTATTCATTCAGATGTCCAGATTCGTCCATAATTGCTCGGTATTGTAAGCATCGTTTTATCTTTTGAACGCAAATCAGAGAGATAATCATTGCCTTCCAGTTCTTCATGATAATTCCCGTCAATAGGGAACCAGAAGGGAACGGTCTGGCTGACATTTCCAAAATTAAGTGCAACACAGCTAAATTTATCCTTATATCGCCTTGAAAAGAGAATAACCTGTTTGGACTGGTAATAATCATGGTGATTGTAAAAATAATGTTCCCCTTTTCTGAATTGTATGTTATTCTTCCGGATATGGATTAATTTCCGGACAAGTGATACGAGGTTCTTTCCTTCATAAGAATAGAAATAATCCCACCGGAGAGGTCTGAATAATTTCACCCGTCCCCATCCTTTATCCGGAATATAGTAATTCTCACCAAATTCCTCTCCCTGCCAGAGAAATGGGATGCCTTTCGCGGTAAAAAGAGCGATAAGATAGGGTTGCAGCTTATACCAGTACTCCCTGTTTCCTTCCCATAACAGTTGATTGTCAAAATGTCAGGAAAGTCCGAAGTTACAGATAAACCTTGCATGATCATGGTTTTCTAAGTACTGGATTGCTGATTTTTTGATCTCATCACCCTGAACCGATACATCTTCACAAAACCCGTCCAGACCAAGAGATAATCCAAAACTCGTGAGAAACTCTGTTCGTCCTTTCGCTACTTCTGATCCGGAGTAGAGAATACTATCCTGCCAGGTACAATTGGTATATGTTTTTTCAAGGATTTCCTTTGGTTTTTCAAGTTGCTCTGCACATTGAATAAAATTAAAATCAGACCCATTAAAAAACCGCTGCCAGTGACCTTTGGTATTTTGATTGGATTTTACTGCTTTGTAGGTGCTATATACCAGATTTGCATATCCTTCACCAGTCGGACCATCGTAATATCCGGGCACGTAATCATACCTGAACCCATCAACATGGAATTTCTCCAGCCAGAACATGTTCACGGAAAAGAAATAATCCTGTGTCAGTTTTTTATGAAAATCAGTACTTTCTCCAAACTCATCTTTTGCAAAAGGACCGGTTATCGGGTATTTATTCATCTTTAACTGCCGATATACCGAGACATACGGAAACTGGGCATCGGTATGTGCATACACAGAGTCAATAATAACGGCAATACCCCGTTTGTGTGCTTCGTTGACAAACCATTGAAACTTTCTTCTCTTTCCAAACCGCTCATCGACACCAAAATATCCAACTGGTGAAAAACCCCAGTCAATGGATTCCAGCGAATTGGAAACCGGCATAATTTCAACACATGTGATTCCAAGATCTGCAAGATAATCAAGACGCTTTATTGCTCTTTGAATGCTGCCGGCAAATTCACTTATCATGAGTTCATACACGATGAGTTCTGATAACTCCGGAGTTTTCCAGTTTTTTTCTGTTTCATCCCACTCATGATCAGAATATCCCATAGTGACTGCAGATAATTTTCCTGTACCATATTCACGGGCAAAAGGATCAATAATCCAGTCAATTTCTATCTTTTTTTCATCATTTATCAAAAAATAGCGATACACATATTTCCCTTTACTTCCCCAGGAAGATTCTGGTGATGATTCTTTTTCAGGTTTAATTGATATGGTCGATGACCAATAGTCTCCATATTCCGGGTCAATTGAATGCTGTAGTGGGAACAGTTTTGGGGGAATTTTCTGCAGGAATTGATCAGATTCATGAATAATTTTCAAAAAAAGATGATTTCCTGTATCCGGTGAGATATCCGGCAATAACAGACCAAAATGAAATATTCCGGGTGATGTTTCTCTTGGCCCCAATTTTGTTAAGTCTAGCAGGTTCATGAGATACCTCCTATGATGAAGTATCATGCATATGCAGATATTTATATATGATCGTTATTACTCTCCGTTAATGTTTAGGCATAAAAATTACGTGAGACAAAAGATCTTTAGCGCTTATCAGGGGAAATTTTGTTGGATATGAGGTTATATGGGCCTAGATAATTTAGCTAGTTCAAATCGATTGATTTAAGTACAAATAAATATCTACAACTCATGTTTACTTATGAAAAAGAGATGGGTAATCCTTGTTTTGTTCTGTCTGGCATTCCTCTGTGGGATAGCATGTGCAGATGATCGGAATGATGCTACAGATTATACGATTGCAGTGAATGAAGAATTAAATGATACACCGGCATGGGATAATAACGACGAAGACTTTGATTTCGCTAACCGGGGATTTATGGCCACCGATGATCCCCTTATTATTCCCTCGGACTATCCGGGTGTTGATTCCTGGAACATGTCGGCATATGACTTTTTGGAAAATGCCACATGTCCGAATACCATAAATCCGCTCCTCTATAGGCAGGCACAGCTCAATAACATCAACGGGCTGTATAATGTCACTGATGGTATTTACCAGGTCAGGGGATATGATGTCACTTCTATGACCCTTGTAAAAGGGGACACCGGCTGGATTGTCGTGGATCCGATGGTCACGGTTGAAACTGCACGGGCAGCGATGGATATTGTGAATCAGACCATTGGAGATTATCCGGTAAAAGCAGTCATTTACACGCATCCTCATGTAGATCACTACCAGGGAGTGAAAGGAGTAACTACCCAGGAGGATGTTGATGCAGGCAGGGTTGAGATCATCGCTCCGGAGCATTTTATGGAACATGCTCTGAGTGAGAATGTCTATGCCGGAAATGCCATGTTCCGGAGGGCGACGTACCAGTACGGAACTCAGCTTCCGAAGGATGCCAAAGGGAATGTTGACATTGGTCTTGGAAAAACGCCTGCTATCGGTACGATATCATTGATTCCTCCGACGCTCGATATCACCCACACCGGTCAGCAGGTAACCGTTGACGGTGTTGATATGGAGTTCCATCTGACAACAAACACCGAAGCTCCGGTGGAACTTGATATCTGGTTCCCTCAAAAGAACGCACTTTTGGTTGCTGAAGACTGTACTGCAACGTACCATAACATTCTGACTCTGCGGGGAGCACAGGTCAGAGATCCGCTTGCCTGGTCAAATGCGTTAAAAGAAGTTCTTGAGTTATATGGAGATAAGGCAGAGGTCATGCTCAGTTCTCACCACTGGCCACGATATGGTAATGATAAGGTCCGTGAAATTCTTGAAAACCAGCGGGATTTGTACAAATATGTCAATGATCAGACGCTGAATCTCATGAACAAGGGGTATACCATGGATGAGATAGCAAGCATGATTGAGGTCCCGGAATCCCTCAAAGAGTACTGGTATACCTATGGATTTTATGGCCAGATCTATATGGGGGTAAAAGCCACGTACCAGAAATACCTGGGATTTTATGATGCGAATCCGATTAACCTGAAACGGGTTCCTCCGGAGGAATATGCACAGGTCCTGACCGAATACATGGGTGGTGCTGATGCAGCTCTTAAGCAGCTTCAAATCGACTACGATGCAGGAGAATATGAACTGGTAGCCTCTATTGCACATTATCTTGTATTTGCAGATCCGACCAACATGGCTGCCCGGGAGATAGAAGCTGCAGCCCTTGAACAACTCGGATACCAGTCAGTATCAGGAACTGCCCGGAATGCATACCTGATGGCTGCCCGGGACCTTCGAAGCTCTGAACCTCAGAAGTTGTTAGCCAGCGGGATTTCTGATGATATTATGTCTGCAATGACGATGAGTCAGTTACTTGACTACATTTCAGTCAGGGTAAATGGAGAGAAAGCAAAAGGCCAGGATTTCCAGATAAACCTGATTCTATCAGATAACGGTGATCAGGCTTTACTCAAGGTAAAGAATAATGTTCTCGTCTACTATGTGGATGTAACCTCATCAACTGCAGATGTAACGGTAAGGATGCCAAGAAAGACACTTGAACAGCTTGCCCTTGATCCATCCGTGACACCGGCAGATGTTACAACAACCGGCGATGCAGCGGTATTTGATAAGTTTGTGAACATGCTTGATGTGTTTGACACCTCATTTAACATTGTTCTTCCCTGATCTCCGGACATTTTTTATTTTTTTGGGTTTGACACATTAAGAGGTTCTTAGGATAAACTAACCGTTTTAACCGTCCGGATGCTAACTTTAGAAAATTCGTAACATTATCTACACACGAGAGCCCAAATGATTTTCATTTCTCTTCCCTTTTTTCAAAATAATGTTAATTCCCTGCCAAATATCTTTTCTTTCCAAAAAACAAATATCGTTTATGCAACATTCTGACCGGGGTGCAATACTGATGGCACTTCTTGCTGCTGCTCTGTTTGGTGCAGTAGTTCCTGCTTCCAGAATTCTCCTTTTTGATATCGGGCCGGTCACTCTTGCCGGGTTACTATATGTCGGAGCCGGGATTGGAGGGCTCATCATCAGGAGATTAACAAATCCGGAAGGGAAAAATGAGTCTCCTATCCGGAGAACTGATGTTCCCTGGCTTATTGGAGTCATTGCCTTTGGAAGTGTAATCGGCCCTATCCTCTGTATGGTCGGCCTTACTACCACTCCTGCGTCAACTGCGTCTCTGCTCCTCAATGCTGAGCTAGCTTTTACAACTCTAATCGCCGTTATCGGATTTCGTGAACCTCTCGGAAAAAGGGGAATTTGTGCTATTATTGCAGTCGTATTTGGTGGACTTTTACTTTCGTATGACTCTTCCGGAACCTTTGGTTTTTCCACAGGTTCAATCCTCATCATCCTGGCCTGTTTCTGCTGGGGTCTTGACAATAATTTTACCCGGGTCATATCAGGGAAAGAACCTGCCCAGATTGTTATGATCAAAGGATTTGTTGCAGGTATTTTTAGTGTCTGCCTGGGTCAGGCCATAGGCGAACCATTTCCTTCCTATGCCATTATTCCGGCGGCTCTGATTATTGGCTGCCTTGGTTATGGTTTTTCAATCTTTTTTGTTATCCGGGCCATGAGAGTTCTTGGTTCTGCCAGGACTGGGGCATTATTTGCGACTGCCCCATTTATTGGTCTTATTCTCTCTCTTCCACTTCCGGGTGAAAGTCCGGGCCTTTCGTTACTGCTGAGTCTGCCCCTGATGGCTGTCGGAGCATGGCTTATTGCAACCGAACAGCATAGCCACCGTCATATTCATGTTGCGATACAGCATGAACACCGGCACAGTCATGACGATGGTCATCATATCCATCATAGTCCGGGTATGGAAGATGTAGTGCATGCTCATCCTCATGAACATGAAAAAATTGTTCATGACCATTCCCATACTCCTGACCTTCATCATTTTCATGAACATGATAAGTAGGGATAATAAATTATCAGATTTAGATATATTTATCCCCCAGAACTTTAAATGTCCATAACCGGAGTGTAAAAAAATTCGAATACCTTGTGTCTGACACGAGACAGAAAAAAATCATATGCATGGCAATTTTGCTGTGCATACTCTTATGTTATGAAATACCTATTAACAACTCATGGGTCAAATTAGGTTTTTTTATTTAACCCCTGAATAAAGGAGGTGGATTCACGGTTCAGTTTTATTCTTTGATATGTCGGGAAATTTTTGTTTTTTTGCTTTCAGGATTCATGAAGATCATTTGAATTGAATTTTGTAAAGTTGGTAAAGAGATAATGATAGGTAATTGTGGTGATAATAGAAGTTAAATTATCAAAGAGGTGAAGCATGAAAACAGGTGTTATTCTGATACTTTTCAGCATTTTTATGGTGTTACTGTGTATAAATACCGGGTTTGCAGATGATAATATCGGAAAAATTGAGCAGGCATTATCACAAGGTTCCCCTGTTCCTGAAGGAGAGCTTGAAGCGGTGGGAACCGTAGGTGGTTGCTCGGCAACATTGATTACAGCCAATCTGGTACTGAGTGCAGGACACTGTTTTTGCGACGATTTTGGGAATAATTGTAATAATCGTGGGCAATTTACACTCCATGATGTTAGACCCGTTAATAATCCCTCAATCCGCCAGGATATTACCATAGCCGGTGATGTCAGGATTCATCCCGAATACGGAAAGAGGGGATGGCTTCGAGAGGATTACTCTGTGCTTGAACTGGATAAGCCGGCATCTTCTGTTGCCCTTGTAAATCCGATTTCCCTGGAAAATCCCTGGAACATTCCATTTGTAGGCGAAAAACTTACCTTAGTTGGTTTTGGGTACACTGGTGTTGACTGTAAATCTCCATCACAAGGTAAAATGAAGATGGAAGTTGCTGTTGATGGGAGTGGATGGGGCGGAATCAGTTTTAAAAATGCACAATTACATTCTTGTCCGGGAGATTCCGGAGGGCCAATAATTAACAAAGCTGGTCATGTGGTTGGAGTTGCATCCTGGAATCAAGATTCAAGTAGTACCTATCGTCCGACATCATACGCATATAACTGGATTCTTGAAATTCCTACTCCGAGTTGGTCAGATTGTTCATGGATACCAATTCAGACCGGAGGAATAAACAGCCATGGAAAATCCCAGTATTGTCCTGAAGGAAGTTATCTAACTGCATTGGACCTGGATGGGGATCGCTCCGCAAGTGATATGGACACTCCGGTGATTGGTCAGGCAAAGTGTTGTAAGATTGAAGGAGCAAAAAGTCAGAAATGGGAGAAAAGTGAATGGGTACAGATTGAAACAAAGGGGATAAACAGTCATAGTATGCTTGGATCCTGGTGCCCGCAGGGAAGTTATATCACTGGAATCGATCTTGATGCTGCTGCTGGATCCGACCCCATGGATTCACCGGTTATCGGACAGGTCCAATGCTCAAAACCAGCCGG
Organism: Methanospirillum stamsii; assembly: GCF_003173335.1. GTDB lineage: Archaea > Halobacteriota > Methanomicrobia > Methanomicrobiales > Methanospirillaceae > Methanospirillum > Methanospirillum stamsii. The sequence continues at coordinate 28,376 of NZ_QGMZ01000045.1, forward strand.
TTATGATACATGGGGCTCAACATACTGGATGGATGTTGGTCCTGATTTAAGTCACCAAAAGAAGGACTGGTGTCTTGATGGGGCGTTTATTACTCAGCTTGATCTTGACCGTGTGGCAGGAGATGATCCCCATGATTCACCGGTTGTTGGAAAAGCAAAATGTAGCTGTACAAGAGAACAAGTCACTCCTACTCCAACTCCGGCGCCCACTCCTAAAGAGTTCCATGCGGAGATTCTGCCATTGTCAACTCAGTATTTAACGAAACCGATCATCCATGAAGACTTAACCAGTGACATTGAACCAGTTGAAACGGATGAAGTGAGAGTAATTGAACCGGATTTGATAGAATTTAACGGCAATAATGATATAGAAGAAAATATGAACTTACCTGGTTCAGATTATTCGTCGTTTGATCTTTCTGCTGATGATCCATTCCTTTGTATTCAGGCATGTAAACAGGATTCTCAATGTGCCGCATGTACATATGTTAAACCCGGAATTCAGGGTGATTCAGCCAGGTGCTGGCTTAAAAATTCAGTTTCTGAAAAAAAGGAAGATTCATGTTGTTCTTCATGGATTAAACCATAACCGTTTTTCAGAAGAAATCTAGTCATAAATTTTTAGATTAATTGCAAATTGTCTTTTTTATGATAAAAAATCTATAATCTTTTCCGGATTCAGTAAAATTTATCATAAGTATATAAAAGAATCATCAATTATTAGAGAAATAGGCTACAAAACATTCTTATCGAGTTACGGACCATACAAATGATTATTTCTCCCTTGGTTTAGGAGCAATAAGGATTTGGAGTGTGTTGGTGACACCGATGGTGATGTTTTAGGGGTAACCTGGGTTACTATCGGTTTAAACGAGTTTTAGTTTAAAACTTGTAATTCTGAAAATTGTTTATCCAATTTTTTCAAGAGCAACTTGTTCAAAAAGATAAACTCGAAATTTCGGGAACAAGTATTAAAAATCATTTTGGAAACAACAGTATTAATTTATTCTTGCTAATTGGTTGCTTTATTTATTCAGAACAGATCCTGAAACAATCATTGGGAAATGTCAATTCAAATCTGACTCCTTTTCGGTATTCTCCGGTTTCAGATATGGATGAACCGGTAATGGTTAGTATTTCTTCAGCCAAAAAGAGACCCAGTCCGGTATTTTTCCCAAACCCTCGCTCAAAGATTCGGGTCTTGTTGTCAGGTTCTATCCCGGTTCCGTTATCTTCATACCATATGGTAAGGGTATTGGATGTTTTTTTAAAACTAAAATGTATGTGTGATACATGGTTTCCATGCCTGATTGAATTATCAATCAATGTGTAGAAGACTTTTTCTAAAAGAGGATCCGCGTATACTTCAATATTTTGAAGAGACATGGTGATGGTTACCGAATCTGTTTGAATACTCCTGATAACCCGGGAGATGACCTGGCGAACCGGTTGCCATAACGGTGCATTAACCCCGATATCCTGGTATAATTTTGTAAAAGCAATCTGTTCATGAATCATTCTGGCAGATTCTACGGCTTTTTCCAGATATTCAAGTGTAGATGGATCAGTCACCTGTTCTCTGGCAAACTCCAGGTAGGCGTACAGGGCTGTTATCTGGTTCAGGATATCATGCCTTGTTATGGAATTTAAGAGGTTTAATTTACGGTTAGCCTGGTGAAATGATTCCTGTGTCCGAAGTAGTTCTTCAGTCCTTGCTTCTACTCTCACTTCAAGTTCATTATACAGGCACTGGAGTTCTTCTTCAGCAAGTTTTCTCCGGGTTATGTCATGCATAATCCCAAGTATTCCGGAAACGTTCCCATCGTTATCAATGAGGGGAGTCCGGATTGATTCAATCCACCTGGTCTTGTCATCCTGGATATATTCAAATACCGATTCCCGGGTGTCCCTCGATATAAGAACTGAATTGTCCAGTTCTGAAGACATTTTTGCCAGGGAAGCAGGGAATATATTCGAATCCTTTTTACCAAATAATGAACTCCATTCAACTCCTGCATCGATTGCAAACCTTTTGTTGAATGAAATGTACCGAAGGTCATTATCTTTTAGGAAAACACCCTGGGGAAGATTATCTACCAGTATCTGGTACTTTTCCATGGTCCGGACATGAGCCTGCATGGCTAAATCTGATATAATCACCTGTGATGTGATATGTGCCAGGTTTCTTAAGAGTTGCTGCTCTTCTGAAATAAATTCATTCTCTCTGAATGAACAGGTATATCCGATTGTTTTTCCACTCGCATCAATGAGAGGAAATATTTCGGAATGGTGAAGATTGTATGTCCTTGCCTGTTCTTTGATGTGTAACCGTAATGAGTGAAAAAAATCTTCCGGATTTTCAATCTCCACCGGTTCCATGATATCAGGTATGCCTGATTTATATCCTGAAAATGTGGATAATGAGGAGATAAGAAGGGGGATTTCATTTTTTTTGGATGAACTGATGATAAGTTTTAGTTTTTGTTTTTTTGGATTTTGACATGCTGTCCATGATTCATCATGAAGGAGAGAAATCCGGGATATGTCAATGATATTTTGAAATAGCCATATACAGGAGAGTGAGAGCCCAAATAGAGGTACCGCAGTGTCTGTAATGTCCTGGAGTTTGGTAAGAAGTGGTTTTGGAGTAAAAAGACGTTCTCTCAGGTTGCATAACTGTAGGATTTGTGATTCTATCTGTTTACGGGCAGTAATATTCATGGCTATTTCAAGCCTGATAAGTTTGCCGTTATACCATCTGATTACAGAATCCCAGCACTGATACCATAATCCGGTATCATTATCATGGTATTCCCTGACTGAAGTTTTTCCCGGAATTTCCTCCCCATTGTTTAGGATATCTGTTTCTTTTTTATGTGATTTTCCACATTTATTCAGGTAGAGGAGTTCATTGGTTGATTCATCACATTCAATGATAATCCGGTCAAGTGGGTCTTGTCCAACACCGCCAGGTTCTTTTGTTTGTGTTCTGTATGGGGGTTCAGAGCTATGTATCATATCTATCAGTTTTTGGTAAATTTTATGGGTAATCTGATATCCGGGATTTTTTAAAAAATTCAGGAACATGGTAAAATATTGATTATAAGAATTTCCTTTTCGGTTAGCATTATCCATATCCAAAAGAGGGATGGTTTCCCGTATTTTTTATGTATATTATGATTGGACTTTCAATTTTTCAATCATTTCATGAATCTCCCTGGTATAATTTGAAGCTTCGGTAATATGGGTTGAAATATGTTCTACAAAAGAACAGGTATTGATACATGCTCCGGCTGATGTCTCTGCGTCTTTTGCAGTTTCGGTCATCAGGTTTCCGATAGTCTGTGCCCGTTCATACAGGCTTTCAATGAGGGCTTCCTGATCTTTTGTGAGTGAACCGGTATCCCTGCTCATGTCAGCAATGATTTTTATTTTTTTAATCATCTCTTCAAAGAGATTTGCCATTTCACAAATTGCTATACTTCTTGAATCTATCTCTTTCTGAACTTCAGAGACCTTCTCACGTACTTCAAGAAATGCTTCATTTAATGCGATCAGTGTGTATGAAATATCTGTGGTTGAACTTTTAGCCTGGACTGCAAGCTGCTTTACTTCTGTAGCTACAACTGCAAACCCTTTCCCGTACAATCCTGCATGTGCTGCTTCAATTGCTGCATTAATGGCCAGAAGATTTGTCTGGTTTGCAATGTCCGTAACTACTTTAATGATTTTTTCAATTCGCATCAGTTCATCATGGATACGGGCGATACCATTGTCAACAGAACCTGCTGCACTTGATATGGCTTCAATTCCTTCACGACTCTGGTTTGCCAGATTCATGCCATGAGATGAGATCTCCTGTGTCCGGGCAGATGTATTCATCCCTTCTTTTACTTTTTCATTGATGTCTGAAAGACCCTTAAGGACGCTATCTGTGCTGGCTATCATCTCCCGTACTTCATTCTGAACACTTCTCGCCCGATCTGATACATTTACCGAATTCGTGGCAAGTTTTTCTGATTCTTTTGCCATCTCCCCGACATCATCCCCTATTTCAATGGTTAAATCTTCAAGACTTTCTACCGCTTCATGCATGGTATTGATGATTTCTGATACTTTTATTCCGATATTATCCAGGGAATCCCGTATGGTTACAAAATCTCCGGTAACTTGCAGTTTAGGATTCATCTTTGCAGTAAAGTCTCCAGATGCACAGAGATTACTGACTCGTGCAATCTCTCCTACAACACCTGAACACCAGATACCGATGGCATCCATGAACTCTTTTATCGGTAAAAATCCTTCCGGATATGAAAGATCCTCTTTCATTCTGGCTGAAAAGTGACATGATGCATATTCTCCCGCTACCCGTTCAATTTCACGGAGGGGTATTGCAATGCTGGTAAGTATCTCATTAATTCCGGTGATTGACAGGAGATATATCCCTTGAAGGTCTTTTTTTTGAGATAATTGACATATGTCTCCGGATTTGACTGTGGTTATAGATTGTTCAAGGCTCTTATGCATCTGGTCTAAACAAGAAGTAATTGCATTGAAATTTTGAATAATTGGATTGAGTGGGCCATTGGTAACCGGAAAAGATTGTGGTAAAATACCTTTTTTTAATGATTCGGTTATCTCTGTGAGTGCTGAATTTTCTTCTTCCAGAGTTTTCAGCATCTCATTACAGGCTTTTATCCCCTGTATTTGATTACATTTTATGGTATCAGCGTTTAAACGGTATGAAAAATCCCGGTTCATGACATGGGATGCAATATCTGAAAGAAGATCGGAGACTTGTGTTCCTCCTTCAATTTCAGTTATCTTTTGTCTCAGTGTTTCAGACACGGTGTTTATTGTCAGGTGAAGAACTCTTCTTTTAAGCAGTGTTATTTCAAATACCTGTATGGTGATTTCATATACTGAGGATCCTTCCACCAGGTAATGTTCGATTTTATTCCGGACAAATCCATTATTTTTTAATAGTTGTTCGGTTTTTTCTCTGAGTAATGCAATACGATCCCAGTTCCAGATGTTTCCTGACTGAAGGACAGATTCTGGAAAAATTCTATTTATTTCGATAGAACCAGAGAGTATTCTCCCATCAGTCTCCGCAAGAATTTCGCATGATGTTGAGAGGGAGGCCAAAATCGCATCGTATGTGGGAATGGTCATCTCATCTCCCAGTTGAAATGTGATAAGATATTGATTTGGAGGAGACTTTTCTGAATTACTGACCGGATACGTGATAACACGGTAAAATTCAGTTTTATTAGGAAATTTTATCTCTGCAACTCCTATTGTTTTTCTGTTGTTAATCAAAGCATCCCATATGGATTCACCCTTGACAAGAGATACCGGAATAATCCGTAGGTTTTCTCCCTGCAGGTTATCAGGAGTATATCCGGACTCTTCATAAAATGCTGCATTTGCATCTAGTATGGTAAAATTACTGTTGCTCCGAATTATTGGGATCGCTTGTTCATTCAGGCATTCTCCATATGCTGTATCCGGATAATCCTGATTGATTATCGTCTGAATTAGGTTCTCAATTGTCAGATTGGGAATTGGTTTAAAAATTGTATTTGTCATCTGATTCATTCCGGTATTTTATTTGGTATTGATATAAAGTAACCAAAAACAGTTTGTTTTATCACAGTGAAAAAATTCTAATTTAAAAAATTTCAGGAAAATAAAAATAATTATGGAAGAATATCGATAAATTATCGTTTGATAAAATTTTGATATCGAAAAGAGAGGCATCCTAAATAGTTGCCTCTGTCTGTCATGTCAGGATGATATGTGCAAAGTATAACAATTATTTCAAGGATATCCAGGAAAATCATGCTATACTGTAATTACTGTAATAATGCCTCTGCATCTGGACTTTAAAATAATTACATTTTGTAATTATTTTTAAAATCTTTTTGCAACACATTAAAAGAGGGAAAAATCCCGGTTTTTAAGTTTTGGGAATTTTCTGTTTATGGGTTCAGCCACACCTCCTCTAATGTCTGTCTTGAAATATTCGGCTTTCTGTTCCGGAATATAGCATGTATATACTTCAAGTAACCTCCATATTTTTCATCCCCGGCTGTCCGGGAATGATTATTTGCACATCTACTGTGCAATATCTCTTTTACCTGTTTGGTGCAGATGTATTCTTACCTAATAAACTTCATTCAGGTCACAAATCCCCGATTAATTTGGTTAAGATAAAAAATATTGAGAATATCTTACAATTTTCCGGACATTTGGGTTCCCGAAATTTTTTCGGTATTGGTTGATTTCCACCAAAATTCATACGTAATAGGGAATTAAAGGGGTTTAAATGGCATACAATGTTGTTTTAAAAATCTTTATCGGAATGATGCTTGTTTTGGCATTGATTTCTGTTGTGCAGGCAGATGAGGCTATATCATTTACCGATGCTATGGGCCGGGAAATTTCTCTTGAGAAACCTGCTGAAACACTTGCATATTACATGGTAGGTGATCCGGTAAAGATCGTAGGGGCATGGGACAAGGTTATTGCACGGGATGGAATGTCCAGTGACGAGCGGTTTTATCCGAATGCTGGAAGTATTCCGGCTATCAGCGCTGAAACAGGATATATGAACCTGGACTATGAAAAATTAATGGAATTAAAGCCTGATGTCGTGATAATTGGAAAACAGGATTGGGATCTGGAAGGAATTCAGAAGGCTATTGATTCACTGGAACCTGAGATTCCGGTAGTTGTGCTTGATTTCCTTGATCTGAACACGATGGCTGATAATTATGAAAAACTTGGAAAATTAACCGGAAATACAGAAGCAGCACAAGATTACCTGGCATTTTTTGATTCGGTAATTTCTCCCATTAAAAGTAAAACCTCAACTTTAGCGGATTCTGAAAAGCCCAATGTATTTCTCCAGGCTCATGGTATGAGTTCTCCGGATGAACTCTATACCTATGGAGGAGGGTTTGCTGCCGCCAATGCATTGCTTGGTATTGTAGGTGCAAATAATGTTGCTGCGGAGATTTCAGGGCCATATAGTGAGTTTGATTCAGAATGGCTGATTGGCAAAGATGTCGATGTTATCGTAAAAGAGGTCTGGGAAGGGTTTTACCCTGAATGGGTCGGTCTCAAAGCTACTGATCCGGCCAATAAAATTTCCTCGGCTCAAAAGATACGGGAAGAAACACTTGCTAATGAAATTTATACCGGAAGTGAAGCAATAACAAATGACCGGGTGTACCTGGCAGATCATTTCCTCTGGAATCATCCGGTGGCTTATGTGTCCTATCTTGCAAAATGGATCCATCCGGAGTTATTCGGGAATCTTGAGCCGGAAAAAACATACCAGGAATACCTGACTAAGTACCTGAAAACCGATGTCAATCTTGATGATGTTGGCATTGCAGGGTATCCCTGAAAATCTAATTTTTTGTTTTTTAAATTTGATCTTCTTTTTGGCTTTAAACAGATATTGTGTTGATATTTCAGTATTGTCCGAGACATAAATAATCTGGTTAAGGCAATGATAAGAACTGAAGAGGGACTACTGTTTATTTATATATGTAAATGAATATGGTAGGGTGCTTTTTTGAAATTCCGTTCATGAATATCAGGTTAAATTATGTTTAATATTCATTTTTCTTCAATTTATGAAATTCTGAAAGGATTAATCATTCCAATAGTAATTGGTATTATCGCCTGGTGGGTTGGAACTCTTATTCCCATTTTAGGCGGGCCTGTTGTTGCAATATTAATCGGTCTTATCATTGGTCAGGTCTTTGGTCTCCGGAAAGAGTGGGCGCCCGGATTAACATTTGCAGTGAAAAGAATATTACAGGGCTCAATAGTTTTTCTCGGTTTTGGAATGTCTCTTTCAGAGGTTGCCCGAATCGGGATTTCTGGTCTTCCGGTGATGATTGGGACTCTGGTTCTTTGTATTGCATGTGGTTTTATAATTGGCCGGATTTTGGATGTTGAATATGAAACACGTTCACTTGTTACCTATGGCACTGCAATTTGTGGTGCATCTGCCATTGCAACTATGAGTGTTGTTATGAAGGCATCCGGTCCTGCTATTGCAATTTCTATTACTGTTATTATTCTCTACAATGTCCTCGGTGCAGTTCTTTTTCCCATATTGGGTCATATGTTAGGTCTCTCCCAGGAAGCGTTCGGACTTTGGGCAGGTACTGCAGTTAATGACACATCTTCAGTAATGGCTGCTGCTACGGTATATGGGGCACTCGCAACCTCATATGCAGTAGTGGTAAAACTTACCCGGACTCTTGCCATTGTTCCTCTGGCAATCTTTCAAAGCTGGTTCCAGAACCGGAATGTTCCACCAGAAGATCGGGATTGCACAAAATGGTACCGTTTAGTTCCACCATTCATTGTGTTATTCCTGGTAGCTGCAGTGATGCAGTCTGTCGGCCTGATTCCGGAGATCCTGAACGACCCCTTAAAGTTCCTGGCACATTTTGGTATTACTGTTGCCATGGCAGCAGTTGGGATGAGTAGTTCCTTAACTGCGGTGAAAGATGCCGGATGGAGGCCGATAGCCCTTGGAGGTATTCTCTGGATTATCGTTGCTACCAGCAGTCTTGTTCTACAATGGGTTACCGGACAAATTTAAAATTATATAGAAAAGGTACATGAAATAGAAGATTCATCCTCTCTTTTTTCACATTTTTTTACCGTAGTATCAATTGTTATCCCTCCAAACAAAGGATTTCCATTTAGTTCAATATGTATCTTCAATGGGTTTGTGTCATTCTTAGTATCCAATGCAGAGAGAAGTTTTTGTGTCTGTTCTGAGTGATTTTTCCTTACAGTCAGGATCAGTTCATTTTTCGAAGGCCTGATAATACTCACCAGATTCACTCCCTGATCTTCAAAGGTCATTTGTCCATCATGAAGAGAAATAATCGCATTTTGAAAATTTATTCCTCTTTTGATATTTTTTTCAATCATACCATAGTAAATGCTCATAGGGGATATCTCCATTTCACATCTTATATATTCATCTGATTGAGGATAACACTATGAGTGAAACCAAAAAAAGTTCAGGAAATATTGTTCATTACCTAAAAAAGAATGACATACAATATTTTGGAGGTTCTATGATAGCAGACCGGAAGCATGCTTTGATTGTTTTGTTATTCATATCATTGTTTTTAGTAGTTATACCGGCGTCAGGTGATTCTATTTCCTTCACCGATGCTCTTGGACGTGAGATTACTCTGGACAAACCCGCTGAAAGAATCGGGTTTCAGTTTTATGGTGTTGGAGAGGCACTGAAAATTGTCGGAGCCTGGGATAAGGTTGTGGCACGTGACGGATATATCTCTGATGAGCAGTTCTATCCGGGCTTTGAAAATATCCCTGCCATTAATCCGGAAAGTGGAGAAATGGATCTTGATTATGAAAAGATAGTTGAGATTCATCCGGACGTTATGGTAATTCAGAACGAAGAGTGGTATGCAGATAAAGTAAAAGAAGCGGTTGAAACACTTGATCCGGAAATTAAAGTTGTTGTGCTTGATTTTGTAAATCCCAACACAATGGCGGAAAACTTTATTAAACTGGGTCAGATAACCGGGAACAATCAGAAAGCACAGGAGTTTGCGGATTATTATGCCGGTATTGTCTCTCCTATTCAGAAAAAAGCAGGGCAACTAAGTGAATCAGAAAAACCCTCTGTTCTTATCAAGGCTGCAGGGTATTCTGCTGACCAGTTATGTACCTATGGTTCCGGCATGGCCGGATGGGAAAATATTCTTGCTATTTCCGGCGGTAAAAATGCCGCTCATGATCTCTCATTTGGCTTTGGAGATATTGATCCTGAATGGCTGATGAGCAATGATTATGATGTGCTCATCGATGAGATCTGGAATATTTATTATCCGGAGAGTTTTGAATATCAGGCAAGCGATCCGCAAAATGCCCGGGCAAAAGGCGAAGAGTTACGAAACCAGATCATGAGCCAGGAAGAATTTTCCGGCTCCACTGCGGTGAAAAACGGGGATGTTTACCTTGTTGATCATGCGTTATTCGGGACCATCAGGCAGGTAGTGCTTATTCCGTACCTTGCAAAATGGTTGCATCCGGAGATGTTCGGAGAACTGAATCCGGAAGCGATACACCAGGAATATCTTGACCGCTTTATCGGGGCAGATTATAATCTCAAGGATGTGGGGTTATTTGTATATCCAGAATAACTTTCATTTTTTCCATGAAAAACCGGATCCATTAAGAGGGTAAAACCCTCAAATCGGATCAGGATCTGGT
>NZ_QGMZ01000046.1 GCF_003173335.1 Methanospirillum stamsii
AAAATATTGATCAAAATTGGAGAGGATCAAGATAACTAACCATTTAAACATGACATTGTAGAGTTATTACAAACCGATAATTGTATAGAAATCAGTGCGACAAGAAGGGGTAATGTTGTATGTGTATTGGTTTTAATATTTAATTTTGGCCTATATCACAATTCAGGTCTAAATAATCAGATATTTTTCGTGCATTAATCGTGCAAATCATGCAAAAATAGTGCATTAATCGTGCAAATCATGCATTATCACACCTATTGATATCAATATATCTCACCATTCACTCACTCATTCGGATTTTTAAGGAAGTATTTTGTTGCTCTTCCTTTTCCATGTCGTTCCAGAACACCCCGATCCATCAGATCTGAAAGTTCATATTTTGCAGTTCTGGAAGAAACCTCAACCAATTTTTGATATTCACCGCTTGAAATACTTTTATGTTCTTTTACATAGAGAATTGCTCGTATTTGACGTTCATGCAAACCTATTCCAGTAAGATAGTCCATACTCATGGGATCTTTTCGAATGACAATGGTAAATCCGAATCCATCAGAAGAGAAAACTGGTTCTGAAAGTCCGTTACTTGTACAGGCATTAATCATTCGTTGTATTCCTGAACCATACTGTTCGACAAACCCTGCCAAATAAAACACTTTTGCCATCAGAGGATTTCTAAGAACTGAATGGGGTGATCTCTTCAGATCATCAACACTGATTCCAGGAGGAAGACCACCCGGATTGTGCATCCACAGATGGTCATCATACACCTTGACTACGACCTGCTGACCTTTCTTAAAATAATCCCGGTGGATCAGAGCGTTGACGAGTGCCTCACGAATGGCCTCACGGGGGTAGTCCCATATCTCCTGTCGCTCCATCTGAGCACTGGTTATCTCATACCGGACATTAATGAAATTTCGAATCGCCTCTTCCCCTTCCTGGAATTGCTGAAACAAGTTACCCTCTATCCATCGGTCACCAGTAATTATCGTCGGGTCACGAAACCTCCCAACTCTGAGCACATACTCAGAAGAATAGGAGGGTTGTCTCTTTCCAAACAGGAGATAACCGGCATTATTCAGTTTTCCATTGGTAATCAGACCTAACCGGGTGAGAACTGCGTGAACAGGTTCAAGGTCATCCGCTGCCGACAACCGTCCGGACCTGGTTGCTAACCCCAGGAAAAGTCGTACAGTCTCCGGATCAATATCATCAGGACTATGATTTGAGGAAAGACCATCCCAAGCGACATCTCGGATAAAAAACTGCCTTAAATCTTCTCCTTCCATGATCCTCGTTGTATTCCCTACTCGTGAATAATACCGCCCCTCATAAGCAATCGGAATCAGACTCTTTTTTACGGCAATCCGGATGACGCTCTTCCCTTCAATTTCCATACAATCAATTGACGGATGTATCCCAAGAGAATTTACAATCGTATCTGAAAGCTCTTTAAGATCACTATTCAGGCACCTGCATCCGGTAACCTCCCCCGAATCTGAAACACCAATCAGCACAAACCCGCCCTCCGTGTTTGAGAAGGCCGAGAATGTTTTAAACATCGCTACATTTGGCTGCTGCTTAAATTCTATCTCTCCGTTCTCTATCCCGGATAACATCTCGCCAATAGATTGTACCCTCTCACCCTAAACCGAAAAATATATCAGCACTTAGAAATTTCTCAATCATCACCAACCAATCCTCCACATTCCGGACATTTTCCAGCAAAGGTGGGGTATATTGGTCTGAAATAACTCTAAATTTGAACGAAAGCATTTGAGGAAACCACTCAAATTTTTATATTGCAATTGGTTACCTCTTTCTTTTCGATTTCCAGGTTTTATCTCATTATGATCAGCCGGATCAATGACTCCTTTTAGAAGATTCTTCACTCCTGATTGCAGATAATCTCGCTGATCCCCACCACAAAGTTCATCACAACCTTCACAGAGAGAGTCATTAAGTTCGGATTTTTTGATCGCCATAATATCAACAAAATATGAATATAAAAGAGTTGGTTGTAATGAACCGATAACCTTTTGATTTCTTTCTTATACCTGTAAAAAATTACATTATCCATAATTACCCAGATTCTGGAAAAATTCTAACCCTGTTTCAGATATTGAAAAATTATCTCATGATCATTACATGGATAATAGTTGAAATACTATTATACGGTTGACATAAGGAAGCCAGAGATGACCATCAGACCAGACATATATTCAGAGATACAGCAGAATATCAACATCTTGCATATTGAACCTGTTCGGAAGGGATACTCTGATGATAAAAAATTTCTTCTCACGGCAAAAACCGGTGAAAGATTCCTACTTCGGATAACAGAATCTGACGATACTCAAATCCTCTCCGGAAGGAAGGAGATGTATTCACTGATGGACACACTCACCAGGTATTCATCACTGGTTCCCCGGTCACGGGCATGTTGGATTTCTGAGGACTCTCATTCCTGCATCATGATTCATGAGTACATGGAAGGTGATGATGGAGAAGCGACACTCCACCAGTATAGTCCGGATATCCAGTATGAAATCGGATATCATGCAGGAATAGAACTAAAAAAACTCCACCATCTAGCAGCTCCGGACACTCTTTCTTCATGGTATGACAGAAAAAAGCAGAAACATGAACGATATTGTGATGCATGTAACCGGGAACATCTGGCACCGGAAGAGTTGGATTTGGAGCCGGTTCATAGATATATCGCCGATAACATCCACCTGATGAAAGATGTCAGCCAGACATTTCAGCATGATGATTATCATCCTGCAAACCTTATCATCAATAATGGACAATTGACCGGAATTATCGATTTCAACCGGTATGATTGGGGAGATCCCATACACGATTTTTATAAACTGGCATTTTTTTCCCGCGAAATCAGCATTCCTTTCTCACGGGGCCAGATAGATGGTTATTTCATGGGAAATGTCCCTCCGGATTTCTGGAAAAGATATGCCCTCTATAATGCAATGAGTATCGTCCCTTCAATTGTCTGGTTCTCACGAATGGCATCCCGGAAAGAATTCGGAGAACAACTGAAAAAAGCAATAATTCTAATTAAAACCCTGATAGATGATCACAAAGGGTTTACTTCCGCGATACCATACTGGTATCATGATTTTCACATTAGTAAATAGTGAGGTTGTTCAACTTCTCTTTGGAAAGAAGAAAATCCCGGAGAGGTAAAATGCTCGGACAATGACCCCTTTAATCCTCTGAAATAATAATTCTTTAACCCTACCGTTGAGCATTGCAGTCTCGTCAGGATCCCATAATCCGGATATGATATTTTAAATTTATTTTTCGAACGAACAAAATTTCATATCTATATTCACAACAGACTTTTGAAAAGTCATTTTCATGCTCACTGACAACATTCATTACAATTTTTTACCGGGCACTTCGGAACGATATATGGTCTTCCATCCTCATCTTTGATTACTGCTTCAACTCCGTAAACTTCCCGGATATTTTCAGGTGTTAATACCGAGAATGGATCACCTACATCAAAAATAGATCCATTTTTCATTAAAAGTATTCTGTCAGCGTACCGGGCAGCCAGGTTTAAATCATGAATTGCCATGATTGAAGAGATTCCATTTTTATGAACCAGTGATCTCACTATTTCCATGGTCTCCAGTTGTTGCCGGACATCAAGATTTGACGTAGGTTCATCCAGTAACAGGGCATCAGTCTCCTGGGCTAATGCCCGAGCCAGTACCACTTTTTGTTGTTGTCCGCCACTCAGCTCGGTAAAATCTCTCATGGCAAGATCTTTAATTCCTACCAATTCCAATATTTCCAAAGTTTTCTTAATATCTCCCGGACTATTCCGCCATCCACAATGCGGTCTTCTTCCCATGAGAATGGTATCAAAAACTGTAGCAGGAAAGGGATTTGTAGAGGTTTGCGGAACATATCCCAGGTTTTTTGCAATTTCCATTCTGGTCATTGTATTGATGTTGGTATCATTAAAAGTAATAATACCACTTTGAGGATTCAGGATTTTATTAATACACCTGATTAGTGTAGATTTTCCTGCCCCATTCGGACCTAATATACCCAGTATTTCAGATCCCTCAAGTTCTAGTGAAACCTCATCAAGGATTCTGGTACTTGAGTAACTGAATACTAAATCTTTCACTTTAAGGAACATTGTTTACCCTATCCATTGTTGATTCCGTTTATTCACCAGTATCCTTTTCTTCGTCGCATGATCAGGTAAAAGAATAACGGAATTCCCATAAATGCAGTCATGACACCAATTGGAAGTATCACTGGTGGAATAATATTTTGTGCAACAACATCGGCTCCGGCCAGGAGTAATCCTCCTACCAATGCTGAGCACGGGAGCACATATTTATTATCTCCTCCGATTATCATCCGGGTGATATGAGGTGCAACTAATCCGATAAATCCAATGGTTCCGGTAAAAGCAACAATACTTGCAACCATCAGACTTGAAATTATCATCGACAGATTTCGTAACCGGTCCACATCCACCCCGAGACTTTTTGCCGTTTCATCACCGGAACTGATGATATTGAAATCCCAGGATTTCCAGATGAGAATTGGAAGACATACTGCTAAAACACATGCTAATACCCCTAATTTATCCCATGAAGCCTTTCCCATACTTCCGACCATCCAGAAAACAACACCCTTTACTGCATCAGGATCTGCAAAATATTCCAGTAACGTAACACATGCAGAAAAGAAGTACATAATCGTGATTCCGGAAAGAATCATGATTTCCGGTGTTGCTCCTTTGTGCCTGGCTATTCCTACGATAAACATCGATGAAATAAGGGCAAAAATAAATGCATTTCCAGCAATGAGGAAATTTCCAAAAAACCCCCATCCCATTATTATTGCAAGAGCTGCACCAAATCCTGCTGCGGAAGAAATTCCCAGTGTATAAGGACTTGCAAGGGGGTTTTTTAGAACCACCTGCATTACTGCTCCGGCAATTCCAAGTCCCATTCCTGCAAAAATTCCAAACAAAATCCGGGAGAGCCTGATATTCCAGACGACCTGATCAGCTACTTCACTGGGTACCTGGAAATACTGGGGAAGGAACTTATGAAAAATGACCGAATAAACTTCCAATACAGAAAGATCAATAATCCCCAGAGTTGTTGCCACTCCGATTAATACAACGATCAATAGGAGTAAAACAATGAGGAAGATAATTTTCCGACCAACAAAACTTGTATACTCTTGCTCGATCTTTTCAAGACTAATGCTACCTGTGTCAATAGACATCAGTTTTTCCAACGATTTCATGAATAATTTACCCAGGTTAGCATGTTTCCTATTGAGGCCATTTCAATCACTTAATTCCACGTGACATAGTCACCACAGTTTTCCAGCATCCAGTCATATAATCCGGAAACACCGTAAAATTTCTCTAATATCTCGTTACATTCCCCTTCAACGTTTAAATCTTTAAAAAGATCCGGATAGAATATTTTAGCAAGATAATAGCACTCACAAAGGCCGGTAGCAGGATCCCAACCCATTTTCCAGGCCATTGTATCATAAACCTGACTATTTTTTACAGCATTGACAACCTGTAAAGTTGGATCCGACAATACTACATCTTGAGTAGTATATGGAATTAAAATTACATCAGGATTCCAATCAAGAATTTGCTCATTTGAGATATCCACCTGGCCCCATCCAAATGGATTGGAGACAGTATTTACAGCAACATTTATGCCACCTGCTATTTCTATAGGTTCATAGATATTAGTAGTTGTAGGAATACCTGTTCCAGCACAGATGTATGCACGGGTTTTCTCCTCATCTGGAATGGTTGAAGTATATTCATTGATTTCATTGATTTTCTCATCACAATATTGAATTAAGTTTTCTGCTCGTAATGATGCATCCTTACCTAAAATTAATCCTAACATTCTCCAGGTTTCATAAGCTCCTTCATTAGAATCAAAATTTGCTTCAGGTTTAACGTAAATAAAAGGAATACCAGTGTTTTGACTAAGTACCTGTGAAGTATCTTTATCAGTATGGAACGTTCCAATGATTACATCGGGATTTAAGGATACAATTGCTTCCTGAGAGGGATCCATCGCTGAACCAACCTTTGGCAGAGTTTCAAGTTCAGGATATGCATGTAAAACCAGTAGATTACTGGAATTCTGGATTTGATTTCCAATTCCAACAACTTTATCAACTGCTCCTAATTGAACAATACGCCTTAATGGTCCGGTAAATAATGTGATAATGTTACTTACTGGTACATCTAAACTGACCGTCACGCCTTCACAATCTACCAATGTTAATGTTGTCTCATCACCTGCAATAATCGATTCAATCTGGGAAATGTCATCCTCATTAACGATCCCGTCATAATTAGCATCTGCAAACTGAGTCTTTTCGTTTACCCCGCTGATTATCCCTTTAAGATATGTGATATCATCTTCATCGATGATGTCATCCATATTGGCATTTCCATACACACTTAAGGTGAAATCATATGCACTGACCGGAATGGTAATAAAAATACAAGCAACCAGTAATAGTAAAAAATATGGCGATTTAATCATATTTTTCCTCTACAATGATAATTCGTTGCGATCTATTACCCAAGAATATAGACCATCCTCACCATAGAATTCATTCAGGATTTTATTCCCTTCTGATTCTGCATTTAACCCGGAACTTTGTTCAGGATAAAAGAGATTGGCAAGATAGAAGCATTCAGTTAATTCACTTTCAGGTTCGTTTCCCTGCCATCCGACTCGGATATAGTGAACATTACCGTTTTTGATAGCATTTACACTTTGCAAAGACGGATCTGAACCTGAACTCGGCATCAGTTAGGGAATATTGGGTAATTTAATTTGCGCGACAAGTCCCGAACCCTCTTTGGAACCTCTGACAATTCAGTACCCTCACCCACCTGATATGCGTAAACTTTACTGAACTTTGTGAGGAGATCGTGAGGAGATATTTGAGTTAAAAGTTTGGCTGCCTTCAAACGATTTAATATTGCACAATATATGTACAAACAGATAAATGATACAAAAATATGCCCAAAAAGTGCCTCATTACTTCGCAGGTAAATTTTGTCAGCCCTCAACTCATTTTTGAACGTATCAAAGTGTTTTTCAACCATATCACGTG
>NZ_QGMZ01000047.1 GCF_003173335.1 Methanospirillum stamsii
GATTGGATAGTTTTGCGATAACTTTAAATGGACTGGGGAATAAATAACGCCTGAGTTGGGGATTTTTACACCGCCGTTGACAGGCCCCATATTTTGCTTATTTTCTCTCAAATAGTTCGACTTTAAACATCTCCATCCAAAAACCAAAAATAATTATTCTCCAGACGATATTTGAAAATGGTATTTTTCCCGACACCATTTTTTTGAAGTAGTTCATGGCTTCCGGTTTAATTATCCCTTTAGAATTTTTTATTGCAAGTTCTAAAGAAGATTGAAATGCATCCTGATATGTCACTTTTATCCAATATTCTTCAGCGGTTATAAAACCCATTTTATCCATTCTACATCTTACTCTATCTGGTAATATTGACTTTAGGGCAAATCTCATTATATATTTAGTAATTGCACCATGTATCTTACATTTTTCGGGTAGATTTATAATATATTCGACGAATCTGTTATCAAGATAGGGAACCCGGGATTCAAGCGAATGAGCCATGGAATTTCTATCTTCATAATGAAGGAGAGCAGGGAGACTGGTATAAAATGTCTGGTGATAGCAGTACCGAGTAAAAAGATCTTTCTCTTTTCCTGATTCTGGTAATAATAAAGGAAGAGAGAGATTAGATTGTAATTTATCAACATCTAACCAATCCGGAGTAAGTTTCTCCTTTTCATAATGGATTAGATAAGGTTTGCCGATTCTGCTATTACAGAAGATAAAATATAGAGAACTTTTCATTATGTCTAAATATCCTCTTGAATGCAATTTATGAATTGCAATACTTTCCTGGATTAGTTTACGAATTTTTCTTTTCAATAACAAGTTGGCAATATGAATATCATGGAAATAGTGATAACCCCCAATCACCTCATCTGCCCCCTGTCCATCAAGAAGTACTTTTATGTTGTTCGCTTTCGCAGATTGGAAAACTAACCACTGTGCATAAATACTGGTTGATCCAAAAGGTTCATCCTGGTGCCAGAGGAGCTGTTTCAGTGTATCAAATAAGCCCTCAACGTCAGGAATAATAAAATGGGGGGATATATCCTTTCCTTTTAGAACTTCATTGATGTAGTCAGTTTCATCCCACTGTTTCTGGTCAGAACACGCTGAAAAGGTTTGTTGTTGTTGATTATTTGAGTTATTCTGTCTGCTTTTATAAATTAGTGATACAATCGCAGATGAATCCAGCCCTCCGGAAAGACATGAACCAACTGGAACATCTGATCGCAAATGAATAGATATTGAATCAGATAATTTAGCCAAGTATTGGTCTTGAATCTCTTCAAGATGATCAGGTAATTCTTCTCGGTTTATAGTGTACCACTTTTTTACTGATAATGAATCATGCAATTCTTCAATGTTATTTTGGAAATATTCTCCACCTCTTAATTGGAATAATCCACGAAAAAATGTTTCCGAAGTATGATCTGATATTCCATGAATCAAAAAATCATACGCTATCTGACTATTTAGGATAGGTTTCCAGCCTGGAACTGCTGTAAATGCCTTGATTTCAGAAGCAAAGGACAGGAATCCTTCTTCAGAAAACCAGTAATATAAAGGTTTGATTCCGAATCGATCTCTGGAGCCAAATAAAATTCCTTTTTTTGTGTCAAAAATGAGAAATGCCCACATTCCTATGAAGTGATGCTGGCATTCGACACCCCATTCATCGTATGCAGCAAGGATAACTTCGGTATCTGACTGTGAAATAAAGGTGTGACCTAATGTGATGAGTTCCTTTTTTATTTCAATATAATTGTAAATTTCCCCATTATAGACTATCCAATACCTATTTTTATAACACATTGGCTGATGGCCGGTAGGGGAGAGATCAATAATGGAAAGACGGCGGTGACAGAATGCAAGTTTACAATCAAAATTTTTATCAAGCGAGATAAGGCGATTAGGGCAGTATTGAATATGAGATTGCAAAACACTTTCTGGTGTATCTTCACCCCCATAAATCTTGTAATTTTGAAAATCTTCACCCATAAAAAATAGATATCCTTCGTCGTCCGGTCCACGATGATTAATTAGGTCTCCTGTGTTTTTACAAAGAGAAATTGAAAACGGATTGTTATTTAATGATAAGATTGCAGTAAATCCACACATGGTTAACGATTCTCGATTATTTCTTTTACAATACTTTTTATAATGGTTTGATTCTCTTTTGAGCAAAATTTCTTGGCAATATTGTGTGCATTTTCTTTATGATGCATGATTGTCTGATATGACATAGAGTTTATTGCATTTGCCAGGTTTTTCGGATTAAAATCTGAGCTTACCACTCCTAAATTGAATTTATTTACGTAATCAGCCATCTCTGGAGAGGGTCCAATTGCAATTGCCAATCTTGCCTGTATAAATTCAAAAAATTTGTTTGGAAGTGCGAATTCATTGTTGAAATTTGCCGGTGGAAGTAAGTATACTCCAATATCGTATTGGTTTATGGTATTGGCTAGCATTTTCATTTGTACTGGTTCGTGGAAAAAAATGTTAGATTTTTCTAAAGCTAGTTTTTTTAAATTGCGGACATATCTGCATTCTGAAGGTACCAAAAAGAGATGTAATTCATATAATGAGGGATCAAGATAATTCATTAAGTTAATTTCGAGTTCAATTTTTCTGGATGGATGTGCAGCTCCATGGTGTACTAAACGGATTTTACCAGGATTTACGTGTGTAGGTGATAAATTTTGAAAATCTGGAGCGTTTGTAATAACTATTGATTTTATGCACGTATCTTTATAATATTGTTTGGATATCCCTTCTGATACTGTAATCATTTTGTCTACAAATGGAACATATTTGTCGACAAGATATTTTTTATATTCTTTAAAGAAAAACCTGAATAAAAATGATTCTTCATATTCAAGTGGTGAATATTCATGTGCGTCAAAAATAATTTTTGCTTTTTCTTTATAAATTAATGCTACTGGTAGCATCTCAATATCATTTGCAATAATAATATCCGGTTTCTCCTGTATCAAATATTTACCTAAATCTTGGAAATTTCCATATCTCCAATAAAAGTGTTCATAATTTTTTGAAAATTTCATTAAGAGGGCACGTTGGTAGATTTTTTGCCCAAAATAGTGCAATTGAAAAAATGGAACCTCAACTATTCCACAAGGGGCTAGTCCGGCTGTGATGATTTTATATTCGTTATTGAGTGCATCAATTTGTCGATATACTCTAGGATCTTGTGATAAATTGCTTAATGATATGATTGCGATTTTGCTCATAATGTTTCATGAGTGAGGTTATCCATTTTCTTTCCATTCAGTTTTTCATATAATTTTTTGTGCTTTTCCATTATTTACACATATCAAATATCTGTCTGAATCCCCGTTTTTTTTATCAGATTTGAGTATTCTTCAAGTATCTAGTATAAATTGCATTACACCAATAAGTTGCTTTTCATCCCCATTCATGTTCAGATCATTTCCAGGACAAATAAAATCTTTTGTAACAATTCAGGTTTTAGATATTATTCAAAAACCCCATAAACTTAAGCAATAAAAGTTTTGGCTTAATTTTTATTTTTTTCCAATCTTTTTTCATAAAAAATTGCAATGTTATTGCGAAAAGATAAAATACTATAGATATCTAATAGATATCTAATGAAAACAGTTCCATTCACTATTGCCACTGAGTTAAAAGTCAACAACATCTGTGGATTCTATAAAAGAGAAGTCAAGCCGTTTGGTACAAGCGCAAAGGTGGATTGCCCAAAAGAACATCTAGGCAAAATGGTTTATTTGGTTATCCTGGATAATGATGAATAAAAAGAGGTCAGAAAATATTGAGAAAGATGTCAAGGAACTAGAACATACTATCGCTCAATTGAAGAAAGAACTTGATAAGGAGCGTAAAAAAAGAGAACTAGTTCAACGACAAAAATCAGAACTTCTGAAGGAAAATAAAAAGCTCAAAAAACAGATTGCCCAAATATTGAGTTCTGCACCGTTTCTTGCAGCATCTTGTAAAACCGCTGAAGCAGGAGGAGTTCCAAGTTCTAAAATATTTTATCGTCGAAAGAGACAGAGTGAAGAAAATAAGAAAAAAGGTGGCCAACCGGGGCACATAGGTCATGGTAGGGAAAGACCCGTCTCCAATTCACCGACAATCGATGTTACCTTGGATACATGTCCTGATTGTGGCACTCATTTACATGAACCTGTTAAAGGAGCAGAACAAAGACGCACGATAACGGATATTCCGTTTCCAAGTCACATCGTCTATGAAATTCAATACCAAAGATACTGGTGTCCCAATTGTAAGAAATTTGTTCGTGGAGAGTTCCCCTTGCCACCAAACCAACAATTTGGACCTGCTGTTGCTTCATGGATAGTTTATCAAAGGATGTTAGGACTGACGATAAGGAAGATCCAATCCAGTTTATTAGAGACCTATGAAATCCATATGAGCGAAGCTACGATTCTGAAACTGGAGAGATGGGTAGCAGATACACTAAAAGAAGATTACGAGAAACTCAAGGAAGAGATAATTCATGGAAATAATGTCAATGCAGATGAAACGGGTTTTAGAATTGATGGAGATAATGGATGGTTATGGGTTTTCACTTCAACAATTGGCTCTTTCTACAAGGTTGCACCAACTCGTGGGCATACAGTTCCTGATGAGGTATTAAAAGATTTCAAGGGTGTTTTAGGAAGAGATGCATGGAAACCATATGATGTAGTTGAATGTTCGGGGCATCAGTTAGATCTTCTTCATGTGAATCGATGGTTGGAAAGAGCCGAAATCAAGCACAAAATTGAACCCCGGAGTTTATTGACTTCTCAACCAGCTATTTTACTAAGAAAAGGCAGACCACCTGAAAAGTTTCTCGAGTTTGTAAATGGAATTCGTGAAATTCTTAAAAGAGCAGTAGAATACACTGAAAATGACCCCCCACCCTCGATTAATGATCGTAAAAATGCATACGCGGAATTTCAGGCAGAGATTATGGCACTGCTTGATCGAGAATGGGTTGATAAGGATGTCATCCGCATTGCCAAAGAACTTCGCAAACGGGAGAAAATGCTTCTTACATTCATGTTATATGATGATGTTCCATGGCACAATAATGATGCAGAAAGAGCGATACGTCAAGGGGTACTTCATCGCAAGATTAGTGGAGGGAGAAGAACATGGGTTGGGGCAGATGTGTTTGGGGTGCTACTCAGTATTTACGAAACATCAAAGAAAAGAAAGGAGAGGTTTATCGGAATAGTGGGAGAAAAATTAGGATTCTCTTCATTTATTGAAATCCCAAACAATTCATCTTCTTAAAGGTGAGTTGTTACAATCTTTTTTCACCATCTGATCTAATGGATAGTATTACAAAACCCTAGGTGGTTACCTCAATACTTATAAAGCCGATTTTAATTAGGGTTGGCTCTGTTTGAATACCTAGCGATAAAATTATCTGGAGATCAAGGGTTTTCTATGAACTCAGCATTTGCCCGTTTATTTAATGGGTATTCTGATATGGGATTATGGTGAATATATTATGAACATATATCTTTATACAGAAATCCGGAAATAAATCGATGAATATAATACCATTGGCAAAACCGTTTTTTGATAATGAAATACTTGAAATTCAGAAGGTCCTTGAATCAGGTTGGGTTTCCCAAGGACCGGAGGTAAAAGAATTTGAAAAACGAGTCTCAAATTATATCGGAGTTAAATACGCAGTTGCTGTAAATAATTGTACTGCAGCACTCCATCTTGCAAATATTTGTGCTGGCATCACCCAAGGTGATGAAGTATTAGTCGCTGATTATACGTTCCCGGCCACAGGTCACTCTGTCATGTATTGTGGAGCTCATCCGGTGTTTGTAGATATCAATCAAGATACCTATAATATTGATCCTGTAGATATAGACCGAAAAATCAGTGAGAAGACAAAAGCAATTATTCCTGTCCATACCTTTGGCCAGATCGCAGAGATGAATCAGATTAAGAAAATTGCAGATGAGCATAATCTTATCATAATAGAAGACGCTGCATGCGCTCTGGGTTCCCGTCAAAATGGAAAGTTTGCGGGATCTTTTGGGGAATTTGCCTGTTTTTCATTTCATGCACGTAAAGGGATTACCACGGGTGAAGGTGGTATGGTAGTAACTGATGATTCGGCACTGGCAGAAAAAATCAGGCATCTTTCAGTTTTTGGGATGAAAATGGCTTGGGAAAGAGAACAATCTGAAGAGTTCCAGATCCCTGAGTTCCATGATACTGGATACAACTACAAGATGAGTGATATTGCAGCTGCGGTGGGAGTAATCCAGATGGAAAAAGTAGAGGCGATTATTCAGAAAAAAAGAGCATTAGCTCAGTATTATAATGAACAACTGGAATCAGTTGATCTTGTTGTCGCCCCTTATGAGTCACCGGGAAATCATCATATCTATCAGAGTTATGTTACAATTTTGGATAAGAGAGTTAATAGAAACAAAATGATTAAGAGGATGGCGCAAGCTGGAGTTCAGACCCAGATTGGAACCTATGCATCTCATATTCAACCAGTATATCGGGCCCGAGAAAGATGTCCGGTCTCGTATGATGTGTATTGTCGGTCATTAGCTTTACCAATTTTTTATTCTATGACAGAAGCTGATGTGGATTTTGTTGTAAAAAACCTCCAAGAGAATCTGGAGATGGTCACATGAGCATGAAGAATAAGTCTGTACTTATTACAGGGGGGGCGGGTTTTATCGGTAGTCACCTTGTTGATCAGCTCATTTATGAGCAGCCAGAAAAGATTACTGTAGTAGATAACCTCTTTTTGGGGAAGGATACCAACTTAAAACCGGCAATTATGAGATATCCAGATTTAAAAATTTATCATAATGATATCTCACAGATAGATCAGTTTAGGGAAATTGTTGTAAACGAGAGCGTTGATATTGTCTTTAACCTAGCTGTTATCCCATTACCTGCTTCTCTGGAGAAACCGGCATGGACCTTTTCACATAACAACGATATGTCTGTATCTGTTTGTGAACTCGCTCGGGAGGATGCTTTTCAGACATTAATCCAGTTCTCCTCATCTGAAGCATATGGTACATCAATATCTGGTCCTATGGATGAGAATCATCCCTTGAATGGAGTAACTCCTTATGCAGCAAGTAAGGCCGCCTGTGATCAATTAGTTCTCTCGTATTGCAGAACCTTCGGAATTGATGCTTCCATAATTAGGCCTTTTAATAATTATGGGCCAAGGCAGAATGAAGGGAGTTATGCAGGTCTTATACCAATTACTGTGAAACGAATTCTTCAGGGACTTCCACCTGTAATATTTGGCGATGGTAAGCAGACTCGCGATTACTTATATGTAACTGACACTGCGCGTGCTGCAATTGATATTTATTATAATACAAACACTCGAGAAGAAGTGCTGAATATTGCGAGTGGCAGAGAATATTCGATTGTTTCGTTAGTTGAATTGATCGCTCAGTATCTTGGGTTTTCAGGAGATATTCTCTATGATCCTGATAGGCCCGGAGATGTAAGAAGACATATTGCAAATGTATACAAAGCAGAGGATTTGATCGGCTTCAAACCAAAGGTGTCTTTAGAAGAAGGGCTCCGAATAACTGTGGATTGGTATAAATCATATTTTCAAGGAAAATAAAAAGCAATTAGGTGAAAAAAACCCTATGAAAGAAAGGTCATTTTCCCCCTTTTCCTCGCATGGAACTGGTGATTTTTCTAAAGATAAAATTTCAAAATGTGGCAGTAATGTTATCTTCGAGGAGAACACTAGGATCTTCCACCCAGAAAATGTTGAGATTGGATCAAATGTCTATGTTGGCCATTACACCATTCTCAAAGGATATCATAAGAATAAAATGGTAATAGGGGATAACTGCTGGATTGGACAATCCTGTTTTTTCCACAGTGCAGGAGGGTTATACATCGGCAATGGGGTAGGAATCGGGCCTTGTGTTAAGATCCTGACCTCCCAGCATTCTGCAGAAAATGTTGAAATCCCGATAATATGTTCTAATATTATTTTTGAAGAAGTAAAAATTGGTGATAATTGTGATATTGGGACAGGATCTGTGTTATTACCTGGAATTACCATCGGAAAAGGCTCCATTATTGGTGCCGGTTCTGTTGTAACTCGTGATGTACCGGAATATTCAGTCTACGCAGGAAATCCAGCCAGGTTTCTAAGGAAAAGAGCATAATATGATGGGTTTCTTAACATATTAATCAGGAGAAGCAGATGAAAACTTGTACAAGATGTGTTTGTAATGAAAAAATTCCAGGTATTTTCTTTGATGAAAATGGAGTCTGCAA
This sequence comes from Methanospirillum stamsii, assembly GCF_003173335.1. GTDB lineage: Archaea > Halobacteriota > Methanomicrobia > Methanomicrobiales > Methanospirillaceae > Methanospirillum > Methanospirillum stamsii. The sequence goes on from NZ_QGMZ01000047.1 coordinate 8,327, forward strand.
CTATTGCCACCAGTATGATGAATTGAATGCGGAATACCCAACTGGAAAGGTCGGAAAATTAAAATTGGAAGAACTGGCAAAGAAAATTAAGGATGATGGGAAAGGGAAGCAATACGATTGTATTGTGGGGGTTAGTGGTGGCTGCGACTCATCATATTTAGTATATCTGACTATTGAACTTGGATTACGGCCATTGGCAGTACATTTTGACAACACATGGAATTCCAAAATTGCTGTTGAAAACATTCAGTGTGTACTTAATAGACTTGGAGTGGATCTGTATACAAATGTGATGGACAACCAGGAGTTCTGTAACATGGCACGTTCATTTCTGTATGCATCAGTGCCAGAGATTGATGCTCTGACAGACATCGCCTTGACAACAACCCTCTACCAGGCAGCTGATAAATATGGGATTAAATACCTATTTAATGGTCATAATTTTAGAACAGAAGGATTGATGCCACTTGGGTGGTTTTATTTCGACGGGAAATACATCGAAAGTATCCATAAGCAATTCGGCGATGGAAAGATGAGTAATTTTCCAAATCTTTGGTTATCATCCTTTATTTATTATATGTTGAAAGGATTCAAACGATATCGACCTTTGTATTATGTTGATTTTGATAAAGAGGCGACAAAAAAGTTTCTAAATCAGGAATTTAACTGGGAATGGTATGGAGGCCACCACATGGAAAATCGATATACGATTTTCTGTCATGATTTACTGAGAAATAAATTTGGAATTGATCAACGATATATTGAATATTCAGCGCTTATCAGATCTGGACAGATGTCAAGGGAAGATGCACTTAAAGATATAAGAAAACCAATGCCCTATAATAAGGAAATTGTTGCCGAAGTGAAGAAACGGCTAAAATTATCAGATGAAGAGTTCGAAAAGATTATAAATTTGCCCTGCAAATCTGCATTGGACTATAATACATACCATCCAACATTTAGAAAGATGCGTCCTTTTTTCTGGTTAATGTATAAATGTAATTTAGTACCAAAGAGTTTCTATATTAAGTACACCCAGTAATTTATGATCTTAATTATTGATATCGGAATGGGAAATATTGGTTCCATTCTCAATATGATAAAATACCTCAATTTCACCGCGAATATCTCCCGAAATAAAGAAGACATTCTTTCTGCAGAAAAAATTATCCTACCCGGAGTTGGATCTTTTGATAATGCAATGAAACGGTTACATGAATATGATCTGATATCTGCCCTAAATGAACAGGTTATTCATAAAAGAAAACCAATACTAGGTATCTGTTTGGGAATTCAACTTTTTGCCCGGAAAAGTGAAGAAGGGAAAGAAAAAGGCCTTGGGTGGCTTGATGCAGAAACCATTCGTTTCAAGTTGGACAGCGAAGGGTCGTTGAAAGTGCCTCATATGGGATGGAATACTGCATTACCAATAGATAATCCGGTTCTTTTCAAGGGAATGGGTTTAGAACCAAAATTTTATTTTGTACATTCATACCATCTTCAATGTAATGATCCAACTGATATTCTGTCAGTTACTCACTATGGATATGATTTTCCCTCATCAATAAAGCATGACAATATCTATGGTGTGCAGTTCCATCCGGAAAAAAGTCATAAATTTGGGAAAAAATTATTTTATAACTTTTTGGAGATGGTCTGATTGTTACTAACCAGGGTCATGCCATGTCTCCTTTTAAAGAACCAGAGATTAGTCAAAACCGTAAAATTTAAAAACCCCCAATACATTGGGGATCCGGTTAATGCGATAAAAATCTATAATGAAAAAGAGGTTGATGAACTAATTATTCTTGATATTTCTGCGTCAGTGAATCAACAACCCCCTGATTATGAGATTATCGAAAATATTTCAAATGAATGTTTCATGCCTGTTACCTATGGGGGAGGGATTACCAATACTACACAGATGCAGAAAATCTTCAATCTGGGAATAGAAAAAATTGCAATAAATCATAAAGGTCTTCAGAATATTTCTTTTTTTACAGAAGCTTCAAAAGAATTCGGATGCCAGAGTGTTGTTGCATCGATAGATGTGAAGAAAACTCTCCTTGGAAGATATTTAGTTACAAGTCTGTCCGGTAATTATTCCTCCTCCTATACACCGGGAGAATACGCCAAACAGGTTGAATCAGCAGGAGCTGGCGAAATTCTTCTTTATTCAATTGAACGGGATGGAACGTGGAGTGGTTTTGATTATAACCTAATTCAGGCAGTATCAGGCAGTATTTCCATACCTCTTATCGCTTGCGGTGGAGCCGGAAAGATCACTGATTTTGCCGAGGCTGTAAAACATGGAGCTTCAGCGGTAGCCATCGGAAGTATGGCTGTATATCAGGGTAAAGATAAAGGTGTATTAATCAAGTTTCCTTCTAAAGATGAGATCAATTCTGTTCTTTTATCATAACTTGGGAAAAAATAAAATGCGGGTTATTCATGCACCAGAAAATATTGCCGGCCAATCGTTAACCATTTCCCGAGCACAACGAAAACTGGGATTAATCAGTGATGTTCTGGTTTTGATGGGTTCACAATATAATTATGATTATGATTATAATTTACATCTGGATCGATTCCCTAAAATGATGGATCGGTTCCTTCGAATGATGGGTTTTCTTTTCTGCTTGCTTCGGTATGATCTGATTCATTTTCATTATAGTACTTTTTATTTACCTTTCCAACTCGACTTGAAGATTGCAAAATTTTTTAAAAAAAAGGTAATCATTCAATACTGGGGATCTGATGTTATTCAAACTGATATTGCCCAAAAATATACTTTAATCGATGATAATGCCCTTTTTGAAGTATATTCCGGATTAAATAACGAAAATAAGCGAAATTTTTTAAAAGAAGTTCAAAAACTCGTTGATATATCCGTTGTTGGGGATTATTCACTCCTAGTGTATTCTCCTGAGAGTTGTGTGATTAGGCAGGCGATTGATTTGGCCCTGTTTGATTATGTCGGTGTTTCTCCAAAGAAAGAAGAGATATTAATTGTCCATGCCCCAACAAAGAGAAATCTTAAAGGGACCTCCTATGTAATTGCCACAATCGAAAGACTAAAATCAGAAAAATTTCAGATTTCCTTCAAACTTATAGAAAATCTACCTCATAATGAGGCGATAAAAATATACAGGGAGGCTGATATTGTAATTGATGATATTGTTCAAGGTCCTTATGGAATCCTTGCGATTGAATGCATGGCGTTTGGAAAGCCCGTTCTAGATTATATAAATGAAGCATTCATTGATTATTATCCAGATCTTCCTATTGTAAATACGAACCCGGACAACCTCTACAATAATGTTAGATTTTTATTGGAAAACCCGGAAATCCGAGTTGAGCTGGGCAGAGCAGGAAGAAAATATGTTGAGTTAAATCATGATGCTGAGATTATTGCTGCCCAATTGATGGAATTATATAATAATCTCTAAATAAATCTAGAAAAACAATGAACGTGATGAGATACAAAATTTTTACAGAATTATCTTTTTTCCCTGCTTTATGCTCTCGATAGAGATGTTCAAGATAATCTGCATTGAGAATATCTGAATAATTATTTTTAACGAGATCTACCATAGAAGAGATACATGGTTCCCACCTACTATCAGAATACATCCATTCATTATAATTCACATAACTCCGGTGGTTGGAAAAGCATGAAATCCCCTTTGAAAGGAAAAATAGTTTTCTTTTCATACTATCTTTTATTACAATCCATTTTTCGCTGATATTCCAGATAATCTGGGGAAAGGAGACGGGAACCATGGTTTTCTGATATCTGATATCAGAAAAGCTAGGAGAGAGTCTCATGAGAAATTTTCGATATAGAGTATGATTTATCCGCCATTCCGGAGGAATACTGGTTAGAATTTCAAAGAATGAGTTCCCACCGGTCGGATGTACAACTTCAAATTTATTCAATAAGGGGACATCACCAACGTGCATCCAAGCAACATGGTTATCCATGGCAAATTTATCTGATATATTACCTGGATGAAGATTAGGAATTTGTGAAAATTGTGCCTCAAATGAGTTTTGTGGAATCTTTTTTATTTTATTATAGAATGAATCCACAAGGACTTTACTCATCTCCTCGTCTGAGAATACACGCTTATGAGAGAGCATATCCTGGAGGAGTTCACGATTCTCGCAGGAGAGTATCTCTTGGGAGAGATAACTCCCACCAAGGGTTAAATCCATGGCGAACCCGTCAAAAATTACATCAGATTCTTTTCGGATCGTATCAAGTGTTGCATGTACGAAACTCAATCCGATATAATTTCTTCCTTCGTGTAACCAGACATCCTTGGAGATATGATCTAGAATATCTTGGGTATCCAAAGGAAAAAAGAAGTGTTTTTTTACACGTGCCCGGGATGAGACCTTCCTGGCAATTGTTACCTCATCACAATTCCCATTTCCAAAGGTAAAAGTTGATATGGTGTTCTTTCGTAGTTCAGGTACAGCAGCAAGTACTGTTCTTGAATCAAGACCCCCGCTTAATGTTATTCCATACCTGTGTTTCGTGTCTATTCGGTCAGATACTGATTTCCGAAGGCTTATGATGAGATCTTCGATCACTTCGTCTTCAGTTTTAGAATAATCTGGTTGATATGTCAACTCCCAGTAGGAATGTGAAGAAAAAACATCGTCTGATATTTCAATAAGTGATGCGGGAGGAAGTAGATATATTCCCTTAAAATAGGTTTTATTTCCTAAAAATTTCCCAAATGCAAACCACTCTGCTACAGCATCGAGATTTAACTCCCTTTTAAATCCGGGGATCTGAAGGATCGCTTTAGCCTCCGGTGAAAGAATGAAACACCCATTCATCCAAGAAAAAAAATGAACACGATAACCGAACCTATCATTGAAAATGGTTAACTTTTTTTGTATTGTATCGTAGATCGCACAGATAAATGAACCATCTAACTCTTTTATGAAATCAGTACCATGTGCCAGATAGGAGGAGAGACAATATGCTGCGTCGTTATCTCCATCTATTTTTTCATCAGTTTTTTTCAGTTCTTCAAATTTTTCCTTATGTCCGAATAATTTTCCATCGAAAAAAATGCAAACCGTTCTTTCTTTATTCCATAATGGTTGTTCATGCGGATTAAAAATTCCCAAATGGATTCTTACTCCGGTAAATTCGTTGTTTCTAAACTGATCGATTTGATGATATTCTTCGTGCGTGATGATGTTTATTGCACGTTGTACTGAATCTTCTTCTAGTTTTTTTGAACCAAAAATAACAAAAATTCCTGTCATAATTTTATTTATTATGAAATGATGGCCTTATTCTCTCCTAATATAGAATATGCCTTTATTGCTTTTTTTCCTTAATCTCTACTATGAGTCTGATATGATTACTTGTTTGCTTGACTTTTTGGAAACCTCATAAGAGATATGTGATTAATTAATTTCTAGATGTAATCAGTGCTACTTTAAACAACGATGCTTCATCAATCAGAATCTTGATAGTCTTGTATTAACTGGTGTAATTTCAAGTCTAAATTGACTAAATACTATTATCAAAGTTCTCTCTTTAATCCATTAAATATGTCTGCATGGGGATAAGTAAAAGTGGTTATGATTGTGCTACATGTCCTCATTTATTGACTTTTTTTAGCAAAGAAGAAAATATTTTATCTATCTAGACTTATGGGTAATTATCAACAAAGATCTCATTATTATGATTTGTAATAAATATGAGTTAAATAGGATTCAATTATTCTATACTTTTATTAGAAGTTTGAGAATCGTTGTATTACTCCGCTCTTGCTTTACTCATCTCCCAATACTTTCCTCTTCTTTCGAGCAAATCCTCATGTTTTCCCTCTTCAACAATTCTCCCCTTCTCAATAACCACAATTTTATCTGCATTCCGTATTGTTGTTAATCGATGGGCAATTACTAACGTTGTACATTCCTTTGTAACCTGATCAATTGCTTTCTGTACTGCAGCCTCTGATATATTGTCGAGCGCACTTGTTGCCTCATCCAGTATTAAAAATTCAGGCCGGCGGATCATTGCCCTGGCAATTACAATCCTTTGTTTCTCCCCACCGGAAAGAGTGATCCCTTGATCTCCCACCAGAGTATCATAACCTTCTGGCAATTCCATAATAAATTCATGTACGTATGCAAGTTTCGCGGCTTCAATAATTTCGATATCTGAAAAAATTCCTCCGAAGAGAATATTTTCCCTTATACTAGCGTTGAACATGAAGGGATCCTGACTGACATAACCAACAAGATCACGATATGTATTCACATCATATTCTTTCAGATTAAAATCATTGACAATAATCCTCCCAGAACCTGGATCATAGAGTCTTAAAAGTAGGCTGGCAATCGTAGACTTACCAGATCCTGAATGACCAACAAGACCGGTCATTGAACCTTTCTCAATAGTCATCGAAACATCATTCAAAATCTTTGCATGACCATATGAAAAGTTGACATCATGTAGAATGATATCAGAAGTAATTGCTTTACAAATACGCTCACCATTTACTAATGAGTGATATTTTTCCTCCTGAAAAATAGAATAAATTATTGAAACATGGGGGAGGTAATTTTTTAGTTCTAATTTGTATGTTCCCATATTCATTGATTTGGGAAGAATTTTCATCATCCCTGCTGCAAAGGTTCCAAGGACCGGGATAATTTCAAGAAAATTATCTGCATAGTATACATACAGAACGAGAACTATTACTCCGATGGTTATATAAAAAAGGGAATTAATCGCAATGATTGGGATTCTCTGAATGAACATGAATTCGGCAAATTTGCTCCAGTATAGTTTTAAGGCTTCAATATATTGTCTTTTCCAGTTTTCTGATGCATGAAGGGCTTTTATTGGTTTGATTCCGGTTATATATTCATTGATAACCTTGTTTTCTGACTGACCTGATGCTATCTGAAGGTTGCCTAATTTTTCTGAAATATTTTTGCTTATTGAGTTAATTATGAGATAAAAAATTCCTCCTCCTATTAATACAAGGATAAGTCCTCCCGGAGAGAGAAGAAAAAGCATCATAATCACAAGAATCGAGGTCATCAGGTCTGTGCAAAAGCTTAACAATCGATCATATGTCTGCTGGACATAATGCGGACTTTGGTTGAAGAGATTAAGGAGGTCTCCCTGTCGTGAATCGATAAAAAATTTGTAATCGTTGGAATCAATCTTTGAAAATATTGACTGTTTTGTCTTTACGATAAGTTCTCGCTGGAAGATGAATGCAACCTTCCAGTATGCTAATTGAAGACAGAGTGATGTCGCGGTAAGGATAATAAAAAGTAGGCCCAAGTGAACAAACTGTGATCCCATCGGAATAAGGCTGCTGATATAATCTATTACTCCATAAAAGGGGATTGAATCTGCAGAAATCTGAAAACCTACTGATATCATCGGGTATAATAACGCAATACTACCTGCATCAATCAGGCCGATGATGATGGATAATATCAGGAGAAAAAACAGATAATGTTCATATCCTTGGATGAAAAAACGGAGTTGATGAAGATATTCTTTGAATGTAACCATTGCTTAGAGTAAATATTCATTCTAAAGCAAAGTAAGTTATGGATAGGATTTTTCCCTGAACTCGGCATCAGTTAGGGAATATTGGGTAATTTAATTTGCGCGACAAGTCCCGAACCCTCTTTGGAACCTCTGACAATTCAGTACCCTCACCCACCTGATATGCGTAAACTTTACTGAACTTTGTGAGGAGATCGTGAGGAGATATTTGAGTTAAAAGTTTGGCTGCCTTCAAACGATTTAATATTGCACAATATATGTACAAACAGATAAATGATACAAAAATATGCCCAAAAAGTGCCTCATTACTTCGCAGGGAAATTTTGTCAGCCCTCAACTCATTTTTGAACGTATCAAAGTGTTTTTCAACCATATCACGTG
>NZ_QGMZ01000048.1 GCF_003173335.1 Methanospirillum stamsii
TATTGGTTCTGACAGAGGAATACTGGTAATGTGGATATCTGTCTACATCTGCCAATACTTTAAGTGATACAGTGTGCGAGCAATTTGGAAATTCTGGTTGATCCTGCCAGAGGCCACTGCTATCGGGGTTTGACTAAGCCATGCGAGTCGAGAGGTTCAAGACCTCGGCGTACTGCTCAGTAACACGTGGACAATCTGCCCTGGAGTGGAGGATAATCCCGGGAAACTGGGGGTAATACTCCATAATTCGATATAACTGGAATGTTTTTCGAATAAAAGATCCGTCGCTCCAGGATGAGTCTGCGGCCGATTAGGTAGTTGTTGGGGTAACTGCCCAACAAGCCTGTCATCGGTACGGGTTGTGGGAGCAAGAGCCCGGAGATGGATTCTGAGACACGAATCCAGGCCCTACGGGGCGCAGCAGGCGCGAAAACTTTACCATGCGGGCAACCGTGATAAGGAAACCCCGAGTGCCAGCACAGGCTGGCTGTCCACCAGTGTAAATAACTGGTGAAGAAAGGGCCGGGCAAGACCGGTGCCAGCCGCCGCGGTAATACCGGCGGCTCGAGTGGTGGCCACTATTACTGGGCTTAAAGGGTCCGTAGCTTGATATGCAAGTCTTTTGAGAAATCCGCCGGCTTAACTGGTGGGCGTTCAGGGGAAACTGCATTTCTAGGGACCGGGAGAGGTGAGAGGTACTGCCGGGGTAGGAGTGAAATCCTGTAATCCCGGTGGGACCACCTATAGCGAAGGCATCTCACCAGAACGGGTCCGACAGTGAGGGACGAAAGCTGGGGGAGCAAACCGGATTAGATACCCGGGTAGTCCCAGCTGTAAACGATGCGCGTTAGGTGTGTCAGTGACCACGTGTCACTGAGGTGCCGAAGGGAAACCGTGAAACGCGCCGCCTGGGGAGTACGGTCGCAAGGCTGAAACTTAAAGGAATTGGCGGGGGAGCACCACAACAGGTGGAGCCTGCGGTTTAATCGGACTCAACGCCGGGAATCTCACCGGATAAGACAGCTGAATGATAGTCGGGATGAAGACTCTACTTGACTAGCTGAGAGGAGGTGCATGGCCGTCGTCAGTTCGTACTGTGAAGCATCCTGTTTAGTCAGGCAACGAGCGAGACCCACGCAAGCAGTTGCCAGCTTGACCTTCGGGTTGATGGGGACACTGCTTGGACCGCCTCTGCTAAAGGGGAGGAAGGAATGGGCAACGGTAGGTCAGCATGCCCCGAATTATCCGGGCTACACGCGGGCTACAATGGATAGGACAATGGGTTTCTACACCGAGAGGTGATGACAATCTCCTAAACCTGTCCGAAGTTCGGATTGCGGGTTGTAACTCACCCGCATGAAGCTGGAATCTGTAGTAATCGCGTTTCAACATAGCGCGGTGAATATGTCCCTGCTCCTTGCACACACCGCCCGTCAAACCACCCGAGTGAGGTCTTGATGAGGATGTATCTTAGATATGTTCGAATCTGGGTTTTGCAAGGGGGGTTAAGTCGTAACAAGGTAGCCGTAGGGGAATCTGCGGCTGGATCACCTCCTAAAGAAATGAAAGTAGTAGCAGATGCAGACAGACCATAAAGTTTCCAGTGTTCCTTGAATGGAATCAGAGGGCTCGTAGCTCAGTTGGAAGAGCGCGGCGTTTGCAACGCCGAGGCCTGGGGTTCAAATCCCCACGGGTCCACTGGTGTTAGTTNNCGGGGCAATGATACGCTGTGTAGAGGAGACGCAGAAAGAGAAAATCACTAGGCGTTTCTGGACGTTACATGGGTTTGAAGAAACTACAAAAAGACGTTCTTACGCCTGTCAGTGGATGGCTCGGTTCGGGTGCCGACGAAGGGCGTGCCAAGCTGCGATAAGCTCCGGGTAGGCGCATGGAGCCATTGAACCGGAGATCCCCGAATAGGACATCCAGATGCATTACGCATCATTCCGTCATCGGAAAGGGAACGCCCCGAATTGAAACATCTTAGTAGGGGCAGGAGAAGAAACCAACCGGGATGTCGTTAGTAGAGGCGATCGAACACGACAGAGTTCAAACCGAATCCTTCGGGAGATGTGGTGTATGGACCGCAGCATGAGACCATCATTCAGAANNGGCTTTAGCGGTTTCCTGAGTAGCGTGGGTCGGAATTCCCGCGTGAATGTGGGGGTCATCAACCTCCAAAACTAAATACTCCCCGAAACCGATAGCGTAGTAGTAGCGTGAGCGAAAGCTGAAAAGCAACCCTGGAAAGGTGTTGAAAAGTGCCTGAAACTGACAGGTTATCGCGTGATATGGCACGAAAGGATCTTCAAAGCGAAGGAATCCGTTGCAAGGCGGTAGTACGGGTTTTGTTGCCGGTGTCATATCGTACGTTTTGAAGAACGGGCCAGAGAGTTTATTCTGTTGGCGACGGTTAATTTCTATGAAAGAAGCCAGAGGGAAACCAACAAGTCCGCAGCCGCAAGGTCAGGGACGACGTACTACCAGTGCGTGAAGTCAGCAGGATAAGACCCGAAGCCCGGCGATCTATGCGTGGGCAGGTTGAAGCGTGCCGAAAGGTGCGTGGAGGACCGCAAGCGGTTTTGATATGCAAATCATTCGCGTGACCTGTGTATAGGAGTGAAAGATTAATCGAGCCGGGCATCAGCTGGTTCCTCTCGAAACATGCCGTAGCATGACCTGGCCTGAGATCGACAGTGAGGTAGAGCACTGATTGGGGAAGCTGGGGGCGAAAGTCCTCACTCTCCTGTCAAACTCCAAATTCCCTGTCATCGAAGACGGCCGGAAGTCCGCATTACGGGGTAAGCTTGTAATGCGTAAGGGAGACAACCCAGACCGTGGTTAATGTCCCTCAGTGCAGGCTCAGTGTAAACACTGAAAGTGGTCCTGGGTCAAAGACAACTGGAAGGTGAGCTTAGAAGCAGCTACCCTTTAAAAAGTGCGTAACAGCTTACCAGTCAAGATTCAGGGCGCTGAAAATGGACGGGGCTTAAGCCTGCCACAGATACCACGGACCATACTTCATTGTATGATGGCGTAGAGAGGCGTCCTGCATGGGCGGAAGCAGGGTTGCAAGATCCTGTGGACCGTGCAGGAATGAAAATTCTGGCAGTAGTAGAAGCTTAAGATTGGTGAGAATCCAATCCGCCGCAGGGGCTAGGTTTCCTCGACAATGTTCGTCAGTCGAGGGTTAGTCGGTCCTAAGACGTACCGTAATTCGAGTACGCCGAAAGGGAAACAGGTTAATATTCCTGTACCTGCATCAGACAATCCTGACGCTTTCGGATAGGCATTACGGAGCCATCGCTCCGTCTAAGCCGGATATGAAATTGGAGTACCGTAATGGTGAGAATTTTTCAAAACGGTGATGGGGTAACAATGCTGATTCCAGGAGCCCGTGAAAAGGGTGATGCAGTCCGTACCGAGAACTGACACAGGTGCCCCTCGCTGAGAAGGCGAAGGCGTGTCGGGATTAATTGTGTTAAGGGAACTCGGCAAATTAGCCCTGTAACTTTGGGATAAGGGGTGCCTGCCCAGCGATTGGGCAGGTCGCAGTGACAAGATCGCTCCGACTGTCTAATAACAACATAGCAGACTGCAACTCCGAAAGGACTCGTATAGTCTGTGATTCCTGCCCAGTGCGAGTATCTGAACACCGGGTTCAACCGGACGAAGGACTCGTAAACGGCGGGGGTAACTATGACCCTCTTAAGGTAGCGTAGTACCTTGTCGCTTAATTGGCGACTTGCATGAATGGAATAACGAGAGCGATACTGTCCCTAACACAAACCCGTTGAACCTTTTGTACTAGTGCAGAGACTAGTGACTCCTTATGGGAAGTGAAGACCCCGTGGAGCTTTACTGCAGCCTGTCGTTGGGTTACGGTATTACCTGCGCAGGGTAGATGGGAGACGTCGATCCAACCCTTGTGGGGGTTGGTTAGTCAACGATGAGACACCATCCTGGTTTTATTGTAATCCTAACTGGTCTTACAGGACATCGATAGGTAGGCAGTTTGGGTGGGGCGCCACACCCTCGAAAAAATATCAAGGGTGCCCTAAGGTCAACTCAAGCGGGTCAGAAACCCGCTGAAGAGTGTCAAGAGCAAAAGTTGGCCTGACGCGATTTCGCATAGCAAGAAATCGCGAGAGGAAACTCGGGTCTAACGAACCAATACGCCCTGTTGATGAGGGCTATTGACTACAGAAAAGCTACCCCGGGGATAACAGAGTCGTCGCCGGCAAGAGCACATATCGACCCGGCGGCTTGCTACCTCGATGTCGGTTCTTTCCATCCTGGCTGTGCAGCAGCAGCCAAGGGTGAGGTTGTTCGCCTATTAAAGGGGATCGTGAGCTGGGTTTAGACCGTCGTGAGACAGGTCGGTTACTATCTATAAGGAGTGTCGGAAGTCTGAAGGTAAGAATGAAATAGTACGAGAGGAACTTTCATTCGGCGCCACTGGTCTACCGGTTGTCTGACAAGGCACCGCCGGGCAGCTACGCGCCAAGAGATAAAAGCTGAAAGCATCTAAGCTTGAAACTCAGCCTGAACAAGAGACTTCATTAAAGACCCGGGTAGAAGACCCGGTTGATAGGATTGGGATG
>NZ_QGMZ01000049.1 GCF_003173335.1 Methanospirillum stamsii
GACTGGAGGTTACAGTTTTTCATGAGTTAAGCATGAGGCGGAGCCTCATGGGTGTTTTTTTATGATATCCCTTCTAAAAACTCTCCGATAATCCCGGATATCTCCTCAGGCTCCACAAAAATCATCCCATGTCCCAGTCCTTTCCTGATTTCGAGAGTAGCATTCGGAATGAGGTTAGCGATCATCATTGAATTCTCCGGAGGTATGACAATATCCTGGTCCCCGGAGATGACGAGGGTTCTGCTTTGGATAGCAGGCAGGTCAGCATACACACCCTCCCATGAGAGAAAGGCACGGTACTGGTCTTGCACTGTAGTGGGATCTGCGACCTCTCCAAAATCCACAAACCAGGTCAGAGGGTCCGGATGGGTGTTCCGGAATTCCTCCGTAAGGAGAAGTCTTCCGGCCCTATCAAGCGCTTCTTCCGGGTTTTTTGGTGTCTGACCCATCTCTTCAATCACCGAGTTTTTCGCAGGCACTTTTTGAGCACCCCCGCAATCGGTGCTTATGAGAACGAGATTCTCTACCGAATCGGGATACATTTTCACATATTCAAGGGCAACCATCCCTCCCATTGAGTACCCGATGATATCAACCGGGAGAGGAGAGCATCTCCCTTTATCAAGCATTGTCCGGTTGTCAGAATATAATCCATTGTTAGTAACTCCACATCCATCTTGATCTTTTGCCAGTTGAGAAATCACATCATGCAGATCCATAGCTGCTTGCGAAATACTGAATGGAACATCCGGGTTTTGGACCCCTGATATTCCCCGGTGGTTGTAGACGATGACTGTGTGGTTTCGTGCAAGATTCAATATCATCTGGTGCGGCCATTCATCGATGGTCATCCCGTACCCCAGGATAAAGATTACCGGAGGGCCTTGTCCATGAATGGTATACCGAAGGGGAATGCCGTCCCTTGTTATTACAAATGATGATTCATTCATGGTAGAAGAGAAATTATTCTTATCAAAAGAATTTTCCAAGTTAGTTTCGTGGGTAATATTGTTATCGATACAACCTGACATACAGATGAAGATGATGTATGATACAATGAAGAGAATAGTGATGATAACTTTTTTCATGGAGAATTATCAATCTGAATAATAATTTATTAATTCTTCCGATATAGAAAAAAATGAGAATAATTACCCTGTCTGATGTTCACGAATATGGGGTGTTATTATTATCTGTTCTGGATACTATCAAAAATTTAGTCAAACAGATAAAAGAAGCGAAAAAAATAAACTGAATATTTTTATTCAACATCCTGATAGTAATATTCTCCTTTGCTCTTCTGTTCACGATCCAGGTATGATTCAGGCTTATTTATTCTCGGCCTGCCACTCATATCTCTCCGGAAGGTCACACCGAGTTGTGAGAGGAACATATTCATCCCGGTCCTCATGTCAAAGGGTCCTTTGGCTTCTCCTCTGACACCCGGATCACCATCAAAGACCAGGAGTCGTTCGCTGATGATATCAATCACATAGATATCATGATCAATAACCAGGATTGCTGCTTCTTTTCCTTCGACCTGGTTTCTGAATACCTTGGTTAGTCTGACCCGCTGCTCTACATCCAGGTGGGCACTTGGTTCATCAAGCACATAGAGATCGGCAGGCTGCGAAAGACATGCAGCGATAGCGACCCTTTGCAGTTCTCCGCCGGAAAGGGTATTTACCGGAAGCTGCAGGATTGGAGCCAGTGTCAGCCCCTCAATAATATCATGCTGGTACTGGGGTGAATCAAAGTTTCTGGCAATCTGCCTAAGGAAAAATTCTACAGTGTCTGAACTCTCCGCTTTCAGATACTGAGGTTTATATGAAATTCTGACGGAAGTTTCCATGGCTCCGGAATCAGGTTTTTCAACGCCTGCCAGGAGTTTTGCAAAGGTTGATTTTCCAATACCATTCTGACCAACAATACCGATTACTTCACCTGCAAAAATTTCTCCGGGCAGAACGGTAAGTGAGAACCGGTCAAAGGAACGTTTCATCTCAGGGATTACAAGAAGCGGGCTTCGTTCTGCGCCATCCTTGTGAGCCCTGACTTCAAATGTCACCTGGTAATCTCTGAACCTGACATTCTCTTCCGGAAGGAATCCGTCAAGATACTGGTTTATTCCAATCCTGACTCCCTTGGGCCTGGTAATGATACCAAATACGGCCGGCTTTCCATATGCAACATGCACGGTATCGGCAAGCATATCCAGGATCGCAATGTCGTGCTCGATGAGAACCACCGGCTTTTCATTTGCAAGTTCCCTGATAGCCTTTGCTGCAGCCATCCTTTGGTAAATATCAAGATACGGGGTTACTTCATCAAGGAAGTAAAAGTCTGCATTTCGTGCGAGTGCTGCAGCAAGAGCCACCCTTTGTAGTTCTCCACCGGAGAGGTTTTTAATATCCTGGTCAAGGATCTGCCTGATTGAGAGAATATCGAGGTATTTATCTAATGATCCCCGTTCATCAGTTGTTTTCAGGAGGTCCCAGACATTTCCCTGGAATACTTTCGGGATAACGTCAATGTATTGTGGTTTGACCGAAGCTTTGATGGAACCTTTCGATAATCGCTGCAGGTAATCAAACAGTTCGGTTCCGGTATATTTCTTTAAGATCTCCTCCCATCGAACTTCTTCGGTAAAAATTCCAATGTTCGGACTTATCTGTCCGGAAAGGATCTTCATTGAGGTGGATTTTCCTATACCGTTTGCCCCGATAACGCCGGTGACTTTTCCCTCGACAGGTGCCGGAAGACCGTATAGAACAAAAGTGTTCGGACCATACCGGTGGGTCGGATATTCAAGTTCCTCCGGTAGAGTGATGATATCTATTGCTTCAAAGGGACATTTTTTTACACAGATGCCGCATCCGACACAGAGTTCTTCAGATATGACTGCTTTTCCATTTTCATCAAGGTGAACCGTCTCATCACCGGTTCGAACCCTCGGACAATAGAGAATACATTCAGTTCCACATTTGCGTGAATGACAGAGATCTTTATGTACGACGGCTATTCGCATGGTCTATCAGAACGTGATGGTAGTTTCGGAAAGCAGGATAGTCCAGGATACGTACCAGAACGCAAATGTCATAAAACCCTGGTAAAACCAGTCTTTTTTCTCCAGTTTTGCAGTATCAATTCTGATGAGCATGAACACATGTTTCTGGATTACTATTGCCGCGAGCATCACAAGGATGGGAAAGAGGAAGGTGTTCCCTGCCCCGGCTGTGGATGCTGCCTGTTCAGTAAAATAGCAAATAATTCCGGCGATACACCCTGCACCGATTGCGATGAGCGTGCGCGTAATGCGCTTTGTATATTCTGCCGCTTCATCAACGGGGGCAGGTGCGGGTTTTTCTTCTTCAGGAATATTGGGGACCGGTTCTTCTGTCATTAGGGCACCAGTTGTCTTATTTTTTTAGTCATGAGGCCATATCTAATTTGGTATTATGGCAACTGCACAGGGGATGAGTGGACTTGACCTCATCACGGTAACTGACGAGATTACACGGCTGCTCCCCCTCTGGGTTCATAAAATATACCTGGATGAAAAACGGCTCTGTGTTATCAGGCTCAATAGTAAAGAGCAGGGAAAAAGCAATCTTCTGATAGAACCAGGAAGGCGGCTCCATCTGATTCCTGTTCTTCCGGAAATGCCGCAGATTCCTCCGGCCTTTGCAATGTTTCTCCGGAAGTACTTGGGTGGCGGAAGAGTTACTGCTATCCGACAGCAGGGACTTCAGAGAACGGTAATTATTGACATCCAGAAATCCGAGCAGCTCTTTCACCTTATCGCGGAAATTTTTGATGAAGGAAATATCATTCTCTGCGGGGAAGATATGAAAATCATCCAGCCACTGACCAGGCAGCGGTTCAAAGACCGGGATGTTCTTCCTGGGTCTGATTACGTGTTCCCCCCGCCTGATGTCAGTATGATAACCGCGAATGAGTTTGCTGAGCGGCTGTCTGCCGATGATCGCGATATTGTCAGGTCACTTGCAGTCGGTTCATTTCTTGGCGGACGGTACGCAGAATACATATGTACACAAACCGGCGTTGACAAGGAAACTCTTGCAAAAGACACCAATGCCTCTGAGATATATGTTGCCATTCATAATCTGCTGAATAGTGCACGAATTCCCGTTTCGGTTCTTGCAAAGAGCGGGTGTCATCCGGTAGCAACGGGTGATGAACCAAAAGCACCCTATGACCTTTTTAATGATGCCCTTGCAGCATTTTATCCCATTGCTCCTCCGGCCAAAAAACGCGAAGAGAAGGTACGCGAATCCAGAGAAGACCGGATTCGCCACCAGCAGGAAGAAGCGATAAAGAAATTTGAGAAAAATATTACCAGAAATGAAGAACTTGCCGCAATAATTTATGAAAATTACGGATTTGTCACTGAAATAATCACTACTCTTTCAAAAGCTGCAGAAAACCACTCATGGCAGGAGATTACCGACATTTTACAGAAAGATAACTCTGGTGCAGGAAACAATATAATCCGGGTATTTCCTGCTGATGCAGCGGTTGAACTTTCTCTCTCACATCCGGTGAAAATTTTTGTTCACGATAGCATTGACCAGAATGCCGGCAGGTACTATGACCAGGTGAAGAAGTTTAAGAAGAAACTTGCTGGTGCAAAAGCAGCGATGGAACGTGAAGTTCATCAGGCCAGGCATAAGAAAGTTTTGTACCAGCGTCCCAAAAAACGGTGGTTTGACCGGTTCCGCTGGTTTTATACCTCAGATCAGGTGCTTGTGATTGGTGGCAGAGACGCCGGACAGAACGAGGAACTTATCCGGAAATATCTGGAAGGGGGAGATACCTTTGTTCATGCCGATGTCCACGGAGCCAGTGTCGTTGTGGTGAAAGGAAAGACCAGTGCCATGGATGAGGTAGCACAGTTTGCAGCAGCATATTCCGGAGCATGGCGTGCAGGGTTTGCCTCTGCTGATGTCTATGCTGCCCGTCCGGATCAGGTTTCAAAAACTGCCGAGTCAGGAGAGTATCTCTCACGAGGTTCATTCGTAGTCAGAGGAGAGCGTCAGTGGTTTCACGATGTCCCTCTGGCTGTAACGATAGGTCTTATGAAAACTCCGCAAACCCGAATCATCGGGGGACCTTCCTTGACCATACCGAAGGCATGCGAGCTTTACGTAACATTAAAGCCTGGAACTTTTGAACCTAATGATATTGCAAAAAAAGTTGTCCGGGCTTTACGAGACAGACTCTCACCAGATGATCAGAAGGCTCTTAAGTTTGCTCTTAATACCGAGGCCGTTGCAGGATTTGTTCCTCCCGGAGGGTCTGACCTGGTGGAAGGATGAAAGCAGAAATAGGGGAATTACAACGTTCATACGGAGAAATTCATCTCTTTCCGGAAAATTCTGATGATCTCTGGCACCTGCATCATCTCATCAACCCCGGTTGTCTGGTTTTTGCAACAACCCTCCGGAGTGTTGAAGGGACGCAGGATAAAATTCGTCCGGAAAAACAGGAAAAAAGACCGGTACGGCTTGGTATCCGGGTTGAGGATGTTGAATTCCATGAATACTCCATCCGTCTTCGTGTTTTTGGAGTGATTGAGTCCGGGGTGGATACCGGATCACACCACACTCTTAACCTGGAGCCCGGATTTGAAATATCAGTTATAAAGGCATGGTCTGCAAACGATCTTGAACGGATCGAACGGGCGGTAAAAGGATCGAACGCCGAGGCTATTCATATTCTGGTTATCGAAGAAGGAGAAGCAGAACTCTACCGGGTTCACAGTTTTGGACCAAAGCAGATATGGTCACTTGCTGCAGGCAGCGGAAAAACTGCAGAGCTGAGCAGCCGTGAGGTTTTTTCAGAGACGGTAATCTCGCAGATATCTGCAATAACAGGCCCGCTTGTCATAGCAGGACCGGGTTTTGTAAAAGAAGAAATAATTGCAAAATACAGAAGGAATAATCCTTCAAGAACTGCCCCGCTTGTTATTGGAGATACCCGTACCGGGGGGAGGCGGGCAGTTCAGGAAATTATCGGACAGGGCATTTTAGAAAAGCTGAACGGGGATCTGCAGCTGGCAAGAGAAGTCACCTGTCTTGATGAACTTATGAGAAGGATAGGCAAAGATGAACCGGTGGCTTATGGTTCTGCCGATGTCAGGGAAGCTATCTCATGTGGGGCCGTTCAGACGCTGTTAGTTACCGACTCACTTCTCCGGGAACCGGAGATTGCAGGGATTATCCGTCAGGCTGAAGAGATGCGTTCGGAAGT
Organism: Methanospirillum stamsii; assembly: GCF_003173335.1. GTDB lineage: Archaea > Halobacteriota > Methanomicrobia > Methanomicrobiales > Methanospirillaceae > Methanospirillum > Methanospirillum stamsii. The sequence goes on from NZ_QGMZ01000049.1 coordinate 6,274, forward strand.
TGTCATCTTTTCTTCCAGGTTTGAACCAGGTGAACGACTTTCAGGTCTTGGCGGTGTTGCAGCTCTTCTCAGGTATAATATCCGGTAAACCCGGAATACCGGTTTTCTGGCTAACAAGAACATGGGGATGTACTGATTCCGGTGAGCGTAAGATGTATAAACCGGTTGATGTTTAACCCGGCATTTCTAATATATCTGTATGCGTCGGCTGGTGACAGGTAACGATGACCAGAATCGCTGGATTTGTTTCATACTGGCTATTACTATCATTGTTTTTTCAATCGTCTGGTATGCTTTGTCCAGGGATATTCATGTTGTCATATCTCACCTGCTCTATATTCCGGTTATTTTAGCCTGTTACCGGTTTCCCATCCCAGGTCTTATTTTCACTCTCGTAATAATTGGTGGTTATCTGGGTTTTGAAGCGAATATTTCTGATAATTACCAGATTACTCTTGACGCTCTCTTACGCGGGGTAATGATCTTCATCATCGGCGGGGTTGTAACCTACCTTTCATTGTATCTCCGGTTTCGGGAGAAAAGTTATCTGCGCCTTCTTTCCAATGTCGATACCGGGGTTCTGGTAACAAATAAGGATGGCATCATCCTGTACGCAAATCCCTATGCTCATGGTGTACTGGACCGCAGAGACAGTAGTGTTGTCGGGATGTCACTTGAAAATTTTGCACAGGATAAAAAAGAGCTGGCCGATTATCTCTTGTCATGCCTCTCATCTGATACCCGTGCATCTGTCACAGAATTAAACCTGAAAAGAAAAGACGGTTTTTTTGTTCCGGTTATGATTGTTGGGTATTGTGAAAAGCAGGAGGACGTCATTCTCACCATCACTGATCTTTCTGAAGAGAAATGGATGGCCCATGAACTGGCTACCGGAAAGGTGGTCCTAAAAACACTTCTTGATGCCATTTCTGAAGGAGTATTCCTGTCTGATACCTTTGGAAAAATTATCAGTATTAATAAATCATGTCGGGAAATTGCCGGATGGGAAGAGGGCATGGATATCAGTCAGAAGACCGGATTTTTCGAAGACCGTGTCTATGAGGAACTAAAAAAGGCTGTTTCCCGGTGTGTTCTTGAAAAAATTCCCCTGACTCTCTATCTGGATTCTGATACCAGTCCATCTAATCGTTACTATGAATTAATCCTGACTCCGGTTCCTGATGATGGGGGTGCAACAACCCGGGTTGCCGGAGTCATCCATGATATCACTGATCAGGAAAATTACCTGAACAAGATAAAGGAACGAGAGGAGTATCTTCGCCTGGTTCTGGACGGCCTTCCACTTGCAACGATTGTAATCGATCCTTCACACAAGGTCATGTCTGTAAACCAGGCACTTTCCATGCTTTTTGAACAGGATGTTCTGAACCTCATTGGAACATCTGATCATGGCAATCTTCTTTATCCGGCAAAAGAACGTCCCATGCTTGCAGACCTTCTGGTGAATGAGGATGTGGACATTTTGCTTGAAGAAAATTATGGGGGTCTTTTTTCATCTTCTCCAACCGTGCCCGGAGCATACGAAGTCATTGATTTTTATCCTCACATCGGTGATGAGGGTAAATGGATCCGGAGCACTGCAGCCCGGCTGGTTGATGAAAACGGGGTGACTATTGGTGCAATTGAGACATTTGAAGATTTTTCAACCCAGAAACAGGCAGAAGAAATAATCCGGATAAGCGAGGAACGGTTTAAGATTGCATCTCATATCGCAACAGATCTCATATTTGAATATGAACAGGTCACTGACAGGATTTCCTGGTTTGGAGATATCGACAAATGGCTTGGCCTTGAATCACCCGGAAGGGTTAGTACTCTTACCGGCTGGGTCACGCTTATCCATCAGGATGATGTCGACCGTATCAGGAATTCATTTATCCAGCATGTTCTCTCCGGAGATCCAATCAGTGAAGAACTTCGGATAAAACACCGGAATGGTCAGTACCAGACCTGGGTGATAAAAGCAGTTGCACTCTATAATGCCCAGTTCCAGCAGATAAAAACGATTGGAGTTGTATCAGACATCAGTGAGATGCGGGCAAATGAGGAGGCAAAAAAGAAAGCTCTTGTTGCCATAGAAAAATATATCGAGCAGTTTGCAATCCTTGGTGATCATATCCGAAATCCTCTGCAGGTGATTGCCGGGTATAATGATCTTCAGAGTGGAGAATACAAGGAAAAAATAGCACTCCAGATATCCCATGTGAACCGGATTGTTGATCAGCTTGACAGGGGATGGATTGAATCAGAAAGTATCAGGGATTTTCTTCGCAGGCATTATGGTATTTCAGAAAACGAAAAATTCTAAGGTGTTCTGATATCTATGGAAATTTTAACGTCAGGGTTACCGGACAGTGATCAGAACCTCCTATATCACTGCGAATTCCTGCCATTGAAATATTGTCTCGCAATTTTGAACTGACAAAGAAGTAGTCGATTCTCCATCCGACATTTCTCATTCTCGCCCTGGTTTTATAATCCCACCAGCTGTACTGGTTTCCTTCCTTTGAAAAAAGTCTGAAACTGTCAATAAATCCGGCCGCGATAACCTTATCAATCCAGTCCCGTTCAATCTGCAAAAATCCGGATACCTGTTCATTCTCTTTTGGTCGTGCAAGGTCTAAGGGCATGTGAGCGGTATTGACATCCCCACAGAAAATAACCTTTTCACCTTTATCTTCTATCTCGAGAATTTTCTTCAGGAATGCATCATAAAATTTTAGTTTAAATGATAGTCTCTCTTCTGATGCACCGCCATTTGGAAAATAGACGTTCAGAAGGGTGAATTCAGGGTATCGTGCAGTAATTATTCTGCCTTCCCTGTCAAACTCAGGTTCAAGGCCACCAAACTCCAATGAATCCGGTTCAGTTTTTGTATAGATGGCAACCCCGCTGTATCCTTTCCGTTCAGCTGGGTTGATGTAAAAAAAGTAACCGGGGATTCGCGATACTGCAGGTGTCAGGGTTTTGACATCCGCTTTTGTCTCCTGCAGACAGAGGATATCCGGATTTTCTTTTGATAAAAATTCATGAAACGGGACACCGGGAAGGACTTCTTTTCCACTGACTGCCCGGATGCCATTGACATTCCACGAGAAAAGATGAAGCTCTTTCATGTTATCCGATTATCCGATTCCAAATCTCCTGAGAGCAATCAGGGTGTTATGAGCTGACCTGAATGAAGGAACATCAATGATACCCCGTGCTCCGTTAGCAAACATCCCTGTAGCAACCTGGTCAAAATGTATGGACCCCCGTCCGATTTCCAAGTGTTCCTCTGAAAACTCCCTGCAGTCATACAGGTAAAAAGCCCTGCTGGCCGCCTCATGCAAAAATTTCGGAAGACATCCGTTTACATGGGCATGACCGATATCAAGAGCAAGCGGGATCTGGGACATACGATTCAGATCTTCTGGATGTCGGACCATGTTTCCTGAATAACGTCCCATATTCCTGAACAGGAATCGTATCCCGTATTCATCCGCCGATCGAAGGAGGTCAGTACATGACCGTGCAAGTTGCCGTTTTGCATGTAAGAGATCAGATCCTGCTGACACAAATCCCGGATCCACGACAACTTCAGCATTTATCTCTGATGCCAGTTGAAACCGTTCATTGATAACGGAAACAGCAGCCTGCCGTACTGGTTCCAGAATGCTGGCCAGGTTAATATCCCGGTGTGGCAGCCTTATCATGTACTGATATGGGAATGATTCAAGGAGGCTAACCGCTGGAATCCGGTGAGCACCCATGTCAACTATCTCTACCCCCCTGGTTAGTGAACCAAGGCTTTCAAGAGCAATTTCTAGCGGTGTATCCCGCATACAGGTTGTGGAAATCCAGAGCATAGTATCATCAAACTGAATTATTGAGGTTCTTTTCTGGTATACATATAAGGAAGGCTTTATCGGTTATAATGTGTTCCGGAATGTCTATGGAGAAAATCCATATCCTTTATACGTCCCCCTCTGTAACATATGTGATATGGCATTGTCCAAAGATTCTACAATTCTTGAAGTACTGCAGGAAAACCCTGATGCAGCAGCAATATTTGCCCGGTTTGGAATGGGGTGTGTAGGTTGTGCAATTAGCAGAGGAGAAACCGTTGCAGAAGCAGCAGCAGCTCATGGAATCCCTCTGGAAGACCTGATTTCCGCTCTTGGAATTCCTGCATAAACTCTTTTTGATCTTTTCGATCTTTTTTTATCGCGAAAAAAAGTTAGATATATCCGAATGATTTTAAGGTAACATCCGGGTTTACTTCACCGACGTGGTACACTTTACCCTCGGCTAATTCATTAATGGTAACTTCTGCAGGGGAGAAAAGTGATGTGTCAATCTGGTAAAAGTCAAAGTTTGCCTCTTTGAAAATTTCATAGAATGGCTTTCCATATCCTTTTGACTTGTTACTCGGGATCTTTTCAAGGTAGTCCTTGATCTCGGGGGCTTTCATAGTCAGGTTTATCTGGCCGTGATAAATGGTTGCATCATTGGTAGTTCCCATTGCCTTGGTGGCATCAGCCTTTACCGGTGGAATTGGAGCTGATCCAATTGCTGCAGAGATCTTGGTGGTGTCAAATCCAAGTTCATTGAGTTTGTAGATGGCGGTCTCAACACACCGGCCACAAACCTGAATGGAGCCTACAAGGGATGCTGTGGGTGCAACAACTGCACAGAGGTTCTCAACATCTATGCCACAGTCTTTTGCAATCTTATCCATGACCTCACCATTTGGAAGGTGGTCTGATTCAAGGGCAATGACTGCATCATCGCTTTCATCTTCGTATCCGATAACTTCGAAGGTGTGCTTGGGTTTTAAGGCAAGGGCACGTGCCGGACCGGATCCCATCGCAAAATAATTCCCTACCTTGACGGTCCACCCTGCCTTTTGTGCTCCAAGACAGGAGATGGCCGGATAATCGGTGCATACCTCAATGAACGGCAAGGGGACGTGCTTTATCTGACCCATACGGAAGTTTACTTCACCAAGGCCGCCCATACAAATTTCTGTGAATGCCCGTCCTGCTGCGTATCCGCCCGGAACTGAAACTCCACAATCAACGATTTTCGCGCCATTATCAAGTTCATGGTAGGCGACATTGAAATCTTCAGAATAGTTTGCTAAATTATCGAATATCTCAAGAGCTAATTCATTTACGCTAATCATGTTCGAACCCCCGTAGAGTACCTTATCATCTCTGATGCACGGGTATTGAATTCTTCGTTTTGCTTTACAAACTGATTTTTATAGATATAATTTGATTTTATCAGGATCGTAGCGAAGGTTAATAAGACGTGTCCTTCCCCTTCCATCCCTGAATTGAAGGTTTATGAGTCGTAGATTGTCCAGTTTTCTGAGCGCTTCATAATATACCGTATAGCCGAGTTTGAGTTTCTTTTTTACAATGAGGTATACTTCACCCGAAGTGAGCTGTTCATCACTTTGGGATAATTCTATCAATATCTTCAGGAGCTCTTTCTCCTCGCGGCGCAGGGATAGTACGGAATATTTCAGATGCAAAAACCGTGAGATCTTATATGCTTCATGGATATGTTCCTGACTTATCTCACGCATGGCGTCTTTCTCAGCATTCATCGTCGCCCGTTTTATCATATCAATGCCCACCCGCATATCTCCGGTGCGGAGGGTATGATCAACGACCACTTCCAGAAGTGCCTCTGAGAGGACTCCCGGATAAAGCCCCTGCATGACCCGCTCTTTTAGGATCTGGAATGTTTCATCATGAGAATAAGGGGGGAAATAGACCTCTGTTGGGGAAAACACAGAAGTAACCCTGACATCAAGTTCCCGTGACAGGTCGACATCCATGTCAGAGATGATGACCATGACCCCTATCCTGGTGCCCGGATATGTTTCATGGGATCTAAGAAGCAGATAGAGAACTTTATTCAGTTCATTCTCAAAGAGGAGATAGTTTGCATCGTCAAGAGCAACAAGAAGAACACGGTCCTCAGCAAGCAGTATTTCAGCAATGGAATCCAGAACCCGTTTATATGAATTTCCTGCAGCTGATGGATTGTGTCCTTTTATCTGTCTGTATATCTGGGAAAGGATCATGAAACGGGAATTTTCCACCTGACAGTTGATGTGAATGGGAATCATTTTTGATGGGATGTCCCTGATGTCAGAGAAGATCTTCCTGACCGAGGTTGTCTTCCCTGTTCCGGGTGTTCCCTTAAGGAGAGCGTTGAGAGGCCGGGATCCTTTTATTCCCGGACGAAGGAGAAAGGCGAGTTCCCGCATCTGGCCCTCGCGGTAATTGAACTGGTCCGGGATATAATCTATCTCAAAAATATCCGGGTCCCGAAACAGCGTCTCATCCCACATCAACATGTTTTTCAGGGTCATCCGGTTATCCTTTTTTTATATTATGATAAATTGCAATGGTCACAGCTTTCAGTTCATAAGTTCAGGTGAAAACTCAAAAACATTTCGCTATTTACGAAAAAAGACTATGAGATAAGGAGGGGAATAAGAGACGGGCCCTGCAGTAGTCCATACATTCCTGTTTTTCCTTCCTGCTCTGAGAATCTGGATGTGGTATCCTTATCCTTTCCCAGAATCGCAAAGGGAACCGGTTCTGCCGTATGGGTCTTTAGTCTGATTGGGGTTGGATGGTCCGGGAGCACGGTTATTCGTCCGGAAAACCCTTTTATGATGGTGCCAATCATCTCGTCCACCCGCTCTATTGCAAGAATCTTCTCTTTCAGGTCTCCCATGTGACCTGCCTCATCCGGTGCTTCCACATGAACAAATAAAAAGTCCAGGTGTTTCAATGCTTCAATGGCATATCTGGCCTTTGCCTGGTAGTCGGTGTCGATAAATCCGGTAGCACCCGGAACCCTGACAATCTCCATTCCTGCATAGATTCCGATACCGTTCAGGAGATCTACCGCTGATATAATCCCTCCGGAGAGCCCGGTTAATTCTATAAATGGCTTTATTGCAGGACGCATTCCTCCGGACCAGGGCCAGATGGTTGTAGCCGGATTTTTTCCCTGGTCGAGCCTTGCAAGGTTGACCGGATGGTGAGCAAAAACCTCCTCACTTATCTTCATGGCCTTAAGGAGTATTCCGGCATCAGGGCCGTCAGGCAGGTATGATGCGACAGGTTCCCCGGTAATATCGTGTGGGGGTGTGGAGGTGCATCCTTTACCCCCGTCAATGGTGAGAAGATTCCGGTAACTGATTCCGGGGTGAAAGACCATGCCGGAGAGTTTTTCATTCAGGCTTTTGAGTAATGCCGCTCCTTCTTCGCTGGTGATATGCCCGGCATTAAAGTCCTCCAGTATTTCATTCCTGACGGTGACAAGGTTACACCGATAGGCAATCTCTTCCGGACCAAGTGAAATACCCATGCTGGCAGCTTCAAGAGCTCCTCTCCCGGTGTAGCAGGTAGTCGGGTCATACCCGAGAACAGAAAGATTTGCAACGTCACTACCTGGGGTAAAGCCATCAGGAACCGTTTTTAACAGCCCCATCGCACCTTCCCTGGCGATATAATCCATATTCGGAGTATGAGCAGCTTCCAGGGGTGTTTTTCCGGAGAGTTCTGCGATTGGTTCATCTGCCATTCCATCCCCGAGGATAATGCAATATTTCTGTCTCATGACGACTCCAGGGCAGCCCGTACTGCAACCCTGACACTCTCGCGGCTTGAGATCTGTGGGATATATCCCGATTCTTTTAGTTTGGTAACATCAAGCTGCATCTTTGGAACATCGCCGACCCAGCCCCTGCTTCCCCCGGTATATCTGTACTTTGGGTTTAGTCCCATCTCGCTGGTGAGAATGTCTGCTATCTCGGTGACTGATATCCAGTCTTCAGAACCGACATTAAAGGTATTTACGGTATTTGTTGAATGAGAGGCGGCATACAATATTGCCCGGATACATTCGGTAATCTCAAGGTACGACTTAGTCTGTTTCCCATCACCGAGTATCTCCAGTTCATTTGGATTTTCACGGAGTTTTCTGATGAAATCGGTAATTACTCCATGACCTGATCTGGCACCGATGATATTTGCAAACCGGAATATCCAGGCCTTCATAGAAAAACTGTGAGCATATGCAGAAATGAGCGCTTCACAGGCAAGCTTTGCTGCACCATAGACCGAAACCGGTTCCATCGGGGTGTAGGATTCCGGGGTGGGAATTGCCGTTGCTTCCCCGTATACCGTTGATGTTGAGGTGAAGACGATCTCTGGCACACCATATTTTCGCATCGCTTCAAGAACCCGGTGTGTTGCAATGATGGTATTATTCAGTTGTTTATCTGGCGATACCGCACTTTCCCTGACATCCGGATCTGCTGCAAGATGGTAGACCCGTCCTGCTCCGGCAAGGTGGTGCTGCCAGCTATCTGACAGGAGATCTGCGCTTACAAGGGTCACTTTTTTAGAATCAAGGTGATCCCTGATAGAATTAATATCGCCAGAAACAAGGGAGTCAATGACAATTACGTCGTCACCGGCACTGACCAGATGGTCCACCAGGTGCGACCCGATAAACCCGGCCCCGCCGGTCACTATACTGCGCATCCATATTCATATCCCTCTCCATCTACCTAAATGTATAATAGCAATGTTTGTTGGTATAGATCACGGAACCACTGCCATGCGTTTTGCCGGAGGAGGACGACTTTTTAAAATCCCCCGGGCTGAAGCGGTTTCGTTCTCTCTCTCTGACCTTGATTCATTGACTCAGGGAGAAAAAATCGAGGGTTTTGCCATTACGTATTCAATGGGTGACAATTTTTCAGACATTACTTCTATTCATAATCTGAAAAACCGTGGTCTTATCAGCCAGGAGGGTGCAGGTGAACATACCGGAGGGGGCACCCGGGTTTTTGATGTGGTGAAGGAGAGTCGCATTCCGGCAATTGCAATCCCCGGACTGCACCGTGGTTCACCCACCGACCCACGATTCAAGGTATATTCACACCAGGCGAGCCCGGAAAAGATCGGTCTTGCCTATGAAGTCGCTGCACGCCTTGGTCCGGACTTTATCGTTTCAGATATCAGTTCCAATACCGTATCTCTGCTTATTCGTGATGGAGTAATCATCGGCGGGTTTGACGCCTGTGTTTTTGCTCCTGGCTGGGTGCATGGTGCCCTTGACCTTGACGCCATCCGTGCCATTGATGCAGGAGTGATAACTGCAAATGATGCGTTTCTCAGGGCTGGAGTGCGGGACAATCTTGATGAACCCATTCAAATGTCTACACTGGCGATGTTTGCAGCGATGGAATGTGCCTCTCTTCGGATTTTAGCGCCAGATGTTCCGATCGCATTGTGCGGAAGCCGGGCAGCTCTGGTTTCTGGTGAAATATCCTCTCTTCTTGGGTGTGATGTCCTGATCCTTGATGAATGGACCGCTGCAAATGGCCTATCCAGGATTGCAACGGATGTATTTTCCAAAAATATTAACAATATACTCGGCATTCCTGTCAGACTGTAATTTTATATGATTAATCGTGTAAAATATTCTGGGAATTTTCTTGAGAGAGTTACGGATCCATGGGAGAGGTGGTCAGGGCTCAGTGACTGCAGCTGAGCTGATTGCCGTTGCTGCCTTTAAAAGCGGAGTATTCTCGCAGGCTTTTCCGGCATTTGGTGTCGAAAGAAGGGGTGCACCGGTTCAGGCATTTGTCAGATTTTCAGATGAAAAAGTACGGCTTCGAAGTCAGGTCTATGAGCCGGATTATGTGATTGTGCAGGACAGCTCCCTGATTAAAGATGTTGATGTTTTTTCCGGCCTGAAAAAGGGTGGAATCATCATCATCAATACCAGTGGAGAAATAAGCGGCAACATTCCGGACGGTGTCAGATACATACCGATTGATGCAACCAGGCTTGCGCTTGAGATATTGGGTGTTCCGATTACAAACACAACGCTGATGGGAGCATTTGCGGCAGCATCAGGTGAAATCAGTCTTGATGCACTGGAAGAAGCCGTCCGGGAGCGTTTCTCCGGTTCACTTGCCGATAAAAATGTCGCAGCATCAAGGGCCGCGTATGAAATGGTTAAAGGGGGTGTCTGAATATGGCACTTCGAATCGGGTGCGCATCTGCCCCCGGCCAGGCCAGGGATAATAAGACCGGGTCATGGCGGGTTTTCAAACCGATCTTTGACCATGAAAAATGTACATCCTGTGGGATGTGTCAGCTTATCTGTCCTGAAGGATGTGTCCTGACGGATGATGGGAAGTTTATTCCTGACTATGATTTTTGTAAAGGATGCGGGCTCTGTGCCTATGAATGCCCGGCAAAAGCCATCACCATGGAAACGGAGGAGAAATAATGAAAGCTATCCTTGAAGGCTCTCATGCAATCGCTGAGGCAGTTCGACTGGCAAAGCCGGAAGTTATATCTGCTTACCCTATTACTCCACAGACACATATTGTAGAGCGCCTTGCTGAAATGGTGGCAAATGGTGAACTCGAGAGTGAATATATCTGCGTGGAAAGTGAATTTTCAGCACTTTCTGCAGCTCTTGGTGCATCCTGTGCCGGTTCCCGTGTCTATTCTGCAACATCTTCCCAGGGACTATTGTTCATGGCTGAAGTCTGTTTTAATGTAGCCGGAATGAGGCAGCCGATTGTTATGTCCATTGCAAACCGGGCAGTGAGTGCTCCGCTTTCTATCTGGAATGACCAGCAGGATTCCATTGCGCTTCGGGATGCAGGATGGATTCAACTCTATGCCGAGGATGTACAGGAGAGTTTTGATCTGCATCTCCTTGCGTACCGTGCCTGTGAGGATCACCGGGTTCTGCTTCCGGCCTTTGTCTGTTTTGACGGATTTATCATCTCTCATACCTATGAACCGGTGGATATTCCGGAAGAAAAGGAGGTGCAGGCATATCTCCCACCCTATAATCCGCTAAACAAACTGGATGCAGACGATCCCCTGAGCATGGGCATGTATGCCACACCGGATTATTACATGGAGTTCAGATATGAGATGGACCGGGCAATGGACCGTTCTCTTGCAGTTCTGAAAGAGGCCGGAAAAGAGTTCAAAAAAATATTTGGTCGTGACTACAGCGAACTTATCGAATCTTACAAACTTGAGGATGCAGAAGTTGCCATAGTGGCTCTTGGCTCTATTTGTGGTACCATCAAGGATGCCGTGGACGAGATGCGGGCAGAAGGTAAAAAAGTCGGACTATTAAAGATCCGTGCCCTTCGTCCTTTCCCTGCAGAAGACATTAAAAAAGCCCTCTCCGGAATTAAGAAGGTAGGAATATTTGAAAAGAATATCTCAATCGGTTCCCGGATGAAAGGTGCTGTCGGATATGAAGTCAAGGATGCAATTAATGATTCATCCGTTCAGGTCCTGAGTTATGTTGCCGGACTTGGCGGTCGTGATATCCGCATCCGTGATATCAAGAAAATAACTGAGGAAATTGAAAAAGGTAAAGGCGATTGCTTCTATGGTATCCGGGAGGAGTTGATCTGAAATGGCAGACAAAAGCCTTGAAATGGTAGAGTGTGGTCACCGTGCCTGTGGCGGGTGTGGTCCTGCATTGGCAGCTCGCCTTATCCTTAAAGGGGCCGGCGAGCGGACTATTATCTGTGCCGCAACCGGATGCATGGAGGTATTCTCAACTCCCTATCCCCAGACTGCCTGGAAAGTTCCCTGGGTCCATTCACTCTTCCAGAACAGTGCAGCAGTCGCTTCTGGTATTGAAGCATCCCTGAAAAGACAGGGACGGGATGAACATGTTATCTGTATCTGTGGTGATGGAGCAACCTTTGATATCGGTGTGCTTTGCATCAGTGGAGCATTTGAACGTGGACACAATATCACGTACATCTGTTATGATAATGAGGCGTACATGAACACTGGTATCCAGCGTTCCGGTGCAACGCCGTTTGATGCAAGCACCACCACCTCACCTGCCGGAAAGAATAGCCTTGGAAACAGCCGGCCAAAAAAGGACATGCCTCAGATCCTTGCAGCTCATGGTGCACCCTATGTTGCAACCTGTTCGATTGCCTACCCCAATGATATCATCAAAAAGGTTGAGCGTGCGGTAAATATTGATGGTCCATGTTATATTCAGATCCATACTCCGTGTTGTACCGGATGGGGTTTTGACGGATCAAAGACCATTGAACTTGGAAAACTTGCCATTGAAACCGGACTCTGGGTAAACTTTGAGATTGTCAATGGCAAACTTGAGAAAGTGAAAAAAGTGAAACGAAAACCGGTCGAAGATTATCTAAAGGTCCAGAAACGGTTTGCCCATCTCTTTAAACCGTCTCTCAATACTACAGAGATTGCTAAGATCCAGGCGATTGCCGATGCAAATGCAGAAAAATACGGCATTGATCTGAAGATTTAATCTCTTTTTTAAGGTTTTAGTATTAGCCATGACCTGATGGAAAGGGGCTGATAATTCCTGAAAATGTTTCTGACCGGATGTCACGATAAAAGGTTAGGTATTTATAGCGAACAGGAATAATCATAGCATTCTATTCGGGTGGTCACAATAATACCTGTCCTCTTTGTCGATGACAACAGGGAACTCAGTAATATTTTCCAATTTTACCTGGAAGAGACAGGTCTTTTCACCGTACATGTATGTCTGGACGGAGAAGATGCCCTCCGGTATATTGCAGAAAATCCTGTTGAGGCCGTCATTTCTGATTTTGATATGCCTGATATGGATGGAATTACCCTTCTTCGGCATATTCGTTCAACTCATCCTCGTCTGCCCTTTATCATGCTTACAGGTAATGACAGCAAGGAGACTGCAATAGAGGCACTAAATGCTGGTGCTGATTTTTACCAGAATAAGGCAGAAGATCTCGAGATACAGGTCCTTGATCTCTCCCACAAATTGAAAATCCTTGTTGAAAAGGCACAGGCAGAACTGGCCATACAAAAAAAAGATAAAATTCTCGAGGTCATCAGCAAAACTGCCGGCCAACTTCTTAAGGGGTGTGATTTTTATTCTGAAATGGAAAAAACACTTCGTGAAGTCGGTCCGCTTACGGGTGCCAAAGGAGCTTTCATCGGCAATCCCGTTTTACAGGAAAATGAACTCCAAGGAGTTCCTCCTGAAGTTATTGTCTGGTGGGATGATGAAAAGGAGAAGGAAAACGGCTTATCCGGAAAACCTTTACTCACCCTTTTATCTGAACTTGTAAGAGCATTCTCTTCCGGAAAGGAGAAATCCGGTCAGTTGATGCATTGCCGGTCTGATGATGCTGATCCGGCGGTCAGAAGATCAATGGAGTATCTTTCCGTTACCTCGGCAATTTTCTTTCCGGTATTTGTCGGAACAGAACGATGGGGATATCTTTCATTCCTTTTTGAAGGAATAAAACAGATTCCGGCAGAACCGGAACGATATGCCCTGACCATGATGGCTGAACTGGCAGGGGCTGCACGATACCGGGCATACATGGAGGAATACTTTAAGAATCCGGTGGAAAAATCTCTTGTCGGAGTATTTCTCATCCGAAGTAAGCGGTTCATCTACATCAATCCTCGTTTTTCGATGATATTTGGAATACCTCGGGAAGAGATAATCCGGACAAAAAGCCTTCCTGGTCTTTTAGATGAGAACGACAGTTCCAGGGTTCTAAAAGTAATGCAGGAGATCTGTGCGGGGAGTATAGAATCCGGACATCTGGAAGTTACTGCCAAAAGCAGGGATGGTTCCCGCATTTTTCTTGAACTCTATCTCACCGTATTCAGGCACAACAGTTCATCATTTATTATAGGGAACTGTCTGGATATTACCCAGCGAAAAGAGGCTGAAGAACAGGTCCGGGTAAGTGAAGAACTCCTGAAACAGAATATGATGAGTTCTCTTGAGGAAAAAGAGACTCTTCTTCGGGAGATTCATCACCGGGTAAAGAATAATATGCAGATTATTGCAAGTCTTCTTCGCCTGTCCAGTTTTGAGAGTAAAAACCCGGAGGTTCACGATATCATTCGTGACTGCAGGAACCGAATCTTTTCAATGGCAGCTATCCATGAGAAACTCTACCAGACAGATAAATTAACCGCTGTTCCTCTCGGGAGTTATATCCGGGATATTGGCAGCAGGATAATTCATGAGTTTGAAATGGATACCGGACAGATAACCTATGATGTTATTGAGGGTGAACCGGTCCTGGTGGATATCAGCATTGGCATTCCTGTCGGTCTCATGATTAATGAATTAATAACAAACAGTATCAAGCATGCATTTCCACAAAATCATTCAGGGACGATAGAGATTGAGATAAGCCTGGCAAACGCATCCTGTCACCTCCGGTATCGTGACAATGGAATAGGTCTGCCGGTAGATTTCTCCCCAAATCTGCAGGATTCATTAGGTATTGAACTCATTAGAAATCTGACTCATCAGATTCAGGGGACTGTTTCGTTTGAATCAGAAAATGGCATGATATGTAATCTAATCTTTCCGCTTACCCCTTAACAAAAGAATCCGGAGGAATATGACGAAGGCACGTAGCATATTGGTTGTAGAAGATGAAATGGTCATCTCAATGGAACTTGCAGGGACTCTGAAACGATTAGGGTACCAGATTGCAGGACAACTGATCAGCGGAGAAGAGGCAATAGCCAGGGCCGGAGAACTCTCTCCTGACCTCATCCTGATGGATATCAGACTGAAAGGAGAGATTGATGGTATTGAAGCAGCAAAGCAAATCGGTGAGTTATATGATATTCCGGTTGTGTTCCTGACCGCTCATTCGGATGATACAACCCTTCACCGTGCAATTGCCATACAACCTTCCGGATACCTTATTAAACCATTCAACGACCGGGAATTATATTCAACCATTGAACTGTCTCTGTATAAGCACGACCTCCGGCTTCGTCTTCGTCCATCCGGAATCATCGAGACCGGATTTTCAGAAATTCCTGATGATGTTCCCTGTCTTTTTGTCTCCCGTGATTTTATGATTCTCGCTGCAACAAAGGCTGCAGGAATACTCTTTTCTGCTCCGGTCAGTTCAATGATTGCGACAAAACTTGATTCGTGGATATGTCTCTCTTCCGGTAAAGCAATTACATCTCCAGAGACAGTGCAGGTAAAAACAAAAGATAATCACCGTGTTCCGGTCACTATCAACCTTGGGTTCTTACAAGATCAGAAAACCCGGACAAATGGATTTCTACTCTTTTTTTCCCGGAGGGATGAGCCTGCCTGAGTCATGTTCGATTATGCAGGTACACGAGTGCCATCATGAGGAAATGCGTCTTCTTCTTCGCTGTGGTGAGTGGTGGGAGGATTACTGGGATGATTCTGTTCTCTCTGTAATTGTGGAGAAAAGTTTTGCATTTGTTGTGGCAACAGACAGCGACAACCGGTGGATTGGAATGGGAAGGGTCATCTCAGACGGGGTTTCAGATGCATATCTGCAGGATATCGTGGTCCTTCCTGAATGGCGGGAAAAAGGCATTGGCACTGCCATGGTGAAAAAACTAATGGCCCTCTGTCATGATGCAGGGATTGGGTGGATTGGCATCATCGCAAATCCAAATACCGAGTACTTTTACCGCCGGTTCGGGTTTTCCCGGATGGGCGGATATACCCCTATGCGATATGAGGGAGCATGAGAGAACTGATGACTTGTTTCTTCTTATAACTTCATTTCTTTATGCCTGAACGAAAATATCCGCTGTTTACTGATGAAGGAACTCTGGTTCAGGCTGTATGTCCGGTGATCATCTCTGCAAGCAGGTCCACAGATATTCCGGCGTACTATGCAGACTGGTTTACATCTCGGCTTAAAACCGGATATATCAGATGGATAAACAGCTTTAATCCAAACCTGCCATATTATGTTTCATTGCAAAATACCCGTGCAATTGTTTTCTGGACTAAGAACCCTGCTCCTATTTTTCCTTCTCTGGATTACCTGGATGAACTGGGATTATCATATTATTTTCAATATACTCTGAATGATTATGAGAAAGAAGGATTTGAACCAGGGGTTCCTTCATTAGAGGATAGAATAACTTCATTTAAAAATTTATCAGATCGTATCGGAAAAGAACGGGTTATCTGGCGGTTTGATCCGGTTCTGGTTACACCAAATCTTGCTATACCTGAACTATTAAGCAGAATTGAATATATCGGTTCCCGGATCTCTCCCTATACTGAAAAGATGGTGTTCAGCTTTGTTGAGATGAGATACGCGAAGGTGAAAAAAGCAGCATCAGTCTTTCATTTCAGGGCACTATCACCTGAAGAAAAAGAGGAGTTCATCTCCGGAATTATCCGCTTAAACAGGGAATGGCATCTCACCCTTGCATCCTGTGCAGATGAAACAGATTATTCTCCTCTTATAATTCATAACAAATGCATTGATGATGAACTGCTCTTCCGGATTGGAAAGGATGATTCGGAACTTATGAAATATCTTCGGGAAACAAAAAAGGATCATGGGCAGCGTTCTGCCTGTCATTGTATCCGGAGTAAGGATGTCGGACAGTATGACACCTGTCTGCATGGGTGTGTATATTGTTATGCGACAGACCATGAGAAGGCAGTATTGAATTTTTCAAAGCACAAACAGATGCCGGAATCAGACACCATTACCGGTGAGAAACCGGTATGTATGCGACCGGTGAATAATGACATCACAAAGTACATAGATTCATGATAAATTATTCAATTCATGCAGATGAAAAGATGGATTTGCTGGATATCACCGCATCTGAAGTAGAAATGGTTTTGTTAGAGGGAGAAGAGATAATTGTGAATTGCATGTATTGTAAAAATGGTGACCTCAAAGATGATTATATCACAAGATCGTACGAAAAAGATGGGGTAGTAACGGTAATTACTGGTGTTCCTGTAAAGATTTGTGAAATCTGTGGTCATGAATACCTAGATCATGAAACCGTTAAAAAATTAGAAATTATCCGGAAAAAAAGTAGAATGCCTGGACTTTCTATGGCAGTTTTTAATTATTCTACATCTATCCACCATGAAACGAATGAACCGATCCCCATTCATGAGTAAAATATAATATGATGAGATAAAAACCCTCAGATAGTAATAACATATGAACTGTGAAATTTGCGGCGAGGAGATATCCGGAGGATCTGCTTTTACCTGTAATTACTGCGGGGGAGTGTTTTGCCCGAAGCATCGTCTACCGTTCAATCATAACTGTAAAAATATCGCCGAATGGAAAAAAGCAGGTGCTCCGGGGAAGAAAACTACCCGATATCAGAAAAAGGCTGCTGTCCCCGGAATCACTGTCCGGAGAAAGAAGGAACTTATCATCGGGGGAGCCATCGTCATCTGTCTGTTGGTGCTTATAGGGATATACTTATTTTAATCCACCCCTGGCCGGAAAATGGGCAGATAACCTATCTCCTGTCTTTATCAGAAATTCTTTTCCATATGGGCCCTCTTCAAGTCCGGATATCAGGTTCCATACCCTGTTATCTTCCCCAATAATTAGTGATGCACCAAGAGCCACGGCTGCCACGGTATCAGTATCTCCTCCAAGGAGAACTGATTCGGTAAGAAGCCTGTAAGGCTCATCTCCGAAACAGAGAAGGAGTGCAAGTATTGATCCAAGAAAGATTCGTGATTCAGTAAAAGGAACTCCATACCCGGCATGTTCTTCAAGGATTATTGTCCGGTCAGGCACCGTGAGCCGGGCACATCTGTCACAGTATGAAATAATCTCCGGGTTTATCTCACCTACCGCATCCCGTATCCGGTTCCATACGATATCCCATGAGGTATTGTGGTAAATTTTTTCATGAGCGATGAGTGCAACCGCGACAGTTGCGGCGATTGCATCCGGATGACCATGAGTTACTGCTGCACTCAGTATTGAGTTTCGGATGACTTCGTTTCTGTCCGGAAAAAAACCAATGGGTAGTGCCCGCATTGCAGCACCATCTGTCTTTCTCTCCAGACGATCTTCCTGGGATATCCCTGAGAGAAATGAATCCGGGTCCGGGCTAGAGAGCATTTTTTTCGTAACCTTTGAATACCCTGACCGTGGGTCACGATGATATGCAGTCAGAAATGATTGTGCTATTCTCTCTCGAGTGAATGATTCCCCTGACGCCATGAGTTCTGCAAGGGCCAGTGCCTGCTGGGTATCATCGGTGTACCTCCCGGAGATAAAGCCCCTGGTATGCAATAACTCCTGTATCTCAGTGTATGGCCTGTTCTCAAATGGTGCTCCATAACTGTCGCCAGTTGCAATACCAAGAAGCATCCGGGCACCGATGGTATAATCAAAAGAACGAACCGATCCGGATGTCATAAAAAAGGATTATAAAATTTTTGCACAGCTCAGGCACTCTTTATAGCCTTTTTCTTTGATTAGTTTGAGAATCTCGCGGGGATTCCCATGACACTTGAACTCTCCGTTGATCATCACATGGCCCTTATCAACATCAAGGTAATCAAGAATATACCCGGTATGAGTAATCACCAGACCGCTGTTCTTCCGGTCAATAAACCGCTGGTTTTTCTGGAGAAGCCTGGCGATAGACTCGCCCATAAGATGAATATTCTCAAGGTCTACTCCGCTTTCCGGTTCATCAAGCATGATAAAACTTGGATCCTGCACCATCATCTGAAGGATCTCACTTCTCTTGATTTCACCACCGGAAAAACCAAGGTTAATATCCCGTTCAACAAACTCCTCCATGTTCATCCGGGTTACTGCAGCTGTTACAAACTCCGGTTTCTTCTCCGGGTTTATCACATCCAGCATCTTCCCAAGTTTTAGTCCGGGAATAGATGGCGGCCTCTGGAACATGATACCCATCCCGAGTCTTGCACGCTCATGGACCGGCATGTGTGTCACATCAGATCCGTTAAAGCTGATGCTTCCTCTGGTAACATGATATGCATCAAAACCCATAATGGTCATGAGCAGGGTGGATTTTCCTGATCCGTTCGGCCCCATCAGGACATGGGTTTCCCCGGGTTTGATATGCATGGTTATGCCATGGAGGATTTCCTTACCCCCAACTTCTACATGCAGATTATCAATTTTCAGCATATGGTAACGTACCTGTTTATTTTTGGGTTAAAAAAATCAGGGGTTTTCAGAGTAATTTTTTGCCAGCTTCAGCTCCAGGCATGCATTCGAATACATCGGTTATTTTCAGGATGAGAAGTGACTTTACCGAGAGGTTTGGTTTCTTCTCCTGGATCATAGCTTTCAGTTTTGCATGTTCATCCCCGCTGGTTTTAACCGTTACATCGGCCTTTATCTGGAAACAGCCTTTTGCACCCGGACCATAGAGATATAATGCAGCTTTTGGATTTTCAAGAACATTCTGGAGTGATTTCTGCATGAAATTGTCTCCAATCCAGATGGTCTCATCGTCTATCAGAAAAACAGATCCCATGGGGGCAACATTCGGAATCCCCGATTTTGAGGCGGTTGCAAGAGGAAATACCTTCAAAGCCTCAAATGCTTCCTTCATTACCTGCGTTAGTGCAACCATGGTACTTGAATCTATCCGGTATCGTATAATAGTTTAGGTTTTTTATCCCGGCCTATAATGAGTCAGGGAAGATAACCCTGACAACCGCTCCCCCGTCATTTGCAAGTGTCATCGTCCCGGATAGTTCGATAGATAGGTTTTCTATGATAGTAAGACCGCTGCCTCCACTTCCTGACTTGATAACCGAATCAGGAAGGCCTTTTCCGGTATCCTGAACCTGGAATATGTGCCAGTCCTCTTCATGAAGCAGTGAGACCTCTATTCTTCCGGCCTGGCCTGGCTCAAACGCATGGGAAAGTGCATTAAAAACAGCTTCTCCGGTGATAATCCCAAGGGCTGATGCATGTTTCTCTGAAATAATTTCATCGTCCGGACATCTGACCGTAAGATCAATGTCTATGAGTTCTTCTGTGAATTCTTCGGTTATCTGTTCAACTATCCGCCGGATATACCTGGATATATTGATCCCGCCCCCTTTCCCTCCTCCTGTCTCGTAGAGCTGGATGACTGAATCCAGGAATATCTTCCCATAGCGCATGGCAAGTTCCGGATCTGCAGATGTGGAGAGTTGTTTCTGGGCAAAAATATTCCGGACGGTCTGAAGATGACTGACATAAGAATGCCTGGTCTCTCTGGATGGTTCGCTTCTCTCTCCGGTTTCTCCGGAAAGTCCCTGGGCCTGTCCGGAAGAAAACGTCCAGATAATAAGATTTTTATCTCCGCTCTGGATCTCCCTGGCCATGACATGGATGTGTCTTCCCTCAGAATCGGTATCAGTCCCTTCCGCCTGGTTAGCAATGCCAAGACTTTCCCGTAGTTGTTCAATGGTTGCTGTGCTAATTACACCAATATCCCGGAGATCAGATCCGGTCAGTGAAACCGGAGAATCCTGTGTATATTCCCTTGCTGCATGATTTATCTCCTGGATACGCATGTCTTCAGCCGTTGTGATGATTGCAGGTACAGGCATCCGGGTAAACAGGTCATGGTACAGGAGATCCTTTCCTTCTGATACTCCGTTCAGATCGTCTCCCGGTGAAATACTTACTATTGATCCGGAAATGCCCCCCGGTTTAAACATTCTGACTAATAGATAACTGTTTTGTCCGTCCGGGTGGACAAATCCGAATCTGGCACTGCTGGTTCCTGCGGTCAGAATCTGGGACCGGAACTCTTCAAATCTTTTTTGTTCGGTTGGCAGAAGTAACTGAGAAAAGGGAAGTCCGGTTATCGCGGTCTGTTTCATGCCAAGCACTTTTGTAACAGACGGGGTAATATAGGACAAAACTCCGTCATTATCTAAAAGTGCAATGAGTTCCTCAGTATGCGAAAGCAGCTGAAGACATATCTCCGGAGATAGTGCTTCACCGGTTTTTGTATATTCCGGAGTAGCAAGCACCCTGATAATATACCCTTCAATTCCCGAAAGTGACAATGGTCCGGCAAATGATCCGCTTCCGATGATAATTCCCTCTGCAGGAGATCTGTCTTTGACCTGAAGATGTGTCCAGAGAAGAAAAGTTGTCTTTCCGGTCAGTCCTGCCTGGATAGTGCTCCTGGCTTTGTCCCGCTCATCAGGATGAATAAGATCAGGCAGTGATAAAAATCCGGTATCTACCAGTTCTGCCGGTGTATATCCACAAACGGTGCGTGCTCCTTCATCTGCATAGGTAATGGTCAGTGCAGCATCAGCCCTGCACTTAAAACACATTCCTGCAATATTTGCTTGTTCTCCCATAATCCCCCCGATTACTGGTTGACTGAAAAATATTCCAATAAATACAGTCATGTATGAGAATAGACGAGGTATAGTTTTATTGATCCGGGGTCGAAATGAAGAGGGGTCAATAGATTGAAGCAAGAGATAATAAAAAGATATTCTGGTTTGCTTCTCTTGTTATCTCTGACGGTTATGCTGGTGATGGCAGGAGAATCAATGCTTACTGCGGCTCTTGTGGAAATAGAGCATGAATTCTCTGTACCTGGTATTTATGAGTCATGGGTGCTGCCGGTAGTCCTCCTGGTGGGAGCAGTCGCAGCACCGTTTGTAGGCTCTGCAGGGGACCGGTATGGACATAGAAAACTCCTTCTGTTATGTCTCAGCATCTACCTTCTTGGTCTGGTAATGGGTATCCTGGCGCCGGACATCTGGACACTGCTTATCAGTCGTGGTCTTCAGGGTGCGGGAATTGCGGCATTCCCTCTTGCATATGCAATAATCAGGAACCGGATGCCTGAACCTGCTGCTGATGTTGGCATTGGTGTCATCAGTGCCATGTATGGTGCAGGGACATTTATCGGGGTGATAACCGGATCATTTATCACCGAATCATTTTCATGGCGGATGACATATCTGGTCCTCATTCCGGTAGCAATCCTTTTGATAATCCTGGTATCGGTGTTCATCAGGGAGAATGAATCTCACAAAAGGGGAGGGAGCCTTGACTGGGCAGGTTTTTCCTCGTTTTTACTATTCCTGTTCCTTGCACTGGTACTCTTTTCATTACCTGCTGAAGAGAAAATTTCTCTTTTTGCTGCAGGGATAGGATTATCATGCATTCTGACTTTTGCAGTATTTCTCTATGCAGAAAAAACAGCAGTTCATCCTCTCGCTGATCTTCGTCTTCTTCAAAAGCGTCCGGTAACAATCCTCATGATCATGGGATTTCTTACGATACTGGCTTTCATGATGCTGCTTCAGATGATGCCCTATGTTATCAGGCTCCCTACCGGCCTTTCCTTCTCTGCAGAAATTGTCGGTCTGATAATTGTTCCCGGAACCTTGTGTGATATGATGGCAGGGCCACTCACCGGTCGGATGATTCCAAGAATCGGATGCAGGATACCCTGTGTTATCGGATCCCTGATGTTAACCGGAGCAGGAGTAATGCTTTTTGTATCTCCCCTGTCAGTTGAAGGATTGACAGTGGCATGGATGCTTTTTTCATTTGGAATGTCAGTCATCGCCACTGCTACCCTTATCGGGGTTATGGATCATATAAGAGAGGACAGGACTGCTGAAGCAACCGGCATAATCCAGAGTATGCAGACCCTTGGAGGTATGACCGGGCCGGTTGTGACCGGACTTCTCCTTGAAACGTCACAGGTTTCGATGGAACATCTGGGCGAGACCTGGACAGTTCCTACAATAGATACCTATTACCTGGTCTTCCTTTCGGTAATTGTAATCAGTCTCTTCCTGCTCCTGATATCCTGGTTTTTCATGGATAAAAAGAAAAATTCTGGTGAATATGTATGAAATCTGAAAAAAAACTACTATGCCCCTTTGATAAGAAACCATGTATTGAGAATATGTGTGCGGTATGGTCAGAAGAGAGAGGGGTTTGCTCTTTTGCATCAAGCGGCTTTGCGGACCAGCAGAAAAGCACTCTTCCTCAAAAGAAACCTATCGTGACTGAAAAGGCAGATGGAGGTTCTGGAAAATACCGGACTCTTCTTTTTGATTAACAGGGGGAGATTCAGGGGAGTTCTTCTACCTTTATCATATTTGTTCTTCCTTCTTTTCCGGAAAAGTTCCCTGCAATAATTACCAGTTGTTCTTTTGATGAAGCAATCCCGGTCTGTCTGGCAATGGCAATTGAGGTACTGAAGAGTTCATCCGCTGATTCTATCGGTTTTGAAACGACGGGCTGGACTCCCCATCGTAAAAGAAGTCGTCGTGCAACAAGGGGGTCAGGAGTTAGTGCCAGGATTGGTGCTCTTGGTCTGCACCGTGATACCCGTTCAGCAGTAAGTCCGGACCTGGTATATGCAACAATTGCCGGACTACATAGTTCTTCAGCGATATAGCAGGCACGATAACTGATGATATCTTCCACACTTTTTTCGTGCCAGCCTTCACGTTCATTGAGCATCCGGAGGTACGGCAGGTGTTTCTCGGTCTCATTTGCGATTCTGCTCATCATGAAGACCGCCTGACCGGGATTCTTTCCAACCGATGTCTCTGCAGAGAGCATGGTCGCGTCACTTCCATCGACAATAGCATTGGCTACATCGGTCACTTCTGCTCGGGTAGGCCGACCCCTGCTGACCATTGACTCAAGCATTTCTGTCGCGGTAATAACCGGAATCCCTCCAATGTTGCATGTTCGAATGATTCGTTTCTGGATATCCGGAACCTGCTCTATTGGAAGTTCCACTCCGAGATCCCCCCGGGCAACCATCACGCCGTCTGCCTCAGCAATGATCTCCGAAAGCCCTTCTACTGCCCGGACACATTCAATTTTTGCAATTAACGGGATATTATCAATTCCTGCAGAACTCAGGAGGTGGCGGGCAGCCCTGATATCATCAGCTGAACCAACAAAAGAAAGAGCGATATAGTCTGGCTCCATGCTGATACCCCGCCTGAGTGATTCCTGAAACATGGGGCTTGCATAGGGAATACTGGGTCTTCTTCCCGGAATAACAACTCCCATTCCTTCCCTGATGGTGCCTCCGGAAACTACGGTTGTGAGCATCGGAGGGCCTGGTTTTATCACTTGGAGGGTGACCGCACCATCTCCAACCAGAATAGTGTCACCTGCACAGATTGTGGGTATACAATTTTCCGGGTAGACATGGATTGCCCCGGCCATCTTTGTATCCGCTGTTATCTGGATACTGTCACCAGTCCTGACCTCCCGGGGAGGTGACCCATAGAGCACCCTGAGCTTTGGTCCGGGGATGTCAACCAATATGCCAATCTCCCGGTTCATTTCTTTAGCAACAGACCGGACTTTCATAACCGTTTCCCTGTGCCATGATTCTTCTCCATGAGAGAGATTTAGCCGTGCAATGTCCATTCCGGAGGCTATCATCTCTTTAATTATTCGTGGATTATCTGAAGCAGGACCAAGGGTTGCAATTATCTTTGTCCTTCGAAGAATAGATGAAAAAAGAAAATCAGGGGGGTAATGATCACTATTCATTCTGATGAAATATGATCCTGAGGACAATAAAAAAGTATAGTGCTTACCATGTCGTTTGAAGGTTCTGAAAAAAAAATGTGGATGAGTCAAACATTCAATTTTTTAGCAAACTGAATGAGTACAGTATCGAGCACTATAAACCGGTTTATCAATAATTATTTAACGCGAATGGATACTGCTGAACGGGAAGATACCCTGCTTTCACTGATGCGTCTTTTTGAACGAACCAAAGAGAGTTCCTGCTCTTCTGATCTGGCTAATCAGGCCGGGATTCCTGTTCAGAATATGGAGCAATTTCTGTATCTTCTCATTGAATCCGGTGATGTAGAAAAAGATGAAAATGGCCGGTATTTTTTGACCAATAAAGGCCTTCATGCTGCAAAAACTGTGATGCGCAGGCATCATGTCCTTGAAACATTTCTCCAGGAAATGCTGGGGATGGATCATGAAAAGGCACATGAACAGGCCTGCACCATGGAACATCATACATCGGATGATACGATAAACCGGCTCAGGCAATTCCTCCGGAAAGGCCGGGATTGTCCGGGGTCGTGCCAGGTCCATCACCGTCATCATACCTGCACAACTCTTGCCGATTGCAGACAGGGCGAACATGTGACAATTACAGCCATCAAAGGATGCGGACGGGCATTACGACTGGCTGACTTAGGTCTAATTCCCGGACAGGAGGTTCAAGTTCTTGAGCGAATGGCTGATACGATGCTCATCAGGGTGAAAGATTGCGATATTGCCATTAGTCCTGAAATTGCCCGTACAGTCCTGGTCGGGGTGGACCAGTGAAGATTGGGCTTATTGGAAATCCGAATGTTGGAAAATCCCTGATATTCTCCCATCTTACCGGAATTGGTGTTGAGGTTAGTAACTATCCGGGAACTACGGTTGATATCCTCTCCGGTGTATCCTGTATCAACCGCCTTCCGGTGGAGATCACCGATCTTCCGGGTATATATTCTCTTGACGGTGAAAGCGATGAAGAACGACTGGTAAGAGATCTGGTGACTTCCCGGTCATTTGATGTCCTGGTTATGGTTCTTGATGCCGCTCACCTGGAACGAAATCTGTATCTCTTTCTGCAGGTTTTAGAACATCAGGTTCCGATGATTGCAGTTCTGAACATGGCAGATGAGGCAGAAGAGCAGGGAATTTCCATTAATACTCAGGCTTTTTCTGATATCTGCGGGGTTCCCGTGCTCCTTACTGCTGCAACTATCGGAAAAAACCTGCCTGAAATAATTCCTCTTGCTCTGGAAAAAGCGGCAATCGGACATTTTCAGGTCTCATATGACCGGCACATTGAAGCTGCAATCCGGACATTGGGGCGATTATCCGGGGCAGACCGGATATCTGTTCTTCTGGCACTTCAGGGAATTGGAACTGATGTATTACTGCTGGAAGGGGCGGCAACCATCGCCAAAGAGATTGAAGAAGAACACCAGATGCCGGTATCACGAATTCTTGCAGGAAACAGGCATCATGCTGCAACAGAACTCAGCAAGCAGGTCATAACTCGTGCGCCGGTAAAAGAATCGCGCGGACCTGACCGGTGGCTGCTCCGTCCATTCCCCGGAGTCCTGATAATGGCCGGGGTTCTTATCTCATTGCTTTTGTGTGTCTTCATGGTAGGTTCTTTTTTTGAAGAACTCATCGTGGAAGGATTTGATCTCTTTATCATCGAACCACTCAAGGCCGCAGGTTTTGACCCCCTGGTCTATGAGTTGCTCTTCTCCTTTTTTATTGCCATTCAGGCTGGACTTGGTATTGCATTTCCTTTTGTCTTTACGTTCTACCTTCTCATGTCGGTAGTGGAAGATACCGGATACATGAGCCGGATTGCATTCCTTGCCGATCGTATTATGCACCGGTTTGGTCTTCACGGGCAGGCGATAATTCCCATGGTTCTCGGTCTTGGTTGTAATGTTCCGGCGGTTATGGCAATACGCCAGATAGGGACGAAACGTGAGCGGTATATTGCAGCATTTCTGATAACCATGGTTCCGTGTTCTGCAAGGACGGTAATTATTGCCGGAATTGTTGCGGTTTTTGTCGGGATTTATGCTGCACTTTCGATTTATCTGATAATATTCGTACTCATCCTTCTTACCGGAATATTTCTTTCACGGGTGACTACCGGCAGTCAGCTTGGCATGGTCCTGGAAGTTCCTCCCCTTCGTATTCCCTCACCTGGTATGGTTCTTACCCGTGCATGGATTCATATCCGTGAATTTCTTGTGATTGCAATGCCGCTCCTCATCGTCAGCAGTGTAATCCTTGGATTGCTTGGATTTTATGGAATCCTGGATGTCATTGAACTGTATACTGCACCGGTTATGGAAGGACTGCTTGGTCTTCCGACCTTTGCCTCGACGTCACTTCTTTTTGGTATCCTTCGAAAAGAGATGGCATTTGAAACCCTTGTTGTTCTTGCCGGAACTGCAAATCTGACTGAGGTCATGACGACTCTTCAGCTCTATATCTTTGCCCTGGTAAGCACCCTTTTTGTTCCCTGTATCTCAACGATTGCTGTTTTATACCGGGAACAGGGTCTAAAAACAGCGGTCCTGATATCAATTTATACCGTTTTACTCGGACTTGTTGCGGGAATCCTGATTAATTATGTATTCAGGGTCATGTAACTGAAGTGTTTATTCCAGAAGATCGAAAGAGTATAATATGGATTCCCATCCCCTGATTCTTGGTGGAAACTGTAAAAAAACAGCCAATCTTAAAGAGGTACATAATCCCTACACCGGCCAGGTATGTGGCATTGTCTCGATGGCAGGAAGGGATGAAGTTCTTGAAGCGCTCATGATTGCTGAAAAGGGAGCTACAGTGATGGCCCGCCTTCCTTCTCATGCACGGGCTGCAATACTTCATCGACTGGCCGATTTGATGCAGGAAGAGGCTGAAGAACTTACTTCAATCATTATTAAAGAAGGGGGAAAAGTCAGAAAATATGCAGTCGCAGAAGTTTCACGGGCCATCGGAACCATCAGAATATCTGCAGAGGAAGCTGTCCGGATATCCGGGTCCATGGTTCCGATGGATGGGTATCCTGCAGGGGAAGGACACCTGGCATTTTCTATACGTGTTCCTGTTGGGATAGTACTCGCGATAACTCCCTTTAATCTACCGCTAAATCAGATCTGTCATAAAGCAGGGCCTGCAATTGCTGCCGGAAATTCATGTATTATCAAGCCGTCGTCAGCAACTCCGATGACTGCCCTGAAATTTGGCGAACTGTTTCTAAAAGCCGGGCTTCCAAAAGAGGCAATGAGTGTACTTCCCTGCCAGTCTGATATCGCAGAACTGTTAGCGGTTCATAGAAGGATTGGTGCATTAAGTTTCACCGGCAGTCCGGAAGTCGGCTGGCATCTTCGTCAGGTGACCAAAGCCGGAAGGATCACTCTTGAACTGGGAGGCAATGCTGCTGTAATTGTTCATGATGATGCGGATATTAAGACTGCTGCAGGGCGGATTGTTGAGGGCGCATTTTCACATGCCGGTCAGGTGTGTATCTCTGTCCAGCGTGTTTTCGTTCAGCAAAAGGTCTATGATTCTCTTGTCCGGGAGATTGAATCACGGTGTAATGCCCTCAAAATTGATGATCCTGAAAACATCGAAACCGACATCGGTCCGATGATTCATGAAGACAAGGCAAGCCAGGCGCTTTCCCGTATTTCCGAAGCAGTAGCAAAAGGGGCAAAACTGGTCTGTGGGGGGAGATGTGAGGGAGCAGTTCTCTATCCAACAGTCCTTGTTGATACCACTCCTGATATGACCATTAATTGTGACGAGGTTTTTGCCCCGGTTGTAACAGTTACTCCCTATGAAACATTTGAAGAAGCTATTGAGATGGTGAATAATTCAAAATACGGGCTTCAGGCAGGAGTGTTTACCTCAGACATTAAAAGAGCTGTTTATGCGGCCTCCTCAATAGAGTGTGGTGCAGTTGTTATCGGGGACATACCGACGTACAGGATTGACAGTATGCCGTATGGAGGCGTGAAAGCTTCCGGAATCGGAAGAGAGGGCCCTTTTTATGCTATCCGGGAGATGACCGAAGAGAGACTTATAATCATTAAGGCTTGAATTTTTTGCATAAGAAACCAGAGGACATAAATTCCTTTACTGAAATATTCTGGTATATCAGTACTCGGTGAGAACCCGTTCTCCAAATACAATACTGTAGGAAGCATTCATGAAGATTGACAAAAAGTTGTTGTTGATTATTACTTTTGTCGGAGCATTGGTGGTTCTTCTTCTGGTGTTTTTCCTAACCACCGGGTTTTCTCCAGGTATCAAGGATTATATCAGTGCGGTTTATTTTGCAATATGGATAACGGCAGCCATGGGAATGTGGCTGTATGGGATCCAGCCATATTTAGAGGACAGGAAAAAGGCAAAAGAGTCAAAGAAAGCTCCATCGGTGGCACAGAAAGTCGCTCCCATGCCCTCTCCGAAATCCGGTCTTCCCCTTCGTGACAGGATTCGTGAATATGTTACAGAACGACGGAAGGAAGAAGGATTACCTGTTCCTGAACCTCTTCTCCCGTCAAAGGCCGGTGGCGGGGCGGCTCCTGTAAAAACTGCAAAAGGTACGGGTAGTTCCTCTGGTGCTGCGATGGGTGCAGCGGCTGTATCCGGAGCTGTTGCCGGCGGAGCAGCTGCAGCTTCAGTTGGTGAGGGTGACCTGCCCCTGCCTGATGATTTTGACGAGGCCGGTGGCGGAGATGTCTTTGGAGATGAGTTTCCGGAAGAAGAGGGCGGTTCACTTCCGGGTCTTGGTGATGAGGAACTTGGTTCATTTGATGAAGAGGGTGGTGAGCCTTCCCTTCCTGGCCTTGGTGACGAGGATTTCGGGTCATTTGATGAGGGTGAGGGTGGCGAGTCTTCTCTTCCCGGTCTTGGTGATGAAGACCTTGGTTCATTTGATGAGACCGAAGTTGAAGAGGGCCCGTCAGCTGATACTGGTGGTCTTCCTGACTTTGAAGGGGATCTTGAATCAGATATTTCTGAATCTGATATCTCTGATTCAATGGATGATTTCTCCGAAGAAGAGTCCGGCTCTGATACCGATCTCCTGGCAGATGATACCGGTGAAGGTGGGCTCTCCGAAGATGGTCTTCCTGACCTTGATATGCCTCTTGATGATGATATAATGGATGAAGATATGTCCAGCGATGATGAATTTTCAGATATTGAATTTGAAGATATCGAACCTGATGAAACCTGAATAGGGTAAACCCACCACAAACCCCTTTTTCTTATCGCTCATACCTGTGTAAACTGATGAAATCATCTCTCTTCTCTCCTGTTCTCATTATCCGATTATTCCTTATTGGCACCGTTTTTTCCCTCTCGTCTTCTGTGGTATATGCAGGCTCTGTCGGACCTGTTCTTGTGATATCAGATATTTCCGGAGATGAGGATGCTTTTTCAGGGTATCCTTATAACGGCTCAATCACTCTTGAAAATCAGGGAGATCAGACCTCGGGTGTGACAAAAGTTATCGTATTCCTGAAAAATTCTGAAACTGAAAAGAGTTACACCATTTATTCTGATCTCATTGATCCGATAAGGCCCAAAGAAGCCAGAACTCTTGACTTTGTTGGTACTGCAGACGAAGAAATAATTCCGGGAAAATACTACCTGCATGGGTATCTTCCTGAATCATCTATCCGAGAGCTTGATAATACGAAAACACTTGCAAGAAATGTCCATCCGGTTCTGGTCACTCCAAAAGAGCTACCTGATAAGGATGTTCTCTTGCAGGATATCATCACAGCGATAAGTAACCAGACAAATGAGCAGCGGATGGTAAGCGGAATAAGTTCTCTTGAGTGGGATGACTCACTTGCTGAAATTGCCGATGGGTATGCAAAAGAAATTTCTGGTTCAACATTTCTCTCTCATACCGACTCATCCGGCAGGGGACCTTCAGAGCGTGCTGAGGAGGCAGGGTATCCGATAACAAAAGAGATAGAAGGTGGTGTCAGGATCGGGATCTCTGAAAATCTTGCATACATCGGGACCGGGATGGTTGCCGGAGTCGGGTACGTGGATCCGACAGATCCAACCGCCATTGCAAGAGCACTCATGGATGGCTGGATGAAGAGTCCGGGTCACCGTGAAAATATTCTTGATCCCTTATCTGACCGGTTCGGAGTTGGAATATTCTATCATGACGGGTATTACTACGCGGTATCGAATTTCTGGTAATACCATAGTTGGGTTCATATCATAATGTATAAAACGAATCCGGAAGACGCATATAATCAGGTGAACAGAGAAGGCACAAAACCTAAAGAGCCCGTGCATTCGTGGGAACTCCTACTTGAACCCGGAATTTCATGGATTGTCTGGCGCCAGGATAGTGACATTCTTTTCAGTCTTCCAGAAAATAATGGGAATTCTGTATCGGTATCAGAAGTAAAATCAATAGAATCAGTTTTTCCTCCTGACATCGCTTTTGTGGTGCATGAGGAAATCAGCAACGCTCAAGAGATGAATCCGGGACAGACCAGGACTATCTCCCTGGCTCTTCCCGGCTCTGATCATGGGTGGTCCGGAATCCTCTGCAGACTTGTGGATGGAAGGTTTTTTCTTATCTGGTCAGGTCAGGCAGCCGAAGAATATGAACCTGAATTTTGTGATATCAATGAACATATCCGTTCAGAACGAGCGGTCAGAAAGGCGAATGAAAAACTGAATTTTTTTAACGGTATTGTACGCCATGACATTGCCAATCTCATCATGGGTATCACCGGATATCTAGATATTGTTAATGAACTAAATACCGATGAAGAAATCCGTCTTCTGGTCAAAAAAAGCCGGAATCTGAGTGAACGAGTCAGACGGGTCATTGAGCTTACCCGGAGTTACCAGGACTTTGGAACCCGTCCTCCCTCCTATATTGAGGCTGCACAGGTTGTCCTTCGGATATTGCATCGTCGTGAATTCTCAGGTATCATCGAAGCAGAAGTTGAGCTTCAGGATCTGTATGTCTATGTTGACCGGATGTTTGATGAGGTCATATACGAGATTGTCAGAAATAGTATTCAATATGGTGGAAACGGGGTCCGGATCCGGTTTTCTTGTGCTGCAGGTACGGAGGGAATTACCCTTATTATAGAAGATAACGGACCTGGAATCCATCCGGATGAGAAAGTCAGAATCTTTTCCCGGAATTATGCAGACCGGAAGGGATATGGTCTTTATCTGGCGGCAGAGATTCTTGATGTCACCGGGGTAACAATAAAAGAAACCGGAGTCTTTGGAGAGGGAGTACGGTTTGAAATGTTCTTTCCAACCGATACCGCCCATTTTGGAAATAATTTTGTGTGATTATCCCACGATTCCAAGAAGGGGCAGGAGATCAGAAAACCGGTCGATTACGTGCACTGGTTTTTCATTTAGCGAGTCACCAATCCAGTCTCCGTATCTTGCATGCACCGTGGTGTAGCCAAGTTCGTTTCCCGGAATCATTTCCCGGCGAATAGAATCTCCAACAAGCCAGATATCATCTTCCTGAATTTTCAGTTCCCTGATTGCATGAAGGAACGGGGTATGATCAGGTTTTCTTTTCCCGGTAATGTCCGGTGTTATTAGTACCCGAAAATAATCTGCAAGGCCGCATCGGTCAAGTCTTTTCTTTGCCTGTCCGGTGGATGCATCGGTTACGATGGCCATGGGGATGCTTTTTTCATAGAGCGTTATGATAGCCTGGATAACTCCCGGATATGGGGTTACATGAGCAATTTTTGTCTCTTCAAAAAGTTTTACTGCATGGTCTGCCAGTTCCGGAGTAAATACTCCCCTGTCTTTCAGATAATCATGGATATGTAAGGAATCTTCAAATCCACGGACCGGACGTAAAAAATATTGAAAGAGATCTTCAGGGTTGCCTGCGGCGAGGTACCTGATAACTGCGGTGCAGGCTGCATGTTTAGCATCGGTAAAGGTGCAGAGTGTATTGTCAAGGTCAAACAGGATTGCATCCGGCATCTGGCCGGCTGGTTCTTTCATCTTTCTTATTCTTTTTTTCTGATGTGAGATAGGGTTTCCCTGCAGGTCCCTTCGAGAGTCCGAATCATGCGGGTATCCTTCTGTAAGGGTGTGTTATCCTGTCAATATAGGGGATATTATCGGTAAAACCATATTCAAGTATCACTCATATTTTCATTCGCGCAAATATTTGTGGAGGTGTACGAGACTTACCATCTCGGCATATATGAGAAAGGATTTGACAATATCCCTTGATGAAGAACATATTAATGAACTGCTGGAAGTTGCGGAAAAGCAAAATATCACCCTTTCAGCGCTCATTCGCACGATTGTTGCATCATATCTGCAGGCAGTCCGGGATGGGAGAGCCCCGGTCCTTTCGGGCATTTTGTCTGGTGATGAGAATGAAACCCTGGCTGCGGATTCTTCACTTCTATCACAGACGGTAGCATATCATGGGAAGCTTATTGATGAGTTGCAAAAAAGGGTGGTGTTCCTCGAAGGCGGTCTGAAAAAACCAGGAGTTCAGACTTTTCCCAGTAGTCATATACCCGATATTATGACTCTTACCAGTCCGGCTTTAGGTATTGCTTCTGGTACGGGTGTTATTGATACCGATCTCAGGCCGGTATCCGGACTTTCTGATGAGGCTCTGGTCAAGATACCTCTGCAGCCGATAGCTCCGGTGATGGATGCCATGGAGATGGGATCTATGAAGATTCATCCGGAGAAGGAGTATTCACAGACCGAGGCGGCAGTTGCCCTTCGGGTTTCGGTATCCACGATGCGGAAATATATCAAAGATAAGAAGATTCCAGCAAGAAAAGTTGGCAGATCCTGGCTTATCCAGGGTGCAAATATTCTCTCTTTCAATTCAGAGACGTGAGCAAACCAGAGGGTTTTTCTCTGTGTCCTGATAATGTAAAAGGTACCGGGCATCACTCTGGTGTGGGAGGTGGGGCTCTACACCAGAACATGCCCTGGGATGCAGCATGCAGGGGGAGCATGCAGAAACAACCGTATAATCTGTTTCCTGTAGTTTTTTTACTTCTTGTACTTCCGGTTATTTTAACGCCGCCTCAGGTAACGGGTTGCTGTGATGAGATTGTGTCTACCAGAAACATGCTCATACTGGCAGATTATCCGGATGATATGGTGCCTGTACCGGTGATACACCCGGAAGAAGCCAATAAGACAGCGTCACAGGCAGTACCTGCTCCTGAGTCCGGCCCGGTGATGTCGGTTCCAATTCCTGCCGGATTGAAAACTCCTGCGATCTCTCAGGTTTCATTGCTCGCTGACCCGGCACCAACTCCGACTCCATCGATGGCGAAGGGATGGGTTCAGGTCAATCTGGGGACTTCGATTGACAGTCCGGGACAGATGGTTGAAGACAGGCAGCGGTACATGGCTTCCGGGTTATTTAATGTGCATGTGTACCACCAGTTTGCCGGATAAGGGACAATAGATAATGCTTATATTGTTTCAGGTATACTTTGTTAGGCGCAACGGGCTTATGGTCTAGGTGGTTATGACACCGCCTTTACACGGCGGAGGTCGCCGGTTCGAATCCGGCTGGGCCCATCCTTCTTTTAATATCACTTTATTATCCGGGAAAAATAAAATCTCTGATGTAAATCCTGGGATTATGGGTGAGAAGTATTAATTATTCTAAAAATAATTATCCTTAATGAATCCATCGATCTCTTTTTTTCTGGTATTGTTAATCGTATGTCTGTTGGCAGGCGGTGTTCTGGCAGAATCGATGGATAAATATTTTGAAAGTGAATATTTTAAGGAAAAAATAGGGAGTTCTTATATTTATACCCAGATAGATATCGAATCATTGTATCTGGAAGAATTTTCAACTCTTGATAAGTCCATACTGATAGATACCTTAAAAGCGGAAGAACTCAGAAAAAAATTGCCGGAGGGTTGGAGTTTAGGTACCTTTGATGCCAATACGAAAATTCTGGCATCCTATAAAAAGGCGATTCAAAAGGATGAGTCAAATCCAAAAGCGTGGTATAATATGGCAAATGCCCTGAAAAGACTTGAGCGATATACCGAAGCACTTTTTGCAATCAATATGGCGATTCAATTAGATTCTGAATATGCTCATGCATGGAGTAATAAGGGGGCTATTCTGAAATCTATGGGTAAGCTTCAGGAATCGAATGAGGCATTTGCAAAAGCCAGCGAACTGGAAGAATAATAATTGATTATCCGGATATTTTCAATCTCATTTTTTTCACTCGGCAGATATCAGATTGTTCGTTATTGAAAAGCTCACAGTCCCCAAGGAGATATTTAATGTATCAAAACTCCGCATCTATTGAGACAGGTGTACTAACCCATATGAAACTCACACAAATAACCGGAATATTTCTCATTATATGTCTGTTCCTGGTAACAATCACAACGGCAGAAAGCGATAACCCAGCAAAAGATTTTACCGGAACATGGACTGATGCAAATTATACCTTTACCATTGTTCAGGAAGGATCAGACATTATATTGACCGGAATTCCGGTCGATGAGGAATCGTATTTTCCAATGAAACTTACCGGAATGGAATCAGACAACAAAACCCGTCTGGTCACCAATAAGAACATGACTGGAACAATGGAAATTGAGATGTCTGAAGATCAGATGGAACTTTTCGGAATCCAGACCTTTGATCCGGTCAATCCATTAGAAACGCCATTTATCATTGACTACAACTCCACCCGGAATGGGACAGAAGTACAGAGCGATGCGGTCTGGTCCGGGGAATGGATTGTGGACAATATGGTTATGACGCTCTTTCAGACCGGTGAAGAGATATCCGGGTTTTTTAATGTTATCAATGAGCCGGAGTCGAAAGTGTATGTGAACGGATCTGTCTCTGATGATGGAAGAAATATCTCACTTAACTGGACTTTTGCAGAATATGTGAACTTTACCCTGTCAGATGACGGTATGAATCTTATCGACGAAGCATGCATGAATGGAGAGGGGAAAGAGGGTTATCTCTGTTTGAATCTTCAAAAGCAGGTACAGGAGTGAGATCTGAGAAATATCCGGAGTCCGGATAGAAATTTACCGATACAGGGGTAATTCAGGTCTTTGATATCCTCTGTGAGTTTTGGCAGAAAAAATCAACGAGTATCAAGGTTGGTTGAAAAATTTCATCCAACTCTCGTTGCTGGCTTTTAACCGATTAATCTATAATAAAAGATATCATCACACATATCTCATTACTGAATACGATGCGGTTTTTCAACACTGCCGGACCTATTAACTGCCAGGATCATTATTGCCTGCCCCCATTGTCTCGTTTCGATCTCAATGAAATTCTCTCTTTAATTGACCAAAAAAAATACTTTGTTCTTCATGCACCACGGCAGACCGGGAAGACCTCATGTCTCTTAGCCCTTCGTGATTCTCTGAACCAGCAAGGAAGATATGCTGTCCTCTATGTTAATGTTGAAATGGGACAGACAGCCAGAGGAGATGTCAGCAGGGGGATGAAGGCAATCCTCAGTGAGCTAACCTATCAGGCAGAACGGACATTGGGGGAGAGCACATTCCAGAACAGGATATCGGAGATTATTACAGAATCCGGAGAAGATACCGCACTGAAGAGCGTTTTGTCCGGCCTGTGTCAAAGACTGAATCTGCCTCTTGTTCTCTGTATTGATGAAGTTGATGCTCTCGTTGGTGATACGCTGATCTCACTTCTCCGTCAGATACGGGCCGGATATGCTGACAGGCCGACCGGGTTTCCAGTCTCAATAATTCTCTGCGGTGTACGTGATGTCCGAGATTACCGCATCCACTCGGACCGGCAGCAGGAGATAATCACCGGGGGAAGTGCCTTTAACATTAAAGCCGAATCACTCCGGCTTGGTAATTTTTCTGAAGAAGAGACAAGGACTCTTCTCATGCAACATACCTCAGAAACTGGTCAGGTGTTTGAGACGGAGGCTCTGTCAGCCATATGGAATTTGACAAAAGGACAGCCCTGGTTGGTGAATGCTCTTGCATATGAAGCCTGTTTTAAACTGGAACAGGGAAAAGATCGGAAAAATTCCATAACTCATAATCTGATCATAGAAGCCAAAGAACAACTTATTCGCAGGCGTGATACTCATCTCGACCAACTTGCAGATAAACTCAAAGAAGAGCGGGTTCGAAGGGTTATCGAACCGATGCTCACAGGTGAGGTCTTTGAACAGGATTTCAGATCTGATGATGTCGGATATCTGGTTGATCTAGGTCTTATTACTCAGGAGTTGAACGGGGCTATCCGGATTGCAAACCCGATATACCAGGAGATAATACCCCGGGAACTGAGCTGGGGAGCACAGACCGGAATGACTATTGAGACTGCCTGGTATGTTGCTCCGAACGGAAGACTCCTCCTTTCAAAACTTCTTAGTGCATTTGTCCAGTTTTATCGGGAACATTCCGGAAGCTGGCTGGAGATTGCCAAATATAAAGAGGCAGGACCACACCTGCTGCTCCAGGCATTCCTTCAACGGATTGTGAACGGAGGCGGGCAGATAACATGGGAATATGGCCTTGGTATGGGGAGGACTGATCTCTTTATCCTCTGGCATCTCCCGGACGGAGCCGGGCAGCGTTTCGTTATTGAATGTAAGGTGCAGCGGGACTCACGGGAAAGAACGATTGAAATCGGGCTTAATCAGGTCATCAGGTATGCTGATACCTGTGGAGCAGATGAAGTGTACCTTGTTCTCTTTGATCCGGCTGAAAAAACATGGGAAAAGAAGATTTTTACCGAAACAGTGGTGAAAGACGGAATTTCAGTTGAGATATTCGGGATGTAAATAATTATTAAAAAGGTTGGGCTCAATTCCGGATCGAATAATATAATTTTATTGAATTTATCTCTGATTAGTGGCAATGGATAAGCATGCGGTCAGTTCTTTTCCAAATCTAATTCGTTTTATTTTAGGTGACAGAGATATGATTCATTATTCAGATTATTGAAGAGTGGATCTCCTTTCCAGTTGTGTAATTATGTTAGATCACGAATGAAACTCCTGATTTTTGATGAATTCAGCGGGCGTCATTACAATGATATCATCCGGAAAGTGCCTGGTATTTCCTGTAATAAGTGGTACCTTGCTATGATATGCCAGTTCATAAAAAGGCCTGTCAGAAGGGTCAGGAAGGTTTTTCAAAACTGGAGGGGGGACTATCCATAATCCTTCATGTTTAACGAATGAGAGCAGAGCATTCACATCATCCGGAGAAAACCAAACCCGGGCCTTTTCAGAACCACATCGTATTCATGAAAAACCCTGCTGTACAGTATGATTCGAACGGTTCAGGCAATTATCATCCGGACTATTGTTGCAGGATTTCCATGGGGGTTTAAGAGTCCTGAAACCAGAACATTTGTATCAATGACGATGATATCATTCATGAATCATCTCATTTCTGACTTCATGAATTTCTTCATTAATATCAGATAATTTCAGTTTATCTAAACCTGATTTTTTACTTTTCTCCCACATATGCTCAATTGCCTGTTCAGCTCGTAATCTCCGGATAAGGTCAAGTACTTCTTCAGGTTCTCCGTTAATTGAGATTGAAATGACTTTTGGTTTTCCATTCACCGTGATGATGGTATCTTTATCTTCGCCCTCTTTCCATAACAATGCAGGATTTGATTTGAGTTCAGCTGAAGAAATATATCTCATACTCTATCCGATAATTGATCACATAATATATCTTCTTTATCCTCTCTTTTGTGATAATAACCAAAACTTGGGAGTGAATATCATCACGAATCGTATCAATTCTCCTCAAAATTTAATTTTATCAAAAAATTTGGGCCTATTTAGCAATCCAAGAGTCCGTAGCACTTGTAACACTTGTAGCAGTTCCTATGGAGAGGCCCCGGAAATTTTTTTAATGATATTTCTCTCTAATCGGATTAGAAAATTTTTTTCGCCCTCGTTCTTATGTATTGGTATATTAGAAAAAATGATGTAAATCCCATCTCGAAATATCTATATTTCGGTCTGAATATTATAATTTGCATCTATTTGAAAATTACACTTTATAATTAACCGAATTGCTATAGACGATTAAAAAAACCCAGGTGTGTTCATTATAATTGTTACAAGTGTTAAAACTGTTAAAAACGAATAAAATTGCTGTATCGGCTTAATTGGGGCGACATATTCTGATTGAAGGTCATATTATGATTTTATTGGAAGACAAGTTCCGGAAAATATCCTGATGTTACTTTTATTTGATACACTTCAAATGCAATATTACTTAAACTGACTCACTCCACTGAATAATTTCTGTGGCTATCTCTATTGCTTCTTCTGTTTTCAGGGTATCCGGAATTGTATCATCATACCTGGCTTTTACTGCATAGGGATTGAGAAGAGCAATGGTGTCACTTTCTATCGGTAATGATAATGATAGATCCTGAATTAATTCAGTAAGTTCAACAAGGTCATGTATCTTCCGGATGAGGACTCCTTTCTTAATTAGGATAGATTTTAGAGCTTTTTCTACTGTTTGTTGGGCATGAAAACAGATGATTGGAGAAGGGCCATCCATTTCATACAGTAGTTTTGCAGCAAGAAGGTCTGCATGAGCAAGACGGATTAATAATGCACTTTCTTCATCCACACTCATACAGTACCTTTCCTTCAGACAGGGCCCAATATAATACTGTTCCCGGTACCGGGTTTAGGGTTTTCTCCGTAGCATATACCATAATATCAATCCCTACACCAGGAGCTATTCTTCCGGCGGCTTTTCGGAGCCTGACCATTTCCATTCCCTGATGTTTCACAGTATCCTCAATAACCATGATATCAACATCTGAATCCGGTGTCTCTTCTCCACGAGCATATGAACCAAAAAGAATGATTTTTCTGGGATTTGCAGCCTCAATAATCCGTGTCACAACCTTTTGGATATCTTCCATGGTTACTTGTAATTGTTCCATACGTCACTCCGAATTTTATTGAGTACCTTTTAGTCCATGAATCATATTGGAATGGGAGAGGTAATTATCTGTTTTTTTAATTAAAGAATCTAGTCTTCCGGGGGTATTAACTGGTGTAGTATCTTCATGAACAAATAAAAAATCGTTCGAGGTTGTTGGTTAATTGCTTGTGTACTACACACAATTATTAGGGATGTTAATTACAACCGGTATATAGTGATTTTCCATAAATTATCAATGTGTAAATCATGATCACATGAGAAAACCGGTATATTTAGGTTCATAAATACCGAATTTCGATACTCATTTGTAGATGATACCGTGACTGCAATAGATAAAAAATCTTTTTCAGAGCGTGATATCTGCTTGAATCTTCAGAAGCAGGTAAAAGAGTGAGGTCTAGTTTACCTAATTCCAGAGTACTGGTGGAGACAGATACTGGTGTTAATCCAGTCTTTAATATCCTCTATGAGCCGATCAGATTCAGGCGTGCTATTTTTGCAGAAAAAAATCGATTAGTTAAATTTGAAGTGTACTATTATGAGCACAGACAATTTTGAAGAACCTCAAAACAAAAGATTATCCCGGGCTCCAAATCGTAAAACCGGGTATTCTCGAAAAATCGGAATCACGTGTGGCAATATGGTGGATATCATTTTCAATTCCGGATGCAACAACAGAAGCATC
Organism: Methanospirillum stamsii; assembly: GCF_003173335.1. Classification (GTDB taxonomy): domain Archaea; phylum Halobacteriota; class Methanomicrobia; order Methanomicrobiales; family Methanospirillaceae; genus Methanospirillum; species Methanospirillum stamsii. Next base: position 46,413 of record NZ_QGMZ01000049.1, read on the forward strand.
AGCAGCCATTAACGGAAATTTGCGGAGAATTTGAACCTGTTTTTTTATCACATTCTCGGAGTAATCAAGCAATTGAATATGAACAGATAACAGGGTATCAACAAGTTCCCAGGTTCTAGAAAAAAATTTTTCTTCTATTTTTTGATGTTTTAAAACATTCAGGGCTTTTATCCTACTAATTGAATTATCATGCTCCATAATCTCTGCAATCATCAGACGATGGATAAACTCATTTAATACGATGGCAGGAATAAATAAAGTTATTTCCTGTTTTATCCCTTTCATTATAAAATTTGTACATTCCTCTCCATACTCTGGATGTGATCTAATGCCCAATAGATGAGAATGTTTGTATCTACCAGACACCATGTATCTGATGGAATATCCTGTAATTTATTCAAAGTCTTCAGATAAGGCAATTTCGTCAATAAGATTTGAGCTATTTAGGTGAATATATCCGCAAAATGTTTGAATTTTCTCAATAAGCGCTCTCTTTTCTTCTTCAGATATTGGGGGTGAATGAGAATGCTGATTGAACACCTGGGGCATAATATGTATCATTCCACTTTACAAAGGATAAGGTTACTGTTATCGATTGAGCAATTTTTTTTGGAAAATGAATGCAGTTGTTCGATATCTGTTGTATTTTTTGTGGATAATTAAATATTAGGGATAGTATGGAATCTGATAGAGGAATAATAAATTTTTCATTTCTATCCTACCTTCTTTGTATCAGGTTCTGATAAGAAAGCATGAATCAAATCTAGGTTTATACCTTCAAATTCTCTCTATCTCTCAAAATAGGCGGATTTAAGTGATTTACTAGACGGGAGTCGCTGGTTCGAATCCGGTTGGGCTCATTAATATCTTCCTTTTCGGCTCATCGCTACTTTGAGTGGGTAATTACAAAACCATAAGGGGAAAATCAAGGGTGGGGGTG
>NZ_QGMZ01000005.1 GCF_003173335.1 Methanospirillum stamsii
ATTATGTAAAAACAGAAAATGTGTTACTTCATCACCAATTCGTAATCAATTTTTTGTCAATTATACCTTAAGATCACTCTGATGTGTATGGATCTTTTGTCTCAAAACCATAATTCTTATGTAAATTCTGAATATGACTTAGTGAGAAAAAAGCATTGCGTTGTTTCTTATCTGGATTTTTAAACCTGTAGAATTTCAGGTGTTAAATGTATCAGTTTTCAGAAAAAAGAGTTTTTAAAAATTTTTAATATTTCTTCAATTTCTCCAATGTCATAGGCATCAGTTGCATCAGACAATCCATGAGCCAGAATTAATAATTCAGGTAAATTATGTTCTTCTCCGTATGATTTCATATCAGATGCAAGCTGACGGGCTGATTCACCGGTAAATATTGTAATTAGTCTCTCAATTCTCTCAAGAAAAAGATCCCTGACTTCATCGGAGATATCTTGTCTGACATTATTCCTGTTCGTATCAGGATTGTACATCTGCATCGACTCATTAAGCTGCATTTTTGATGATTCTAACTCGTATGGCAGAAAATTCTTCAGTAATGTGATAAGGTTTTCAAATTTTACCGGTCTTGTGATGATTCCATCAAACATCTCTGTCGGTTCTATTATATTTTCATCACTTCGGATTACAATCATGGGAATACCTTGTTCCGGGTATAATTTGTTAATTTCATGGAACAATTGAACACCTGACATTCCTGAATTGTCCATTTCAGCAATAATAAGATCAGGTCGTTCGTGGACCAGAAAAGCCACCGCTTCACTTGCAGATGTAAAAGGTATAGGTGCAAGGAATATTTTTCTTAATATGTTACAGAGTAAGGATCTTTCAGGTTCATTATCATTTAATACCATTACCCGGGCCGGATAAAAAAACACATTTGGTGTGGATTCTGATTCTTCCTGTCGAAATGTATGTTTATATTCCTGCACTGAAGGAATAGTGACAATAAATCTGCTTCCCTTTTCCGGCTCACTTTCAACGGTGATTTTTCCCCCCATTCTCTCAATAAGAGTGTTACATATAGCAAGACCAAGCCCGGTTCCCCCGAATTCACGAGCGGTGAATGGACTTTGTTGTTCGAAAGCATGGAATATCCTTTCCTGATCATCTTCTGGAATTCCGATACCTGAATCTGATATTTCAAAGATGATGTTATACTTCTCGTCACCACCGGGATTTGCTGAAACGGAGAGTTTTACAAATCCCGATTGAGTAAATTTTATTGCATTTCCGATAAGGTTGAGCATTACCTGCCGAATCCGGGTAGTGTCAAGAAGGACAACTGGTAATTTTTCGGTTACCTCTAATTTCAGGTCAAGCCCTTTTTCCTGAGCCCGGTATCCAAGAATGAGTATGGTCTCCTCGCATAATCTGGTAAGATCAGTAGGTTCAAGAAGAAATATCATCTTATTTTCTTCTATTCTGGAGAGATCCAGAAGATCATTTAAAAGCATGAGTAATGTTTTCCCTGAGGTATGAATTGACCTGATGTACCGCTTCTCATGAATGTCGGTCACTTCATCAGCCAGAAGAGAACTAAACCCGATAATGGCATTGAGGGGGGTCTTAATCTCATGAGACATACTCGCAAGAAAGAGGGTCTTTGATCTATTTGCTTTTTCAGCAGTTTCTTTTGCATTTTCAAGTTCTTTGGTTCGTTCTTTAACAAGATTCTCAAGCCCTTCTCTGGATTGCCTGAGTCCCTCCATTGTTACTCTCAGTTTTTTTGTCATTTCGTTAAATGAAGCGGCCAGAACTCCAACTTCATCCTTGGTAATAACCGGTGCAGTGGCGGTTAATTCTCCACCTGATACTCGTATGGCAGCATCAGTAATGGCAAGGACTGGTTGCGCTATCCGGAATGCAATGAGATAAATACAGAGGAGCAGAATGAAAGAGAGGAGCAGACCAATAAAAACAAGCATCCATGCCATCTTTTTTGCAGGCAAAAATGCCTCCTCCTGATTCATTTCAGTAATAAGTGCGATTTTTTTATCATCCAGCCAGCGATAAACTCCAATTACCGGGATACCACGGTAATTTGTATACATACCACTTCCATCATACCCGGAAATGCTTGCATTGATCCCCTCTGAAAAGAAGGGACCCATCAATTGATAATCCCTCATTGGCTGAGTCAGAGTGATTGCATTGTGAGATGGATCAATGAGGTATGTTTCCCGGTTTTGACCCTGGTATTCATTTTCCCGGATAATTCGTTCAATTTTTGCAAGAGAAATCTGTGATGCAAGTATTCCCGCACGAAAACCTGTGGAATCAAAAACAGGAGTAATGACCATCAGAGTAGGTTTTTTAGTAGTGTCTGCTGGTGATATATGAAACAGAGAGGTTTTTGAGAGTCCTTCGGTAAAAAAAGATTCATTTAATCTTTTTATTCCTTCATGTTCCTTGTTGGTTGATACAAGCACTACTCCATCATCTCCGGCAATGAATAATTCCTCATAATCACCGGTCTGGGTTAATACCAGTTGTAATGTTTCAGAAAGTTTTTGATATGCTGATTTCCAATCAGGGTCAGATGCCTTTTTTGTCGTAACGCAGGATATCTGTTCTCTAAAGTCAGGGAACCAGGCAATCATAACAATATTCTGAATCTGGTCGTTAATCCAGGTATTCAGATATTGTGTTTTCTGGGCTGCAACGGTATTGAGCTGATCAAATACCGACTCTGTCAGTTGATTGGTTACCTGAATGTATGATGTTAAACCAAGAAGGCTGATGACAATGAGGGAAATTATTAGAAAAGACATGACAAGTCTTGTAACAAGACTCTTTTCCCAGGGTTTTTCCAGGGTCATTTCCCATCCTTACTCAAACTTTTTCAGGGAACTGATGTTAAAACGTCCTGCTTCTTTGGTATAATCATCTATAAGATATTTTCCAGCCAGCATTCCGAGAGTTCCGTCATCATGCATCTCCTGGATGATTTTATCTACCGTCTCTAAAAAGATCCATTGGTTGGTAGAACTTTTTTTATCAATGGCAGCAGCGAAAAAACTGTAGTATGCCGGTTCAGATAATGGACGCAGAGGCATACCCTGACGAATCGATGCCATTCCAATAGGGGCATCAGATATAACTGCATCTATCTTCGGGAGGGAATTAGATGAAAGATCAGCAAAGGCAAGGGTTTCATAGTTATATGCCACCGGAACAGCATTCTGTATTTTGCATCTGATTGTTTCACCTGGCAGGGTCAGATTACCTTCAAGGTACTTTTCCTGAACACAGCCAGCACAAACTCCTATTCTTTTTCCTGCCAAATCTTCTATATCCTGATATTGCTGGTCACTCTGGCGGACAAAAACCAGGGCGGGGGCAGAGTTGTATGGTTTTGTAAATAAAAGTTTTTCCATCCGTTCATTGGAAATAGACATCGATCCAACACTGATGTCCCATGAGTCTGCCCAGTCACCATTAACGATTCTGGTCCAGATGGGAGTTACAAAACATGGCTCCACTCCAATTCTCTTTGCAATTTCACTCCCTACAGCAACATCAAAGCCTTTAAGTTCATCTGAGGTATATGCTGCCGGTTCACATTTAGAATCTGCAGTTCTCTCTGACCCGGGTATTAATTCTGAAAATGGCGAGGATGCCGGATCCGTGGCGATTATCAGTGTTCCCCTGCTGTTGATTCTGTCCAGTTTATCTTCCAGTGTAATTTTTTCTGATGTATCCGGTTTGATTTGGATCATCACAAATATTAGAGCAATGAGACATAATATGATAATCCCTGCGATTATTGTCATCTTTTCGTTCATGCCGGCCACCAGTTATCTCGCATACGATTAATTGTGTATCTTAAAACAAGCAGTATGGTGTCAAGAAGTAATAATAGATTCCGATTTATCGATTCACAATTCATCACCTGGTCGGACCCTCGCTGATGAGAGGGTTTATGTTGTTATCTGCGAAATATCCACCAGGAAATGGCTGTGGATCCGGATGAGGAACTTTTTAATAAAGGGATATCTTTCCTGAAAAACGAAAAAACAGAAGAAGCTATTGATATTTTTTCGGAACTTGTTGAAAAGGATGATAAAAACCATAAAGCCTGGAATGCGTTTGGTGTTGCACTTTCCCAAACTGCTCATAAAGATAGTGCCATACATTGCTTTGAAAATGCTCTCTCACTCGACCCTGAAAATACAGTTTATAAGCGGAATTTAATTCGTGCAAAATCTCCCCCCACCATCAGAAAAAATCCAAAAATGATGGAACTGACCGAACAAAAAAGACCCGGCCGGATAATCCGGGCACTACTCATAAGTCTGACCTGTCTGGTCACCGTAGGATTACTTGCATTTGCATTGTTGTCCGGGTTTGTGCCAGGCTTTTCGATTCAGGATGGTATGATTCAGGGAATATCTGGTGTTCCTAATACTCCTGTGGTTGAAGTAACCCCTCTGGTTACCGAGACCCCAATTCCTCAGGTTACAATTCCATCTCCAATCGCGACCCCAATACCCGTTCCAACACAAAAGCCTGAGGTTTTATTTCATTTCATTGATGTCAGCCAGGGAGATGCAACCCTTATCCAGAGTGATGGAAAAAATGTTCTCATCGATGCAGGGCCTTCAACATCAGGACCACGACTTGTTGATTACCTGAAAAAACAAAATATTTCAACCCTTGATATGGTTATTGCATCTCACCCGTTCGATGACCATATCGGAGGAATGATAGATGTCCTACAGACATTTGAGGTGAAGACATACATTGATAATGGTGAGCCGTATAATTCAGATTTATATAGAAAGGTAATTGAGCTGGTGATATCTGATCAGGCGGTTCGTTCCATTGTAAAAGCAGGGATGAAGATTCCATTCACATCGATGGCTGGTATCGATATCATCAGTCCATACACCCTGACTGGCCATCCTGATGAAGATTCACTTGTGCTGAGGATAACCGTTCAAAATGTAACTGTACTCATGCCTGGTGATGCATCGGATGTGAAAACTCCTGCTACAATATTGAAGGTTCCGGATCATGGTTCTGATGATGCAATATCATCAATATCGAATGTCAGACCTGAGGCGGTGGTGATCTCTGTTGGTTCAGGCAATCCTTATGATTATCCAAGGTCCGGTACCATGAATGCAATAGAAAAACAAGGATCACAAATATTCAGGACCGATGTAAATGGGACCATTGTAATCGCTGTCGATGGGAATAACTGGACTGCAAAGTCCTCCCGATAGTCACCCATTTTCACTATGTAGTCCCCGTTAACGGGGTTATATTTTAATAGTTATTCAATCCGGTATTTTCCATCCGGAATGGTCATGGTGAATCGTGCTCCTTTTTCTTCATCACCATTTTCTTCAATTGCAATCCCTGTGATGGCGAGGATTTCACGAGCAAGAAATAAACCAAGACCTGTATTAGACCCGACCTCTCTGGCGAAAATCCGGGTTTTTTGTGAATGAGGGATCCCTATTCCGTCATCTTCAATGATCCATTTGAGGGTTCCATCTTCTCCCTTATGCCATGAGCTGGTGATTTTTGTCACTTTTTTACCATGTCGTACTGCATTTTCCAGGAGATTATAAATTACCTTCAGAAGAAGAGGATCTGCAAGGACAACCAGATGAGTGGAATCATCAAACAGAATATTAACGTGTTTTGCATTGACAAGATTTGCAGAACTTTTTAAAATTGCCCTTATGTCATGCCATACCGGTTCCTTTGTTCCAAGGTCCTGATAGTCACGGGTAAACTCAATATGGTGACGGATGGATCTTGACGCCATTTGTGCTTTTAAAATGAATCCTCTGGTCTCTTCAATTGAAGTTTCAGTTCCTGCAAATTCAAGGTACCCGATAAGAGCGGTAAGAACATTGAGAATATCGTGCCTGGTTATGGAAGATAGCATATTCAGTTTTTTATTCGCTATTATGAGGGCTTCTTCAGAACGTTTTTTTTCGGTAATATCGTGAATGATTACATAGAGTACCTTCTGATTTTCAATTGTGATAAAGCCGCTATGGATCTCAACATCCCGGATTTCTCCTGAAGAAAGACGATGTTCAAGGTAAAAAATTGATTTTTCTTTTTGTATTGCCTGCTGCATATTATGATTAAATTCATCCATCTCATGGGTATGGAGGACGGAAAAATTCATGTTGAGAAGTTCATCATGGGTATATCCATAATATGAACAGGCAGCTGCATTTGCATCCATAATTTTCCCTGATTCCGGATGAATAATCAGCATAATCGAATGACTATTTACAAAAAAGCTCCTGTATCGCTCTTCACTGGTTTTCAGGGTAAATTCTGAGAGTTTTTGTTCGGTCAGATCCTGCAGTTGTATCAGAAATTCGCCGGTTATATCCGGATATGACAGGGAAATTGGTGTGATGAGAATATTGATAAAACGTTTTTCCAAAGTATACTTCTCACTATCATTTTTTATATCCCTCCGGTTTATCGTAATGGGAATGGTGTAATCAATCTGTTCTCCGGTTTTAAGCTCCGTTAACATATCCATTGGTATTGTCTGATCGGTAGAATTCCCAAAAAGATCTATCTCGCTTTTATCTGATACATTAAACATCTTCATACAGGCTGGATTTGCCTGAACTAATTTGCCTTCAGAATTGTAGAGCAAAATTGCTATCGGTGACTGGTTAAATATTTCATGAAAAACAATCTCTGCCTGCTTGGATTTAATTACCTGGAGTAGTTTTTCGGATAACAACCCGAACAGTTCTTTCGGGCTTTCATCCTTTACAAAGTAAAGGTCAGCTCCACTGTTGAGGGCATTAATTATTACTTCTTCTTTCCCCATGCCGGTGAGTATGACAAAGGGGATCTTATTGCCCTCACTTCTTACCTCCCGAAGAAAGGAAATTCCATCCTCTTCAGGCATATTAAAATCGGAGATGATTGCATCATAATGATTTTTCTTTAACAGGTGAAATGATTCTTTAACGGAGTCAGCGGTGGCAACTTTGAAGGAATCAGTTTTTTCAAGAAAAGATTTTGCAATCGTACAGATCTCCTTATCATCATCTACAAAAAGAAGTGAGTAGCTCATATTCCCTCGATCCCTAACATTTAATCGGTGGTAAAGTATGAAACCTTATCTACTCTCCCGGTAATCATTCAACAGTGAGTGAGATGGGAAGACCGATAGGATGGTTATTTCTGACGATTATTGCTCTGCTTTTTATGAATTCTGTAGTTTCAGAACCAGTTTCAAGTTGGCATCCTTCAGCACGTGTTTTTTTTGATACCCCGGATTACAACCAGATTATTAATGAAACACAGGTTCCTATTGTTCCTTTTGTTAAAACACAAACAAATCAGTCTCTTGGTACGAATGATAGTCCTTCCGCTCTTTCATCAGAATCAGCTGCTATTTCTTATTCTGGTGAGGATAATTCAGGCCGGATACTGGTCAGGTACAACGTTTCAGATGTCTCAACCCTTTCTGATATCTCCATCGAGGGTATACAGGTAGTTGAAGATTTAGGATCTACGTTAATGCCCGGGCTTGCTCTGTGTAATACATCCGGAATATCAAGGGATGAAGCAGTAGAAAAAATATCTGAAACACCCGGTGTATTGTATGCCGAACCGGACTACCTCTGGACTATTGCAAAGGTGCCGGATGATCCACAGTTCTGGAGACAGTGGGGTTTGGAGAATACCGGTCAGGTATACCGGGAAGGAGTTATTCCGGGTAAAGCCGGTTCAGATGGAAGAGTGGTCAATGGCTGGGATATTACGACCGGTTCCGGAACAGTACTCGTTGCAGTTCTGGATACCGGGGTGGATTATACACATCCTGACCTTGTCTCCAATATGTGGACCGGTCCAAATGGAGAACATGGATATGATGTTATCAACCAGGATTATGATCCAATGGATGATTTCGGACATGGAACTCATTGTGCCGGACTAATCGGTGCAGTCGGCAATAATGGAATTGGAACCTCCGGAGTTTCCTGGAAAACAAAAATTGTTGCAGTAAAAGCAATAGATGCACAGGGGACTGCATACACCTCAGATATTATTAAAGGAATTGAGTATTCCACACAGGTAGGGGCAGATATTGTAAGTTGCTCTTTTGGAGGAACGGAATACTCACAGGCATTATCAGATACGATAACCGCATCTCCCGCACTTTTTGTATGTGCTGCAGGTAATAATGGGCAGAGTAATGATATAACACCACATTATCCCTCTTCATACAATCTGGACAATATTATCGGAGTAGCTGGAACCAATGCCGATGATACCCTCTCATCGACATCAAACTATGGAAGCAGTGTCCATCTGGCTGCACCAGGTATCCAAATCTACAGTACTTCCCTTATGCAGAGTAGTGGTGATCGATATACTTATTTAAACGGGACCTCACAGGCAACTGCTATGGTAGCGGGAATGGCTGCCCTGATCTTTGAGACCGATAACAAATTATCACCCCTGGAAGTGAGAAACCTTCTTATGAGTCATTCAGATCCGGTGTCATCACTTTCGGGCAGGGTTGCAGCAAACGGACGTGTAAACCTGACTTCTGCATTACAATCCCTCTCGGTTGAAGATGTAATATCACTCCACAAGGGCTGGAATTTTGTGTCAGTTCCACGACCTCTTGCTTCAGGAAGTGATACTGCCTCTATTTTTGAAAAGGTAAGTTCCGGGGGTCATTCCGTTCTTGCGTATAAAAACCCGGATGGCTGGATTACTCTTAAGGCAACAGATCTCCTTTCCATCATGACCGGATACTGGGTATATTCGACTAAAGAAGATACGATATCCCTGAGTTACATAAAATCACCGGTTCAGGTTATAAAAGAAGTGAAATCAGGGTGGAATACTTTTGGCCTTCCCTCTAAAGAATCAGTCAGTGCAAAACAGGCACTCTCCCCTATTCAGGATATCTGGAAATATCTTGTCGGGTTTGATTCAACCATCCAGCAGTATGAAACACCCATTCTCAATGGAGGATCAGGTGATCAGGATGATGACCGGATGGTAAAACCGATGCAGGGGTACTGGCTTTATAGTTCAGGAAGTGGGAGTATTGTCGGATAAATCTCTTATTTTTATTGGTAATTCCGGATAATAAGTTCGTTTATTGATCCTCGTTTTTCTGCATCACTATTAATCATCCGTTTTGCCTGGACCCGTTCAATTGTATAATCCCTGTATATATCGTCAAAAAAATGATCAGATGGATCTTCATTTTTTGGGTCTGAGTTACTCAGCATTATTTGTGCCCCGGTTTTATGGGCATCAGTGAAAAAGTCAGACAACCTTATCTGATCTTTTTCAAAAAAGCCTTCCTGGGAATATCCGGTAAATTTTGAGGTTTGATTCAGAGGCCGGTAGGGGGGATCTATATATATAAATGCACCCGGACCTGCATACTGAAGACACTGGTTAAAGTCTCCCTGGATAATAGTGGTGTTGCTGAGTAATGCTGACACTTTTCGCAGGTTTTTTTCATTCACGATGGTTGGATTTTTATATTTCCCAAAAGGAACGTTGAATTCCCCCTTTGAATTTAACCGGAAAAGTCCGTTAAAACATGTTCTGTTGAGAAATATGAGTTGAGATGCCCTTCTTATCGTTTCTTTATGGTATGTATTGTAGTCAAATTTTTTCTGTTCTTTATTCAAAGAGTCACGGACCTGATAAAAAAGATCCATTCTCTTATTCTGGTCCAGGGAATCATATGTTATCTGGAGATCTGTCAACAATTGGATAAGAGATTCAACATCATATTTTATCGTCTGCCAGGTCAGGATGAGTTCAGGGTTGATGTCACAAATAACCGATTCTTTCAATGGAAAGAGTTGGGCAATGTAAAAGAACATTGCTCCCCCGCCAACAAAAGGTTCAACATACCTGGTTATGCTCCCCTGCTCAAGTCCAGCAGGTAGTCTTTCTGCAAATTCCAAAAGCAGCTGACTTTTTCCGCCTGCCCATTTTAAAAAAGGTTTAGCGTATTCATCATCCCCGTTTCCACGTTTTCTATGGATTGACTGAATTATTATATCGGATTTTTTCTTCATTTGATAACTGATGTACATATTGCAGTTCGGAAAAGATAATTCGGACGGATTAAATCTCCATGATCCAAACATATAGGAAATGAAGAACTTTTTTTGTCTGGTTCTGGGTCTGGTAGTAGCCGCCCTTATCATGATAATGCCCGAATCAATCTTCATATCCTGGGAAATTCAGGCTACGGCTGCAGTGACCATACTGATGATCATCTGGTGGATAACTGAAGCTGTTCCAATCCCGGTGACTGCTCTTGTTCCTCTGGTGGGGTTTCCCCTATTTAGTGTTCTTACACCAGCGGAAGCCTGTGCACCCTATGCTGACAAAACAATATTTCTTTTTCTGGGTGGGTTTATCATCGCAGCATCCATGCAGAAGTGGAACCTGCATAGGAGAATTGCACTTTCCATTATACTACTGACCGGGACCAGTCCGCGCCAGATTATTCTCGGATTCATGATTGCGACTGCTTTTCTTTCCCTGTGGATTTCAAATACCGCAACCGCAATGATGATGATTCCAATTGCCGTTGCAATAATCGGGACTATTGGTGTTGATGCCTTTAAAAAAGAGAGTGGGGAAGAAGGGGGTCTTGATTTTGCAAAAGCCCTGGTCATTTCCATTGCATATGCAGCTTCCATCGGTGGTCTTGGCACCATTATTGGCTCTCCCCCGAATGGTATCTTTCTTGCCCAGCTTAAAACGCTGTTTCCTGATGCCCCGACGATTGGGTTTGTAGACTGGATGCTATTTGGTATTCCTCTTGTTGCAATTTTTATCCCTCTGACCTGGCTCTGGTTGATTTACGGCCCATACCGCCATCTTCCCTCTAAACTCCCCCAGAGTAGGGATATTATTTTGCAGGAGAAGAAAAAACTCGGCCCGATTACTACGGGGGAGCGGTGGACCCTGATAGTTTTTGTGATGACTGCTCTTATGTGGATCTTCTCCAGTACCAAAAAAATCGGAGAAATCACCATTCCAGGTCTGGATATCTTGTTTCCTGGCATTGATGACTCAACCATCGCGATGTTTGGAGCAATCCTTCTCTTTCTGCTTCCAATAAATATCAGAACCCATGAATACACAATGGACTGGGAAAACGCTTTAAAAATTCCATGGGGTATTCTTCTTCTCTTTGGAGGAGGTATCTGTTTATCCAAGGCCTTTATAAAATCCGGACTTGCCGATGAACTGGTAAAGCACCTTACTGCATTGAGCATACTGGATGTGTTATTTATTGTTCTTCTGGTTGCCATTCTGGTTTCATTCCTGACTGAAGTAACATCCAATACTGCAATAGCTTCTGTTATGATGCCTATTCTGGCTGTAACCTCGGTGAGTCTCATGATAAATCCGGCGATTTTAATGCTTACCGCTGCTCTCACAGCATCCCTGGCATTCATGCTTCCGGTTGCAACACCTCCAAATGCCGTTGCATATAGTACCGGATACCTGACAATGCGGGATCTGATGCGAACCGGGTTTAGTTTAAATATCCTAGGTATTCTTCTGGTAACCCTGTTTATGTACACTATTGTCCTGTGGGCACTTGGTATATCGTTTGATCTTCCTGCATGGGCAGTAACCCCCTGATTTTTTTAAACCCAGTTTTAACAGGATAAAATCAGAGGTTGCCTAATTTTAAAGGTGATTCTCCTGGTTTTCCCTAGAGGAAACTACTTAAAAACTGGACAATGAGGTACTGAGAGAATTGACCTTGGGATATCTGTTTATAGTATTCAACCGATCCTGACTCATGAACTGACCTGTATCTGGTGCTAAGATCATGGTAAAGCAGTCACCATCCAGGGCATAGACAAGGAGTGAATTTTTGATAAAAAAAATTGTATTCGAAATGGTTTTGTTTTTTATTTTATTGTCCGGTATCGTAAGTGCAGACCGACTGCCATATCAGGTACCGGAAAACCAGAAAATATCCATTTCAACCATTATTGATGTAGTCGGATTTGTATCTGACAGTTCATCCATGTCGTGGACTATCGATTATTCTGAAACACCCGTGACAACATCTACAATGAGTAGTTTATCTGGTGCACATAATCTGACTTCAAATCAATTGACGGCTCTTGCCAGTGCCAAATCATCAACTTCCGGGCTTACCTATTCGGTTGATTCAGGAGTCCTGAGTTCTATTACGGTGCCTGATTATCTCCTGGATGACCTTGCACTTCCGGATATTGCGTCAACAGATCCCTGGTGGGGAATGACCTGGAGGGGCATCCTTGATTCACTTGATTCATCTTCATATGCTGAAAGTGAAGATACTCTGACTGGTAGTATACATGATGGAAAGTTGATTCCGGGAGAGTCGATTGCGATTGTAACCTTCGCTGATTCTATTCGAACCAACGGGGGTCATCTTATGTTAAATAAGGATCTTGGATTTGATTCTCAGAATAAGGGGAATGGCCTCTCCAACCTTGAGGTTGAAAAAGTGCTTACTTATGAGAGTATTGACGGTTCATTCCTTGTTGGCAGTGAAGAATGGAGTCTTGATGTTGCAGGTAACTTTGCCGATACTGATGATTCCATCCGGTGTGTATTCGCATCTGCAAAAAGTGATGTTCTTCCGGCGTTTTGTAATGTGGTGAAAGCGAAGAGTGAACTGATAAACTTCAACAGTGGTCAGGTTTCAACAAAAGGTGGAATCAGAGCTGTTGCAGCAAGTAGTGATGTTCCGGCAGCATTATTCTATCAGATAGCGGTAACGCCGGTTTCGGGATCATCATCCGGGTTTGCAGAAGGAACCGTAAAAACTTCGTTTGCAGGCTCAATTATGGAAGCCAGGGGCGATTCTGATGAACCATCCGCAACAAATCAGTGGTCAGATAAGGCATCAGTGTCCGGAGGTATCAAAAACTTCCAGAAATCCTTCGGGTATGAGTCGGGTTTCTCTCTGTAATCTAAAAATACATCTCTTATTTTTTTATTTTCTGTTTTCCCATAATGGGTGATAAGACTCCTATCTATCAGACATCATCAGCCAAATTGCATGTCCTCGTCAGGGTATTTTTATTGTGATGTGCGAATAATTCTTACGTTTATAAAACCAACATCCCCATGATTTGTATGCTGAGGGGTAGTGTTTATCTTTTTATACTGATGGTGTGTCTTTTCTCCATTGGTGTAATCGCTGATGGAAATGCGAATGTTCCGCTTGTTTCTGTCCCTTCTTTCTCGATTACATCCGCAGGAGAGGAGAGCAATGAACTAAATGCCGGAGCAATAACTGCTGAACAGAATTCTGATCCGGCAGTCCGGGCAACAAACAAAATAAGCGCTGGGGATTCTCTTTTCATCGGAGAAAATCATCTGGATGTCAGTTCTGCCCTTGGAACAGCAGGAAGTATAGCCTGGTGGCAGAGTGGTAATGAAGGAAATGTTACTCCGGATGTTGTTCTTCCAATATCATCTCCACAGGTGTTTTTCGTGGATCCAGTATTTTTCGTATTAAAAACAGGTGAGTGGTATCAGTGGATTGGTAACCAGAAGGGTGCTCTGGCCTTTACAATCCATGATCCATCACTCTCTCTTAAAATTCTGGATATCTCAAACGATGAAGATGTGACTGGAAAAGATATCAAAAGGGACGATTTCGGAACTTTTGTCATTGAAACGAATCTGTATCCTGCTCTAAACAGAACCGGTTACCTCCCTTCAGACAGCAGGTTTAAGATAACAATGACCGACCCGGCCGGAGATTCAGAAGATTTTCTTGTGGGATCATTCGGAAAAGTTCATCCTCTGAACCAGTTACAGGTCGATAAACCACTTTGGTACTGGATAGGTCTTCTCGATGATCACTCTGTCCCGGATATAAATGATGGATGGAATACTTCTGCTACAGACCTGAATGAAACCCTTATTTATAAACCCGGGGTGTATAAATTCCGTGCAGAATGCAACCTCAATGATATGAAGGACAATTACAAAGCTCCGGATGGATCAGATTATACGAATAAAACGGTCTCAATTGCTCAAACGGTTACTCTTGTTGATGATGCCGTTTTAATTGATGCAAATCCGAAGCAGGTTGTCCCTGGAGAATCATTTGTAACTACCATCACCGGATCTCCCAATACTGAGTACTATCTCTGGATGAAAGGGACCAGCTTTATGTCCGGACAACCTGGTGATCAGCCACCGGTAATAACTCCCGGACAGGAGAATGTCACTCATGATGCCACTCCCGGACCATTTATTATTGGTAATTATGTCTTTTCTGCTGGGGCTGGAAAAACCATCCGTGATGATGTTCCCCATGATTCAGTCTATAATGGAACTCAGTTTTATGGTATGGTAAAACTTGACAGCACCGGTCAGAAGAGTGTACTCTGGAATACCTCTGCAGCAACGAAGAGTACCTCATACACTCCTTCGATTGAAAGAAAAACAGATGCCGGGTATGTTGCTGATACCTGCACAGTTACCGTCGATTCAACTATGCCGGTAAACATCATGGCAGCAGGAACCCAGCCATTTCACCGGGGTAATTCAGTCTCCCTTTCCGGAAAAAACAGTGTATCTGATATAACCTACCTGTTTATGACGGGAACTGGGCTCCCTGCATCCGGTGGTTCTCTTGGATCTCCACTTACTCCGGTGCTATCAGATGTTCCATCTGGATTTGATTCCGCTATGGTTTCAGATAATGATACCTGGGCATATAACTGGGTCGTTCCACAATCAGTCCCTTGTGATGGAACTTTTACTCTCTATGCTGCCTCCATGCCAAAGAATCTTACAGATATCGGTGAAGCATCATCCGGTTCAGTCCCGGTTGTTATCAGTTCACCTGGAAATACTACCTCAATAAACCTTGTTTCCGGATGGAATTTTATATCTGCCCCATATGTCCTTGCTGACGGAAATAATACCATGGCAATCTTTTCAGGTGTTAATTCTTCAGGGCACTCAGTTCTTTCTTATAATGGCAGTTCTTCTTCATGGGTTACCATGAAAGCCGATGATCTCTTCTATCCGTTACATGGATTCTGGATTTATTCTGTCTCACCAGTGGAGATACCCCTTACATCAGGAAATGGGACTATAACTCCACGAACTCTGGAAAAAGGCTGGAACTGTATTGGTATTCTCTCACCCGACCGGACTGCAGGTTCGGTTCTTGGCCCGCTTGGTTCACTCTGGTCATATCTTGTTGGATATGATGCATCAGTCCAGCAGTATACGGCTCCATTGGTTGAAGGCTCCCCATCGGTCGATTCTACAATGTTACATGTAAAAGAGGGCTCATGGATTTACATAAAGGAGAATACACCATTCTCCGGGTAAAATAGAGAAGAGATAATACTCTTATTTTTTGCTGAATTTAATTTTATTTCCTTTAATCCTGATGATCTCAAGTTTTTTCAGATCTTCGATTATCTCTGATACAAAGTCATACGAAATATCATAGGTAATGATCGACCGTTCGTTGGTTTCATATTCACCTGGACACATATCCAGTTCCTCAGCTAGATCATCAATCGTTTCTGCGCCGCTATCATCCATCACAGAAAGGACATAATTCACAATATCTCTTTTTAATGCAATGGAGTGGGCAGCATGGATGTAATAATCCTCTTCCTCTCCAATTAACTCAAGTTCTTTCTTCAATTTCTCAAAATCGAGGTTTCCAATAATCTCCGGGCCTGCCCTGACAGTGTAATCAATTTCAGCGTTAATTTTCTTTATCCGGGTAATCTCATATTTGTCAAGTTGCTCATCATCGGGAAATAAACCTGGAGAGATGCCGACGGTATATTCTAGTTCATCCACCGGTTTAATTTCTTTAAACCGAAGCAGATTATCAGTAAAGTCAAATAAGCCATTATCCATCAGGATTTTGTTTTCGAAGAGAAATCTCATATATGCTTTAATATCCTCTTCATTTTGCCCATTTTCTGAAAATGCAGGCTCAAATGCAACATCTCCGGTATTTTTTCCCTCTAGTATCCGTGTTGCCTGATCCTTTTGTTTCAGTAAAAATTCCAGAATCGCCTGAATTTCTTCCGAAAATTCTTTTCTCTCTTCAGCTGAGAGGTCCATTTCATCATGAACATCTGAACCGTTTTCATCTGATGCTTCCTGATTGCTCGTATTATCAGTTGTTTCTCCGGTGTTACAGATGGTCTCCATGCAATCGGAAAGATAACTGCGGAGACTTTCATACCTGCCTTTGATTATGAAAGAATAGGATGTCTGTGGGATTGGTTCAATTCGAGCTGAAATCCCTTCTTTTCTAAAAAACTTCAGTAACTGGTTTGCATCTTCCTGGCTGGAAAAAGTAAAGTTGTGACCTATTACCATACTCATCTATCTATTTTGGGAGCACATAAGAAGTTTGGACTGTGAAGGCACATAAGAAAAAACCGATTTCCGGTATTAAGATAAACATCTTGATACTATTTCATGTCTCATTCTTTAACCCATGTATAGTCAGGCCGGAAAAAGAGTCCTCCTGTTTATATCGTCTCTGGCATCATTTCTTGTTCCATATACGGTATCCTCAATAAATATCGCTCTGCCGGCAATTGGTTCTGAATTTTCTCTTGATGCGGTAACTCTCGGTTGGGTTACTACTGCCTATCTTCTTGTTGCTGCAGTCTGCATGCTCCCGTTCGGACGATTTGCAGACATATATGGAAGAAAACGTGTTTTTATTCTTGGCAATGTTCTGTTTGCCATCGGATCTCTTCTCGCAGCCGTTTCATGGTCCGGGACAGTCATCATTCTTGCCAGGATAATCCAGGGCCTGGGTGGAGCAATGGTCTTTTCAACATCCATGGCTATTGTAACGGTAGTTTTTCCTCCGGGGGAACGGGGAAAAGCAATTGGAATCATCACCGCTACGGTATATGCTGGTCTCTCCTCTGGTCCGGTTTTGGGTGGTTTTCTTACCCAGTTATTTGGGTGGCCTTCAATTTTTTTACTTAACGTTCCCCTTGCTATCCTCGTAGTTCTCCTTACCGTATGGTATCTTAAAGATGAATGGGTGGATGAGGGTCCGGTCAGTTTTGATTCAGCTGGGGCAGTACTCTATGGGTGTATGCTTACCGGACTGATGTTTGGTCTGACTCAGCTCCCATCGCCCACAGGTTTTATCTGGATAGGGTGCGGGCTTTTGATTGGCTTTTTCTTTACCCGCTGGGAATTACATCAGAAAACCCCCCTTATAAATCTAAAGACTTTTCAAAGAAACCGGACATTTCTTTTTTCCAACATTGCAGCAATGATTAATTATGCCGTAGTATTTGCTGTCAGTTTCCTGGTCAGTTTATCACTCCAGTATAATCGTGGGTTTGACCCGGCAACCACCGGTCTGATTCTACTGGCACAACCTCTGGTTCAGATGGTAGTATCTCCCCTTGCCGGCCGGTTATCAGATTCTGTTGAACCGGCAATCATCGCTACCATTGGTATGGGAATGACAACTATCGGACTATTTATACTACTCATAATGCTTCCCGGATCTTCGGTCCTCTTTGTTCTCGCAGGTCTTGCAGTACTCGGACTTGGATATGGTCTGTTTTCTTCACCCAACACAAATGCCATTATGAGTTCAGTCCATGTCAGGGACCTTGGCATGGCATCAGGGATGGTTTCAACGATGAGATATATCGGCCAGATTATCAGTCTGGCCATTGCAATGATGGTCTTTTCAATCATCATCGGAACAGTTGAGATAACTCCGGCAGTATATGAGGAACTTATGAAAAGTACTACCATAATCCTGGAGATTTTTATTGTTCTCGGACTGATAGGAATAGTCACGTCATATGTAAGGGGAGATGTCAGATCTCCGGAGTAACAAATTTTCAAAAAAAATTTTGGATATGTATCAGATAACCCAGGAATACCCTTCTTTTTTTAATGCATCCTTCCGATCCCGGTAATCAGGCATGATCTGCTCAACAGTATTCCAAAAATATTGGGAATGGTTCGGATGTATCCTGTGTGATAATTCATGCACAATGACATATTCGATAATTCCCGTGGGGGCCATACACAGCCTGAGATTTAAGGTTATACTTTGTGCTGTACATGCCCCCCATTTGGTTTTCTGGTCACGCATTTTAATCAGGGGGACTTTTATGCCAAGTAACTGTGCATAGGACTGAAAAAGGGGAAGAGAAAACTGGTGGAGAGATTCTGCATAAAAAGCAGACATCATCTCTTTTATTACTTCTGTTTTGTGGTAATCGGTGAAATCTGAAGGAATTGTGAGATAGAGTTCCTTTTCTTTCTTATGAAATGAAGGTTTTTCTCCGGTTGAAATTCTTGTTATGATGGTGTCGCCCAAAAAAGGCCATATTTCTCCGTCCCGATATTCACGCCTGGGAGGAAGTGGACGGGAACTCCCAATGGTATTTTCATAGACCCAGTCTGCTTTCTGGTTCATGAATGTTGCGATATCTGGTATCCGAACGTGAAGCGGGCAGACAACACGGACATTTTTTTCCCGGTCTATCTTTATAATTACCCTTCTGGCACGTTTATTACGAATTATCTGGTATGGAATGACATGCCCCTGGATTTCAACTGTACCCGAACTGCTCCCGGCCTCAAAACCCGGTTTTGTTTCATGGGGGCATCCGGATTCTTGATGCGCTTGTGGATTAAGGCTGATTTTTGGTGCAATCCATGAAGTCCGCGACTGTACGAATTGTTTTATCCGTTCAGTTTCTGCATCAAAGGGAGCTGCTACCTCTATCGTTCCATTTCTATGTATCCTCAGTGTTATCCGTTTCAGACGTGAATTTCTCCGGATGATATACGGGACATCAGTTCCTTCTATCCAGACTGTATGGTGTTCCACCTCCGGAGGGCTTTCTGGTCGTGAGCGATGGTATTCACGGTATATCCAGTCTTTTTCAGATTCAAGGATTCTTTTTATGTTATCTTCTGATACGGGTTCGGGTAATTCAATCCTGAATGCACCATTCTCACATGAACATATAAAAGGAGATTTTCTTCGACGATTGATTGTAACTGTGTAGGGGATATCAAATCCCCTGATATGAATTGTTCCTCCCCTATCTACTTCAGGTTCATTCCTTGCAGATCCATCCTGGACTTTTTGGATATTTTCAAGGTATCTGATTATGGAATTTTCGATCTCTTGTTTTTGCATTCCGATTGGAACATCTACCGTTATAATTCCTTCATGCACTCGTCGAATTATTATCTCTGTTTGTTTTTTTGAGAAATATGCGTGATACTCATAATTTATTCCATTCGAAATAATCGATGAATGCATTGTTCTGATATCAGGGCGAAGTGAAAAATTGATCATACAATTCAGAAATAATTCATAAGATTTTGATTTTGATGTGTTTACCTTTTGTGACTTCAGGAGATACGATGAGTCTTACTGTCTATCGCGCATCTCCAGTGGAAAGAAAGGGGTGATAAATTTTTATACTACTGTGTTTGAGACGTTGTTTGCCTTATAAAAGAAGGCGTGCAGATTTATCGCTGTTTCTGTATTTTTTATATACGTTTCCCTGTTTCACTATTATCAGATCTGATGGGAATAATTCCAAGAGACATTCTATGGTATCTGCTCGATTTTCTATCTCTAAAAAATAGTAAAAAATTTAGTTCAGACTTTCCTGGCAATAAATGGTTTTCCAATAATTCTATTTTTGTAAAGTGCGATTCATTCACGCCCTTCAGAATTTTATACCTATCTCCTTTTTTGAAAATAACGATGGATATAGTGGTAAATCTGTAAAATCTAACCGGTTAAAATCGGTGGTTTCACAGGTATTTATAAATAATGTGTAAATTATTATCACTATACGGGGTTTTGCATGACTGATAGTGAGATTGAAATTATTGGACAGATGTGTCCTGAAATGCTCAATGAAGTACCTGTTGCGGTTCTTTTAATTGAGAACGGGATCTTTGTGTATTGTAATCAGGCGGCAGTTCAGATTTTTAAAGCATCAAGTCCGAACCAGATTATTGGCAAACCTCCAGGAATTCTCTCCCCTGCTGTACAATCAGATGGGCAGTCATCAAATGAAAAAGCGATTGCAATTATTACCGATGCAATGAATGGTAATCCACAGAAATTTGAATGGATTCATACCCGGATGGATGGGACGCCTTTTTTTGCTGAAGTAACACTGGCCAGAATTATGATGAATGGGAGAGTCTTTTTACAGACCAATATCATCGATATCGAACATAAGAAACGACAGACGGAAGATTTGCGCAATATTCTGAACGGTGCATCAGCAGCAATTCTTCTTATCCATGAGGGGGTTTTTTCCTACTGCAATAAGGCTGCGTTCGAAATATTTGGAATTTCAAAAGAGTCCGATTTGATTGGGAAACCCCCAGGTCTCTTTTCACCTGAGTTTCAGTCCGATGGTTCTCCTTCTGATCAGAAATCTATGTTCTATATTTCGCAGGCGATGAAAGGTAACACCCAAAGGTTTGAGTGGGTACACAAAAGACCAGATGGCACTCTATTTGATGCCGATGTTGGATTAAACCGGGTAAATATTGACAATAAAACATATCTTCAGACAACAATTTTTGATGTTACCACTCAAAAAAGGCAGATAAAAGAGATGGAACAACTTAATGGTTTTCTTCATAAAGAAGTAAACCGGCTTGCAAAAAATCTCTCATCTCTCTCTGAAGGTTCTTTTGATCTGGATTTTACGGTATCAAAACCGGATGAATTTACTCATGATGCATTTGAACTTTTTGAAAAAATCAATGTAAGTTTAAAAGATGCAATAGATTCCATCAGAATAATGATAGAGGACGCAAATCTGCTCTCTGATTCTGCTCTCATGGGAACACTGGATGTACGGGCTGATATCCAGAGGCACAAGGGAGAATTCAGTCATATTGTTGAGGGGATGAACCGGGTTCTTGATAGTGTCATGGAACCTGTCCGGGAGGCATACCGGGTTTCTGAAGAGTATTCCCGATATCATTTTTCAGCAGAGTTTAATCCTGAAATCCCTGTAAAAGGAGAATTTTTGAGGTTTAAAGATGCACTCAATACCATTGGTACTTCTATATCTGATGCAATTCATAATCTGAAATCAGAAGCAGATTCACTCTCCCATAATGCATCAAACGCAAAAACCGGGGTTGATGATGTAAGCCGTGGAGCTCAGGAGATTGCCAAAAATGCTGAGCAAACCTCTCAAAATGCAGACAAAGCTCTGGAGGGAATAGATCAGGTTCTGCAGGGAATGTCAGACCTGACAACCATGGTCAGTGAAATTGCTGCAAGTACCGATGAAGCCTCAAAGCTCTCGGTTGAAACAAACGATCTTGCACAAAAAGGGATAGAATCAGCCGGAGATGCAGAAAAGGGAATGGAGAGTATAACATCCTCCTCTCATGAAGTTGATGTTATTGTTTCTGAAATCCAGAATGAGATGAGCCAGATCCGAAAAATAGTTAACATCATTACAGATATCGCAAATCAGACAAACCTTCTGGCATTAAATGCTGCAATTGAGGCTGCACGAGCGGGTGAAGCCGGAAGAGGTTTTGCGGTAGTTGCTGCAGAGGTGAAAGCTCTTGCCCAGGAGTCCAGATCCTCGGCAGAATCAATTTCAGATATGATACAGGCCCTGGAGTCCAAATCTGAGAAAGCTGGTAATGCTATTGACATGTCTGTAAAAGCAGTTGAAGACGGAAACCGTGCTCTTGCAATTACCCTTGATGTTTTTAAGGAACTCTCTCAATCGGTGGGCACAATTTCTGATAAAATGACATTTGTAGCCCAGTCGATAGAATCACAGGCTGCATCCTTTGAAGAAATTACCGCCAGTGCAAATGAGATGAGTATCCTGGTTAAGAAGACTGCAGATGATGCGACTCATTCGTCTGCTACCAGTGAAGAGGCTCTTGCGGTAGTTGCCCAGATAAATAGTGTCATTGATGCGATAAATAGTGCCGTTTCATCAATGAATCATGAAATGTCTCAATTTTCCCTGAAAAAGTGAGGGAGTTATGAATGGAGTATGGGATTATTGATACTTAAGTAACCGGGAGAGATATAAACGAGCCCAGACATATCCCAGAGTCCCTCCAAGGATATCTCCTGCAACAATGCCCCACCAGATCCCATGTTCTCCATAATCTAGCACAACACCGATATAGTATGCAAAAACCGCAATAAAAAGGAGATTTCTGCATAAATTCAGAGTAAGTGAGGTTATTCCTTTTCCCACTCCCTGAAACAGGGAGGATGACATGATACCTGGTGAGACAAAGGGATAAAAGAAACACATGGTTCCGAGGAATGCTGCAATTGACGGTGCAAGGTGAGCACTCTCTACCGAATAGGTAAATATTGAGGCTATGGGCATTGCAAAGAGCCAGGTAATAATGCTTGTAAATATCGCAATTAAGAGTCCGGTTTTTACTGAATATTGAAGAATTATGGGTAGTTTTTCGTATCTTCTCCCTCCAAATGCTGCACCTCCTACGGATATTACCGCAGTTCCGATGGCCGCCAGAGGAATAATTGCAAACATGACTACACGCCAGCCTGCAGCATATACCGCAACAGCATCAGTCCCTGCAGTATTTACAAGCAATATGTTTATAATAATTGCAAGCAATGACATCAGGAAAAATTCAAAACTGGCCGGAATGCCAACCCCCAGAATGTCAATTACATCCCTCCTCTGGTATTTGAATACTCTCCGGGAAAGAGTAATAAATGTGTCTTTTTTACCAAAAAACCAATAAAGAAGCACTATTGCAACAAAGATCTGTGAGATGACCATACCCCAGGCTGCTCCGGCTATACCCATCCCTGCATGGTATATCAGGATTGGATCGAGGATCATGTTCATCACTGCCGATGCAGCCATCAGATACATCGTCCGTTTTGTGTCACCCTCCGCCCGAAGAATTGCAGATCCCACACTCGTAAGCAGCAGGAGAATGGTGCTGGCAAATACAATCCTCCCATAATCTGTGGCAAGAGTTGCAGTTTCACCTGCTCCAAAGAGTAATGCTATCTCTTTTGTCCAGATAACCAGTGGAATGGTTGCAATCACAGCAATTATTACGGTCAGGATGATGGCATGTACAGCAGTATTATTTGCTCCAATATGGTCATGAGCACCAATTTTTCTTGCAATTGCAGAGGTGGTTCCGGCGCCAAGACCATTACCAAGACCTATAAGAACCAGAAACAGAGGTGATATGAAACCTACTGCTGCCAGTGCATCTGATCCAAGTCCCGCAACCCAGATTGCATTAACGATGTTATAGGTGGAGTACAGCATCATCGCGATGATGAGGGGTCCGGATAGTTTTCTTATTGCTTTTTCCGGCTCACCAAGAAGCAATGATACTCCGACAGTTTCCTGTTTTACTGGTTCTGATGGTTGTTTTTCTCCGGTGTAATCGGGCTTCATAGATTTTCCTCAATCTTTTCTATGGTTAAAATACTGGTTTCAGCAACGTTGTGAAGAAATGAATGTAAATGGGTCCGTTCCTCTTGTGTCAGTCCATGCGATACTATTTCTTCCCATTTTTGATCAATTGCGCAAATTTCTGGCGCAATCTGGTATCCTTTTTCAGTCAGGGAAATTCTGAATGCCCGACGGTTTTCAGGATCTACAATCCGGGTAATATATCCGGAATCTTCCATTTTTTTGAGAGTTCTTGCAATGGTTCCTTTGTCGAGATGAAAATACCTGGCCATTGAATCCTGTGTTATATCCGGATGATTGAGCAGGCATAAAAAAGCAGGTAACTGTCCAGCAGATAGATTATACTGCCTTAATTTTTCATTTAAATATATTATTCTGGCCCGGTTAATGATTGAGATAAGAGGGCCGGGAGGAAGTTTTGATGGAACGTGCGATGACACCTATACAGATGATGTTTCATGGAATAAAACGTTGTTTGTGCAACTGTTGACGATGCAATGATTATGGGATTATGTACAATTATTTAGTTAACTCACTCGCTTTTTAAAAATACAGTTAACCCTGGTCCCCATACCAAGACCTTTGCTTGAGATGGTGATGTTTCCTCCAAGAGCCTGAACCAGCCGCCGGGTAACAGAAAGACCAAGCCCTGGTGATGAACGGTCATGGCGTGATGTATCTGCTTTGTAAAAAGGTTCGAATATTCTTATCAGATTTTCTTCTTTTATTCCGATACCGTCATCACAGACGCTGATTTCAATAGAGTCATCGTTTTCAACAGCAGTTATCCTGATGTTTCCAAAGGGGTTTGAATATTTTATTGCATTTGATATGATATTGTCCATCACCGATTCAATATGGGGAGGTGATGTAATGAATGTCAGTGATGGTGGAATTTTTTTCGTAATCGTGATATTTTTTCTGGCAGCAGCAAGTTCATAGATGTCCAGGATCCTGGAAATAAAAACATTGACATTAATCGGGGATGTGTCGACAATTTCATACATCGATCCAGACCGTGCCAACTGGAGAATTTTATCCACGATGGAAGTTATCTGCATCGCATTGTCCCTCACTATCTCTAGTAATCTTTTGTTTTTCTCATCCTCTTCATCATTTATCAGGACTGGAATAAGAGCAATAATTGGTGTGAGTGGTGTCCGGAGTTCATGGGCAATTCCGGTAATAAGGTTATTTTTTAGTTCCAAAAGGAATGTAATCTCTTCCGTTCGTTCTTTTACAATATGATCCAGTAATTCCTGCTGGAAAAGACTTTTATCCAGTCTCGTGACAAGTTCCCTTTTTTCTGTAATATCGATTCCAAGAAATCCGATAAGTTCTTCTTCTTCGTCCTGAACAGGATAAAAAATTGTGGAAAGAGATACTTCCTTGTCCTCAAGTTGAAACGTAAATTCACGAAATATTGATTTTTTTAATATTCGGATGTTATCAAGAATTTTTTCACATTCAGCCCGCAGCTGAGGTGGTAGAAAGTTCCAGATGGGTTTTCCTACACTGTCACTTCCAAATATTATGTTGTTCTCAACAAAAGTCTCATTAGTCAGTAAAACAGTCCCATTATCATTGAGCAGGGCAAAAATTACCGGAGAATAATCAAGTATACTTTGAAATAGCGTATTTATTCTGGTTAACTGTTTTTCAATCTTTTTATGGCTGGTAATATCCCTCGCGGTGACCAGAATTCCCTGTATTGCCGGATTTTCAAGGCAATTGATAGCAGTTGCTTCCAGATTCATGAACGTTCCGTCCCGTTTTCTGGTCCTGAATTCAGCCTCTTCGATGAAACTTGGGTTTTCTATGAGTCGAATAATTTTCGTTAGTACCGGGTCATAATCCTCCGGGTGCAAGAACCGTTTGACGGGACCCAGAATCTCTTCACAAAGGAAGCCTGATGTGGGTTCAATTCTGGGACTAATATACGATATTTCGAGAGATTTGGTGATAATAATAAAAATATCTGAACTTTGTGTTATTATCATCCTGAATAACTCTTCATTGTTTTTCAGGTCATGTAATAACTGGTTCTGTTCGGTCATATCTTGAAAAGAACCAACAATTCCTGCGATCTCTCCCTGATGATCATAAAAAAGGTTTTTTGAATGGATTATTTCATGTGCTTTGCCTGCTGTATCGATGAGCACACTCTGGTAAGGTGAGAGATACCCGTCATTTATGAGTTTCTGATCATAGTAATGGCATATCTCTGCTTCTTTATCACTCCAGATTTCAAAATATGTTCTTCCAATGAGTTTTTTAGATGGAATTCCGGTAAGATCCACGAAAGCCTTATTACAACCCGCATATTGTTTAACGTTATTTTTCCAGTGAACAGGAATTGGGATTGCATCCAGCAATGCATCAGTGAACCTTTTTTGTCGCACCAGTTCCTGGAGAAAATTCTCTTTATCCTTTTCTATTTTCTTCTTTTCGGTAATTTCTCTTGATGCAATTGTTAAAACCTGGATATTATTATCCTTATCAAATCCAGGAACCAGAATACGATCATACCATTTTCCATCTGCTCTTTGGTACTCCAATCTGGAAGGTTTTCCGGTTTTCAGAACCTTTCCAACCTGTTTTTCCCATATACGGGTATTAACAGGTGAATCCTGAAGCTCCCTGAAATTTTTGCCGATTATTGAAATGGGTTCATTTCCGGTGTTCTTTGCAAACGTTTTGTTTGCGTAATGTATACACTGGTTAACATCAAGTTGCAGGATCATGTCAGGTGATTCATCCGTCAATTCCCTGTAGCGTTCTAAGTCCTGCCTTTCCGTTTTCAGTTTTTGATACTTCTCTGTTGCATGACGAATCCTGAAGAAGAGTTCCTCTAATCCGTTTTTTTCTTTACTTTCCTTCCAAACGAAAAAATCGGCTCCCTCATTTATTGCCTGAATGATTAGGTCCTTCTGATTCGTCCCGGAGAATATACCTATCGGTATATCTGGATCTCTTTGCCGGATTTTTGTGATTAAAGTGATTATATCTATACCAGATATCTCACAATCTGTAATAATGGCATCAAATGATTCGTCAATAATCCTTTCTATTGCTTTAATGCCATCCGTCTCAAATTCCGGTTCATAACCTGGTAAATTATTAAAGAATGTTCTGTCAACCTCAAAAATTTCCTGATTACTTTCTATGAACAGGACACGAATCATGGACCCCCATCATATGCTCTATCCTGAATTTCAATATGAAATGCCCCGATATAATATTGTGTTCTGTAATCATCTTTATTGTATCGGACAAAATTCAAATGATAAAGGGCTACAGTAATCTAGAAAGTTGCAATAATCAAAATCACTAACAAAAAAACAATATTTTTTGCATAAAAGAGATCTACCTGATAACGAAAAAATAATTATTTTTTCCGGTAGATATTCAGACCAATTTTTATCTCTTCATGGTCCGGAATGGAAATATTCCCTTCTGTTGATGCAATTGCTATGGATTTTCCTGATTTGGATTCTCCATAATCTTTTGAAATATCAACCTTAATGGTCAGGGTTGAACCTTCAACAATCATCTCGACATTCTTCATAGAATATGATTGATTAACAGATTATTTGGAACTTCTCTTTGGTATGGTATGATGTCGTACTGATCATAAATGGGCTGGCAGATTTTCAGGCTCTTACTCCGTATAAATAAGGTTGAACACATCAGTTTCATAAATCATCTTTCCTGGTCCTGCATCAACAGCAGCAGAAACTGGTTCAAATATCTGAAATTTCAGTGAGTGGGTTCCGGGTTTTCTATATTTGGATTCAATTTCAAAGAAATTTGTTTCTTTTCCATCATTACTCAACCATTCATGGACAAGGGAAATTTCTTTCTCATCAAGAAATATCTTGGTTATTACTTTCTGTCGGCTTTTTGAATCATGTCGAATCTGATAAAAAAACCTGAAATCACTCACCGGAGTAGTAATAGACTGTTGTGGATCGACATCTCCTGCTTTGGTTGTCCAGAACCCGTTTATGGTAATTTCCATGTTTCACCAGAATGGTAATATGGGTGTGATGAGTTAAAAAATCACTGTTTACCATAATCAGATGACTTGTCTGATGATTCTCACTAAAAAAAGTTCGGAATTATTCAATCTTTTTTGGTCGATTAACCGGGATTGTCCATTTTTTGTCTGAATCGATAATTGTAATCAGTTCATTTTCGCAGCTGACTAATATTCTTCCTGAATGGATAGCTTTATGATGAAAAAGACAGGTAACCAACATATTATCGGCTAAATCTTTACCGTTCATAGATAATGGGATGATGTGGTGAACTTCTACCGGACCTTCCCTTTCTTCTCCAGTCAGGGCACAGATTTGACATTTACTCCCGTGAACTTTTTTTACCAGGTATGCAAGAAACTTGTTTCTTTTCATCTGCATCGGAAGGATTCTTTTTTGTTCTGCTTCGATAACTGACCAGATGTTTTTATCTTCCTTTACATATTTCTGATATAACTGATGGTATCTTCGTTCAGAGGGAGGTCCTCTGATTGCCCCAGCCATTTCAATCAGTAATTCTCTGCTTATTTTATCCGGATTCACGGCATCAGTGTGTTCAGGAAAAACATCTGAAAGCCTTATCATGAGTAGTGGATCACCTGCATCCAGGCGATCCCTTATGGTGGGTTTTGACATGATGGCGTCAAATACCAATTCAGGGCTTACAGCAGCAAGACCAAATTTTTTCCACCATTTTAGAATGATCTGTAGTTCCAATTGATCTGATATAAGAAATTTCAGTCTTCCTCGCTTATTTAAAACCATATTTGCAAGGGCATCTGCAGAATTCAGATCAATGAGGTTCTGAAGATGTGGATTTTTATGAAAAAAGATACAGATTATTGCTGCAATCTGTTCAAAATCCGAAGAATATGGTCCCTCTGCTTTGTGAAAAAGAAATTCCAGAAATGCTATGGAAGCTGATGAAACCCCGAGAATTTCCTGGTCAGCAAGAGGGTCATGTTTTGTGCATTTTTTAAGGGCAGACGAAAAATCAAAAGGGATAGTGGAGTCACTGGCAATCATTCCCTGAAGGATTGATTCAAAGCATAATTCATGGTCTTTCCATCGGATTGTCCGCATAAAATTTAATGATTAAATCAGGATTTTATTTCAGATGATTCTCATTTACGTGAAATCAAACCTGGTTCCTACTGAACTAAGCACAAACCGGTCAGGCATTGCTTTTGCAAACTGAGTCTGCGCTTCCCATCCTGTGCAATGTAATGGGATGATATGGTCTGGTGCTATCTTTTGCATGTCAGTTATGGTTGGTTCTATGATATTTCTGAAGTAAGGGCCTGAAAGGTGGAACCCTCCAATCACTGCATGCACTTTGTCAATCCCTGAAATTTTTTGTGCGAACCGGACAGAGTTAATAATTCCTGCATGAGCGCATCCTGAAATCACAATAAGTCCGTGATGCTTAAGGTTTAAAACAAGAGACTGATCATCCCTGAATGGATCGACAATAAAGTTCCCTCCTTCTTTTGCCTCCAGAACCGGGGATCCCTTTTCAAACGAAGTAGTTCGTTCAACCTCTCCAGTAATAAGTATTTGCTGATTACAGATGAATGATGGTCCGGCTGAAAGATTGAGAATTGCTCCGGTGTGGGTTAATTCATCTTTATGTAATACGGGCAGCTCAGTATATGATCCATCAGGCCGCTTTTTTCGTCGCTCGTTAAAAGCTGCTGGATGAAGGTGTACTGGCAGACGGCATGATGATGAACGAAGTACCTGTTTTAATGCACCGATGTGGTCAAAATGTCCGTGACTGATCACGATCTCTTCTATATCGTCCAGGTTTACCTTAAGGATTTCTGCATTAGATACTAGTGCAGATTCAGAAGCACCGGCATCCATCAGTATGGTATGCACCTTTTCTGCGGATGTCACCTGTATTAGAAGTGATAGTCCGTGTTCTGCAAAAAGAGTCCTGCCATATGAAAGAAGCGGGCGGTGAATCAGGGAGTTATTTTCAACAAGAAGAAGATCGGTGAAATTATCCACAAGGACGGTAATGGATACCTTATCTACTGGCATTATCGGATATGTCATACAGATCACAAAATGTAAGATAATATCTCGCATATGAGGGATTTATCTTTTCGTTTGTATCTGGCAGAATTATAAAAAAAAAATTGTGAAAAACCTATGTGTCCTCATTCAACACCGGTAGTTATTTAAGGTATAATATCTTAAGAAGAATTGTAACCCGCCTGCAGTGAATTGATGTGAGAATCGGCGGATTAATCTGACGGATGGATTGCATGAGTTGAAATATTTCATTATTGCTCATCGGTTTCTATCCGTCTCTATATTATTATATTCTGTTTTTGAAAAGAAAATCTGACATATGGAAATATTCATATAACTGTGTTTATGATTGATATTTATTGAAGTGAGAATCAATCGGTCAAACAACCTATCCGGTCCTTTCTATGGTATCTGGTGATGTATTACCTGATTACATGTATGAGATTTAAAAAACAGGCATCCTGCTATGGCATATTTTTTTAACTGGTTGGCAAAACAGGTAACCACCCACCCCTGGAAAATTGCAGTTGTTACTCTTTTTGTTTTTCTGGTTGCATTGTATGGGACAACTCTCATCACTATGGAAACGGGGAATGATGCATATCTTGATAAAAATACTCCCCGGGGTGCTTTACTTTCTCATTACATTGATACCTATGGATCTAACTCCATTATTCTCATTGTCGAATCGGATGATGTTACGAAGGTTGATACCCTTCAATACATGGATGAACTTCTTGACCATATTCAAAACCAGCAATTTGTAGATGGGGCAAGTGGAATAGTCTCATTATTGAAAGGGAGTAATGGAGGAGAACTACCACGTTCATCTGCGGATATTAAAAAAATCATCAATGCGGCTCCACCTGAAGTAATTAAAAAAAATCTGCCTTCCAATCTGATGACGATCTGCATCATTACCCTCACACCTGGTCTTTCTGATGACCGTCAGAATCAGGTATTGCAGATCATCAAATCAATTGTTAAAACATCACGACCTCCACCCGGAGTTTCGGTGACGGTTTCCGGAGAACAGGCGTTTAATGATGAGATGGAGAATGAGATGAGTTCCTCCATGGGATCACTCATTATGGCCGCAATGTGCCTTATGGTCTTTGCAGTTCTCGCTCTCTTTTCTCATGTCAGGTATGCCCTTCTTCCGGTTGCCGTGGTTGCATCAGGATTGGTCCTGACATTTGGGATGATGGGTCTTTCAGGAACTCCTATCAGTATGGTTGTAATCGGGGCATTTCCTGTTCTCATTGGAATTGGAATTGACTATGCCATTCAGATTCATTCCCGGCTTGATGAAGAGATAAAAAAAACATCTCTGTCCCGGGCGGTTACAATTACGATTACCAAAACCTGTCCCTCAGTTCTGATTGCCATGCTGGCGACATCAACCGGATTTATTGCTATGCTATTTGGTCCGATTCCCATGGTCGGTGATTTTGGTATCACCTGTACGTATGGGGTGATTTCCTGCTATGTTGCAGCAATAATCATTGTTCCAACCTTTGCCATGCTGGTCCGGTACCGGGCTAAAAACGTGACGGAAATAAATGAGCGGGATGCAATTCAGGAAATTATTGTCAAAAGAAATCCTGGAGATAATAAATGCCATGAATCCTGGATAGAACAATATGATAATCTTCTTGGTCGGATTGCATTAAAAACCGCTAAAAATCCAATTCCCGTGATCCTGTTTGTATTTTTAATAGCTGCAGTCGGGTTTAACCTGGATAACGAGGTACCAATAAGTGCCGATGAAAAGACCTTTGTTCCGTCAGATATGCCTGCACTACTGGACATGAATAAAATCACCCGGACAATGGGATCCACAAACACTATACCTGTCGTGGTTACCGGAGATAATATTCTCCAGACGTCGAATATTAAGTGGGTTCTTGATTTTGGTAACTATGTTGTCACGAAAAATGATAAAATCACAGAGGTTACAAGCATCGCCACCCTTATTGCGGATTATTATAATGGAACCATCCCTTCAACCGGCCCTGAAATAAAAGAAATAGTACAAAAAATTCCGGAACAATACAAAAAACGATATCTCAATGGCAATAACGAAGCAGTACTTGAGTTTTCAACTATAGATCTGGAACTCTCACAGGCACGTGACCTTATTAAAATAATTCGAAAAGATCTGGACTGGTTTCATTCACCTCCCGGTATTTTCATCCGCATAACCGGATCCCTTGAGATGTTCAGTACTCTAATGGATGATATTTCCCGCTCCAAAACAACAATGACCCTTTTGGGCTTCTCTTTAATTTTTGTTTTTTTACTTTTGGTTTACCGGCGAATCAGATCGGTAACTCCGCTCATCCCGATTATTGCAATAGTCGGATGGAATGGAGCAATTATGTACATAAGCGGACTTGATTATACTCCGTTAACTGCGGTTCTTGGTTCAATGACCATCGGGGTTGCATCTGAATATACCATTCTAATCATGGAACGATGTGATGAGGAATTGTCACGGGGACTTGACCTTTATGAAGCAATTCAGGTAAGCGTTCAAAAAATCGGGACTGCAATTACTGTTTCAGGTCTGACAACCGTGTTCGGATTTGCTGCTCTGATGTTGTCAGAATTTAATATCATCTCAAACTTTGGAGTTACTACGGTCATAACTGTCGGCTTTTCACTGGCTGGGGCAATATTCATTATGCCTGCAGTTATCTCTCTGGTCTACCGTATTCCCAGGTTTCTATATAAGACACCTAAATCTTAAGATTTATTGTCGATGAAATTGAGCCCTATTCTCTTTCTGGTTTATATTTTTCTATTTACATGAAATTCAAGGCGGTATTTAAATAAAAAGAATTTTCGTAAATTAGGTTTTTAAGAGGATTACTACATTATTGTCACTGGGTGAACTTTATACTGATTGGTGCCTAATATTGGTGGTTCATTTTTAATAATCTCATTAGATAATAGGGGGATAATATGAGCGGGATTGATGGGAAAAAGTTGCATTTAGGTCAGTATTCCCTTTCCTATCATATAATGATCGTGCTTTTAGTTATCGGGATGATTTTTATAAGCATGGTTTTTTTCATCCTCTATTATCAGGAAAAACATGCAATTCAGTCTGATTACCTCCTGTCTCAACAATATGGGGAAGAATCGCTTATCAATGCAGTGCAACTGGCAGATCAGAGTTTTTCATTTTACGATAATGTCTATAATCAGCCCTTACGACTTGCCTTACTCCGGTTCAGGGAGTATTATAATCAGAGTCATCAGCAAGCTGAAAAGATGGATCTTTTTAAGATAAGAAACGATATCGGCACTTTTTTCGATCTTCCAATTGATATATATATCATAAATGCATCAGGAGCAATTGAATATTCAACCTTTGATACGGATATTGGTCTGAATTTCAGTTCTTATCCAAAGTTCAGTGAAAAACTGAGAAAAATCAGGGACGGAGACACCATTGCATATGATGCAATTGTCACCGGAACAAAGCTTGGTGAAGAACGTAAATACGCATATATTCCAACACCGGATCATAGGTATATCCTGGAGATTGGAATTAATCTGGATGAATTTTTCCGGAAAGAAGGTATTTCAAAGTATCCAAGGCTTGCAATGTGGTATAGTAAAACCAGGAATGATGTAAAATCTCTCTGGATATTTGACCGGACTGTTCTTTCTGCACCAGATATCCGGACATCTATTCAGGGAATTGAAGTCTATCCTGCTGTGTTCAGCGAGGTCGAGGGTCGTAAGGAACATCTGAAGCAGGTTTTTCATACTAAAGAGAACCTATTAATTGAAGATCCTTCTTCGGAGACAATTACCAAGTATCTCTATATCCCTCAATTGAGTAGTTCTTCAGTATCATCAGGTCTTTTTGACAAAGTTGCAGAGATAACTTACACCACTACCCAGATAAGAGAGAGAGAAAATTCATTACTTGGTAAGATCATTCTCCTTGCTGTTATTGTAATTTTAGTATTTCTGATGATTGTTGTCGCTATTACCAGGTATATTACTAGGCCCGTCTATCAGATAGTTGAAGATATTGAAAAGATTGCAGATGGAAATTATGATCACCAGATTCGCCGGACAAAGGGTTTTGAATTCCGAAGACTTGAATCCAGTATTCAGAAGTTGGTATTAAGACTTAAAGAAGACATCATTTCGATAAAACAGAAAAGTAATGAGCTTGATAAGGAACTCAATCAACGTTTATCCGCTGAAGAATCATTAAAAGCAGCCAACTATAAGTTATCCCTGTTAAGCAGTATTACAAGACATGATATTTTAAACCAGATATCAGTTGTCTCATCTGGTCTTGACATCCTTGAAGATGATGTTCCCCGTAATGAAGAAACGCCCCACTATTTTTCACTAATTCGTGATGCCATCAGTAATATTCATGAGATGATCCTTTTTTCAAGAATTTACGAGGAGGTAGGAGTATACAAACCTGCCTGGCAAAATCTCTCTAAAATAATAATTGAAACCAAAAAATCCCTGAATACTGGTTCCTGCAAAGTAATAGACAACACCGGAAATCTGGAGATACTTGCT
This sequence comes from Methanospirillum stamsii, assembly GCF_003173335.1. Lineage (GTDB taxonomy): Archaea > Halobacteriota > Methanomicrobia > Methanomicrobiales > Methanospirillaceae > Methanospirillum > Methanospirillum stamsii. Next base: position 34,166 of record NZ_QGMZ01000005.1, read on the forward strand.
GATCCGATGTTTGACCGGGTTATTTTTAATCTGATTGAAAATGTCCTTCGCCATGGTGGAAAAGTTAATCAAATATCATTTGATGTATCAATGTCCGGGGATAAATGCATCCTGATAGTTTCTGATGATGGTATCGGGATTTCTTCTTCTGATAAAGAAAAGATTTTTGATCGTGGATTTGGGAAAAATACTGGTCTTGGTCTGTTCCTGACAAGGGAGATATTATCCCTGACCGGGATTTTAATTACTGAAACAGGAAGACCCGGGTTTGGAACGAGGTTTGAAATTTATATGCCGCCTGGTAAATGGCGTATTTCACCAGGCGATGCAGTTCCTGAGTGAATAGGAATTTCATCTCTGATGTATGGTAAAAAACATGAATCTCGGTTTTGGTGTAAACCCCCCATTGCGTCTTCTGATTCATAATATGCTCTTAATTTGATGTAATTTTTCTTCTGTATAGAACACCTATAAGAACCATTTCCCTGTTGAGTAAGCATTGACCGTTCACCTGAAATTGTCAGACAAGCAGGGAATATTATTTTGAAAATATAGAAAAACCTTATAGGTCAGGACCGGATTTCCATATATTTCTATAGATATAAAATTGATTTAATACTCGTTTTTTCATTAAAGAAAGATAAATTATCGTCTTTTAATATTACGTTTGAATCGGGTCAGACGCCTGTCTGTCGTTATCCTGACCCCGTTTCAATTATATAAAAAAGAAGACTCCTTCTCTTAAAAAACGGAAATAATTACTTTTTTTCTCTAAATGTGGGTTTCATGCTGTTTTTTATTATTATAAAATTCATTTCTCTTTTGTAATTCTTGGGTTTTCTGACACCCGGATGGTTAACCTGGTGGCCGTGTTTCAATGACACTCACGAGTGACAATTTTCCTCCAGATGGTAGGGTTCGATTGGTGGCAATGTCATATTTTTCTCCATCCGTTAAAATGAGGATTGTTCCTCTGATATCTGTCCTGAATACTTCAGCCCCGGCTGCCTCAAGGCCCATTACCGTTGCCTGATCCGGCCCATTTGTGTTTCCTGTACTAATGATTGCAACTTCCGGATGAATATCATGGATAAATTTTGCGTTATATCCGTTTCGAGAGCCGTGGTCAGCCATCCGGAGGATTTGAATTGGTTCGTCAGAGGGAATTTCTGGTGCAGCATCTTTGTTGAGGAGAAGTGTGGAGATATTGCCTGCGGTAATTTTGAGCAATGCTTCATCGTATTAATCTTCATCAGTCTGATTTACGGGAACTACTTCAATGAATATATTCTCACCAGCTGTTATTTTTTCTCCCGGAACAAGTTTTGAATTTAAGATTGATTCGTTAAGTAATCTGCTTTGCACTCTCTGGTATGCCGGAAGTGATGGATTCTGACCATAGTCACGGTATTCATGAACAGATGTCCGGTTCATTACTTCAAGGATACCTCCGGTTTTATCATAGGAATAACCAGTAACCAGAAAAAGATCTATATCGGTTACATTCTGGTCGGTTAAATATAATGCTGTACTATTCCTGTCTGACCCTGCATCAATGAGAATATCTGAGTTGTCGGTCTGCAGGAGAACTGCATCCCCGGACCCAACATCAATCACATGAATTTTTATCTCATCTGCAAATGAAAGGGGAAATAAGCCAATCAAAAAAATCAGAAAAGCACAAGAAAAAATTTGCCAGTATTTCATAGATTCCGGGACTCCTTTATATGATTAACATACCTTTGTCCTGAATCCAAGAAAGTTCTTCTTCTCTTGGTACCAGGGATGTAAAAGAGTGTGGAAAATCAGTATCCGGTTTTCAATTCTTGTAAATCTGGAAAAAATGAGATGGCACTGGTGGAGTTATTTCAGGTCTCAACTTTTTTGATGCTGCTGATTAATTCTTCTTTCTGGTATGGTTTTACGATGTATCCCGCTGCACCAACCCTCATGGCAAGTGCCACCACCTGTTCAAGTCCTGCCCCGGAGCACATGATAACAGGAATATCGGGATATTCACGTTTTACTTCGCGCAATATCTCAATTCCATTATATGTTGGCATAACAAGGTCAAGCATGATGACATCAGGCTTATGTTCACCGATATAATCCAAAATATGGATTCCGTCGGGCTGTGTCAGGGTGGAATACCCTGCACCTGTTAGTATTCCATCCATCTGATCAAGATCTGCCTGATTATCATCAACCAAAAGAACCGTTGTCATATCATCAACTCATATTCTGACCTGAAGTCTCTCTCATGCCGGATTATTAGATAAATTCTCGTACCGCATGATTATGACTAGAAAAGTGAGGTTTTTTAGTCATAAAAACCTTATGGTTAGAACCACTGTCCATTTCTTCTTAAAGGTTAAAAATTATCAGAGCGATTATTTCATGCAGACTTGGACATCAGCTCTTTTGGAAATCATACCTTCTTTAAACACTAAGGAATACCGGATATTCGATAAATACAGGCCCGGAACAGATACCTATCTGGTTCCCTCATCTGACAAACAGGATCTCCTCTTTCACCTCCCTCTGGTTATCCGGACTGGAATACTTGATGGAATTTCCCTCCCTCTTTCTTCTTCACCTGGTGCTCTTCATGCAATAATTGAATACATTAAAAAAGCATCGATAAATTCTCCAAATATTGGACATCTCTACGGTAGAGAAACAGGCAACATGTCCAGATATTCTGTCAACATTGAACCCTGTACGATTGCCCATTCACCTTCCATGATTGGTTCTAACCTCTGGCGACCAGATGATCAGAATATGGTGATACCAGAAGGAATACGACTAAGTATCCGTGGAGCAATCCCTTATCTTCCGCTTACAACACAGAATATCAATAGTGTCTCTTCAACTCTTTCAGCATATATTGAGAGTATGGCTGATTTTGTTTGTCATGTTCCTCCCGTCCGGATACGAAAAGACTGGGAAGCGACAACAGATCAACAGCACCTCCGATCAGACCTCCATAATAGGGGACTTATCTGTTTTATTGGTGACGGGACAAGACCTGCCCGTTCCTATACCCGTCACCGGAGCTGGTTCCGGGTTGCAGGGCCGAAAGAAGGTGTTCATATCCCGTTTTCCTGTCCGAAAGAACTGGATCCGGTTGAAGTCTGTCTACAAGGATCTAACCGGACAATCACTGGTCTTGGTATCAGGAAAGGGGAAATATTGGCGATAACCGGATCAAATGCAGAAGGAAAATCCACTCTGCTTCAGGCCATCCAGGCAGGTGAAGATGATCATGCTCCTGGCGACGGGAGAGAGGAACTGGTTACTATTCCGGGCGGCGTAGCTCCTGATGCAACCGGGGTGGAATTAAAAGGTTCTGACCTCAAACCATTCTTTTCGTATTTACCCCCTGGTATGTCTGGAAATCCCTCTTCAGCATTTGGACAGGGAAGCGGATCAGCATCAATGGCCTCACGGATATCTGATGCTCTCCGGAAACGTTCTCCTTATATTATAATTGATGAAGATAGGGCTGCACAGAACCTGATGGTCCCCTGTTACATGAGTTCGTCGAAAGTCCGGTCACTTGCAACTCTCATCAGGGAAGATCGGGAATGGCTTTTCGGTTCAACACTTATCATTGCAGGTTCAGGAATGGAACTACTGGTAGCTCAGGCAGACCGGATAGTAAGGCTTTGTAATCATGAAGCAAAAGCACAATCTGTAACTCTGTACCGGGATGGTCTGCAAAAACACTATGAATCACTTCAGGCTATGGTCATGGAAAAAAGATCAGGAGAAGGTGATATTTACAAATAACGCTGCTTCCTCACCAACAAATGGTGAAGGAATGAGTTTTTTCATAAGGGTGGTCGCAGAGAGAAGAGGCTCCTGTACCTCTGATGAATTCGCATCACCTGAAGATGCTTTTGCTATTCCTGCAGAACATAAATCAATGTATGCCTGGCAGATCATCGTGTTATCTCTTAATCTGAAGAGCATTTTGTTAATGGCTTCATTATCTGGTATGGATGCATCCGGAAGGATATCAGATAAAGCATCAGCATCTGTCTTTTTGAGCAATTCCTCTGTTCCCTCCAGAGCCTCGTATGCTTTAGAATAGTAATCCTTTGCAAGGGTAAATTTGGCAAGAGCAATATCATACCGGTCAGATGAATTACTCAAAAGAGCGGTATATGCTTCATTTTTCTGCTCTCCTCCATCTATCAAATATCCATATACCACCATGAGTTCTTTCCAACTGTCAATATAAGAGAGCATGACATCAGAGATCTCCTGAGATATCTCACCTGAAGAGGTATAATTCACGGTTAATGCATCAGCCGTTTTTAAATCATCAATCACTGACTGAATAAGTTCCCGGGAGAGTTCAGGATCTGGGTTCATCCCGATACTATCTGCCTGGCTGAGGGCGCTCAGTATTACCGAATGAAGTTCATCAGGAATCACTGACTGTGCACTTACCAGACATATGGTAATTACCAGGATTATACAAAGAGTCTGACCAGCTTTTTTAGATATTGTATGCATAAATTTTCCCCTCCTAACAATCAAAACCCGGACAACATCCCCCGCCATAATCTGCCTGTGCCTCTATGTATACCGGATTCCATGAAAACGATCCACAACACTGTGCAAAACAAGTTCCTACAGTTTTTCCATAGGTGATGCGTCCCCGTGTCGGGTGATAGCATACATATCCCCCACATTTTTCTGCACCCCATCCAGAACAATCACAAAGTTCTGGGGACGGTTGTGAGGTCTGACTTGTTGGGGAGGTATGAGTAGCTCCTGGAGGAGTCTTCACCGTGGTACCATATTGATTTATCAGTTGTTCCAAAGCATCAATGATATCTGTATAACTTCCCGTTGAACCACCATATGAACCAGATGATGATCCCACTCCTACTGGAAACGACCCTCCGGATGATCCAATTGAGGAAGGGCTTCCCGTGTAAATTCCGACATTATAAGGATCAAATGACCCATATCCGGAATCAAAGGGATCATAGCCATCGAATGGATCGGACCCGAATCCATAGGGATCATAATCTCCATAAGGATCATACCCTCCATAATCGTCATATCCACTCTCATCACAAAAGAACAACCAGTTTCCTTCTAATTCACCATTCGCTTCAGTTGTTAAAACAGGGCCAGTTGCCATCATCATCATATCCTGAATCGTGATATCCCCTGCCTTAACACTCATGTTTTTTTCAAAGGACTCTTCAGATCTATTCAGTTCTTCGTTTTCAGCAGATCCGATGCCCATTATTAGCAATATACACACCAGGGTGAATATCGTCACCCGAAAGTCCGGAGTCATGAATGGAAATTATCATGCATATTGATAATGGTATGCCTGATGGAAAACATGTCCTGATTTGCTTGAATTATAAAAACAGGATTATAAAAAGGAGGGAATTTTTTTAATAGTACCACATCGGACGATCATCATGCTTTATTCCAATATCCATCAGCCTCTTTGTAAGATCCCCAAGGTCAGATCCAACAATACGGTCACGGGATATGGTATACAGCACATCATCCATGAAGATTTCCCTGAGTACCGTTGATCCGTACCACCAGTCATCGTCTTTAGTTCCGGTTCCCTGTTTTATCCTCCCTTTTTCGGTAAATCCGCTCTCTGGATCGACTCCGAAGACATAGGTACCCTGCCATGTCTCCTCGGTGTGTGATCCTTCGTACTTACTACCCTCAACCGGGACATGTATTACTTCCCTTATCGGAATTGCCATGATGTTTCGTTCCTTATCAAGCAGGAATGCCCGGTGATCTGAAAGAACCGCTGAATCTGATCCTTTTTCACCGATGACCACGCTTTCAACAAGTTTCGGGTTATTAACATCACTCACGTCAAAGAGTGCGATTTTTACACCGGTCGGGATAATTCCTCCCCATTCATTTTCCTCGGTGTCTTTTCCAATACCTATCAGGTGAGTTTCGTCGTAGGGGTGAAGGTAATCTGAATATCCGGGGATCTTCAGTTCTCCAAGAATTCCCGGCTGATATGGATTTGAGAGATCTATCACAAAGAGTGGATCGGTCTGTTTAAAGGTCACCAGATAGAGGAGATCTCCTATGAACCTGGCAGAATAAATTTTTTCTTCCGGGGCCAGGTGTTCTAGCCTGCCGATGGTCTTCAGGTCAGGATCAAGAACATAGACATTGCTATACTGCTTTTCATCACTGCTCCAGTCTGATACCGTCGTTGCAACCCTGAGATTTCCCCGGTTCTCATCAAGGGAGAACTGGTTCAATAGATAGCCGGGCACGGTTCCCGTTGCTTTATATGTTATATCTCCATTTTTAATCGCAAATCTGTGAACTACAGATTTCTGGTCAGGTTCTTTTTGTTCTGAAGATTTTTCTTCCAGATAATCCCATCCTCTCCAGGGCTCTTGTTTTTCATAGGCAATATAGACATTTTCCGGTGAAACATAGAGAGTATTTGAGTACCCAAGCAGGAATGATTCAGCTTGTGGATCTCCGGATCCGGTTACCGGAAGCGAGGTTAGGGTATGCATCTGGTATTCATTCATCGGAAATGGGGGACACCAGACAGATAATGATTCGATTGCAACATCGCCATCATAAATAACCGGCATCCTGGGACTATTGTAGTCCGGTGTACCAGACGTGAGGAAATACACATAATCTCCTATCATTCTGGCATTTTCATAGGTTCCCGGAGCAGCAATATCCCTGACTTCTTTTGGATGTGCCCGGTCGCTGATATCATAAATGACTGCATGAGTCTGCATGGTATAATCCGGTACCGGAACGGAAGTTCCTTTAGGAGTATACCAGTGTTCTTCCTGTGTATCTGTAAAAACAACCAGTCGGTCTTTGGAGAGGAATAATTCTGATACCGATCCTGATACCGGCAGTTCGGTTATAATTTTTCCCTGTTCTGCCGGAAATGCATCAACGATGGTCAGGGTATCTCCACTCACCACATAGATGTATTTTCCATCATTTTTTACAAAATCTGCCTCATCAACTCCCTCAACCTGAACGTTGGTTGTGGAATAATCAGATGCTCCGGCTCCTTCTGCTCCGGAGGTTATCGAAGCAGGTGCAGATGCTTTTGATTCAGAATAAACCTTTTGTGCTGATTCGGTTACTCCTCCGGTTGTCAGGGCAGCATCAAAGTCTGCAAAGTTCGAGTACCCATATCGAATCTGCGGTGTTACATTCTTCAGATATTCCTCCAAATCTTCAGTAGAGGTTATCTTCACCATTTCTGATTCACTGGTTTCTGCTGCAAATACCTGGAAAACACAGATAGTCATTGCCATCAGTATAATTCCCGTCAGCAGATGCCAGATATGTCCATCCGGTGTCATACGAAATAATAGACAGCCTGAGACTAATTAGTTGTCTGTAACTTGGAAAAAATTTGAAGTTATATTGTTCACGTTATGAAAAAACAGGGTAATTTTCACGGTTTTTATGTTAAGATTCCGTGAAATCATCATCATCATCATAGATATAACCCTGGTTCATCGCCAGGGTCCGGCTTACCTGAATTGATCTAGTTGGGCAATGTTCCTCACATGTCCTGCAGCCAGTGCATTTTTCCTCATGGAACACCTTTGCAAGTCCCTTATCGACTGCTAAAATAACTTCATCTGAAGTGAGTGTTCCCTTTGAAGTCAGCACCTTGTCTACCTGCCTGTTAATCGGACAGGCGACAGCACAATTTCCACATCCAAGGCATGTAACCGGATTTACCTGGATATGGAAGGAAAACTGCATCCACGTCTCTGATTTAACGGTTTTCTGAAAAATCCTCCCTGAAGCAAGAACCACTTCCGGACATACTTCTACGCACATACCGCATCTGATACAATGTCCCGGATAAATTTTCGGGTTCCATACTGCGGGCATTCCTGTTTTTATCACCTCAATTGCTCCAGGAGCCGGGCATACCATCTGACAGAGATAACAGTGGGTACATGCCCTTCCGGTGATTTCAGGAACTCCTCGTGCATGAAATGGGGTTTCAAGTGGTGCTGTACAGGGTCTGAAAAAGGAGTTGAGCCATTCTTTTCTGAAGATAAGTTGCAGGTAATTATAAAAAAAACGCACGATAGAGCCTCATGCACTGCTCATAAGTAATAGAATGAGCCTGTTAGTATTCACATTTTATCAGACTCATAGGTATTAATCCGATCCGGTTGACATATAGGTATGCGAAAGGTTCCAATATATGAGAAAGGTGGTGTAATCAGCGAACTCGGGGCTGAATATTGCACCGTCAGGCTTCGGATCCCGGCTGGCCTGATAACCCTTGATCAGATGGAAGGTGTAGTAACGATTGCACGAAAATATCAGGCTGACGTGCATCTTACCACCAGGCAGACTATGGAACTGGTTCACGTTGATCCGGTAAAACTTGAGAGTCTGGTTTCAGACCTGGCAGAGAACGGGACTCCAATCGGGGCAGAAAAAGCAGAAATTGTAAATATTACTGCGTGTCCGGGAACAGAACGTTGTCGGTATGCCATGGTAGATTCAATATCCCTTGCAAAAACGCTTGATGAAAAGTTTTTTGGTAAGGAAATGCCGGTCAAGTTCAGGATTGCTGTCTCTTCCTGTCCGAATTCCTGTGTTAGTGAGCGTCTTAATGAAATTGGTATAACTGGTGTTGTAAGGCCGTACCGGGTTCCCGGAACCTGTACCGGGTGTGGGACATGTGTTCAATATTGTAAGGAAAAGGCTATTGTCATAAAAAATGGTCAAATCGTTCTTGATGAAGGTAAATGTGTCCATTGTGGGATGTGTATTCAGTCATGCCCCTTCCATATTATAAAGTCAGAACCTGCTGCCTATCATATTACCATTGGAGGTAAACGGGGCAGACATCCACGTGTTGGATACCATGTAGTCACCGTAAAAACCCCTGAAACGGTAGTAAAAGTTGTTGAACTGGTTGTTAAGTGGGTTTACCGGAAAGCATGGAGTGATTCTCTTCTCCCTGATCAGCTTGACATACTTGATTTCGAGTCATTCAAAAAGGAACTTGTTGCTGGTCTAGATGAAGAAGAGATGGTAACCGGCTATTAACTTTTTTTTATCTCTCGTCACAACCGGGGACTTTCCCTACTGATGCCATGTACAGGGCAAATTTTTTCTTTCCATCGATATTCAGGAGGTGATTGAGGTCATTATCCATGAATGCACCTATTGCACAAACCCCGCACCCGACTGCCTGGGCAGAGAGGTAGAGGTTCTGACATATATGGCCTGCCTCAAGGAAAATATCTCTGAATCCCCGTTCTCCATACCGCCAGGTCATCCGGTATGAATCCGCCACCCAGATAAAGCACAATGCTGATTCCTGAATACACTGCTGGCTCATCCCGGCCCTGAAGACCAGATCTGTAATCCCCTTATCTTCGGAGATCATGCCAAGGCTGTGTTCAAAGGCAAGAAACCGATATAATCCGGGTTTAATGGTATTTATCTTGTTTATGAGGAGATATGTATCAATTGCATGCCGGGCACCTGCAGAAGGAACAGTTCTGAATGAGCAGTCCTCCAGTATCCATTTTACGCCCTGAGTGCACCAGAGAAGGTATGATAATTCCTCAATGGTAAGGGGGGTATCAAGATACTTCCTGATACTCTCTCTTGACTCTATCGCAACAGAAATGTCCAGTGATTCGATGGTTCCTGCGTCAGGGTCAGGTAAGGGAATTATTGTTCCGGAAAAATCATCCTCCATCGGAGGCTGGTTTAATCCCCTGGTCTGGTCCGTTTCAACAGGTCCGGTATACCGTGTGTTGGTTATGAAATCTTCTCCAATTCCCATGGTGCCTCAGTTCTCCTTCTCCTGCTCTGTCTATCTGTTTTGTATGTCTTTTTTTAAGGAAATGAACTTATCTGTCCACTTCTTTTAGATGAATAACCCGGAATTAAACAAACAGTATCTTTCCATTCATCTGAAGAGAGGAGATCTATGATCCTTTTCATTTGATCAGATGCGATATCCTCCTCTCTAATCATAAGGTCAATACTGATACAACCGATAACCGGACCAACAAGATCATATTCTGATGCCTGAAATGCCGGGCAGGGACCAAATTCTATCTCTCCACTCCGGATTTTATATACAATATCCTGTTCATTGACACAAACGGGTGTAATAGAGGAAACCTGTGTTATGTCGATATCGTGTGCCAGAAAATATTCCTGCATAAATGCTGAAAGGAATGAATTCTCCAAAAGGGTCGGACAACTCTTTCCTTTCATTGTTTCAGGATGAAATAATTCTCTTGATGCAAGTATGTATTCACGTTCTGCCAGGGTTATCGTTTTGACCTCTTCTGAAAGCAATGAATGGTCAACGGAGAGATACCTTCCCTTCACACGTGGTCTTGCGACAACACCCCCGTGAAACTTCCTGTTTTTCATGGAAATTAGGGTGGTTTCCCAGGAAGTTTTTCTGGCAAATAGTTCCATCTGAAATGACCTGAGAAACTGGTCCAGAAAGTCCAGAATTGGATCTGTCTCTCCTGTAAAGAGGAGGATGTTGTCCGGATGAGGAAATAAACGGGTAAGCTCTATAATGCCGGTTTTATCCTCTTTCCATCCTTCACAGTTTCTTGGTATGTGCAGAATTCCGTTTGATTTTACTGATGCCATCTGTCCCCCACCCCGGGGAACCAGTGCAGCACAATACCGGTCATGAACCCTGCCAACAACCATCTGGACAAAATCATCGGTTCCGAGTTCACTTGGGACTGATTCGGCAAGTGTCACTTCAATGGAATGGGGTATAGGGACAGGATGACCGGAATCTGAAAGCCATGGAAGGATTAGTTCACGAAGAACAGCAAGTGCTCCCCCTGGAGTTCCGGGAAGTCCGAAAACAGGAATTTCATCAACAATTGCTGCAAGGGTACTTTTTCCTGGTTTGATTGCAACCCCGTGGTACAGGATCCCTCCAATCTCTCCAAGAACACGTGATGTATGATCCCGGATTCCGGTTGATGAACCCCCTGAAATAATGACAAAAGAGCATTCGCGAACAGCGACTTCAATAGCCTCCCGGATCTTTTCCGGATCATCCGGCACAATCGGGTATGAAATGGATGTAATACCGAGTTCTTTTAAGTATGCCGCCATCATCGGGCTGTTACTTGCGATTACCTCTCCGGGACCGGGAGCAATACATGGTTCTTTTAATTCATCACCGGTAGGAATCAGGCCTGCAACCATGCTTTTAACCTGAACTGACGTTATGCCATATCCTACCATCGCCCCGATATCTTCAGGGTTAATACGGTGTCCGGCCGGGAGTATCATCTTCCCGGTATGAATTTCAGATCCCTTTTTCTGAATGTGCTGACCTGGTCGTGCAGGTTTAATAATGGAAATGACTCCGGAATTATCTGTTCTTGTATCCTCCTGCATAATCACGCAGTCATAGCCGTCTGGGAGAGGGGAACCCGTATGAACCCAGGAATATTTTTCAAGACGCACTGGGTTTTTGTCGGTTGCCTCAAGTGTTTCTGAACAATTCGCAGCATACCCGTCCCGCTGTGAGATAGCGCCCGGAGGAACCGTTAATCGGGAAAATACTGGTTCATAAGTCACAAGCCCTGAACTTTCAGTTACTAAAATAGTTTTTACCTGATATTTGGGTTTTGCAGAATTTTTGAGAATTTTTTGTGCAGCCAGGTAAGGAATGAGAGTCAGGTACCGGCTCACCAGAGTCTCACCTCTATCTCTTCACCTTTTAAAAGTCCCTCTTTACCGGAGGGAATATGAATGATACCATCACTGTGGAGCAGGGTATTGAGTAGTCCGGATTTACCAAGGACCGGAGTGGCGGTTTCGTTTTCAATTTTCACCCGGATATATTGTTCTCTGCCTCCCTCTGAACGAAGATCGGTCGCCATTTTTATGGTCTTTTTGTAAATATGCTGACATGGTGCTCCTTTCATGGCCTGGATTAAATGCACCACTACCAGAGTCAGAACCATGAAGGTTGAAACCGGATGACCCGGGAGACCGATTACCGGAACGTCCTCACATTTGCCAATTATTGTTGGTTTTCCTGGCGCAATGGAAATGCCATGGATAAATACCTTGCCCACAGATGCAATTGCCCGGAATGTGATATCATTGCGATCTTTTGAGCTCCCTCCACTGACAATAATGGCATCACATTCCCTTGATGCCGTCTCAATGGTTTTTACAAGTTCCTGCAAATTATCGCGTATAATGCCATACCTGACCGTAAATGCTCCCTGCCTTTTAAGGAAGACTGATATGAGGTGAGAATTAACTTCTCTTACCTCTCCGACCCGGGGAATCGCTTCAGCAGGAACAAGTTCAACACCGGTTGAGATAATCCCAATTCTGGGGTTTTTTCTGACAGATATCCGTGTCTTCCCGATTGCAGCGAGAACACCAATATCCTGTGGTCTGAGGGTGAACCCTGCCGGATAAATGATCTTTCCAGCACCAAAGTCCTCATCTTTGGCAATTACATTTTCACGGACAACCACCGGCTGACGAATGAGTACTTTTGACCCTGCCTGCTGTGCGTATTCAATCATGACCACAGCATCCGCTCCGCGGGGCATCTGACCTCCGGTTGGGATATACATGCATTCTCCCGGTTGAATTTGTCCCAACTCAGTTTTTCCCATGGCTATTGAGCCATTGAGAGAGAGTATTACCGGATTATTCTCTGATGCTGTATAGGTATCAGAAGCCAGAACTGCGAATCCGTCCTTCCATGATCGGTCAAATCCAGGAATATCTTCATATGTTATGATTGATTCGGCAAGGACACGACCATCTGCCTCATCAATGGCAATAGTTTCAGTGCCGGTCTGCTTTGCAATACTTCTGACTGTTCTCACTGCTTCGTCAATGGTGACAACTTCAAAAAAGGGCTCAGGAGTATCTGATGAAAAGGTGTCTGACCCTGTTTTTTTAAAACCACCTGAGTCCTCTTCTTTTGGAAATCCGGAATCTGACTGAACCCGATCAGTCATCCGGGTATGAGTGGAGGTGATCTTCCCGAGTGTGTTCATCATTAGGTACTTATTCTTTCGAATAATTAACAATTACAATTCCGTATTGAAGAAAATAAAAAGAGTTGTGATAGAGGCAGAGTGCATGTTATAAATGGTCATCAGGAACCGGATCAGGTGCTAAATAGCACGATCGGTATTACTGGATCTCAAGTAGTCCTGATGACCGTACCGAGTTTTGCTGACTATTGTCAGCATATAATAGTGAAAGACGTAAATATTTAAGTCTGCTGATTTTTTAAATTTTCGGAAAAAATTAGCTTTTTCTGGTTAGCAATTGGTTACGAATTTTTTACTGAATATGGGCTTTTATTGGATACCCGGAAAGGAGACTGGTGATCGAATGCATGTAAGATCCATAATCTCAACAACATCTCCTTTTTTAATCCCGGTACTACCTTGGGGAATATGGATGATACCGTCACATTGAGAAAGAATACTCACCATGCCGGCCTTTCTTCCCAGCGGATATGCCCTGTCCCCGGAAATACGAATGGGAATATGATACTCCCTGTCCGGATGAGATTTAATATCAACGCCTGCAATAACCTGTTCTTTTAATAGCCCATGGGCATCAGCCCCTTTCATGGCCTGAATCAGGTTTGTTACCACAAGCAGTAACAGGAGGTATACTGATGCCGGGTGTCCGGGAAGCCCTATTATGGGCTTTCCTCCAATTTCTCCAATAACCATTTTTTTTCGTGGAGATATCGAGAGACCTGATAGTAACAATTTACCCTGGCCGGATATCACTTCCGCAGTACGGTCCCGTTCATCATGAGCACTCCCGCCACTGATAATTACAGCGTCACATTCTTTTACGGCAGTCTTTAATAAATGAGAAAGATCTGCAGAACCTTCCCATGCAATTCCATACCGCTTTGGAATGGCGCCTAACTTCCGGCATAACGCAGATATGAGATATGAATTTGTCTCACGGATTTCACCTCTTGCAGGACGCCCATCAGCCGGAACAAGTTCAGGTCCGGTAGAGAGGATTCCAATAACCGGCATGGCCCGGACCTGGACGGTGCAGATCCCAAATCCTGCAAGAACTCCGATATCCTGGGGTCTTAAAACCCATCCTTCCTGATAAATTACCTCTCCTGCTTTTGCATCCTCATCTTTTCTGATGACATTCTCACCCAGGATAACCGGGCAGGTTATTTCGACAGAGTGTCCTTTGAGAATTGCATATTCATGCATAACAACAGCGTCAGCACCCTCCGGAAGGGGGCCTCCGGTGATAATCGCTGCACATTCTCCATTTTTTATTTGTTTCTTCTCTGAATAGCCTGACCTGATTTCACCAGTATATGTAAGAATTGCAGGATTTTCAGGTTTGGCTCCTTTGACATCCCGGGAGTTTACTGCAAACCCGTCTTTCCATGATCTATCATATCCGGGCATATCCTCACGGCAAATAACCGGCGCTGCAAGGGTGTACCCGTCAGCATCATCAATAAACCTGGTCTCAACTAAGGTCTCCGGAGCAATAGATCTGATAAGAGTAATTGCATCTTTTACTGAAGCCGAATAAATAGGGGATTTATCTTTATCCTGAATATCTGAAGGTAATGAGCCTGGCATTATTGAAGGTTCTGGATGAATCACAGGATGTGTTTGATAATGAATGTTCATTGTTTTGGTTGCTGGAGAATACATATGATTCTCTCTATAAAATATGCTTTACGAGTTTTGAGGCCCATATGGGTAATATTAAATAGTGAACCTGCATGTAAAATAAACTCACTGTCATTTCATTCTGAAGTTACAAAATAATTTTCCACGGAAAAGAAATGAAATTAAAAAATTTGTGTGTATTTTCGTTTTTGGTCATTATCCATAACACTGTTCCTGCATGTTTTTATTTCAGACGTATATCGAAAATATTTTATTTCATCCCTCGTCTAACTACTAATTATGAACTACTCGTTAAGTTCTCTGGCATGTTTTTTCATCTGCCTGTTAGTTGTTTTCTTACCTGCGCAGGTATGTGCTGCAGATAATGCCCCGGAGTCACTCTTTGTTTATTCCGGTGCCGGTCTTAAGGGGCCGATGACTGAAATCGGAGAAGCGTTCGAAGAAAAAACCGGAATACCTGTGGAATTTAATTTTGCCGGATCCGGAACTCTCATTAGTCAGATGGAAATCTCAAAAAAAGGGGATGCTTTTATTCCTGGTGGTACTCCTGACTATGCAATTGCACAAAATAAGAGTCTTGTAACCGATCCGGTGTATGTTGCATACCATGTTCCGGTAATTGGTGTTCTGCCTGGAAACCCACAGGGGATTGAATCTGTTCAGGACTTTACCAAAGAGGGACTCAAACTTGCCCTTGGTGATGTGAATGCAACAGCCATTGGAAGACAGGGCCAGAAACTCTTTGATAAACTCGGCATTGCAGATGAGATTGAAAAGAATGTCGTTCTGCGTGCACCGACTATTAATGAAGTGGTAACAGCGTTAAAACTGAAGCAGGTTGATGCAAGCCTTATCACCATTGATCAGATAAAAGGAGATGAAATAGAGGCAGTACCCCTTGTTGGTGATGAAAGCATAGCACTTGTTGTTCCAATCGGACTGACTACCTTTACAACGCAGAAGGATTCTGCACAACAATTTGTGGACTTTGTATCATCAGATGAAGGAAAAGCAATATTCAAAAAGCATGGGCATCCTATTTATCCGGATCCGGCCTATGCTGATGTGAAACTATGAGTACCTCACCTCTAAGAATCGAACCCCCAAGGGTTCTCACAACTCCTTTTTTTGGCTTTTTAAGGATTTTGTTTCAAAAACTGTGTTTGATATATGCCAAGCGGTGTTTTCTTCTCCGGGCACCAGGTCTTATTCCTGATGTTTCACCCGGATGTGTTTTTCCGGTATCATTCCGCCAGAACATAATGAAATCAACATTCTTTGTTCAGTACACATGAAACGGATATTCAGGGTTCTTTCTTTCTCCTGGTTTAAGGGCTCTCTGATTTTTCTCTCCGGAGCGTTAATATTCTTTTTCTGTCTGGTATTTGCCGGATTGATACTCTGGCCAGAGCCCCGGGCATTATTCGAAGCATTGGCATCTGAAGAGATACGATTCGCAATTGAACTCTCACTGATTACTTCACTCATCTCAACCATGCTCTGTGCCGCGATCGCCCTTCCTGTTGCATATGCTCTCTCCCGGTATCAGTTTGTGTCATCCCGTCTGATGGGTCTGATAATAAGCCTCCCATTATCTCTTCCTCCCCTTGTGGCAGGTATCGCCCTCCTGATCTTCTTTGGCCCGTCAGTATTCGGCCAGTTAATCCAAGCAACCGGAATTGATATCGTCTACACCACTTCAGCCATTATAATCGCACAGTTTTTTGTGAATGTTCCATACCTCATCCGGGTGATGCGATCTGCGTTTGACTCGGTAAATCCAAGGTATGAATATGTTGCCCGGACACTTGGAGCAAGTGAGCCGGGAGTATTCTTCCAGGTGAGTCTTCCCATGTCAAAGCAGGCTCTTCTTGCAGGTCTTACAATTACATGGTCAAAAGCAATGGGAGAATTTGGTGCAGTTTTAATGCTGGCAGGGGCAACAAAGATGAAAACTGAGACATTGCCTATTGCTCTCTATCTGAATATCTCCACCGGAGATCTTGACATGGCAATTGCATCTGCCACCATTCTCCTTGCAATATCTGTTGGAACACTGGTGATTTTTGAATACTTCTTTGGTTCACGGAGGATACTCTGATGCCACTTGAAATCCGGTCTTTATCAAAAACATTAGGTGATTTTCAACTCCGGAATGTAAGCCTGACCATCAAGGACAGTGAATATTTTATAATCCTTGGACAATCCGGAGCAGGTAAGACGATCCTGCTTGAAACAATCGCCGGTATTCATCGTCCGGATACTGGGAGAATTTTCCTTGACGGAACCGATATTACCGATACCCCTGCTCGGCACCGTCATATTGGTATGGTTTACCAGGATTACATGCTATTTCCTCATCTTAATGTGGAAAAAAACATCGGTTTTGGTCTGAAACAATTAGGTGAACCTGGAGAAATAATCAGGAATGCAGTAGAAGAAATATCCGCTCTTCTTGGGATAAAACATCTTTTGGAGAGAAACCCGGAGACACTCTCCGGTGGGGAGCAGCAGCGTGTTGCCATCGCCCGGGCACTGATCATCCGGCCACGGGTACTTCTTCTGGATGAACCCCTTTCTGCTCTTGATGCAATCACCCGGAGAAAGATGAGAACTGAATTATCCCGTCTTCCATCCCTCACCGGAGTATCTGTTATTCATATTACTCATCATGCAGAAGATCTGATATCACTTGGACACCGGTCTGCGGTTATGGATGAAGGATCCGTTATACAGGTAGGAAATCCGGATGAAATATTCCAAAATCCTCAGACTCCTTTCGTTGCCGCCTTTACCGGAATGGAGAACCTGTTCTCCGGTATTGCCAGGGAAAGTCACGAAGGGAAGATAATCAGGGTTGGAACTGTCAGGATCCATGCTATCACTCCTCTCACCGGTCCGGTTTTTTTTGGTATCAGGTCTGAAGATCTGATATTTTCACGAGAAATCCTGAAATCCAGTGCGAGAAATGTCCTAAAAGCAACTGTAACAAAGATTCGGATTATGGGCTCCCTGGCCTGGGTAATGGTGGATTGTGGTATCTGCCTGACCGGGGTGCTTACCGTTCAAAGCCTGTTTGAATTAGAGATTGATGATGGCGATGTGGTGTATATTACCTTTAAAGCATCTGCAGTAACGGTATTCCCTGATGAAAATGGTACGGGAAAAAAAGGAATTATCTCTTGATTCCATCAATAAGACGTGAGACCTGCATTGGTTTCATATCAACATCAAAGGTATCATATATATATGTTCTGACCTGCTGAACAGTTGGCTCTTGATCTTTAAATGCTTCTTTCAGGTGCTCAATTTGCTTATCGGTCAGCTTTTTTCTCTTTTCTGTATGGATTGCCGGAGCTGCTGTTTCTCCTGCACCGGTCGGGACGTATATTTTTCCATAGATAACCTCGCCTTTCCGCTTTGCATGACGCTCGCCCATGTCACCGATCCAGACCTGAAACATCTGTTTCTTTCCGTCCAGTTCGACCTCTTCCTCGCCTTTCAGGATGTAGGATGGCATCATCCGCTCAACCTGTCCAAGGACAAAGATATCTCCCTTGACCATCTGGCCTCCAACCCGGCCTTTTGCATTGCCACGGATGATTATCTTTCCACCTTCTGCATGGGTACCAAGATGAACATCGACATTGCCTCCGATATCGATGGTTCCGCCAATCATGAAGGTTGCAGTGTCTGATCCGGCATTGCCCTTCACGGTAACTTTACCTCCCTGCATGCCCCGCCAGTCTCCCCGGTAGGATGCAGCAAGGTAGTTCTTTGCGTTCCCATCAACAATGAATTCTCCACCGGTCATCCCGATGGCACAAAACGAGTCAACATTGCCTTTGACATGGATCTTTCCACCTGCCATCCACGCTGCAGTGTACATGTCGGTGTTTCCCTGAACCTCGATCTCCCCGGCGGTCATTTTCATTCCGATGTACTTGACCTTGTCAGTCGGACCGGCAATGACTATCTTCGTGTCTGCAGCAGTTTCTCCTCCTTTTCCTTCAACAGAGAAGTAATCGCTTATTTTTGCAGTCTGGTTTCCAAGATGAACATGAAGTTCTCCTATTTGCTGGGCTGTTTTTCCTGCAAAATGGTCAGGAGTGACATTCTCTGCTTCCAGATAGAGATCCGGTACCTTTGTAAGGGTAAGTTTTACAATATCCATTCCTTTTCACTCCTTAATTGGAATCTACCTCAATCACGTAGGGATTTGGTACGTAGTGGTTCGAAACCTCGTAGTTGTTTATGGTCATACTGTAGAACTTGAGGAACTTCATCTGGACATCGCGTTCTACCTGCTTGTTCTCCGGTACCTTTGCATCTACCCAGAGCGTCCGCTTGTTTCCATTGCTGATAACTTCACGGTTCTCAACAACCATTGTACCGCTCTTGAAGACGCAATCTGCAGCACTAAATGCTGTTTCAATCTCTTCCGGATTTTTGATTTTATCTTCGTTCAGGTTGTATACAACAACATCTGCATCCATACCCGGAGCAAGACCACCAAAGACATTTTCAAGACCTAATGCTTTTGCAGGTCCGGCCCTTGTCATCTGAACGATCTCGAACATGCTCAGTTCACGGTCTAGGGATGCAAGGTTCGTTGCTGCAATAACCTTTTCTGAATGTTTAAAGCCCTTGAGCATCTCCTGGCGTGACTTGTCAGACATAAGCCACTTGATGACACGGGGGTAACGGGTGAATGGTCCTGCATTCGGGTGGTCAGTTGTGATGAACGTTCTCAATGGATCCTTTGCGTAGAGACCTAATTCAAGACCAATTGCCCACTGGATGGCACAAACCTTGATGTTCGGGTCGTAGACATAGGGAACGATACCAGAACTGGTCTCAAGTTCAACATCCACATTTGCCCACTTGAGGTGGTTGAGTGAAGTGAGGTGGTGTTCGAACGGACCGTCTGCGGTCATCGTGGTGGTTTCATCAAGTGTGACACAACCTAAATCCATGGTCATGTTTTTGTTCTTGTTGAAATATTCTGCAACTTCCTTTGCTTTTGATTCAAAATTTACCCAGCTGTCTCCACCATATGAATGGAACTGGACATGGGTGTGGTGAAGAACCTGCTCACGACCGAACTTGTTCTTTGCCTTCACTCCCTCAGCAATTTTTAAGGTTGCAAGGGTTGTTTCGTAGTTGCCAGGGTTTCCAAGATTGTTTGAATGGATATGAATGGAATGCGGAAGACCCAGTTGTTCGTTGGCGGTAAGGAGTCCTTTTACAATCTCTGCCGGAGTAATATCAAAGTACGGAACCGGATCATCCACGGTTGTACAGTTTTCTCCCCAACCCCATGCCTCTGAACCGCCGGGGTTTACAATCTTGATTCCATACCCCTTGGTTGTCTTCAGGAGCCAGGCAATATATGCACAGACATTATCCATCTCGTTGTTTTTCAGGTACTCAAAAACGAACCAGTTATTTCCAAAGACTGGTAATGCACCCTCGTCAATAATTGGTGTATCCTTTATCTCTTCATGGACGTGTCGTGCATAAAGGGGAGGCATTGCTGCTTCCATGACGGTGGTGTATCCCATCCGGGCATATTCGTATCCGGTCTTAAAGGTAGTCGGGATTGAGAAACCCCCAGACATCCGTGTGTTCTTTCCGGTTGGTTTATAGGTGAAAAGTTTGTCCTCCGGACGGTAGTTTCTTCCTTCATTGACTTTCGGACCGGCAACGTGTGCATGAATATCCACTGCACCGGCCATGACGGTCTTACCCTTTGCATCAATTACCTTTGCCTTAGAGGAGACCTTGTCTGCAATCTTACCATCCTTGATACAGACATCGGCGACATCTCCCTTTATTCCGGTCTTCGGGTCGTAGACTTTTCCGTTTTTTATGATATATTCGCTCATAATTTTCAACTCCTTAGTTTGCCTTCAGTTCTCTGACCCTCTTTAAAACTCCCTCGAGGAACTGCTGATCGGTGAGCATTCCTTCCGGAGGTTCGACAACCTTTCTTGACTCAATCGGGACGTTGTCCATACGATAACAGTTTCCTCCGACTTCTACACCAACAAAGGCTACCGGAACGTGGACTTTACAAATGGAGGTAGTCGGTGTGATATGCGGGTCAATTGCTACTGACGGGAGTTTTGAGATCTCCTTGACACACTGCATTGGGAAATGTGCTCCCGGATCGCTGCCAAGGACAAACATGGCATCAATCTCCTTTCTTTTCAGGACTTCAATGGTACCGGTCTCACCAGGGTTGTACCGGGCAAATCCTCTTGAAAGATCGACAGAATAAGGGAATCCAAACTGCCAGCCGAGAACCTGACCTGAACCTGTCACATTATAATGTCCCCGCATTGCTATGATGGAGAACTTGGTATAGTCGTTAAGGTCTTTGGTCAGCATGATGGCCGCATCGATGTTATGATCTTTTCCAAGAGACTGGGTTACACCCATTCCGAAGAAGATAACTCCGAAACGCCCGGATTTGAGCATTTCTGCAGCTTCATATACTTTCTCTTTTGGAACACCTGCGATGATATCTCCGGTTAGTTCCTGTCCACGGACAGCTGCACGAAGGGCCTGGAGCAATTCATAGTCATATCCCTGTTCGACCTGGAGATGAACATCAGCAAGACTTGATGTGTCAGTGCACCGGGGGTCTACTACAATGATCTTTCTCTGTTTCTGGCCCTTTCCGGTAAAGTATCCACGGGGGAAGATTGAATATCGGGACATGTGCCGGGGATGTCCATGTGCCGGGTTAGATCCCCAGAAGATAATACGATCTGCACGGTTCTTGACTTCTCCAAGAGTACAGCTTGGAATCCCCACATTCTGAACGGCAACAAGTGTGGTTCCGTGACAGACTGCTGCGGTGTTGTCAACAAGTGCACCACAGAGTTCAGCAATTTCATGCCCGACACTCTGGGATTCACAGTTGGTAGAAGACCACCCGTACATTGAGGGCTTCTTTGCATTGACCAGCATTTGTGCGGTATATTCAATTGCTTCCTCGTAGGTTATCTCTTTAAATGATCCGTCTTCCTGGAGTTTCCGGGGACGGGTTACCCGGTGGGAATGGTCAGAAGAGTGGAGGAATTTTTCTGCACCGATTGCACAGGCGTTTTCTACGCTGAGGATTTTTTTACCTTCATCATCTGTGACAACAACGAGATCATCACAGAGTGTTCCACAAAACGGACAGATTACATCGGTTACTGTTTTTGACATTATTCATCACCCCAGCATTTAGACCGGACAAGTTCGATTGAATTTAAAACTTTTTCTCTGTCTGCCGGTTCGATGGTAATTGGAACCCCCTTAAAAGTGGGCATACCTGTGCTGTAGGTTTCAGGACTGGTGACACTATTTGCCCAGGGTCCCATTGGTATAAAGGCCACCCCTGGGTGTGGTCCCTGGGTAGCTTCTATTGCTTTTACTATAACCTCGCCATGTTGGCTTTTTACCTTGACATTGGTGTTTTTCATAATGCCAAGACGCTTAAAATCAGACTCATCGATCTCGATGATCCCACAAGCTTTCATGTACTTGTCGGTTTCTTTTCCGCCTTCCATAGAGACGCCCTGTTGAATAGTGCGTCCGGAAATCAGATTGATAGTTATTGTGCTCATAGTGCTCCTCGAAACGAAGAATATCGCCGATGAACTGGGATGTGACCGGACAATTACCGGTCACAGGGTGTCTGTCCCGGAACAAGAGGACATGATGTATCCAGTGAGTCCCGTGATAACAGAAATCTTCATCTTTCAATATATTAATTTATCGTATTGGGTGAAATAAATTGATTATTTATCGGGGAGAGGGGTAATTTTATCAATATATATTGACTAAAAAATGAGTATGTTAATTATTATTGATCTTTACGATCCGCTTATTAATGTACATCTCATATCAGGGATTTTTAATGGTTGTAAATATTATTTATTTAACAGGTCTGAACCTTATTAAAAGACTTTTGTTTGTTCTCGCGCATATTGATGATTATCGGTGAAAGATTCCATCAAATTTTATAAAAATAGAATTACTGCCTTGTGTTAATGATAATCATTCTATTGATGGTGGGGTTAATCTCAAATAATTATTGCACCCCTCTCATATTATTATGAGACAGGATCATTCATGAAGGAAGAACTCGGGAAAATCCTTCACGAATTCGGGTTGATTCTGCCTCTATCACGTTAAACATGTGCCCGGTGGTAATATGCCGGACAATACATGGTGGAAATTTGTATGGTTTAACGGTATCGGTTCATCTCTGATTGTTGGAGAAAATGAGTGATAAAAATTAGATCAAATCAACTAAAAATAGTTAATAAATTTTAATATTGAATTTTTTTAATTGATAGTGTGTCATGCGTGATATGGCAATCATGTGTGTTAATTGTTGATATGAATAAACAAAATTTTGTTGACAATAGTTGTTTAGCAGGCTTACTTGATTTCTGGTGCCGCATTTCATGAAGAATATTGGTGAATGTGGGGGAGGATTATTCAATACTTTTAGTTAATAATTCCTTGTGGTTTGCAATGATGGTTGTATATTTTTAATTCCGGAAAAAATTTTGAACCCCTGTTTCATTTGAAAGGTAAATATATCAATTTGTATATGTCATGAAGTCAAATGTAATTTGTATGCCTAAACTCGGAGACGAATATTCAAAGGAAGAAATTCTCTCTCTTTTGAAAAAGAAAGGTAGTGATACAACACTTATTGACTGGTTTGACCGGTGCATTGATTTTCACCAGGGCACTGCAGCTGGTCTTCTTATTGGTATATACATGGTTGATTACGCCCTTTCTCTTCTGGATGCGAAACCTGGAGATAGGTTATACAGTGTATGTGAAACTCCAAAGTGTGCACCTGATCCATTACAGGTAATTTTACATTGCACTCCTGGTAACAACCGTCTGCGGGTTATCAATACCGGAAGATTTGCAATGACTGTGAACCGCCCAAGTGATGGTGATTTTGCAGAAGGAGTCCGGGTTAAAGTTGATTCAGCAAAACTTGCTGATACTCCGGTTTTGGAAGCATGGTTTGCAAACACTTCTAAGTTTGATAGAAAGACCATGAAGAAACAACTGGTAGAAGATATTATCAATAAAGGAACAGGCATGTTATCCTGGGAAAAGGTCAGGGTCAAAGTTACTCATAAACAAAAATGGAAAACCGGAGTGTGTTCTTCCTGTGGTGAACCTGTTCCGGAAAACCTTTTGGAAAATGGTCTCTGCCCCGGGTGCGGAAGCCAGAAATATTACGAAAAAACCTAATTTTTTTAGGAAAAAGAAATCCGGTGACTACCGGTATAGATTGTCATATTGGGTGGCCGTACAAATCCGGCTAGTGTCATATTTACTTTCTGTGCAAATTCTATTCCTCCGGCAAAAGCGGCATTATTTGATATCATAATTGATATTCCCGCCCGGTATGCTTTTGCAACCATGTCAACCGGAAGACGTCCTGAGCAAACAAGGTAGCACCGTGAGAGGTCGGTCCTCTGCATCAGGGCGATCCCCACAGCTTTATCGACTGTGGTATGTCTTCCCATGTCCTCTACTCCGCAGATAACCGTTCCTTCTTCTGATACGATAAGACTGCAATGCATACCTCCGGTACGTTTCCAGATGACTGAATATTCATCCACATGATTCATGGACTGTAGGATCGATTCTGCATCGAGGGTAAGACCGTCAGGCAAGGGAGATGTTTTCCCTCCGGGAAGAAGCTCTCTGCATGAACCACCTGAGCTGTTCTTCGAAAACTGTCCGGTAGTTATAGTGGAAGGATTTCGGGTAGTGATATCAATATTTGGGAGATTGATTGTGGTATTTTGAATTTCATCCATGGAACAGATGTATCCTTCACAAATTAAGTAACCAATAGCAAATGCCTCAAGATCAATCGGAGTAACAGACAGATCTCCTACAAGAACCCCGTTTAAAGAGAACAAAATTCTGGATTCAGTACATACTTCTACTACGGTTTCCAGGGGATTATTGCCCTGATACTTAATTACAGGAAATTTTTTTGTAATTTCTGGAATAATGTTCTCTTTTTCCGGATTCATATCTGTCACTTGTAAGAAAGAATAAGAAATTAAGAGTATTCAAGCCTTTGTGAAATACTGGTAGTTATTGAAAAAAAAGAGTGATATTATTCATTTTCTGCAAAAATGTTCTTGTAGATTGAATCAGTGTGAGTTGCATCCAGACGTGCACGCTCTGTCTTTTCTTCAACAAAAGCATGAATTGGCGGAGTCATATCCCGCCCTGGAACATGGCCGAACATCTTCTCAACTTCAACCTGCTGTGAGTGCATGAAGAGAGCATTCGGGATTTCCATTGGGCAGAGTTCCTCACACTGACCACAGTTGATACAGGAGTCAGAGACGTGAGCAAACCGGATCAGGTGGAACATAAAGCTGGTCGGGAGGACACCAGGGGCTACATACCAGGGCTTCTTGGTGGAACATTCGACACAGTAACAGATCGGACAGGCTTCTACACAAGCATAACACTTGACACATTTTGAAGACTCTGACATCATGAGTTTCAAACGGTCCTTGCCCTGACCAAGGCCTTCGAAGTCACGGTGTCTCCATTCGTCTCCGAGTTTGAGCATTGCCTTCTCAACCTTGCCTCTGATCTCGATACCCTTTGGATCAGCTGCACTTGTCTCAAGAACACCCTTTGATTGAGCACTGTTTACGAGGCTTGCACCTTTTTCAGAGCAAATTTCAAGGAATGTTGCCTTACCTGCCTTGTCTCCGATGACTCCCCAGTTACCTGCAGCAATATCTGCCTGGCGGGGTACTTTCATCTTACAGCGGCGGCAGTTGGAACGACGTCCGTATCCTTCCTCTTCAAGTTCATCAATCTTGATGCCCTTGTGTCCACCCTCGTACTCGATGATGAACTGACCCTTGTCGATCTCTTCCTTGTGAACTTTGTCAGGATCAACTTCGAACTTGTTAGCAATCATCCTCCGGGCTGCAACGGGGCTTACTGAACCTCCACAGTTGACACCGATCATGATGATGTTATCAAGATTAATCTGATTCCGCTTTGCCAGTTCATAGAATGCCATGGCGTCACAGCCTTTACAGGTGACTGCGAGTTTCATGTCCTTTGCCCCGTTCAGGTATTTCTTGATAAGTTTGGGGATAAGGAGGGTACCACAGTGCAGGGAACCAGCGGTCTGGATGATGTCTTCAGGGTTTGTAATGACGGTTGGAACTGCATCATACAGGTCTTTGCCCTTCTTGATTGCAACAACAGCATCGACCATTTTGGTTTCAAGTGCATGTTTCAGAAGGGCGGTTACTGCTCCTCCACACTCTCCTTTCTTCTGGATTTCAGCATCTTTTGCCCAAGCGTATATCATATCGCCTTTTGCTGCCATCTTAGTTACCTCCAAACTTTTCAATTGAAATGGCACAGTGCTTGAGTTCCGGCATCTTGGACATTGGGTCAAGTGCGGTGTTGGTCAGGTTGTTGACCCCCTCAGGGAAGTGCATGGTCATATAGACGACACCCGGTGCAACTTCATCGGTGACACGTGCGAGTGTCTTGGTTTCTCCACGGCGGCTTTTCAGCTTGACGTATTCGCCATTCTTGATACCAAGGCGCTTTGCATCTTCAACGTTGATTTGAGCATATGACTCAGGAACTTCACGGTGCATATCTGCTGCACGACCTGTCTGGCTCCGGGAGTGGTAGTGGAAGATGAGACGCCCGGTCATAAGGGTGAACGGATACTCAGCATCAGCAACTTCTGCCGGTGGACGATATTCAATACCAAAGAGGTTACCCTTTCCGTCTGCAGTTCCGAACTTTTCACGGTGCAGGATTGGGGTTCCCAGATGTTCCTCTGTCGGACATGGCCAGCAGATTGATTCTGGTTTTTCAAGTTTCTCGTAGGTGGCTCCGAACATGGACGGAGTAACTGCCCGCATGTCATCCCAGACATCCTTTGCAGTCGGGAGTTCAAAGCCCTTAAGGCCCATCTTGGCTGCAAGCTCTGATATGATGTGAATATCTTCTTTTGCCTGACCTGGTGGGTTTACTGCTTTTCTGACACGGTTGATACGGCGTTCTCCGCTGGTGAATGTTCCGTCCTTTTCTGCGAAACAGGCACCTGGCAGGATGACGTGTGCATACTGACAACTCTCAGTGAAGAAGATGTCCTGAATAACAAGGAAATCAAGTTTCTGAAGTTGTGCCTTGACTAGGTTAGAGTCAGGATAGGTAACAGCCGGGTTCAGACCGAGGATATACATACCCTTGATTTCTTCACCACACTGCTTGATCTGCTCCACCAGGGTAGCTCCATACCAGTCTGGAAGATCAGTGATACCCCAGGCCTTCTCCATCTTGGCACGGTTGTCTGCAACTTCACACTTCTGATACCCGGAGTAGACGTTCGGGTATGCACCCATGTCACAGGCACCCTGCACATTGTTCTGTCCACGAAGCGGGTTGACACCGACACCCTCACGACCGACGTTTCCGGTCAGGAGAGCGAGGTTACCCATGGATCTGACGTTGTCAGTACCGGTGGTCAGTTCAGTAATACCAAGACAGTAGATGATGACTGCATTCTTTGCTTTTGCATATCTGAATGCCATGTCTTTTACAACATCAAGAGGAACACCGTGGATTGCTTCTGCATCTGCATAGTTCTCTACGGTCTTCTTGAGGTCGTCAAAACCGTTAACCCGGTCACTGATGAATTTCTTGTCTTCCAGACCTTCCTTGATGATCCAGTACATCATGGAGTTTGCAAGGGCAATGTGAGTTGACGGGTTAAACCGGACCCAGGTGTCAGCCAGACGAGCCGTCATGCTGTATCGTGGGTCTACAACAACAATTGGGATCCCTCTCTTCTTTGCCTGGGCGATTCTGCGTCCGGCAAGGGGATGTGCTTCAACTGCGTTTGAACCCCATATCAGGATGAAATCTGAGTTCAGAGCATCTTCAAAGCCGTTTGTTGCTGCACCTGAACCAAATGAGAGTGAAAGACCTGCAACAGAGGGTCCGTGACAGATACGGGCACAGTTATCAACGTTATTTGTCTTGAATCCAACCCGTGCGAGTTTCTGGAATATATAACAGTCCTCATTGACCGTTCTGCATGAGGTCTGGAATCCAAGTCCCTTTGGGCCATGTTTGTCGTAGATTGCCTTCAGATTCTTTGCAACAAGGTCAAGGGCCTCTTCCCAGGAAGCCTCAACAAACTTCCCGTCCTTTTTGATGAGAGGGGTTGTCAGACGGTCAGGGCTGTGAATGTGTTCCCAACAGGTGACTCCTTTTGGACATAGTTTTCCTTCGTTGATTGGAGATCTCTGGTTTGGTTCAACACCAACAACCTTCCCATTGCTCACTACCAGGTTTAATGTACAACCAACACCACAGTACGGGCAGGTAGTTGCCACATATTTCATTAGTTCTGTATTTTCACTCATATTTCACCCGAATTTAGCTGGTGAAAGATACCAAATCTTTGCAGGTAAAGAGCTTGCGCTCATCAGGTAATGCATGCTTTTTTGTAACCAGGCACACAGGAATGGACAACCCGAAAATGTCCATGGGTGTATTCGCACACCCCCCTGATTACAATGCAGAGAAGTATTGTTACGGGTATGAATATAAATCTGGCGAAATAAATCGCGAAGTTGGTGATTAGTGGTGGGATATGTGTGTGGTTAGCATTATCTGTAAAACAGATGATAAGCGGATATGCGAAAAAAGAGGGGGGTAATTAGTTCTTGTAAGGTGCTGCTCCAAGTTTTGGAACGTATGCATTGTCCCCTTCAACTCTGATTGCATGTGAAATGAGAGCCAGTGGGATCTCAACCGGACAGAGTTCCTCACATTGACCACAGTTTACACAGCTGTCAGAGATGGAAGCAAACCGGCGGAGGTGGAACATCGGGTCTGACGGGATATAACCCGGACGAACCATGTATGATTCTGGTCTTCCCTCAAATGGTGTTGAGATACAGACCGGACACTTTTCGATACAGGAGTAACACTTGATACACCGGGATGTCTCTTTGTTGATAAAGTCCCAGAGATTGTCACGAAGTGCGGTAAATTCCTTCTTGCGCCACTTTTCTCCGAGTTTGAGCATTGCTCCTTCGGTCTTGCCTCTGATCTCAATTCCCTTAGGATCAGCTGCACTGGTCTCCAGTTTCTTTGCAGAAACTGCTTTGGAAATGAGATCAGCACCCTTGTCACTGCAAATTTCAACAAAGGTTGCCTTTCCTGCTTTCTCTCCTATAACTCCCCAGTTTCCACAAGCAAGGTCTGCCTGGCGTGGGATTTTGTATTTGCACCGGCGGCAGTTGGTACGGCGTCCGTATCCTTCATCTTCAAGTTCATCGATCTTGATGCCCTTGTGTCCGCCTTCGTATTCGATGATGAACTGGCCCTTGTCTATCTCTTCCTTGGTTACTTTATCGGGATCTACACCGAACTTCTCACGGATCATCTTCCGACCCTGAATCGGATTGACTGATCCTCCACAGTTGACACCGATGGTGAGTACGTTGGCCATGTTGATCTCGTTTCGCTTTCCAAGTTCGATAAGGCTCATGAGGTCGCAACCTTTGACTACGACACCAACTTTCATGTTTTTTGCCCCGTCCAGGTATTTCTGGATGAAGGTGGACATGAGAAGGGTACCACAGTGGAGGGATCCGGCAGTCTGATCAAGATCCTTTGCATCGGTTATTGCAACCGGAACTGCATCATAAAGGTCAAATCCTTTCTTTACTGCGACAACGACATCTACGATCTTGTTTTCCAGAGCGTATTTGAGAAGGGTTGTTACTGCACCACCACACTCTGCCTTCTTGGCAACACCACTATCGGTTGTCCAGGCATAGATCATATCGCCTTTTGCTGCCATCTTAGTTCCCTCCCATCTTTTCAATTTTCACAGCACAGTGCTTGAGTTCAGGCATCTTGGACATGGGATCCAGTGCGGTGTTGGTCAGGTTGTTGACACCTTCGTTAAAGTGCATGGTCATGTAGAGAACACCTGGTCCTATCTCATCAGTGACATGAGCGACTGTCTCTGTCTTTCCACGTCGGCTGGAGATCAGGATCTTCTCATGCTGTCCGATACCGAGGCGTTTTGCATCCTCGTGATTAATCTGGACATATGAGGCTGGAACTTCATAGTGAAGTGCTGCACTTCTGTCTGTCTGTGAACGTGAGTGATAGTGGAAGATGAGACGACCGGTCATCATGGTGAACGGATACTCTGCATCTGCAACTTCTGCCGGCTGGCGGTACTCGATACCAAAGAGGTTCCCCTTTCCGTCAGCAGTTGAAAATTTCCCGATATGCAGAATTGGTGTTCCTGGGTGATCTTCAGTCGGGCAAGGCCACACAATGGATTCTGGCTTCTCGAGTTTCTCGTATGTTGCACCAAACTGACTTGGTGTGCAGTTCCGCATGTCATCCCAGACGTCCTTTGCGGTTGGAAGGTCAAAGCCCTTCAGGCCCATCTTCTTTGCAAGTTCTGCGATGATCCAGATGTCTTCCTTTGACTTGCCTGGTGGGTTGACTGCTTTTCTGACACGGTTGATACGGCGTTCACCGCTGGTGAAGGTTCCATCCTTCTCTGCAAAACAGGCTCCCGGAAGAATGACATCTGCATAATTACAGGATTCAGTGAAGAATATGTCCTGAATAACAAGGAAGTCAAGTTTCTGGAATTGTGCCTTGACCAGGTTTGAGTCCGGATAGGTGACGACAGGGTTCAGACCAAGTACATACATTGCCTTGATTTCATTACCGCATTGCTTGATCTGTTCAACCAAAGTGGAACCATACCAGTCCGGAAGTCCGGATGTTCCCCAGGCCTTCTCCATCTTGGCACGGTTCTCTGCAACTTCACATTTCTGATACCCTGAGTAGACGTTCGGGTAAGCACCCATATCACAGGCACCCTGCACATTGTTCTGACCACGAAGCGGGTTTACACCAACTCCCGGACGACCGACGTTTCCGGTCAGCAGGGCAAGGTTACCCATGGAACGAACGTTGTCAGTTCCGGTGGTAAGTTCAGTGATACCAAGACAATAGATAATGACTGCATTTTTAGCAGATGCATACTTGTATGCCAGTTCTTTAACTGTTTCAAGTGGTACACCATGGATTGCCTCAGCATCAGCATACTTTTCAACTGTTGCCTTCAGGTCTTCAAAGCCGTTGACCCGCTCTTCGATGAATTTTTTGTCCTGCTTTCCTGCCTTGATGATCCAGTACATCATCGAATTTGCAAGAGCAATATGGGTAGACGGGTTAAACTGGATCCACTTGTCTGCAATCTTTGCAGTGGTTGAGAGACGTGGGTCTACTGCGTAAATTGGAATCCCTTTCAGTTTTGCCTGCACCATACGGCGTCCGGCGAGGGGGTGAGCTTCCAGTGCATTTGATCCCCATACCAGGATAAAATCAGAATTCAGGGCATCTTCAAAGCCGTTTGTTGCTGCACCAGATCCAAAGGAAAGTGAAAGACCTGCAACTGAAGGTCCATGACAGATACGTGCACAGTTGTCAACATTGTTTGTTTTAAAACCTACACGTGCAAATTTCTGAAAGATGTAACAGTCTTCATTGACGGTTCTGCAGGATGTCTGGAATCCGAGTCCCTTTGGTCCGTATTTGTCGCTTGTTTCTTTGAGTTTCTTAGCGACGAGGTCAAGGGCTTCATCCCATGATGCCTCAACAAACTTCCCATCTTTTTTAATGAGAGGCGTTGTTAGCCGGTCAGGGCTGTGAACATGTTCCCAGCAGGTAAGACCCTTAGGACAGAGTTTCCCATCATTAATGGGACTTCTTTTGTAAGGCTCTACACCAACGACCTTTTCGTTTTTAACAACAAGGTTCAGAGTACACCCGACACCACAATAGGGGCAGGTTGTTTGTACATATTTAATTAAATTGCTGTCGCTCATTCTTTCACCCGAGTTCTCAGGGTGGAATAGTCCACAGTGACCCAGCAGTTCCGGGTCTTAAGAAATGGCGATCACAAGAGCAGGAAACCACACGAAACCTGCATAGGACAATTTACCATTT
Source organism: Methanospirillum stamsii (assembly GCF_003173335.1). Lineage (GTDB taxonomy): Archaea > Halobacteriota > Methanomicrobia > Methanomicrobiales > Methanospirillaceae > Methanospirillum > Methanospirillum stamsii. The sequence goes on from NZ_QGMZ01000005.1 coordinate 65,989, forward strand.
CTAACTCTTGCCTATTCCAACCGGATTGTGGCGAATTTAGTGTGCTCTCACCCATTGATGAGATAACACAGGCAATTCTCTAGTAGCAGTAATCAGGAGAACAATTCCTTTTTTCTTCTGATTACTCTTTTTCTGTTTCAAAACGAACCATGATAACGTGATTCATATACTGTGAGGCATCTGAATTAGCCTGAATACCTGACCCTTCAGGTATATTTCCATCCTGCTATATGCGAGTACACAGTACAATTGATTCGTTCAAAATAGAATGGTATAAACTTTCCGAATTGTTTTTAATGATGAATGCAAAGTTGTGAGGGCGTATATTAAGGAAACAAAAAAAATTTGGAATTTCTATTAAATATCCGAAAACATGGAAGAAATATAATTATTGTCAAATTTGACAATTGTATTAATTATATTTCATGAACATTCAAAAATTTCAAATATTTTTATCTTATTCCGGATTCATGAAGGACAAGCGCGATCAAGAGAAGTTGTGTGTGTAAATTGGATTTTAGGCAGAAACTCTGTGAATTATCGTATGGCAGACCCATAAAGAGGAAAAGAATGTGATGACCGAAAACCGGTCTATTGTGTGTGGTTTAGTCTTTTCCCGGTTAACCCTGAGAGATCCCGAATCTTTATGGGTCATTACTCATGTTACCTCACCAGATGTTCGGTAATGTATGAGTATACCATCGTTGCTCCTGGACAGATATATGTAGTTTAATTGTGTAGTCCAGTGTAATAATTATTATATAGCAAAAAGATTTGGGAGGTATAGATCTTCTTAATACTAGAATTATACGTTTTTAGTTGGATTTGTTGATGACTTAATCACCCATACCATTGATAATTTGATTGTTTCTATGGTTTTTCCGGTGTGATTGATGAAGCTGATACATAAGAGCGGATCATGAGCATGTCAGATGAGATTGTCGAATTGATTGTACCTGGGATAAATAGTGCCTGGGAAGTAAAGATGGAACCAAAGGGGTTGGATACATCTTCTTAAATGAGTTAATATTCGGTAAAATGAGTAAAAAAGAGCAAAAGGTCCACATTTTTCTGCATGTGATATCGTCTAATTCTAATAATCGCAATAACAATTATTTCAATAATCTAACTTTGTGTTCGTATATAAGATTATTATCTGTTGTGTTTTGCCATGGAAATCAATTTTTTTACAAATATTGAGAGTTATCCTTTAACCGGGCAGTAACATCCTGGTTGGTTTTTTATTGGAATGCATACTTTTCTTCCGGCTATTTCCACATATTCCACCCGGATATCTACGTGATATGTCTCTTTTAACGAATCATTCGTGATAACCTTTTCAGCCGGACCTATGGTAGTAAACGAGCCGTCTTTCATAATTCCGACAACATCTGAGACCATGAATGCATGGTCCGGGAAATGAGAAGTCATCACAATAGTAATTCCTCGATCCTTTAACCGTTCGATCAGTGAGAGAACCTGCATCTGGTTTCCAAAATCAAGATGAGAGGTTGGTTCGTCAAGGAGCAGGAGTTCAGGTTGCTGGGCAAGAGCCCGGGCAATGAGGGCCATCTGGTGTTCCCCACCACTTACTTCGTTTATTGACTTGTCAATAAGGTGCATAATCCCTGCTTCCTGGATTGCCATGACAGCAATTTCAAGGTCTTTTTCCTCTGGAGAGGAAAAGGGAGAGATGTAGGGTGCACGACCCATGATGACATATTCAAGTACCGTATATGGAAAGGCAACCTGGTACCCCTGGGGGACGTAGGCAATTCGTTTTGCAAGTGTCTTTCGGTCAATTGTTCTGATATCTGTCCCGTCTAACCGGGCAATTCCTTCCTGATACTCAAGAATGTCTATCATACATTTCATGAGGGTGGACTTTCCAGTTCCGTTTGGCCCGATGATACAGAATATCTCTCCGGTTGTGAGGGAAAAGGAGACATCCCTGAATATGTCTCGTTTCCCGTCCCAGCTGAACCGGAGTTTTTCTGCAGAATATGTCAGGCCCATCCTGTCTTCCTCCTCCATAGCAGGTATGCAAAGAAAGGAGCACCAAGGAGTGCGGTGAGAATTCCAAGTGGGATTTCTGTAGCAATGAGAGTCCTTGACAGGTCATCCATGACCAGAAGATATGATGATCCCATGACAATCGTCAGTGGAAGCAGTTTTTTGTAATCCGGGCCGGTGATCATTCTTCCAAGATGGGGAACAACAAGGCCGACCCATCCGATAATACCACTGATGCAGACTGATGCAGCGGTGAGAAGAGTCGCACAGACAATAATGACGCGGGTAATCTGTTTAAGGTCAATTCCCAGAGTTTTTGCCTCATCAGGACTTAAAGCAAGAAGATTAATTCTCCATCGGATGAGCAGAAGGATTGATCCACCGATGAGAATTGCAGGGAGAATGGCGTATATATCAGAATACCTGACCGATGACAGGCTTCCCATGAGCCAGAAAACAATGGTCGGGAGTTTTTCGTACGGGTCGGCGACATACTTGGTAATTGATAAAAGAGCACCAAAGAAGGCAGAGATAATCACTCCGGATAGGACCAGGATAAGGATCTGGCCGCTTTTATAGAGTTTTGAGAGAAAATATGAGCCCATTACGGCGAGGATTCCTCCGGCGAATGCAGACAACTGGATCATCCATGCCGCTGTTGAGTAGAGGATAGCAACCGCTGCACCAAACCCTGCACCTGATGAGACTCCCAGGATGTCCGGAGATACCAGGGGGTTTTTAAATAATCCCTGATATGCCGCTCCTGCCATAGATAGGGCAGCTCCAACGATTACTGCAGCGATAATGCGGGGAAATCTTACCTGGAAGAGAATTGTTTCATCAGCGTTTGTCCATGTCCGTTCCATGGGGAATATCTGTGAAAGAAGAATTTTTACAACAGTAACCGGTTCTACTTCATAACGACCGATGAACAGAGACCAGAACATTACGGCGAAAGGGAGAATGAAAAGAAGAATCCGGACATTCCTTGCGATATGAATTTTTTGCTTAATAACATTCAGATCATAAGCAATTTCAGGGATTCTTATCGATTCAATTGATGAGACGGGATTATTTTTTACCGGAGCGTGTTCTACAGAGTCCATAAGCTACCTTAAGTAAATTTTCCAGGGTTCTTTACTAACCTCAGTGAAGCTGTGCAAAAAAGGTTGTCATTTTATGTTTAATTAAACTTGTTTGATTAACTATTATATGGTACTGATTTCTCTACTGATATTTAAGATATAAATCCTGAAACATTCTGTGGTTTTTTTTCAAATTGTGTTCAAAAAATTAAATTTTGAAGTGTGATGTCAGTTGATTAGTCAATTGAATTTCAACAGGTATTTGTGTTCACAACCGACATTTTATTGATTCATGATTGATGTTAATCAGATTGACTGGAATGAGGCATGGAAAAAACCGCATGGAGAGGAAGAAAAAAAATCAGGATTTATTAGTTGTGGGAGAAGGTGGACCGACCCGGAGAGGTGCAGACGGTTCAGTGATGCGATGAAAGAGGATAACTGGGCTGGTTCATATTCCAGAATACAGGCGATGGATATTACACCAACCTCCCGGATTCTTGATGTAGGTGCTGGTCCTGGATCTCTTGCAATACCTCTTGCAAAAAAAGTTGCTCATGTAACCGCGGTGGAACCCTCCGGAGGTATGCTTACCTGCCTTAAGGAAAATATTGCAGAGGCCGGAATTGAGAACATAACCATTGTCCCAAAAAAATGGGAGGATGTGGATATTCGTTCCGATTTGAATCCTCCGTATGATATTGTTTTTGCATCATATTCTCTTGGGTTTCCGGACTTAAAAGAGGGATTACTGAAAATGGATGCGGTATCGTCTAAATACGTCTACATTTTCTGGTTTGCTGATATGAGGTCTCCATGGCAGAGAAATTATCGTGAAATCTGGAAGGACCTGTATGGTGTTCCGGCTCCTTCGGGGACTAAAGTGAATATTGTATTCAATCTCCTGAACCAGATAGGAATTTTCGCCAATGTTGAAGTGACAAAAGAAGAGAGTGTACATAAGTATTCAACTTTTGATGAAGCAGTTTTCGATCAGAAAGTAGGACTAAATCTTGAAACTGAAAAGCAGGAGAAGGTCCTCCGGAAATTTCTGGATAAAAAAATCAAAATAGAGAATGGTAAGTTTGTTCATCGTGAGATCTCACTACGGGCGAAAATCTGGTGGGAAAAATAACTATTTCTCTCTCTTTTTTAGAGTAAATAACTTAAAATAACTTATATTACCTTTAATTTTCCTGAAATTCACTTTGAAAAATCGCAGAATATCAGAATGACGATAACGAATGAAGTGTGCATTATTTTAAAACCCTGATTTTGATGATTTTTTATGCTAAAATCTGTATTAATGTATTATATGAAAAACAGGGCATGCAGGGATTTCTAAAAGGTAAACCGGAAACAAAGGGGCGGTTTCATTGTAGATATAATCAGTATCTGAAAAATTTTATTATTTATCTGATTATTAACAGGATAAGATAACTGCAGATGTTTTTTCGGAAATAATAGAGATTATTGAGTTTTAAGTAATTCACGGACCTTTTCAATCTCTTTAACCTTCTCTTCGTAATCTCCGACAATATCTTTTTTTAATTCATCCAGAATATCATCAAGTTTTCTATAGAGGTGGTATATGAGAACAGGCCTCCCTTTATTCTCAGTAACCTGGTTAATTTTCTTTATCCATTTCCTCTTTATCAGATCATTAAGAGCAATGCTTACTTCAGGTTGCCGGAGATCGACCACCCGTTCAATAACCCGAGATGTCAGATCAATATCTCTGAGCATCAGAACCAGGACTCGGGCAGTATTTTTCTTGACCCCGATATCCCAAAATAAATCTGCAATCTCCTCATCCCCCCTGGAGAATTGCAGAGACATATCGCCTCCCACCATAGAGCACCTACATATATAATGTATTGAATAATATATTCGAAATGGGATATATCTTTGCATCCGTGTATTGGTCGGGACAAAAGAAATAAAAAACCCTGCTTTTCATGAAATATGATAATTTCCTCTTCTTATAATTAAAACGAAATTTTTCTCCAGAGTAAAGAGTTGGGGATTCCAATAGGCAGGAAAAAAATGTTTGACTCCTTTTTTGTGGCAGGTTAATGAAATTAAAATGAGATGACAAACTCAATTCATTCCCGGAGAAGTATATTCCCGGAAATTTTCAACGAAGTTCCGATTGATAGATAATTGAAATGATACCTCTAAAGAAATTTTGGTTCACCTCCTAATTTGACAGTTGTTCTGATTGCACCTACCCGTTTTAAAGAAATAAAAAATGTCAGAATTAGAATCTGAACAAGAATTGCGAAGGGAAGGCAGGCAGGTTTAAAACAACAGGGTTTTCTTTCCTGTTGTCAAATAAAAAAATAATTCAAAATATCTGATGTAACAGTGGTTCTTTCCAATCTGATTTGCATCCCGGAGTGTGTCCTATGATTATGGCATTTTTAACCGATGAGGCTGGCCCACAGAAAAGATTGTGTTTCAGGAGGTATTCATGACAAATTTTCTTTACGAGGTAATTGAGCTCTTAAGACCGGTTATCGGTGAAGAACTAGCAGAAGAAACCGTCATCATACAATGCCAGAGATTAGGAATGTTTGCGCCGATTCAAAAGTGACCCACCTATATAAGTAAACGCCAATTCAATTTTGACCCACCCCTAAGGTAATCGTCGAAACTCTGCCATCAGCAGGTGGTTGGGGTGATTTCTGTGACTGACATCCACGAGATTCAGCATCTTTATGAAAAACTTGGATCAATTAGAGAAGTGGCACGCGAACTTGGACTCTCACGAAACACAGTAAGGAGGTATTTAAGGGAAATTACCGATGTTCAGGAAGGGATTTTAGAAGAATTAAAGCCAGGGACTCGGATCATAATCCAACCTAA
>NZ_QGMZ01000050.1 GCF_003173335.1 Methanospirillum stamsii
AACCAGATCCTGATCCGATTTGAGGGTTTTACCCTCTTAATGGATCCGGTTTTTCATGGAAAAGAAGGGTTTTGATTAAAAAGGCTGGTTGAAAAGAGGTTATATGAGTATATCATTGATATACTCATTAAGGGAGAGGTGTTTTTGAGTTAGGATATTTAGTAAAGGGAACTTGGAAATCCGGTTGCATGGAACATTTCAGAATCTGCACGGCCTTCAATTCCTCCAACAGATTTTACCTGAATGTTTCGTGCCCGTGCTTCAGTGATGAGGTTTACAGATTCTTTGCTCATACCGTTTGAAAGGACAAGGAGGTGAGTTCCATATTCTATCATGTCAGAGTCACGGATGAAACTTGCTGCATTAATGTGGCTCTGCCAGTCAGGAACAAATTCCTTGTGTTTGATTCCATGTTCAAGAGCATATTCCTTGGAATACTGGTCAACACCTTTGGATCCGCCGGTTACAATCTCGTCGACTCCGCCAAGTTCAGCAATGTATTTGCTAATCTCATTGTAGACAATATCTTTTCTTTCGCAGGTCCGGAGTCCGGATACAATAAGTTTCTTCATAATGTTATCTCCTGTATTCGCTGTAACAATCAGCACCGATGTCACATGTGAACAACCAATCTTGTATTTGTCAACACCTATAATCTTGGTATTAGGACTACATTAAGAATATCATTTTATAATATTATTTTAGGTTCAATGTTTTAAAAATTCAAATCACCTGTGGTGATGAACATCCGGTAAGAAAATACCGGGTTTGGAAAAGAGGATTTGCTAACGGGAAAAAAGAGAAAAGTGGAGGGTGATATGGGAGGGTATTCTCTATCTCTTCGATGGATTTGATCAATAAAAGGATCCGGGATAAGCCCCTGCATAACCTGATTCAGGTACCTGTAGTCCTTCAAAGACGCCGATTGTTTTTATGGTGAGGCGGTTTTTTCTTGCTTCTGAAATAAGATTTACTGACTCCTTGCTGATTCCATTCGAAAGAACTAGCAGGTGTGTTCCGTACTCAGCCATTCTTGCATCCCTGATGAAACTTGCAGCGTTAATGTGACTTTGCCAGTCCGGAATAAATTCAGTATATTTGATCCCTTTTTCTTCTGCATATTGTTTAGCAAAGAGGCCAACTCCTTCCGGTCCTCCTGTCACAATCTCATCCGTCCCTCCAATCTCCTGGATGTATTTATCTATCTCTGTGAATACGGTATTTTTACGGTCACATGTCCGAAGACCGGAAATAATTAGTTTTTTCATGATATTTTTCTCCTGTGTTTTCCTGACATCAGCACCATGATAGCTGAGAAAACAATGATCTCTTTTTCTTATGAGTATAAAAATAACTAAATTTTGGACGCCCTATTAATCACATTTATATATGCGACCAATTCATCAAGAAATGAAGGTCTGCTCTTTCATGAAAACCTGATACAGAATCTCGATGCAGTATTACCGGAAAAATTGATTGTTAGGTTCTTAATAGATAAAAAAAGAAATTTTCTAAGATAAAACCCGGTTTTTGCCAATCGTGTAGGGAATCAGGTATGATATTTAAACCCGGATTTTCCTGCATATGAAGTTTTCTTCCCAATTACTTCCCCGATACGAAGTAATTGATTGTATTTTTCAACCCTTTCACCTCTACAGGGTGCTCCGGTTTTAATCTGACCACATGAAAGAGCAACGGTAAGATCAGCAATGAAGGAATCACAGGTCTCACCGCTCCGGTGAGATACCATTGTGCCCCATCCGACATTCTGTGCAAGCTTGATTGCTTCAATGGTCTCTGTCACCGTTCCAATCTGGTTTAACTTGATAAGCACTGCATTTGCAGATTTTTCATCTATACCCCGCCGGATTCGTTCAGGATTGGTGACAAAGAGGTCATCACCGACAAGTTGGATCTTATTTCCCAGTTTTTTTGTCAGTTCTTTCCATCCATTCCAGTCATCCTCAGCCAGAGCGTCTTCAATGGAAATTATTGGGAATTTCCCGACCATGTCCTGGTAATAATCTATCATCTCACCTGATTTTAGTTTTTTACCCTCTGTCCGGAGAATGTAAGTTTCCTCTTCATAAAATGCACTGGAAGCCGGATCAAGCACCAATGCAATCTCTTTTCCTGGAGAATAACCTGCTTCTTCTATTGCAGTGACAATAAGGGATGCCGGTTCATGGTTGGAAGGAACCGTCGGAGCAAATCCTCCTTCATCACCAACACCTGTTGAGAGTCCTTTTTTCTTCAGGACAGATTTGAGGGTATGGTATACTTCACAGCCCCATCTCATTGCTTCTGGAAAATCCGGTGCACCTACCGGAGCAATCATGTATTCCTGAAAATCAGATCCCTGCCAGTTTGCATGTGCCCCTCCATTCATAATATTCATGCATGGAACCGGCAGCAGATAACAGTCGGAGTTCAGATATTGTGCCAGAAGAACTCCTTCAGATGCTGCAGCTGCACGTGCTGTAGCCATCGAAACTGTTAAAATGGCATTTGCCCCGAATTTTCCCTTATTTTTTGTCCCATCCAAATCGATCATAAGAGCATCAATATCTGACTGGTCTGATGCAACCATGCCGATTAGTCTGGGGGCAATGGATTCATTCACTGCGTGAACAGCATTCTGAACGCCTTTACCCATGAATCTTTTATCCCCATCGCGTTTCTCTACTGCTTCATGAATACCGGTTGAAGCACCGGATGGACAAGCAGCACGTCCGGATAGTCCGTTTTTCAGGAAAACATCAACTTCAACCGTTGGATTTCCTCTGGAATCTAGTATTTCACGTGCGATGAGTCGTTCAATTCTGGTATCCATTAGGGTTCACCATAACCTGATTAGCAGGATGAAGATTAGTAATTATACCCTTGGAGCATGAGAAGGAGATTCATATTTGTGATTATGCCGATTACAAAAAAAAAGAATATTTCCCTGGTATTACTAAAAAAAACCTAAAAAATTGAGGGATTACGTTTGATTATCTTTACCGGAATCAAAAATTATTCATGTACCATGCATACACATCTTCAAAATACGTCATGATATCCTCTGTTCCCTCAAAAGCAACAGGCCCTATGTAAATTACCGGAATAAAGACTTTTTCCCGGTTAAATTCATTTTTCATTGCAGTGAATCTATCCATCTCTTCAGATCCATCTGCAATATTTATTGATTCAAGGATTGTGTCTGGATTATCCTCCAGAAACGTGTCTAAAAACTCATGTACCGGTTCACAGGCACCACAATCAGGATCGTAAAAAAACAATACCCGCGGGATTTCATCTGATACCGGTTCATCCATCAGGGAAAAGAGTTCTGTTTCTTCGATTTCTGTTCCATCTGAAATAAAAATTGTTGCACTGACGGGAAATATCGCAGCACATAATCCTAATAATATGAGTATGGCTAAAAATCCAGATAAATAATGGGTATTACTGGTCTTCATGAGTATTCTCCTTTGTAACCAACATCTGAGAGAGAACAATAAAAAGTTTCCTTAAAAGGGGTATTTTTCACCAGTAATTTTCTGACTTTTTTTGTGATTTTTGTGTTTTTCTTTATGGTCGCATGCAAACTGATTATATATACATAGGTGAATAATATCTGGAATTCATGAATTTTTTAAAAGTATTCAAATTTTTTACCAAAAGGTCATGTCTCTATGGTATACTCTTTGTTATGGGATTTTTATTACCCTCACAAATTGGATCTGCGTCTATGATTTTTAAGGACGGTTCTGAAATTAATGGAGAACAAATTCCCGGTTCTCTGGAAAAACTCTCGTCATTATCTGAGCCTCCCCTTTCAATTCATTTTTTTTATTCATCCGGATGTTATTCCTGCAATGAAGCTCGTGAATTCCTGAATGGTTTTGAAAAAAAGCACAAGAACATACAGATTAACGAATATAATCTTGCATATAGTAAAGAGAACAGGGAACTTTTTACAACATATAAAAAACAGTTTCACACACACAATATTGGATATCCTGTAATATTTATTGGAAATATCGGTCTTAAGGGAAGTAGTGATATAATTCATCACACTGAAACTATAACGAAATGGTACCTTGATAATCCACGTTATGCTCCGGGTCTACCATAATTCTTTGTAATAATTTGAGATTAACCTTAAATTACCTGAAGACTAAATAATCGTTCTGACGTAATTTGTACCCGGGGATGGTTACAATATTTAATGGTGTGAACGGAAAAAATACTCTGTCTGAATGTTACCTTGGAAATGACATTCCCCTGTACCAGTCACAAATTTGTGAAATTTTAACGCATATTCGAAAACCAGGGGATTTACGAACTCCTCCAAAGATAGCAATCATTAGTCCTACTGCATATTCCCGGAATAATACTGCGGAGAGTATTTCCCGTGAAATTTCAGTAATGGTAAGAACCATTGACTTTTCCAAAAAAAATATCGGTCGGGGCGATCTTAATACCCTTTTTGAAGAAGATGCAGTTTATATTTGTCAGGAATGCCAGTACCTCTTTGAAAGGCGTCCCCATGGATTTGATCTTTTAAGGTCTTTTTTATCGCAATTAGTTACGAACTCAAGGCAGGTTATCACAACCTGGAACCAGTACTCCTGGAATTTTCTCAGTGGTTTTCTTCACATCGAACGCTGGTTTCCCATAGTAATTCCACTTCCGTTTCTTTCTTTATCTGATCTGCAGGAATATCTTCTCACCGGTGAAAGCGAGCAGATTCGTTTTACAATAGATATAGAACTTGATAACACTCTTGAATTAGTCAGAAAGGACGTTGATGTGGATATCGAATCTTTAAATCTAACATTTTCTATTCCTTATCTTACCATCAGACGTCGGTATGCATCATATGTTCCGTTATTAGCTGACAAAAAAATTCTCCCTGAAGAACTCATATTCCGGGAAATTTTCCGGTTGTCACTTGGTGAACCCGGAATTGGATATCAGATCTTTCAAAATGCAAAAAATGAGAACGAAATCCGGTTCTCTCTTCTTCCTAAATCCCTTACAGTTCCGGAATTATCTGCAATCGATAATTTTATTCTTACCTTGATTCTCATGTATGAAAACCCGGTATATTCACGCCTTAATCAATCAATTCATGACAAAGCAGTATTAAATTCTTCTTTGTACCGGCTGTCTTCAGCAGGACTTCTCATGAGAGATGAAGATACCTGGAAAATCACAGCAGAAGGTTTTGCTCCGGTCGTTTCATATCTGACCCAGCGGAGGATGATATGGGAATGAATGATAGTTATCCTGGCGGTGTTTCAGGCGTTATTGCAGATCCGATTTCAGGTGATTATACATCCCTTCTTTTGTATATCATCCTCCTTTATCTCTTTACCTTTATCCTGGCCTTCGTTGTAGGGCATATTCTTCAACAATTTTCAGAATTATTCTCTAAAGACAGGGTAACTATAAAGATGCTGATACCCCTGGTAAAAATTGGGTTTTATTGTATTGCCTCCTGGTTTGCTTTAACCGCAATCCTTGATCCGTCATATGCTGAAATGATTGCGTTTTTTGGATTATTTGGAGCTGCCATGGGGTATGGTCTGAAGGATTTATTTTCCAATATTATCGGGGGCATAATCATTATTGTTGAAAAACCTTACCAGATCGGTGATAAAATCTCTTTTGGTGAATACTACGGGGAAGTAACTGACATTGGTCTTCGGACCACGAGACTTGTAACTCCTTCTGATGATGTGGTAACAATTCCCAATTACCAGATCTTTTCCGGAACAGTTTCCAGTGGAAATTTTGGTAAAACAGCAATGATGGTTGTTACCGATCTTTTTATTGACAACACCTCTGATTATTCCAGAGCACAAATACTGGTCAGAGAGACTATTGCAAGTTCGCCGTATGTAATTATTAGTGATGAATTTCCCTATACCGTTCTAATTCAGTCATTTCCATTTTATCACCGGATACGGGCAAAGGCCTATGTTACTGATCACCGTTATGAGTTTGAATACCAGTCAGATCTTCACCAACGAGCATGGGATGCGATGAAAAATGAAAACATCCGTTCCCCTCCATATCCGGGAGTCCTCATGGATGAGCAGCATGAACAAAGCAAAAAATTCGGAAATCCAGGAGATAAAGTGGTATAATCACAATTTTTTTCACGTTTACGAAACCGGTTCCCTGAAAAAAACAACTCCCTGCCCAACCGATAATCTCTTACAGGTGATTTCAATACGTGGGGGATTTAACTCTGATATTTTTTGATAACTTCCAGGGATGAATAAAAATTCGAACCAGAAGCAATTTATCGTATATTTGTAAAACCGATAAGTTATGTTCTCTTCTCTGGCCGAATCCAAAGTCATAAAATCATTAGGACTTGTTTTTGGGGATATCGGAACCAGTCCAATTTACACAGTCGGAATTATCCTTCTTTTTTTACATCCATCAGAAGAAAATATACTTGGAGTTATCTCGCTCATTTTCTGGAGCCTTTTCCTTGTTATTACCGTCCAATATGTCTGGATTGCGATGAATGTCGGTTCTAAGGGTGAAGGTGGAACTATAGTACTGAAAGAGATGTTGATTTCACTATTAAAGAATAATTCAATCGCATCTTTCATTTCTTTACTTGCGATAGTTGGTGTCTGTCTTTTTATGGGTGATGGAGTTATTACCCCTGCCATTAGTATTCTATCGGCGGTAGAAGGACTCAGACTTGTTCCCGGACTTGAGGAGATAGAGGGTTTTATTCTGCTTTTTATCGCAGCGTTAATTGCAGTTTGTCTATTTTTTTGCCAGAAAAAAGGTACTGATAGTATCTCTTGGGCATTTGGTCCGGTAATGGTAATCTGGTTTGTTGCACTTTCAATTACTGGTCTTATCGGGATAGCAGGAGCACCACAGATCCTTTTTGCTTTAAGTCCCCATTATGCAATTGGGTTTCTACTGGAACATGGTATTTCTTCTTTTATTGTTCTCTCTTCTATTGTTCTCTGTGTTACGGGGGGTGAGGCACTTTATGCTGATATGGGTCATCTTGGCCGTGAACCAATAATCAAGGGATGGTACGTGGTTTTTCCTGCTCTGATGCTGAGTTATCTTGGTCAGGGTGCATTTGTTCTGCAGTATGGGTCAATGGGAACAGTCCTCTTTTCAATGGTATCTTCAGAGATTGGGATCCTCTATGTTCCTTTTCTCCTCCTTAGTATCTGTGCAACCATTATTGCATCGCAGGCGATGATAAGCGGGATGTTTTCAATCGTCTATCAGGCAATGACGACCCGGATTATCCCGAAGATGAAGATCTCGTATACCTCTTCAGCGTTACGGTCCCAGATTTATATTGACACGGTAAACTGGGTTTTACTTGTTGCTGTTCTGATTGTAATGGCTACGTTTCAAACGTCAGATAATCTTGGTGCAGCATACGGGCTTGCAGTCGCTGGAGATATGTCCATTTCAGCCTTTATGCTCCTTTTAATCTTTATTCTGAAAAAAGATGCACTCCGGATAGGGACGATGTTTTTGCTCCTTGGTATAAACCTGACCTTTTTCCTGTCATGTTTGACAAAAATACCTCATGGAGCGTACTGGTCGTTTTTGCTTGCATCAATTCCTTTAATCATTATTGTTATCTTTATCAAAGGTCAGCAAAAACTTCGTTCTGCTTTTAAACCTCTTCCTTACGAGGAGTTTATAGATAAGTATCATGAGCTCTATAGAAACAGTTGTAAAATATCCGGAGCGGCTCTCTATTTTACTTCCGATATCCGGACAGTATCCCCGTATATCGGGCAGATCTTCTTCCAGAATAATATTATATATAAACAGAATATTCTGGTCTCCATCAGGATTAAGGGATATCCATTTGGAGTAGTATCTGATTATGAGGAAGGTCTTGCGGAAGGTCTGTCCGCTTTTTCCATCGAAGCAGGGTACATGGAAATTATTGATATTGAATTGTTACTTCGTGAAAGGGGTATATTTGAGAAGACAATCTTTTACGGGATTGAGAATATCATAAGTGATAGGATGATCTGGAACCTGTTTGGCCTCATGAAAAAGGCATCACCACCTTTTGTCCAGTTTTATTCGCTCCCTCCGGAAAAAATACATGGGGTGATCACCAGGTTTATCATGTAACTGGTGTGATCCGGAGGTTTTAATTGGTAAATCTTTTAAAAAATGTGATAATGTCTGAGTAGGGCAATCCCTGAAGTCATTTTACTGGGTTCGCTCCTCTTTATGTTTGTTGTATTAAATTCTATTACGCCTAGAGTAAATAATTTGATATTCTATGGCATTTTCTTTTGATAATGATATTATATCTTTCATTTGATATCTCCATTCAACAAGATAATAAACATACTCTTTTCGCAAAAAATTTTTTCCAATCTTAATTACTCATTAAAGAGACTCGGAATGAATCATGGCATGGTCAATGATATTTTGGATTATCTCATTTGCATCCTTGAGGAAAGCATCCCGGGTTTTAAGGGGGCGACTAATTGCATTGAGTGTGCATTCATCCATATATCCCTTATCAATTAATTGGAACCCTGCATCCCTTATAGAATCAAGCACATCCTGAACCGGCAATCCTTTTTGAATCATCGCCTTCAGGGTTGGACCATGGGGCCGGATTATGGAACCAGCATATTCTGCATGAACATTTTTTGCAAATGCCTTAGTTTGAGCAATGACCGGATCAAAACTTTCGTTCTCCCAAAATCCGCAATTGGATACAAGTACTATCATTCGCTCTTTTGGAGTCCATAGAGGATGTCTGCATCTATCTTCCCGTAATTCAACGAATAACTGTAACAAAGGAACCATTCTATCCATAAGCGTTTTCATAGGGCCGGTTACCCCATCGCAGTACAGAGGAGAAGCTAGCACCCATATATCTGCGTCTTCCATCTTTGGGAAAAGCCATCTCATATCATCATCATGGATACAGGTTCCTGGCGTATGAGTCATACACCTTAAATCCCCACGACAAGCACTGATGATAAGATCATCAGTATAATGGAGACTAATATCTGCTCCTGCTTCTTTCATTCCCTGGAGGAATGGATCAAGAATGACTGCTGTGTTTCCATTGCCTTTATGAGGGCTGGAATTATAGTTAGTTGCATAACATTTTGAAATAATATTTTGCGCTCAAAAATTTTTCAGCCCATC
>NZ_QGMZ01000051.1 GCF_003173335.1 Methanospirillum stamsii
ACTTATATAAAGATCAAACGATATAATTCACAAAACTCTCGGTTCGAACTTGACATTGTAGAGATAGTATCTGACTTTGATATGCCCGAATTAAACGGGATTGATTTTTATAAATTGTTGCGATTAGAAGATAAATTAACACCTTTTATCATTTTTTCAAGTAAAAGTCAGGAAGAGATCACTTTCTGTCATCCTATGTCTGATTCGATTGTGTTTCTTCAGAAACAAACGAATTTAAAACAGGTTTTTAAAGAACTCGTCTCTATTATCCGGTCGGTAATGGAGTAATATTTATCCCAAAGATCCATAATCCCTGAGAATATCCAATCATTTTTCCAAATATTTTGAATAATGAAAAAAGCAGAGATAATTATTCCTTCTTCTCTGGTGAGGACGAACCTTTATTATGTTCTATTTATTACAATATCATATGGCGATGGCTCCCAGTAACGTGGTTAATCCCACAAAACCTCCCCGGAAAAATGCAAAACCGGCAGTTATTCAGAAATCAGAAAAAAAAATTGAAAAACCCAAAAAATCTCCCAACATTTTTGAACGGTTAAAGAAACTTACCGGGGGATCATCCTCTATCAAAGGCGGTAAGGGGAAAGTTAATAAAAAGGGATGACCGTAAAAACAGAAAACCTCCTTTCACCATTTTCTCTTTTTTAAAATATCCGGGCAATCCCTAATCCCACTAATCTGATCTTCCGTTTATTATTCGTAACTATTCAGCCGGTCTCATAGCCCAGTTCCCAATCACCAATAAATCTGCTCAAATATTTACAGATTTTAAAAATCAATTATTGCCGTAAGATCTTTGTATAATGAATCTTACCGCAAAATTTTCAAATGGACTTTCAAGAAAAATTGAATTCTACTTTAAAGGAAACTTCTCATGAAGGAATCGAATATATTCTTCATGTTCATGAAAGATTTGAAAAATTAGAGTCCAGAATCATAGATCTTGAATCCAAACTAAATCTCAATAATAGTAACAGGGGAAAACCACCATACTCAATTGCCCTGTAAGAAAGCGAATTACTCAAAACACTCTATTAATTCTTCTTTTTGAGCATATATTCGATTTGTAGGTGAACAGCTCAAGAACGGATCTCACTCAATTACGATAATGAGGGAGATAAAGAAATAGGGGTTCTCTCAATTTTTGAAAGAAAAATCTGTGCAATAATTTTTTCGAGAACGATGCATAAGTCCTATTAAATTTAATGATTATCCCAACAATTATTATCATGGAACTCTTTGTAGCAGAGCGTTGGAGGTAAGGTGGAAGAGAAAAATACTGAATCTTGATTCTCAAGGTTTCGGATACAAATCAGAATAATGTTGCTTATATCTCTTGAATATTGGTTTGTTACTGGTGGTTGTGATGGAAAGTCGCGGAAAAAAAGGGAACGTAATGAATTCGATAATAATTACTGGTAGCATGATTCTTACCAGCTACCTAGAGCAGGATGCATACAAACACCATGCTCGACTGTTAGAATCTATATAGCACCCACAGTCACATTCCGTCACAACAATACGCATACTGGGTATTTGGACCCAGTGGATTAGATTCTCCAAAACACCATTTATTACAGCCACCACAATAACCGCAAGGGCATGGACTTTTAGGATCACAAAAACCATCAGGGAAGTCCGAATTCACTGGTGCTTTACCTATAACCTCAATATATACCCCGGTGCTCAATTCCTCTCCAACCTTATCAGCAGATAACCTCTGTTTTTCGTCGGAAAACTTTTTGAGAACTGCTCCTTCATAAAATTCTAACGGATCTACATCAAATGTCAGAGTTTTTTTGTCAGTATCAAAAGACCAGGTTATGATGGTTACCAGGTATATTCCTTCCCCATCAGCACCATTCAGAACAAGGGCTGCGTTCAGAGGGAGTTGAAATGCGAAATCATTCGTCAGAGGTAGCATAATTGTTCGGTTAGCAACCTCTAGGGCATAATACGGTATGACATCGGCAATGGCCAGAACCTTCGTTCCATTTGTACCTTCTGTCAGCGAACTTACGCCGCCCTGAACATAGGTGATAAAATCAATGTTCCCTTCAGCAGTACAGGATCCGATACCCAGACAGATAATGAGGAATGCCAGCAGCATTCCCAGGTTCATGTTCAGATTCATATATGATGTTTAAAGTTCTCATATAAAAATGAGGGTTCTGCACTATTTTCTTAAGACTTCTAGAGAATGCCTAAGTTGCATTAAAGCATACACTGAAAGGCTTTGTTCAAGAAGCAGACGAATATCACCCCCTTTTTTAATCTTGACTTGCCCTTTAAGAGACATGATAACTTCGTCAGCAGATTTCCCATGGAGAATCCCATCCATGATTATTCGACCTGACTTTCCAAAAACATCAGTGAGTACATTTGACAGATGGAACAGTTCAGTGTCAAAGATATTATGGATCCGGTTCTTAAGATCCGTCCGCTTACGAACTAAAAAGTGTCTCATACGGACTATATTTCGAAAATCACGCTGATGACAAGGGACTACCCGAGATGGAGTAATCATCCCCTTTAAAGCCAACTTTGCGATTATTTCCGAATCTATTTTGTCAGTCTTTTTATGAGTCAGAACCTTCATATCATGTGCATTACCGACAATTACCGTTGCATGGTCACACAAACTATCATGGATGTGGTACCAGAAATTGTTGGTCGATTCACATGCGACCACCTGACATTTAGTTCAATGTTACTATTCAGGCATATGCCAAACCTAAATGAATATCCGATTTTCCGAAGTAACAAATATGGGTACCATCTGGCATCCATGGATCCCCTATTGCCGCCTTCATTAAACCATCAATCACTGACAGATCATTTTTCTGCATCGTGGAAACATAACTCCGAATTCGTGAGAATGCCATTGCCCCTTCCTCACTTCTAAAAAGCCCAGATATTTTCATTTTGAGTTTTGGCATTCTAATATCTCGCTCGGCGAGATTGTTGTCGAAAGGAACCTGAAGGTCATGAAGAAAGCGTAGAATTTCATCCTGATGTGCTTGCAGTCGCTCAAGAAGGTTTCTCGAATGTGTTTTTTTCACCTTCCCCTGAGTCCCAACTATTCGATCAGGAGGTGGGTTTGCGTCTAATCCTTCGGCTATCAATTCCGCATATCGTTCATCAAAATGTTTGAGAAGGATATTTGGGACTATTTTGCCTTTTTCGGCAAAAATCTCGGCAGTTTTCTTTGCTTGTACCAAGAGGGTTCTCATTTTAACCGCCCACTGTTGATGTGTTTCTTCTTCAACCCGGGTCAGTTCACGGAGAATATGAGCGTTACAATACGCATGTTTGCAGGGGTACTTCAAATAAGATTCCCAGAAATCGTGAACTGCTATCCCAAAAAATGATGGTAACACACCGAGTTCGTCTATACCTTCTCGACCTCTCCTCTGAAAAATGCCATACAATGTCAGAGTTTTGGTTGAGACCACGTGAAGCCAGAATTTAACCTTACCCACTTTCATTCCTGTTTCATCAGTGTGGATTACCGAGGAAGCAATCAACAAATCACGTGTGTGATCAGTGAATTCTTCGAGATTTGAACTCATCCGATTGATCATATTGATGACCGTTCCCTGACTGATATGACATCCATGAAGATCATATAGTATTTGGGTTAGTCGCTTGACCGGGATGAGCTGGAAGATGGAAAGATATGCAACATATGCTGTGATCCGAGGCCCATACTGGATTTTTTGAGATATATGATTTGGAAATGTTCCTTCCGTAACTGTATGACAATAAGGGCAGAAGAATGAGTGTCGGTGATGGGCTATGAATTGAGCTTGATTTGGTGGAATATCTATTTCCTGACGTTAATCGATGAATTCGGTCAATTCAGTTTGAATTGAACAACCGCAGCCTGAACAAACATCCGGTCTATGTTCAATGATAATATCGGGTTTTTCTACAGGAATTAACGTGAGCCGATATGACCATTTTGTCCACCGGGTTTTTTATTGGTCGGTTTCCGGGAATTTGGAATCTTTGGTTTGTGGAATGGATCTCTAGAGGGCGGAATGCTGCTATTTGAACTATTGAGATTCAGTTTACTCTCTAATTCATGAATTTTACTTTCTAATTGTAGGATGAGTGTCAATAACCGAGTGATCAGTTCGATGAGGCGGGGTGAGGAATTGATAACGAGTTGTTGCTCCTCATCACTAAGCTGCATATTGTGACCTAAATATATCGTATGCACTCATATTACTTAGATCTAACGGTTATAATGGCGATTTTTAATGAGCGTTTTTAGAGGGCAGTGGATAGTATCTATGTGTGGGCTGAATAGTAACTATTATTCTAAATAAAAGAGAGTTCAGCATCGAGCGGGAAAAAAATCCGGAAACCCCAAAAAACTAAACATTTTCTGATTTAAAGGCGAAATCCGTATAAATTTTCTTTTTCCAGGACTTCTTTCATCTGGCTTTTGAGAAAAAAGAATCTGCGACATCTGGAAAAAACCGGCATTTAGCAAAAATTTCCGGGTATGTGATTAGTATGATCAGAGAACATGATAAAATAACAGCGACCTTCACTTTCTCTAAATGTATATTTATTTTAATTAATCTGCCTGCATAATATTTTTAAGTAAAAATTCTAAATACAAATATTTAAATAAAGATTGAAGGCAATTTCCTTCCATAATATATTTATATTGAAAAGATCCATCTTGTATTGTAAAAATCAGAAGGAGGATGATGATGCGTAAGAATGCGTTAAAAATTCTACAATCTGCAATCTGAAACCTGCTTTCAGGCGGAAAGACACGGACATCAGGTAAAATAATCACAGGCATGTTACACCTTCTCATTGCCTGTCTGTTATCACATGACCCTGGATTGTATCCGTATGTCCCGAACCGGAAGCAGAATTCAGAGCGGACAAGAGTAAAACGCCTCAGTTGCTGGTAGAATTTTTCATAATACCTACCGGTATCTGATTTTCAAAAAAAATTAGGTGATATCTTACCATCAGATTCCCTGAACCTAAAAAACGTGATAACCATGAGACAAGTTGCTATTTACGGAAAAGGTGGAATTGGAAAATCCACTACAACACAGAACACGGTCGCAGCCCTTGCAAGTGCCGGAAAGAAAGTAATGGTAGTCGGTTGTGATCCAAAAGCAGATTCTACACGACTTCTGCTGCATGGATTATGTCAGAAAACCGTCCTTGATACACTTCGTGATGAAGGAGATGATATTGAACTGGATGATATCCTAAAACCCGGGTTTGGAGAGACCCTCTGTGTCGAATCCGGAGGTCCGGAGCCTGGAGTCGGGTGTGCAGGCAGAGGAATTATCACCTCGATCAATCTGCTCGAATCTCTCGGTGCATATACTCCAAACCTGGATTATGTCTTCTACGATGTGCTGGGAGATGTGGTCTGTGGTGGGTTTGCAATGCCCATTCGTGAAGGAAAGGCAGAGGAGATTTACATTGTTGCATCCGGAGAATTAATGGCCCTTTATGCAGCGAATAACATCGCTAAAGGTATTCAGAAGTATGCAGAGAACGGGAAAGTCCGTCTTGGCGGTATTATCTGTAACAGTCGAAAGGTAGACAATGAATATGAACTCCTGAAGGCATTTGCAGAAGAAATTGGCTCTCAGCTTATCCACTTTGTCCCCCGGGATAACCTGGTCCAGCGGGCTGAGATAAATAAGAAGACCGTTATTGACTTTGACCCTGAATCCAACCAGGCTCAGGAATATAAGAAACTGGCAAACGCAATCGATACCAACACGATGTTTGTCAAACCAAAGCCAATGACCCAGGATCGGCTCGAAGAATTGATGATGCAACACGGGTTTTTAGACGCCCTGTAATACCGGTGACAAGAGGAAATTTAAATGTTACTTATGCGGGCAATCGTCAGACCGGAAAAGAAAGACGAAGTACTGAAAGAACTCTCCGTTGCCGGATTTCCTGCAGCAACGGTTGTAGATGTCGTTGGCCGGGGAAAACAGAAGGGTATCAAGGTAGGAAACACTCTCTACGATGAAATTCCCAAATCCCTCGTTCTGGTCGTCATTCATGATGAAGAACGGGAGCGGTTTGTAGATACCGTTCTGAAAACAGCAAAAACCGGAGAAGATGGGAACTTTGGAGATGGAAAGATCTTCATCACCCCTGTTGAGGAAGTGTACACCATCTCAAGAGGCGGTCGTGGTCTCTGACACCGGAGGATACCATGAAGGAAATAATGGCAGTCATCCGGATGAATAAGACCAACGTAACCAAGAAAGCACTCGTTGAAGCAGGAGTGGCCGGATTTACTGCCGTAAAAGTTATGGGCAGAGGAAAGCGGGTGGAAGACAGCAGTATCATCCAGGGAAGAAAGGAAGAACTGCTGGCACTTGCAGCAGATGATATCCTGGACCGGGAAGAAACTGAAAAACAGGTAACAAGTTTCCTGGACGGATCACGGCTCTTTCCACGCCGGCTCTTTACCATCCTCGCCCATGATGAAGATGTCCCCCGGATCGTAGAAGCAATAATCAAAGCAAATAAAACTGAAAACCAGGTCGGAGACGGCACCATATTCGTTATGCCAATCGGAGATGCTGTCCGTGTCCGGACAGCAGAGACCGGGGAAGCCGCAATCTGGTAAGGAGGAATACATGGCGATAAATCAGGAGGTACTGGATGAGATGCTTCTCCCGTACCCCGATAAAGTAAAAAAGAATCGTACAAAACACATCGTCCGGAAAAACCCGGAAGAAGGGTGTCAGCAGATTGAGGCAAATACCCGGACTGTTCCGGGTATTATTTCCCAGAGAGGATGCTGTTATGCCGGATGTAAGGGAGTTGTTATCGGTCCGATTAAGGATATGATAACCATCACCCATGGTCCGGTCGGATGTGCATACTACAGCTGGGGAACCAGGCGAAATAAGGCACGGGCCGATGATATTACCCCTCCTGAACATATCTACGGGGCGATGTGTTTTGTCACCGATATGCAGGAACCGGATATTGTCTTTGGTGGGGAGAAGAAACTTGCCAAGATGATCGACGAAGTTGTCGAAATGTTCCATCCCCGGGCGATTAACGTCTGTGCAACCTGTCCGATTGGTCTTATCGGCGACGATCTGGGTGCGGTGACAAAAAAAGCTTCTGAAAAGCATGGAATTCCCGTACTCGCATACAACTGTGAAGGATACAAGGGTGTCAGCCAGTCTGCAGGCCACCATATTGCAAATAACGTTCTTATGGAGAATGTTATCGGTTCAGGGGATGCAGAGAAGAACCCATCCGAATTCGTGGTGAATCTCTTGGGAGAATACAATATCGGTGGAGACTCATGGGAGATAGAAAGAATCCTCAATGATATCGGATATCGTGTTCAGGGAGTCCTTACCGGAGATTCAAGCGTGGAAGAGATGAAGAACATGCACATAGCCAACCTGAACCTGGTTATGTGTCATCGGTCCATCAACTACATCGCTGAAATGATGGAGGAAAAATACGGGATTCCATGGCTGAAAATAAATTTCATCGGTGTTGAGGCAATAAAGAAGTCTCTCAGGGACATTGCACAGGTTACTGGAGATGAAACCTTCATCAGAAAGACTGAAGAAGTAATCGCAAGGGAAGAAGCACGGGTATTGCCGGTTATCGAACATTTCCGGAAGATTTGCACCGGCAAGACAGCATTTGCCTTTGTCGGTGGGTCCCGGAGCCATCACTATCAGTACCTGCTCCGAGACCTTGGAATGGAGGTTGTCGTTGCCGGATACGAATTTGCCCACCGTGATGATTACGAAGGCAGACAGGTAATTCCGACGATAAAAACCGATGCGGATTCAAAGAATATTCCTGAACTTGATATCAAACCAGACCCTGAACTCTACAAGGAGGCTCATGAACATCTGAACATCACAAAAGAGAAATTTGACGAGATATGCAGCAGGGTACCGCTTGGTAATTATGAAGGAATGTATCCGGACATGAACGGAGGAACGCTCATGATAGACGATTGTAACCACTACGAAGCCGAACAACTGGTGAAGGACTTAAAACCTGACCTGTTCTTTGCCGGTGTTCGTGACAAATACATCGCCCAGAAGATGGGAGTTCCGGCCAAACAACTGCACTCATATGACTACAGCGGCCCCTACGCAGGATTTAACGGTGCAATGAATTTTGCCCGTGATGTGGCAAATGCCATGACAACTCCTGCCTGGAAGTTCATAACCCCGCCATGGGAGAAAGAATCAGAAAATACAGGTGATACCAATGCTTGAATGTGTACCGGAAGGACCGGTAGAGCATACCATCGGGAAGATTAATCCTGCCAAAACATGCCAGCCCATCGGTGCAATGTATGCAGCTCTTGGGATTCACGGCTGTCTTCCGCACAGTCACGGGTCACAGGGTTGTTGTGCATATCACCGGATGCATCTAACCCGTCATTTCCGTGACCAGGTACTTGCTTCGTCAAGTTCCTTTACCGAAGGTGCTTCGGTATTTGGTGGTGCAGCAAACCTGAAGACCTCGATAAAAAATATCTTTGCCATTTACAATCCGGAAATCATCGCTGTCCATACCACCTGCCTGTCAGAGACTATCGGTGATGACCTGCCGACCATCATAAAACAGTCGGAAATTCCTGAAGGGAAGCGGGTTATTCACACCAATACGCCCAGTTACTCCGGATCTCACATCACCGGATTCTCCAACATGGTAAAATCCATGGTTTCATACCTGGCAGAAGCAACCGAACCGGTGAAAAAAGACCAGGTGAACATCCTTCCCGGCTTTGTAAATCCGGGGGATATGAGAGAGATAAGGAAAATCGTAGATGAAATGGGTATACAGATGATTATGCTCCCGGATACTTCAGGTGTCCTAGACGCTCCCCAGACAAACAAGTATGCCCTGTTTCCCGATGGAGGAACCACGGTAGATGAGATAGTTGATACCGGAAATTCCAGCCTGACACTGGCTCTTGGGTCCTGGGCCTCTGATGCAGCCGGAGCAATGCTTGTAGAAAAGTGCAATGTTCCCTGTATTCCTCTCAGAACTCCCATTGGCCTAAAGGCTACTGATGATTTCATCATGACCCTGAAGGAAAAATGCGAGGTGGATGTACCTAAATCCCTGACCGTTGAACGGGGACAGGTTGTAGACACCCTCATCGACACCCATTTCCATTACCAGGGCAAGAAAGTTGCAATCTTTGGGGATCCGGACATAGTTATTTCACTAACGGAATTTGTCCTGACCATGGGCATGATCCCGAAATATGTGCTCACCGGGACTCCGGGATCACGGTTTGAAACCGAGGTAAGGAAAATGTTTGAAGAATATCAGGTAGAAGGCAGCATTGTCAAAGCTGACGGCGACCTCTTCGAACTTCATCAGTGGATCAAAGAGGAGCCGGTGGATCTCCTCATGGGAACCACCTATGGGAAATACATCGCACGTGCCGAGGATATTCCTCTCGTCCGAGTAGGATTTCCTATCCTTGACCGGGCAGTCCATCCCCTCATGCCAATAACCGGGTATCGCGGATGTCTGCGTCTCATTGAGATGGTAAGTAATACCCTTCTTGATCGGCGTGACCGTGATGCCAGCGATGAAGATTACGAAATGGTCCTGTAAAACATAAAAAAATTCAGGAGATTATCATGGAAATTACTTGTTCGCAGGTAATAGGGGGAACTAATTCCCCCTGTCTTGCTGAGCGTCAGAATTCTATTATCACAGCCGGAAAAACCAAAAACCGGATTCATTGTGCTGATGATAGTATTGCAGGGGCCGTAAGTCAGCGTGCCTGTGTATTCTGTGGAGCCAGAGTAGTACTGAATCCGATAACAGATGCTGCACATCTCGTCCATGGGCCGGTAGGATGTGCATCGTACACCTGGGATATCAGGGGCAGCCTCTCAAGCGGTTCTGAAATGTTCAGGAATAGTTTCTCAACCGACCTGAAGGAACGTGATGTTATCTTTGGCGGGGAGAAAAAACTTACCCTTTGCATAGACGAAATCGTCCAAAAAAATAGCCCCCCTGCGATATTCGTGTATGCCACGTGTGTTGTCGGTATTATCGGTGATGATATCATTGCCGTATGTAAAGCAGCATCACAAAAACATGGAATAGATGTTATACCGGTTGAATCAAGCGGATTTATCTCTGGAAACAAAATTATCGGATATCGGGCTGCAGGAAACGCTCTCATTCACCTTATTACACCGAAAGAAGGAGAAATAATCCAAAAAACGAAGAAAATCAACTTCCTTGGCGAATACAATCTCGGTGGCGAGAAATGGCTGGTTGAGCGGTATCTTCGTGAAATGGGTATTGAAATCAATGTTGCTTGTACCGGTGATTCGACCGTTGCATCATTAAAACAGGTTCCGGGAGGCTTTCTAAACCTTGTCCAGTGTACCGGATCAATGCATTACGTCGCTCGTCTCCTGGAAGAGGAATTCGGAACCCCATATATTGATGTGAATTTCTTTGGTGCCTATAATACTTCAGACAGTCTCCGGAGAATTGCTCAAGAGTATGGTGAACCTCACATGATTGAAGCGGCAGAACATCTCATCGAGCGGGAAACTGAACGAATCAGACCTGAAATCGAGTATTATCGGACCAAACTTACCGGAAAGCGTGCTGCCATCTATGTCGGGGGAGCATTCAAGGCTCTTGCTATCATCAGGCAACTCCGGGAACTTGGGGTGGAGATTGTTTTCTGTGGAACACAGACCGGAAAACCGGAAGATTACGAACAAATACATGGGATGTTAAATCCAGGAACAGTCATGGTGGACGATGCTAATCCTGCAGAGATTGAACGGTTCCTTATTGAAAAGAAGGTAGATATCATGGCCGGAGGAGTAAAGGAGCGAACACTTGCCCATAAACTGGGAGTGGGATTTGTTGATCATAACCATGATCGCAAGGACTGCCTTGCCGGATTTGACGGTGCGATAAACTTTGCCCATGAAGTATATGTGACCTGTTGTTCACCGGTATGGAAACAGATCCGGGCACATCCTGACTGGGAGGTGTACCATGAGTGAACAAACACCCTCTGTCCGTGAAGTGAATGAAAACCAGTGTCAGATATGTATGCCACTTGGATCGGTTATCGCTATTAAGGGTATTGAACATTCGATGGTTGTAGTACACGGTTCACAGGGGTGTAGTACCTATATGCGGCTTGCCATGGTCGAACATTACAATGAACCGGTAGACATTGCATCATCCTCACTCAATGAAAAACAGACCATTTACGGCGGTGAAGAAAATCTCCGGAAAGGTCTTGATAATGTCATCCGGGTTTACCATCCGAAAGTAATCGGGGTGGTTACCACCTGTATGACTGAGACCATGGGAGAGGATATCGGCCGGATGATTGATACTTATCTGACCGATCGGAACCTGCATGATGTGGATATCATTCCGGTATCAACCCCGAGTTACAGCGGTACTTCAACCGAAGGATACTGGACAGCAGTCAGGGATATTATCAGATATTACGGTAATCCGTCACCACCTCATGAAGGAATCAACATTATCCTCCCCCAGGTTAGTCCGGCAGATATACGGGAGATAAAACGTATCCTTGACCTGATGCGGATTCAGTATACACTTATTCCGGATATTTCCATGACTCTTGACCGGCCATACGGTATTTTATATGAAAAAATTCCTCCGGGAGGGACCAGCAGGGAGGATATTACCCGGATGAGTGGAGCTAGGGCCACTATCCAGTTCGGATACTGCTGTCCGGATAATCTCTCACCTGGAGCATTCCTGGAGGAAAAATTCGGTGTTCCTCTCCATAATCTTCCCCTCCCGGTGGGACTTAAAAATATGGACCGTTTCATTAATACCCTGATCTCTATCGCCGTAAAACCGGTTTCGGAGAGTATTCTCCTTGAACGGGGATGGCTGTGTGACGCAATGGCTGATGCACACAAACATATGGCTGAGATCCGGCCGGTCATCTATGGAGAACCCGAACTGGTATATGCCATATCGTCCCTCTGTGTTGAGAACGGGTCAATTCCGCCCATCATCGCAACCGGAACAGGATCACCACAGTTCCACAGACATCTTGAGTCACTAATCAGGGATCTCGATTTTGTTCCTCTAGTAGCAGAGCATGTAGACTTTGCCCTTATTGCAAAGGAGAGTGATCATTTGGGGGTAAATCTTGCAATCGGTCATACAGGAGGAAAAGTTCTCACCGAACGGCAGAATATCCCGGTTGTCAGAACCGGATTTCCTATTCATGATCGGATTGGAGCACAACGTATCCGGAACCTGGGATATATCGGGACCGTTACTCTTCTGGAACAGATTGTAAACACCTACCTGGAACACAAGTACCAGCATTACAGACAACGTATAAAATCAGAATATTTCGATAATGGAGGGAAAATTAATGCATAAACCAAAGCACCACATTTTTGTCTGTACGAGTTCACGTGCGAATGGTCAGACGAAAGGATACTGCCAGTCAAATGAAGGACTTGCAATCATGCAGCGTTTTATTGAGGAGATTGATGACCGGGAGATCGGTGGTGATGTATTTCTCAGCAACACCGGATGCTTTGGGATATGTGAAAAAGGTCCGATTGTGGTGGTTTATCCGGATAATATCTGGTATGGAAAGGTACATCCTGACGATGTGGAGGAGATAATGGACTCACATATCGAAGGGGGAGAGATAGTAGATCGTCTCGTCATTTAATAGACAGGATAGTATATGTATTGTGAAATAGCTGCCATTCTCGGGTTTGACGGAATGAGTTCCACTCTGACAGAGTCCGGGACCGTGGCGGTATTCCGGCGAAACCAGGGGGTATGGAACCTTGATCGGGAGATGCCATTTAATACAACCGAAAAAGATTCGCTTGCCATTCTTCGGAAAAAAATGGTGGACCTTATTGGTTTTTTAGGTGAATGCAAAATATTCGTGGCAAACCAGGCTACCGGAGCATTATACTATGAACTTATGAAAGCAGGCTGCAGTGTGTTTGAAGTTTCCGGAAAACCTGTTGATTTTCTCGAAGAAATTCTTCTGGAAGAAGAACAGGAGCAGGCAAAAATGGCAGCAATAAGGAATGAACCGATTCCTGGCCCGTATGAACGTGCACCCGGTGATTTTTTTGTATCAATAAAGGAAATACAGGGAAAAACTCCGGGGATTACCAGCAAACAAATTCTTCTTGATTTCATGAGAGAAGGAACATTCAAAGCCCTGGAGATAATTTGTGATCATATTCCGCCATGGATCGAGATGGAATCAGAACAACGAGGATATATGATTGAATCTGAAAACATCCGGCCGAATGAAGTGAAAATGATGGTTCGGAATAAATCCAGATAATAATTCAGTCATTCGGGTATGAGAGTTCTTTGAGAAAAAGGACCCTTTTCCCTTTTCATAATATAACCTGGTTGGTACCGTCTTCATTTCGTTGATTATTATCCGGGATAATTAATACAATTGCATTTTTTTGTTTTTTTAGAAAAACCTTATCATCTGATGAGACAATTCCCTCCATTATTGAAACAGGAGAGCCCATATGAATTCTACAAGTTCATTGCGTATTATCGGGTTATCATTGATTGTCATCTGCATTGGTGTCGTCATGATAATATCTGCAACATCCGGATTTTACTGGTCAAAATCATACCCGCTCTCTGCAGGTCTTGCTGCATTTCACGAGGTCAAGGTGGATGGAAATGCTCAATTAGTCCTTCATTCACCATCCGGTGCAAATTTTGACCTGTATGCAATGCATAACCCCGGAGGATCCGGATCCTGTCCTTTAGAAACGGAAATCATGATGAATGCTGATAAAACTACGGCAGGAATGGAATCTGACATTCTTAACCTGGAGTCCGGACTCTGGTGTATCGTCGTGTATGCACAGTCAGGGGGAGGAACCTGTAAATTAGAGGCATCAGGGGGTGATACCGGTTATGATGGCACAGAATGGGGAGATGATGTTCCGGACAGTGGAATATTTTACTCCGAAGATGGAACCGGATTTGATGAACCTTATTCTGGTGAGAGTCCGGATGAAGGGATGTGGGATACTGATGAGTCCGGCCTGGCAGATGAATATGCTGAAATTGATGAGGAACACGGGTTTGATGATGGTACATGTGCCCCCTTCAAAACCCTTCAATATGAAGGATCTTTCCAATTGCCTGAAAGTTCAGAAGAAATTGAGGGAGCAGTTGATGTTGAATGGTTTGGGGATGATGATGATGATGATTCGGAAGGATTAGCAGAATTGGGAGATAAAATACCCCTTGAGAGTATCCGGTATTCCAAAGGTGATACCTATTCCTTCGAGGTAGGCGGTCCACGAAGTGATATTGAATTAATCCTTCTTGGCATGTGCCCGATGACCATACCAAATCATATCCTTACGGCATCCGAAGTACAGGCGCTAAAATATCAAGATTGTGGGATTTCTTCCAATCTCTATGCATACCTGGACTGTAATCCTCATTACGGTGCCTGCAGCCCGATTGCATGGAGTGGAAATACAACCCCGAATAATGCGTACATACGGATTACTGAACCGGTCATCGGTTCTACCTATTATGTAAGACCAGAAGGCTACAGTACTGGAGATGACCAGCGATACCAACTTATAATCCGGAGTTTTCAGTGTTATTTGTAAAGATATAACTCTATTTTTTCAAAATATACGGGTAAAAAATCGTTAAACATATCAGTTTTCATCCCCCACCTATGCATCATGAGTATCAAATATCTTCTCATTTCTGCGATATGCATAATTTTCCTGCTCTTTTCCGGATCACTAGTTCTGGCTGATGACACCCGGGATATATTCAAAAACCTGAATTTTGTAACCGAAGAATTTCCTCCCTTTAATTATATTGAAAATGGAACCGCATCAGGTCTCATGGTAGATATGATCACCTCAATCTCCCGGAAAGCAGGATACGAACTCCCCCGGGCCTCCATCACATTTCTTCCCTGGAGTGATGCATACCAGACTGCTCTTAAAGAACCAGGAACGGTAATATTTTCCATTGCAAAGACTCCGGAACGCGAAGAACTTTTCTCATGGGTGGGTCCGGTGATATCATCAGATATTGCCCTTTATTCATCCCGGAGCAGGAACATTACCATTGATACTCCCGATGAACTGACTAATTACACCGTTGGGGCTGTTATCGACGATGTTGCCATCGATTACCTGGTTGAAGCAGGTGTCCAAAAAGACGCTGTTGTTACCGGAAAAGACCCCCATACCCTTCTCACATACCTTGATGACGGTACAATTGATCTCTTTGCCTATGGGGATATCGCTGCTGAATATCATATCAGAAATATTACGGGCAAGTCCGGATTTTACAAAATTGTAACGAGAATTGGAACATATCCTGTGTACATCGGATTTAACAGGGGAACTTCACCGGATGTGGTAAATGCGTTCCGGATGGCATTCGAAGAACTGAATAAGACTCCGGTTGATGGGGAATTGAGTGAAACAGAAAAAATACTCTCATCCTGGTTGCCTGAAAAATACCTGAAAAATCTGGAATACCTGACCGAGGGATACTACCCGTATACTTTTCTGGAAGACGGCATTCCAAGGGGAATAACCGTCGATATCCTAAAAGATATCTTTTCACGGTATAACATTGATGTCCCGGACGACCACTTCACCTTTGGTACCTGGGAAGATGTGTATCAAAAAACCCTGACGGAGAATAATACCATGCTTTGTATTCTTGCCCGATCTCCGGAACGGGAAGAACTTTTCCGGTGGGCAGGCCCCGTGGATAAGATGTCAAATGTTATCTTCTGTAACCGGGATAAAGTTGACCAGTTACAAAACCTCAGTCCGGCAGAGATGAAAATTGGAGCAATCAGAGATGATATTGCCACAACCGCCCTTATCAATGCTGGGGGAACGGACATTGTCTATGAATCAGAACCGCAGGAACTCATTAATATGCTTCAAAAGAACGAGATTGACGGGTGGGCATATGCTTCCATGCCTGGAAAGCAACTAATCCAGAAGTATGCTGCCGATCCGGATTCGATTGTTCCGGTGCATCATCTGGCGACCTATGACTATTACTATGCATTCAACCTGAATACCCCAGCTCCGATAGTGCAGGCATTCCAGGACATGCTTGATATTATCCGGACCGATAAAGACCAGACCGGGGTTAGTATGTATGATTATATTCTGTACCGGTATGTTGAGCCAGTGAACTCCGAATCTACGATAACAGCAGAAGAAGTAAAAGAACTGGTCAATCAGACTGCAGCCGACCTGGCCCGGGATGCTCCGGGAACTATTAAGAATATAAACGCCGGTCTGCCACCATATCGGAATGAAGAACGTCCGGATCTCTATGTATTTGCCTATGATACTGACGTAACCATGGTTGCTCATGCGGATAATATCCGGATGGTCGGGGCAAATTACCACAATAAGACCGATGTCGCCGGAAAACCGTTCAGAGACCTGATGGTGGAAGGAGCACTTGCCAATGGTTCCGGATGGGAGGATTATGTCTATAGTAATCCGGTTGAGAGTGGCCTTTTCTGGAAGACTACCCGGTACCAGCTGGCTGTTGGCAGTGACGGTAAAAAGTATGTTGTTTGCTCAGGGATGTTCAGAAATAAATCTGAATAATCTCTTTTTTCTGATAGTTCAAAGATTAACCTAAAAACCGAAGATTTTATGCGGTGCATTTTAAATTTCTCATGGTAATTAAAAAATTTCTGATATTTAAATAGTTTGATAAAAACATTCGTCTGATACAACGACATTTAGTCGTTTTTCACACAATTTTTTGTGCGCATTCTTTTTTTATAAAAGTATTGGTTTTTTGAATGTTATTAGGCATAATTTGGAAATATTGAGAACGATGGAAAAATAATAAACAGGTTTCCGTTTTTGTTCTGATAATGCTTATATAAGTTACCATTTGATTTCCATTCAGGTGGTTTTGTGAAAACCGGGTGGATAGTACTAGGATTTTTTATCCTGCTTCTTTTGGCAGGTATTGTTATGGCCGTGGATTGTCCGGCCAATTGTTATTGTCTGACAGAAAAAGAGGCAAAAGCGAAGAACATGGTGCCATGTGAAGAAAAAATGTTGACATGTGGTAAAACCAAAGCTGGAGAGATACTCTACTGCTTCCGGTCGAATATCTCTGCAATTGGAACTCTTTCCGGGACGCTGCTTACTACATATACCAAAATTACCACTACTCCGACACCAACGCCAACAACAACTCAGACCGTGGTGCCATGTCCAACTAACTGTAAGTGCCTGACCATAGATGAGGCAAAAGCAAAGAACATGCAACTCTGTACTAAAGAGATGGTGTCCTGTGGTCAGACAAAAACGGGTGCTCCGTTGTACTGTTTTAAAGAAAGAGAATCAGTACCTCAGGTTACTCCAGTCTCACCATCACCTACACCTACATTGAGTCTGACAGTGCCAACAATGGAAATGCTCTATGTGACTCCGACACCGACCCAGAGTATTTCGCTTTATAATGAGGGTTTAGTCGTCGGAACAGTAATTGGTGGCGACAGTGACGGGGATGGAATAAGCAATCTCAGGGATGTCTGTCCGGAAGTTCCTGACCCGGACCAGAGAGATACCGATGGTGATGGCATTGGGGATCTCTGTGATGATTGTTCCCCGATGCTCACCAGTGGCGATGCATTCTGTTGCGATGAAACCGGCATGCCATATGGGTATACCTGTCTTGGATTATCCAGATACAGTATGGAAGAGGGAAAGGACGTCTATTACTGGGAAGAACAGTATGACCTTGTTGACAACACCGGATGCGGATGCGGAGATTCTGACGAGGGAATTGACCCATTCACAGAAGGATGGGTGTATATTGAGGAATGTGAAACAGAGACAGTTTACCGGGGTGGAACAACCGGAAGCCTTCCATATCAGATTGGGAGTTGCTCGTGCAGTCGTGCCGGGGAAGATCATTGCTCGGCAGATGGAAGAACACTCATCGAATATATCTGCACCGAGGATGGAGTTCAGGAGGTTGAAATCCCCTGTGCAGGAGGCTGCTCCGGGGGGGTCTGTTCCTGTGCAGATACCGATGGCGGGGTAAATTATTTTGAAACCGGAACAACAGGTGGAAATACTGACCAGTGTATTGATGGAAACAGATTAAGGGAGTATTCCTGTGGGTATGATGAATCCCGGGGATTTTATACCGAATCTGAAGAGTATACCTGTCCGGCAGGTTGCAGGGACGGGGCATGTATCTGTGAAGATACAGACGGGGGAACAAATTACGAAGTTGCTGGTTGTATTGGAACCGCATGTGATACCTGTGAAGATGACCGATGGCTCAAAGAATACCAGATTGAAGATCCGACATCCACAAGGCCCTGCAATTATCGCAGCTACCGGCATGAGTGTGAAGGGTTATGTGTGGATGGTGCCTGTCAGCCTCCCTCGTGTTCAGATGGAATTCAAAACCAGGGAGAAGAGGATGTCGACTGTGGTGGTCCATGCCCTTCATGCAGCATCTGTAGTGATGTCAAATCAGGAGCTGTAGCCCTTCCGGAACAATTTGACTGGAGAGATTACCGGGGGGTGAACTGGGTTACTGATATCCGGGATCAGGGAAGCTGTGGGTCATGTTGGGCTCATGCAGCACTCGCTGCAATGGAAGCGGTTTATAATATCGAAACCGGTGCAAATCACGGGTCAGATCTCGCTGAACAATATTTTGTTTCGGATTGCTGCAGATGGGAAGGAGATTGTGACGGAGGATACGCATCCAGGGTCTTGTATAATGCAAAACAACAGGAAGGAGTGACGGAAGAGAGCTATTATCCATATACTGCCCGAAACAGCAGATGTAGTCCTCGGGGAGGATGGGAAGAACATACCTGGGAAATTGACGATTATGACCGGGTGGATCCACTTTTCAGGGACAATGACATCAGTGATATAAAAACTGAAATTATCTGCAAAGGTCCGGTTGCTTCCTGTGGTGGAGGTCATTGTGTACTTCTTATTGGATGGGATGAATCAACAGATGAATGGATTATCAAAAACAGTTGGGGAGATGATTATGGATCTGGTGGATTTGGCAGGATTTCTTATGATGATTCATGGGCTGATAGTGTGTGGTCAGTTGACGGGGTGAGTCGATAATGAACTGCATGAATTGGAGATATGGTCTTTGTATAGTATTTCTGGTATTCTGTTTATTGAGCGTAAATACTGTTTCTGCTTTAAAAAATCCGGCAGCAGTCTATGCTGAAGCACTGGGGTATGAATACCTGCTTGTCAGTGAGAAGGATGGTGGAGTACATGGGGTAGTTGTCCTTCCAGATGGAAATCAGGTTAGTGGATGGGAATTTCTTATGGGAAAAGCAGGTTCGGAGTATAGCGGATGCCAGAAATATGGGGCCAAGCAAGTAACGGTTCAGGATAAAGATGCCTGTTCAGCAATCTATTCAGATACCTGCACCATCTGTGAATTGCCAAATGGAACGAAAATTGAAGTAACTGAACTTATGGGTCTTGATTTCTCCGAAAGTAAATGTGGAGATGGGGTTTGTGGTATGCCTGAAAATTCGAAGACATGTCCGAAAGACTGTCCGGAGGGGGGAATGGATGACTACTGTGATGAAAGCCCCAATGATCCGGATTGTATCGGAGAAGATAAATGGGTTCCACCAAAGGATGAATAATCCAATTTTTATTTTGAGATATTCGTAAATCCCGGACTAATACTGTTCAACCCCCAGCTCGATATCCGATACATTTTTCTTATTGCACTGACTAATCAGTCTAGACTAACCAGTCAGTCGAGAGGGTATCCGGAGGATATTATGCAATACAGGACAGTGCCAAAAAATGGGGATTCTTTATCAGCATTAGGATTTGGAGCCATGCGGCTTCCTACCCGGCGGGGTCATGTTGACGAGGAACGTGCAACACGACTCATCCGTACTGCAATTGACCAGGGTGTGAATTACCTGGACACGGCCTTTTCCTATCATGGGGGTGAAAGTGAGAAGATTCTTGGCCGGATCCTGAAGGACGGGTACCGGGAGAAGGTAAAACTGGCAACGAAGCTTCCCCCCTGGAATGTCCATACACGGGAAGACATGGACAAGGTCCTTTCGATTCAGTTGAAACGACTTCAGACCGAAAATATCGATTATTACCTTCTTCATTCCCTCAATGCTGCATCATGGAAAAAATTTACCGATCTTGGAGTGTTTGAATTTTTAGAGTCTGCCCGGGATGCAGGACTTATTACAAACATCGGGTTTTCTTTTCATGGTGACCGGAAGACATTCCGGGAGATTATCGATGCATATGACTGGACATTTTGTCAGATTCAGTATAATTTCCTGGATGAAGAGAACCAGGCCGGAAAAGAAGGACTGCTCTATGCTGCTTCAAAAAATGTTGCGGTGATGGTGATGGAACCCCTCCGGGGAGGGTCATTGGCCGGAAAAATCCCCAAAGAGGCACGAAATCACTATGAACGATCAGGTCGACCATGGTCAGCAGCAGCATGGGGCCTCTCGTATGTATGGAATCACCCTGAAGTAACCGTTGTTTTGTCCGGGATGAATGATGAGGCACATCTTGCAGAGAATATCGCAATCTGTGAGATGGCAACTCCCGGGTTTTTATCCGGAAAGGATATTGGAGTTATCAATGATGTCAGGGATTCATTTTTGCAGAAGATGAAAATTGGCTGTACTGGATGTTCATACTGCATGCCCTGTCCATTTGGTGTGAATATCCCCATGTGTTTCTATTATTATAACCAGTATCATATGCTCGAAGAAAAAATCATGACCCGTGGATTTTACAGCCTACAACTCATGGGTGGGATGGGCTCACCTGCACATGCCTCGTTATGCAGAGAGTGTGGAAGATGTGTCTCAAACTGTCCACAGAATATTGATATTCCGAAAGAATTGAAAAACGTTTCGAAAACAATGGATGGATGGCAGACAAAACTGGTTTTCATGGTTGCAAAACGAATGTTTGGCACTAACGTAAAGGATGAATAATACCGTTTTAGCAAACGAAATCATGAAAAATAACATATTATCTCATTTCGATACGAATACCGGAGATAAACGGGAGAAAATTCTAAAGGCCGCCCTGCATCTGTTTACCACGTTAGGATTTCATGCAACACCAACCTCGCTCATAAGCAAAACGGCAGGTGTCTCGACTGGGACACTCTTTCACTATTTTCCGGACAAACAAACCCTCATTGATGAATTATATCTCTCTATCAAAAAGGAGATGTGCGGAGTGGTCGGGAATGAAGAGAATCCTGCACTTCCTACCAAAGCACAGCTTGAGCGGGGGTTTATCCGGTATATTGAGTGGGGTATGGCCAACCCTGAAAAAGCATGCTTTTTATCCCAGTTTCACCATTCTCCAAATATCAGTGATGCGGTTCAAAGCAGGGCATATGAAGAATTCAGGTGGATAACGGAGATGTATTCCCGTGCTATCCGGGAGGGAATTTTTACCGACCACCCGGTTTCTTATCACATGATCATGGTTGCACAGATTTTATCCGGGGTACTGGAGTTATTGTCCCTTGGTGAGGAAGAAATGTCTGCTGATGCAATCATTGCAGCAGGAATTGAAAAAATATTCAAATAGATTTCTATAGAAATCGTATGTTGATACGACAACAATCATTACCCCTTAAAAACCATGGAAAACACCTCATAGCAAAAACCTGGATGATTCTTGCTTCGGTCACATAGACCATAAAAAAACCTGTCACCTGTTACCAAAACCATAATGTTTCTGCAAAAAACTGATTGTTTTTTCAGATTCCATCCATCTTTTGTCTAAATTAGTAATGATGTCATCAATCTCACGGATACTTTGATTAATCTGTTTTTCGATATGGGGAGCATGCATATCAATAAGAGTTGCAATTACGGTCAGGGGGTTTCTGATTTTATCATTTAATATCGCCAGTTCTACGAGATTGTGTTCTAATTGAATCAAAAGATTTTTACTTTCTTTTTCCAGGATTTTTTGATCGGTGATATCAATAGCAATAGCAATTGTTCCGGTAATGTTATCAGACATGTCACGAATCGGAGAGACAAGGCTCTGTCGGATAATCAAGTGATACCCCGAATTTCAGGAACTCTATGACTTTAGCCATAATAATTGCAAAATAATCGAATTGCACAAAAAACATCAATAATTGTCATTTTCACTTCGTTTAAGGTACCAGATATTCTAATTGATTGAAGTTTGAGATGATTTAAAAAACCGACATCGGTCTTCATCCTTTTTTTCCAATCCATGTTGAGTGTTC
>NZ_QGMZ01000052.1 GCF_003173335.1 Methanospirillum stamsii
AGAATATCTGGTACCTTAAACGAAGTGAAAATGACAATTATTGATGTTTTTTGTGCAATTCGATTATTTTGCAATTATTATGGCTAAAGTTATAGAGTTCCTGAAATTCGGGGTATCACTTGATTATCCGACAGAGCCTTCTGCTCCTGACTTTCAGATTATAATATTTTCAGTTATCAGAAACCGGATTTCGGTTTTTTAAAAAAGTCCGAATGATCTTAATTATATAGGTTGATTTCCTAAGATTATTATATCTGATTTGAATGAATTCAGACTCAAAATCATCTGATGAGATAAATGAATACCTGTCCATGCTTGATGGCATTTATATGCGAAATCAACAGCGGGTACTCAGGTTTCATGAAACAAAGCCGGATACGTACCATCCGGATAAAGTGAATGTAATGTTTCACGGATGAACTAACGATTTCTGACCCGGTTCTTCGGGATAGAGGTGAATAGTGTATCTGTTCACTCGTAATTATTTGCCTGTTTTAAGAAATAACCTCTATGTTTAGAGGTAATTATATCAGATAACCCTATATCTTCCTGATTTTATCTTCAGATAAGAAATAAAAAAAATAGTGCTGATTTGCAAAACCCAGCGGTAATTTGAATTTATACCACAAATTTTGACATCTCAGCCGATAGCATCTCCACACTCTGAGAGACATTTTGTATTGCTTTTACTATCTGGGCAAGGGCTGCAGAGGCTTCTTCGGTTGCGGCAGATGAGTCCAGTGCCTGACGAACGGTATTATTCAAAAGCGTCGCAACTTCATTTATACTTGCAGTAATTTCTTCAACACTCGCTGCCTGCTCTTCGGTAACTGAAGCCATATTTGTCACATTTGTTGATATATCCTCAATGGAATCTGCAATACTGGTGAATGATGTGATAGTTTCAGACAATGCTGCATTCCCTTCCTTTACATTATCTACTGAACTTTTAACGGCATCTGCAGCTTTCTGGGATTTTAACTGGAGATTATTTATCATCTCAGCAATATTCTCTGCCGATTGTCTGGAATCCTGGGCCAGCGACTTTACTTCTGCAGCAACAACGGCAAATCCGCGGCCTGCTTCTCCGGCACGTGCCGCTTCTATTGCAGCGTTTAACGCAAGTAAATTTGTCTGGTTTGCAATGTCTGTGATCAGTTTTACAATTTTTCCTATCTGATCCATCTGGCCCCTGATATCATTGACAATGGTATCAACTTCCTCAGATGTCCGGGTGATCCCCTCCATTGCATGCTCGGTCTTCTTTGCAAGCTGAATCCCGGTTTTACTCTTCTCCTCTGCCGATGAAGCGAGCCGTGCAACAGAGTCACCATTTGAAGCAATATTAGCAACCGCTGTAGACAGATCCTCCATCGCCCGAAGAATCTGTCTGACTCCGTCTTCTCCCTGCTCCGTATTATGACTTAAGGTATTAGAGTTCTGTGCGAGCAAATTTGTACCTGCGGAAACCTCTTCAACACTGGCATTTACTTCTTCAGCACCGGATGCAATATCCCCTATCTTATCTTTAAATACCCGGAAAGGATTGGTGATAATCTCGAGAATCTGGTTGACTCCTCTTGATATTTCAAAAAAGTCACCGGTGTAATTTTCCTCATGGGTTCGTACAGTAAGATCTCCTTTCTCTGCGGTTTGAATTACCTGGATAATATCGTTAATTGCCTGTTTTTGATCAGTCAGATCATAATACACTGATAAAACACTGACGACTTTCCCTGATTTATCAGTAAGAGGGATATTATGGCGTTCAAGTGTTTTGATGCCGGTAGAGAATCTGATGACCGCCATCCCCTGGCTGGATTTTCCATATTTAAATGTGTCAGCAACGTTCGTTCCGGTCTGACTGATGTAATCAAAGTCTTTGATTGTAATCCGACTGGCATCCCCGGAACTAAAACCCATGAGATTTACTGCAACCTTGTTTATGGTAGTGATATTGAGATTCGGGTCCCAGACTATTATCGGGTATGGATTTTCATTGACTATGGTATCCGCTCTTTTTTGAAGGGCTTCAATCTCATCAAGTTCTGTTTTTAATTCGGTCACATCATTATAAACCGATAGAATCGTCCTGATATTGCCCTGTTTATCAAGAATAGGAATGGTATATCTGACCCATGAGAGGATCCCTGCCGGGAATTTAAAGGTAGCCTCTCCTGACTTCATCACTTTATCGCGAAGAGTTTCCTGGATTCCATCTCCTTTTTTATCAATATATACAAAATCAGATAGTTTGAGTGAGAGTGCTTTTTCCCTGGAATAACCGGTTTTTTTCACAAATACATCGTTTGTATCGATTACTTGTAAATCCGGATTCCAGACAAGTATCGGATTTGGGTTGTGCCTGAATAAAGATTCGTATTTTTCTTTCTCACTTTTAAGTGCAGAAATCTCTTCATTAAGTGATCTAATGGTATCATTGAGTTGGATATTTTTTTTAATACATTCATCCCGTGAAATATCTTCGGGTTTTGAATCATATTCAGGATCAGAGTTCATATGCATTCATATATCCATTAATCGTTAAAAAACCTTGGTGAATAGTACTCATGTAATATATCTGGATCAAAATATTCTTAAAAACTGTGTTTTGTCGGATTTTGATGAAATTTAAATCCCAATCTCAAATTTTTATTTTTTGTTGTTTCATTCCACCGACTATTCATCAGATATATATTCATAAAAAACAAGGTTGACTTCAAGGGGCAATCCACATCAGTCTGTCAGAAAATGTATGTCTCCCATTGAAAATTGGTGTAATTATGATTTTTCGTAAAAAATTCAGTTTATCAGTAGTATTGCTGGGTATCGTCACTCTTGTTCTCTGCCCTGTTATACTGGCTCAGGAAGAACCTCTGTCACATGATGATATTTTGAAAATGGAATATCTGCACAAATTCGTTCTTTCCCCGGATGAATCAAAGATAATCTACCTGGTAACTGAGGGTGATGATCTCACTCCTCCGGCTGATAACGCGACACTCCGGATGATACTGACCAAATCAAAAACTGAGACCATTCTCTCGTCTCCGGATGAATCAGTTACCTCCTGGTCTGTTTCACCTGACAGCAGACATCTTGCATATACAGCACTACCCAGGACCGGAGGCGATAGTTATCTTACCATTCTTGATCTTACCACGATGAAAGTTGAAAAGATGCCCGGCGTGCCAAAAGAGTTGTTGAATGGTTTTTCATGGGCCGGAACTTCCGGTCTGGCATACCTTGGACCTTCTCCTGATACTCCAGAAGATACAAAACCCGGAGGGGTTACGATCATGGACAAGGAGCCTGATCCGGTCATCCTGAATTCGTATGATATAAAAACCGGAGAAATCACGAACCCTACCACAAATACCGATGTCATCTATGCATATCTCCCCTCTCCGAACGGGAGATACATCCTTTATAAATCCTCTGAGTATCCGGAAGTCTGGCTGACAAATCCTGAATTTACATATTATCTCCTTGATGTGGAGAATGGGACTGAAGATGAGATTATGACCCGGGAAGAAGGGTATCAGGATGAAAATGAGTTTGCATGGGCTCCGGATAGTTCTGTCGTTTACATAGAACGGATGATAAATGGTGGCATGCATTATCCGGTGAGGTATGCTTCGGATATTATTACATACTCCCCGGCTACCAGAACAGTCGAAGAGATACCGATGCAATGGGACAGGTTAATGCTGAAAGATCTCTTCAACGATGATATTGAGATGACTCCTTTCATGGGCGGTGTGTATGCTCTTCTGGCTGACGGGACAAATCCCCAACTTGTAAAATATACGAAAACACCTTCCGGGTGGAATATGGTCCTCCTCAAAGGAGAACACCAGGGGAATATTTTTGCTCTTGAATCAACGGTGGATGGCAATACGCTGTATTACAACTATAATTCTGCATCAGTCCCTCCACAGATCTATAAGGCACACATCTCCGGAGACAGCATTGGAACTCCTGAAAATATGACACATCTGAATGCAAAACTCCTGGAAAAACCCCTGGGTTCTTCGGAGGTAATTGAGTGGAAAGGAGCCGGTGGAGATACCATTCAGGGAGTTGTCCGGTATCCTCCCGGCTATACCAAAGGCACGTTGTATCCTCTGGTCGTTGTCATTCACGGTGGTCCAATTTATACCGATTTTGACAGCTGGCGTGATACCTGGGAATTTCCCTACCATCTGATAACCAGTGCCGGGTTTGTCACATTCTCACCCAATTATCATGGAAGTAGTAATTACGGGTTTGATTTTGCCGCATCAATCGAGGAAGGGCATACATATTCCCTTGCGGTGGAAGATATGATGAATGGCGTTGCAGTTCTCGCAGATAAGGGTGTTATTGATAAAAACCGGGTAGGAGTGACCGGATGGTCATATGGAGGTATTCTGACTCTTTCATGGGTAACAAAAGACAACTCCCTGAAGGCCGGAGTAGTTGGAGCCGGGTACCAGGATGAAAACTCCCAATTGGCATATACGAATGGTATTGTCATGAACCGGATGTATTATGATAAGACGCCTTTTGAGGATCCCGAGCCGTACATCCGGAACATGGGGGTTTATAATGCCGGAAATGTTACCGCTCCGATACTCATGCTCCAGGGTACAGTGGATAATGCGGTGGTTCCGGCGAGTGCGATGACAACCTACCGGGCATACAAGATGGCAAGTAAAGGTGATGTTCAGATGATTCTCTTTAAGGATGAGCCTCATCATATGAAACACTATGATAACCAGGTCCGGAAAGTGACCGAAGAGATAGAGTGGCTTTCCGGTCACCTCCTCTCCTGATAATTTTGTGATTAAGATCAAACTATTTGTCTTAAGGATCCGGGTCTGAACATGGAATGAGTAAATCCCGGGTTCCTACACGTATGCTCATTATGCTTTGTAGCTGATAGTACCATCAATTTAGTATTTTGTGCATCAGAATCATGGACGAGTTCATTATATTTTTTGCGGCTTTTGCAGGGGGTTTTATCAATGCAGTCGCCGGAGGAGGAACCCTGGTAAGTTTTCCTGCCCTCTTAGCCCTTGGGATTCCTCCCGTTACGGCAAATATCACCAATACTCTTGCTCTTTGCCCCGGATATTTCGGAGGGATTTTTGCCCAGCGAAAAGAGTTCAAATTTCAAAAGAAAAGACTTCTCCGGATTCTTCCTGTCTGTGTGGTCGGTGGATTCATTGGCGGTTTCCTGCTTATTCATTCAGATGAACAATCATTCAGGGAACTAATTCCCTACCTGATTCTCCTGGCAACAGTCCTTGTTGCCGTTCAGGTTCCGGTAAAGCGGTGGCTGCAGGCAAAAGAATCTAACGTCCGGTCAGCTTTTCTTGTCACCGGAGGAGGGTTTCTCCTGTTATTTTTCTCATCGGTGTACGGAGGATATTTTGGTGCCGGAGTCAGTGTAATCGTCATTGCTGTTCTGGGTCTCCTGTTTGATGATTCACTGGCAAGTCTGAATGTCCTGAAACTTGCGATATCATTCAGTGTCAACATGACTGCTGCTCTTTTTTTCATCTTTTCCGGAAGTATCGAGTGGCTGATTGTCCTTATCATGAGTATCGGGTCTGTCATTGGAGGAGTTGCAGGGGGGAGTATTGTAGAGAAATTGAATCCGGACATGTTCCGGTGGATTATCGTAGGGTTTGGATTAGTGATATCCGGGTATTATTTCATGGGGGCCATTTTTTAATGAGAACTGTATTAATTTTTCCTTGAAATAATGGTGTTTTGGGATGTTAAATCAGATATCCGTGACCAGATTTGATTTAGGAAATATTGTTGATATCATCAGTAAGAGAGGCTGA
Organism: Methanospirillum stamsii; assembly: GCF_003173335.1. Classification (GTDB taxonomy): domain Archaea; phylum Halobacteriota; class Methanomicrobia; order Methanomicrobiales; family Methanospirillaceae; genus Methanospirillum; species Methanospirillum stamsii. Next base: position 5,838 of record NZ_QGMZ01000052.1, read on the forward strand.
TACACAGGTTACAAAAGATTCACCTACAATTACCGATACAATAAGTTTCTTTAAACCTATCGCCCGTCAGATTGAAGATATTTCACAAAATATCGCCGAAACCAGGTTTCAACAATTATTAATGATCTTTTGGTTATTGCATCACGGCTTGATGAGTCAATATCAAGGATAAATAATTAATCTCTATTTTTGGGATTTTTTAACCTGTTTTGGATGTCTGATATCATTACTTGAAAAGGTTCTATTGAACTAAACCCCAGAGTAGTGTCTCTCATATATATTCAATGAAAAAAGAGGCGTAATTATCTGAAGGTTCAATCCTCCAGCATGGATTGTATATATGGTATTAATTCAGGAATATCTCGTGTTGCAGTCAGAAAAATCAATCTTTCATCAGTTCTGAAATAGGCATGGATAAGAATATCCCGCATCCCTGCAATCTCATCCCATGAAACTTCCGGATATTTTCCTTTCATATCTTCAGGGATTTGTTTTACTGCTTCACCAATAATCATGATTTGATCGCGAACTGCACTCATTGTTTTTTCATCATGAGAAAACTCATCAAGTGATATCGACCCAATAAACCTTTCAATTCTGTTGCAAGAATCAAGAATATCCTGGAGAAAAAGATGTGGTTCCCTCATATATACATGACATCTGATAGAATGGGTGTCCTTAGTTCTGGCCTGATTGCACGCTCTGGAACGACATCTACAGATTCTCCAAATAGTTTTTCAAGGTATATTTTCAATCCGGAGTGATCGAGAAGACTAGCTTCATCACTGAAATCAACCAAAATATCTATGTCACTTTCCGGACCCGCTTCGTTACGTATTACTGAGCCGAAGATGCCAATTTTTGTGATATGATATTTCTGTATAAGATGAGGTCTTTTCTCTTTTAATACAGAGATGACCTCTTCTTTCTTTTTCATGAAATTTGTCTCCTGGATGGGCTTTTTGAGGGAATACTGCTCGTATCGACCATGCACAATTATGTCATTATATTTATTGACACTCCTCTCATAATAACGCTAGGATGAATCCTGTAATTGAACTGATTTCAGTTAAACGTTATATGATGAATAACATTTATTTTGACAAAATCAGTCCGTAATGGAATTCAAAATTTTATCACAAATATAATGGGAATTCTCTTCCACCCATAGTTATGACCAGAACGGCTGTAGTGAGAATGGTGCTTCCTCAAATTAATAGATAGGCACCATGGTGAGTTTTGTTATGCTGCCCTCCGGATTTGCAAGATTCCGGGTAGCAGTCTTCATTCGCTCCCGTCTGTGTGAAATCTGCCATGTTAGATAAAACACTGCTGTGAATTCATGTCGCTGAATTGAATTTGTTCAAAGGGCGGGGTTAATCGGGATTCTCTTCCGAAATTTTTACTCCTCAGTCAGACCCGTCCGGAAATATATGTTCAGAGGGCGATGAAGTGCAATTCTGCCCTTTAATATAATATAGGGTCAAAAAAAGTCAGGTTTGCATGACCTTTAAATACTCCCGGAAATATGCTTTCACCAAGGCTCTTAAAAAGGGGGATCAAAGCCCTTGACATACAATCCATTGACCTGTTTTTGGGGCAAATAGCGGCCCCTTGAGAATTCGACATTTGCGGTTTAATCACTAAAAAAAGGTTAAATTGGGGCTAAAAAATTATATGTATATTGGGGTTATATATTGGTGTATTTTTCATGAAATAAGGCCAATTTAGGTTTTTTAAAATGGTGGTAATGAATGAACATATAAAAAGGGTGTTTTTTACCCGTTTATTTACGGGCTCTAATGATAATAACTGCCTGACCCTGATCTAATTCTTTAGTTGTCTTATCTGGTTATTGGAATGGAGTACTCTAACATACAGGAACGATTATTATTGTATATGACTCATTTCCGCTGCTACCTGTTCATCTCCCTGTTTCTTCTGCTCGTCTTGAACACTTCCGGAATTCTGGCAGATTCATCCCCTTCGGATCTGCTCATCCTGACTGAGGAATATGCCCCGTTCAATTACCTGGAAGATGGAACCTTAAAAGGACTGTCTGTGGATCTTCTTGAATCTGCTTTCCACCACATGGGTTCCTCCATTACCCGTGATGATTTTTCCTTGGGTTCATGGAGTGAGGCCTATCAGACCGCTCTTACTCGAAATAATACCATCCTCTTTACCATGGCCCGGATACCGGAACGGGAAGATAAATTCCAGTGGGCCGGACCCATTATCACCGATGCAAAAGTTCTCTTTGGAATCCCCGATGAGAATTCCTCTATCCTTCATAACGACATCACATCGTACCGGATTGTTGCAATATCAGATGACAGTGGGTACCAACTCGCCCTTGATGCTGGTGCATCCCCGGACCAGGTAATTGTGGTATCGTCAGCCGGGGAGGCTATCCGGATGGTGGAGAATGGGACTGCAGATGTCTGGAGTTATGGAGAAATGGCAGGAAATGAACAAATTAACCGGTATGCAAACAATCCGGAGAAGTTCACTCCACTCCTTGATATCGGGACGGTAGAGGAATATTTTGCAATTCAAAAGGATACTGACCCCGCATTTGTCAGAGAACTCAATGATACTCTTGCCACACTGAAAACAGAGCGGACAGAATCCGGTTCGTCCGAATATGAGCAGATTGTGTACAGGTATCTTCCGGTGCAGTGTGCTGAATCAGAGATAACGTCACAAATGGTAACTGATCTGGTAAACCTCACTGCGGAGGCGATCGCTGAAAATACCCTGGAAACATTAGATAAGATAAATGCCGGAGATGAACCATACAAGGATCCGGACATTCCCGGGCTGTATGTCTTTGTATACACAATTGATGGAATACTCATCGCTGATGCAGGTAACCCCCATCTCATCGGTAAGAAAATGACTGGAAAAGGGGATGTAACCGGGAAAATGTTCCGGGATGAAATGATAACCGGTGCAATTGACCATGGAACCGGATGGGTGCATTATGTCTTCTCTCATCCTGCCATGAGTGGTATATTTCCAAAGAAGAGTTATTACCGGCTGGTAACCGGAAGTGACGGTAGTGATTACGTGGTAATCAGCGGCAGATACATGTCCTGTGCATATCTCTGGCAGTCTTCGAAAGAAAGCCATGACAGGAGTATTGAGATGGATATCCAGGATGATGGGAAGATCCTTCTCGCAGGCACCCGGAATGAAACCGGACAAAAGGATATCCTGGTCCTTCGGTATCTCCCAACCGGAAAGAATGACCTCTCATTTGGTAACAACGGGGCTGTTATCTTTAGCGGAGATGCGGGAAAAGATGATTATGCCTTTGGTGTCACCTATGATACATCCGGGAATGTCCTGGTAGCCGGACGGGAGCACAACGGTCATGATCCTGACATGATCCTTCTTAAATATCTCCCTGATGGAACACCCGACACAGATTTCGGAGATAACGGAGTTGTCAGGTATGCGGGTCCGGGGAATGGTACCGATTCGTTCCGGGGTCTTTTTGTTCAGGATGACGGAGCAGTTCTTTTAACCGGTGAGATGAATATGAGCCATCATAAAGAGATGATAGCCGTCCGGGTATCTCCTGACGGAATAGTGGATGAAACATTCGCCGATTCCGGGATCTTTATTCTCAACCGTACAGATGATGCAGACAGTTATGGATTTGCCATCGCTCCGGATAAGGAGGGTAGAATTGTTTTAACCGGAGGGATTGTGGTTCCTGGTGATGATAATAGTTCCATTGCGACCGTCAGGCTACAAAAGAACGGAGAGCCGGACAGTTCCTTTGGAATAGACGGGCTTGCAATATATCAGGGGGACGGTGGCGGTCCGGATTACGGGAACTGGGTTTCAGTCTCTTCGGACGATAAAATCATGGTTCTTGGTACAGAAACTGATACTCATGGCTCTTATGACATCGTTCTCTTACGATATTGCCCGGACGGAACGCTTGATACCTCGTTTGGTGATGCAGGTGTTGTGGTTTATGGAGGATCCGGATACGATTATGCATGGGGAAAGACGATTCAGGATGACGGAAAGATAGTTATCGCCGGAACAAGTGAGATCCAGGGGGTTACTACGCCGATTCTGATCCGGTACAATCCGGATGGAACACCTGACATGACTTTTGGTGAGTCTGGAATATTTACCTTTGAAGCATTTGGACCCGGAATGCTTTATGGGGTGCATGCGGATTCAGATGGTGTCCTCTATGCAAACGGCTATATTACAAAGGAAGGGCGGGATATCTCGCTACTTGTAAAGATCCCTGCTGAAAATTTTTAAATTTTTGAAAATTTTTTCCGCAAACCGATAATTGTGAAAATAAAATTTTTGATCACTTGAATAATCTACAGAGACCCATTTACCGGATGATTCCAGCAATGATGATATTTCCTGAGAAATGTATTCCACATATCTTCGTTCTTTGATCTATTTTTAAGTGTTTCTCTATTGCGTTGCAATATAGTGTTTTATTTTAATTTTTATGAGAAAAATTTATAAAATTAGAAACATCGCTCAGCACCAGTCCTCATTGGGGTTTATATATGCTGTGAAAATTATTAGTTCAGTTTTTGTTGAAAATTACATAAAAAAACGTGAAATTATGAGTGTATCATCTATTCCTAAAGTAATATCCGGAGATTTAGAATCGCTTCAGAATATAATTGATTCAATACCGTATGCAGTTTTTGTAATTGGATCGAATGGATCATTTATTGATTGTAACAGTTCAGCATTACAGGTTTTTAATGCTTCAAGTCGCGATGATGTGATTGGAAAAGTTCCAAGCATCCTCGCTCCTGAAAAACAGCCAAATGGTAATGAATCAGGAATAGAGGTCAACACGTACATCCAAAATACACACCGATCAGGCTCATCAAGTTTTTATTTTTATCACCAAACTTTTGATAAGAGGGTTTTTCCTGCACATGTTACCCTCAAAAGGATAATATACGGGGGTGATACCTGCCTTTTATCTATAATTATTGATATGACTGGACAAGTACGTATAGAAGAAAACCAGGCACTTATTCATGAAAACCCATATGCCTTAATAAAACTCAATCCGGATCTGACAATAGCAGATGTAAATCCTGCTTTTCTTACAATAACCGGATATAAAAAAGAAGAATGGATAGGAAGATCCGCAGGTGATTTCAAAGTCCTGAAAGGGGATGGTCCGACACCCCTGGACGCAATCAACACCAAGTCAACATTACGAGGCACCTATGTAGCTGATTTTCCTAATGGGATTACATCAATGGAGTATTCATATATCCCGATTTTTGATCCCAACGGAATCATCATGTATGTTTATGCTATTTTTGCAGACCGGACCCAGTTGGATTCAAAAATAAATGAGTTAGGTTTCCTTATTAGAGATAATCCTGGAGCAATCGCTACAATTGATCTTCAGGGAAATTTTAAGGCTGTAAATCCCGCATTTCAGGAGATGTCTCACATTTCTGAAGAAAAATTGTTATCAATGAATGTTAGTGACCTAAAAATTTTGAGTAAGCAGGGGATTTCATTTTCTGACATCATATCATCAAAAAAGGCATCTAAACCTAAGTTTATGAATTTATAACTTACAAATGACTAATTCGCTTTTCTTCAAACAATTTTTTG
>NZ_QGMZ01000053.1 GCF_003173335.1 Methanospirillum stamsii
GGAGGATTCTCCATATCCTCTCATTGACCCGACGGTGCTCACCGTAGGGTCGCGCGAAAATATGTAAAGGTTTCTGTTTTGCATCAAATGTTTTTCAATATTTAGTAACACACTCAATGTTGCAATCAATATGGGATTGGCTAAAGATCACTTTAATGGATCCATACAATAATGTAAATATTATAGCGGACAGAGAGAATATTTCAGTTCCACAAAACAGTGAAAATAGATGAATAATAACGTACCTCATACATACGGAATTGAGATTTGCTTGACAATACAACATTTGCCTGGGTTCTGAAAACAGTAAATCCTTAAAAACCAGAAACAATGGAATATATCAGGAATGAAGATATCAGGGTTCTGATTGTTGATGACAATAAGAGTAATCTGCAAATAATTGCACAAGTACTCCATAAAGCAGGATACCAGGTCATCATGACCAGAGATGGCCCTCATGCTATTGAAGTGGCAAAAGAGAACCCTCCTGACATTATCCTTCTTGATATTATGATGCCAGGAATGGACGGATTTGAAGCTTGTCGTATTCTTAGGACAATGGAACAGACTTCCCTGATTCCAATTATATTTCTTTCAGCAAAAGATGAAGATACCAATATTGAAACCGGATTTGAAGTAGGTGGAACCGATTATATTACAAAACCCTTTCACGAACGAATCCTCATTGCCCGAATCAGGACACATGTTGAAAGAAGTTATTATCTCAGAAATATTCAGTTTTCAAATGAGATCTTAAGAGAAAAAACTGAGTCACTTATTGAGATTAAAAAGGATTTGGAATTAAAAAACAGGCAACTTGACATGCAGATTCAAAAAAACCTGCATCTTCTTGCCACAGTTAATGATCAGATAAGAAATCCTCTGGCAGTAGCATTATCACTCCTGGACATGGATACACATTCTAAAAGTGAAAGCATTATAAAGGAACTCTACCGGATAGATGCAGTTATTCAGAATCTTGAAAAAGGCATGATTGAATCAGATAAAATCCGGGATTATCTTAAAAAATACCTGGAGTGTAATGATTTAAACTAATACAATGGAATTTTTCATCCAGGTTATTATAATCCTCCTGATGTGTGGAATTGTCGCAGGGTTTCTTGCAGGCCTATTTGGCATTGGGGGAGGGGTGGTGATGGTTCCGGTCATGTTCATCCTGCTAACTGATCTGGGATATGAAGAACATGCCATGGCAATGTCAGTTGCAACTTCTGCAGCAGTAATCCTTCCAACTGCACTGGTTGGAACAATAAAAATGAACCGTGGTTCAAATATCTCATACTGGCCAGCAGTCATACTTGGTGCAGGAGGGATAATCGGATCAGTTATTGGAAGTACTATTTCGGTAATTATCCCAAAAGAGATCCACATAGCCGCATTTTCCGGTTTCCTCATTTTTATGGCCATATGGATGGGCATTAAACACTGGAGTTATCTTGATCGGTATCATTTGAGTGAATCCACCACCGTTTTTATCATATTGGGCATTTTGGTAGGCATTGGTGCCGGATTATTTGGAATAGGAGGAGGAGTTATTCTTACCCCGGTTCTCACATCGCTTGTGGGGATGAACATACACAGATCTATTGGCATATCCCTGACTGCAATGGTATTCATAGCATCTGGAACAGTTTTATCATACATACTCCTGGGAACCGGGATTCAGGATCTTTTTCCTTTTTCAATTGGGTATGTAAATATCCTTTTTATGGTACTACTGGTTTGTACATCCATTCCTGCAGTCAGATTAGGAGTCAGGACCGGTCAAAAAACTTCAGAGAAAAATCTCCTCCTGCTTTTTATCTGTATGCTAATGATTCTTGCAGTCCGGATGCTTTTCTCCCTGTTTCAATTTACCTGAGAAAGACCCGTATCCCTTGTCTGGCAGGTTTTAATCCCTGCCTGATGAATGGCTTTTTGTATAATTTCAGAATGTTCTTTTCCCCGGGTTTCAATCTCAATCCAGATTCTTTTTTCCAGGACAGGAAGATCAACATCCCATTCATTATGACTTATCTGAAGGATATTTCCCTCTTTTCTCGCGATAATTGCAAGAAGTTCAGAGAGAGAACCGGGATGGTCTTCAAGAACCAGGTTTAACCTCACCAGTCTTCCGGACCGGGCCAGTGCCTGTCTGATAACCCGGGACAACTGATGACTATCAATATTCCCTCCGCTGATTATGAGAACAATGGTGTTTCCAGGTTGATAATTAATTTTACCGGATATTAGAGCTGCAAGTGATGCTGCACCTGCACCTTCTGCCACAATTTTTTTTCGTTCAAGAAGAAGTAAAATTGCATCTGCAATTGAACTGTCATCAACAAGTACGATATCATTAACAAACTTTTTTATTATCTCAAACGTGTGTTTACCGGTCTTTGCAACATGGATGCCATCGGCAATGGTAGATCCTCCGGACATATATTCGGGCCCACCTTTTTTCATTCGATGGTAAGCAGAAGGACAGGCATCTGACTGAACACCTATTACCTGGCAGGATGGGAAGTATTTCTTAATAACAATAGCAACACCGGCAATAAGTCCACCCCCTCCAACCGGAACAACGATAAGATCCGGTTGAACACCAGAATCAAAGACCTCAAGACCGATTGTTCCCTGTCCTGCAATAATATCCGGATCATCAAAAGGATGGACAAGGAGCATCCCATCCTGTGCAAGTTCCAGTGCACGATCCATTGATTCTTCAAAGGTTTTTCCAAATAAACGAATATCCGCACCATAAGCCCTTGCTGCCTCCTGTTTTGAAAGAGAGGACCAAAGAGGCATCACAACAGTAGCAGGAACCCCTGCAACATGTGCAGCAAGTGATACACCCTGTGCATGATTTCCGGCAGATGCCGTCACTACACCTTTACGGGAAATTTTTGAACGGTTAGAGAGAATCTTATTGATTGCCCCCCTGATTTTAAAAGAACCGGATTTTTGAAGTGTTTCTAACTTTAAATAGACTTCCGCACCGGTCATCAGGGAGATGGACGGAGAGTAAATAAGAGGAGTATGAATAATGTAGGGCGAAATAGAAATTTCAGCTTCACGAATGTCCTCTACTGTTACCATGCTTCATTGTCCTGCAAACAGGAAGCGTTTTATTAAATCTGCGTGGTTTTTTTAACCAGATAAAACAATGGTTTAGTTTTTTCGACCATTGATTGTTATTTTTACCGGAAACCTGATCGGTCCTGGTTGATTGGTATGAGGCCCAAGGGCTTCCTCATGAGCATGGCTGTGAGTGGTATGCCAGGGACCCGGATTCTGACGCTTTTTCCATGCCTGGCGGACAGGGTGAGGATCCGGCATTTTCATTGGATGATGACGTATTGATTCCAGATACCGCTCTTTGTCCCTGCTAATCCTTCCTTCTCTCTGCCGGTACCTCCGGTCAGGATTTGGATTAATGGTCCTTGGAGACATGCGGCTCTGTCGGATAATCAAGTGATACCCCGAATTTCAGGAACTCTATGACTTTAGCCATAAT
>NZ_QGMZ01000054.1 GCF_003173335.1 Methanospirillum stamsii
TTTGAATATTGAGAATCAAATTCTCGCTACTGATTTGAGTTATTCCGAAGATTTAGATGATAAGTTAGAACTCTTACTCAAAATGGGTAGATATAATGAAGCTTTAGATGTATCTGATCAGCAAATTGCGATGTTGGGGGGGGATGGTTTTTCTCGACCTTATACAATTTTTTTAAGGGGGAAAACCCTGTCCCTATTAGGGAGGTATAATGAAGCTTTGGGTTTTTTTGATTCATTAATCTCAGATGGTAGCCTGAAAGGGGAGTCATTAGAACAAAAAGCCTTAATCATGGAAAAATTAGGTCAGGATTATGAAGCTTTAGATTTTTTATATCAGGCAAACGAGAAATTCTCCTACAATCAGGAAATACAGCAAGAAATTAATGATTTAAGGAACAAACTTGGCCTTGCACCGATAAAATTCGAAGTTGACCCAACAATCCCGCTCAATGAACAAACTGATGGAAGATATGATAGCAACCAAATTCAGGTTTCAAACAATGATCCTGCCTCCGGTTCCAACTCAGGCATAACATGTGAGACTTGCTGTAAGTGGTTAGATTTGGGAACACGCGATGCAACATATGAGGATATGTGGAACGCCAATCAAGATTTTTGTATACATTGCGACAAGTGTGCTCAATATGGTATATATGATTGAGATTATGACATTGCCATACAGACTAATCTGGAATTTTCCTTTTTGTGTTTTTGTTACTTTTTATTGAAAAAATTTCTATCAGATTTTTTTGTCTCCTTTCTTCCGTAAAACCACTTTGAGTGATATATTGGGTTACGGTATAGATTCCAGGCTCTTCATAAATATGAGTAGGATCTTTCTCATTCGATTCTCTTCCATCTCCAAAATCCCATTGGTATCTTGCATCAGGATGAGTATATCTTGATGAAAACTTTACCTTTAATGGGGCATTTCCTGACTTGAGATCACAAGAAAAATCTGCATAAATTTGAGTGGGTTTGGCAATAATTAAAAATTTTTTTAGTGTTTTTGAATCATCAGTTCCACTAGAAACGATAAGAGAGACCGTGTATCTTCCGGGTTTATAATACGTATGAATAGGATCATAATCACCAGAGGTAGTGCCATCTCCAAAATCCCATAATGTTATAATTATATTTCCTTCTGATTCATTTGAGAATGAAACTGTCAGTGGTGCATATTCCGGTAAAATTGAACACCCTGTCCGTTTGATCCTAAGCAACCTTTCCGTTAATTTTGAACAGTGAGTCCGTTCAAATTGAACACTCTTTCCAGGATTATTGATGAGGTCAATCATCCTTATGAATCATTGGACCGATGAACCGAATCTCCGCGAAGGGGGGATACTTGCCTATCCCACCGAGCCTATCACTGTCAGGGGGTTGGGTCCAAGGGAGGGGGGCAAAGTCCCCCCACCCTTGATGTTTTTCTTCGGAGTCCTTTAAGAAACTCAAATGTAAGAAGTGTTCAATATCACCGGAAGGGGTGTTCAACTTGAGCGGAACCAGTGTTCAATTTGAACGGACTCACTGCTCAGATCAGGTCGGAATATACAGTGGGATTACTCATTCCGATATATCATGTGAAAAAAGTGCACGAAGAGGTTTTTTACTTGGCTTAACCTTTATCAAATTTTTTTCTACATGTTCTTCCGTAAAACCATCCTGTGTTATCCGGAGAGTAACAGAAAAGGTGCCTGATTTTTTATACTCATGGGAGGAGTTTTGTTCAAAAGATTCTTGTCCATCACCAAAAAGCCAATGATACTTTACACTGGAATTTGAATATTTTGGTTTAAATGATGCTTTCAATGGAGCACATCCTGATGAAAATAAACAGGTAAAATCAGTCCGAAAATCCGTAGATTTTACACGTACTTCGGATGTTGTAACGTTTTTAGAATGATCCAACCCATCGATGACGGTTAATGAGACACAATAATGTCCAGGTCTCAGATACATGTGAATCGGATTTTTTTCTGTGCTTGTAGAACCGTCCCCGAAATCCCAATCATAGGAATGAATAATACCCGTTGACTGATTATTGAATGTAATCTCTAATGGTGCGATTCCTTCATGAATATCGTGATGAAATGCTGCTTTACATGGAGCAAGAGTGGGAATAATCTCGCAAGTACTGATCTCCTGTTCACCGGTCTGTTCATCCGTCACGGTAAGAGTTACCAAATATTTTTCTACATATTCATGAAAAGGATTCTCTTCATCGGATTGGGTTCCATCACCGAAATCCCAATGATAACGGGTTATGTTCCCTTTTGACCTGTTTAGAAATTGGAGTTGCAGTTTTTTTCCTTGATCTGGTTGGGAAATGGAATAATCGGCATGGAGGCTTTCTGGAGTAACCAGAATCGGGTATGGAAGATCTATCTGAATTGTTGAATTTCCATCATTCAGGGTTAGATTAACATTGTAACTCCCTTCTTTCTCGTAAATATGGATAGGATTTGCTTCGTTTGAATAGATACCGTCCCCGAAATCCCATTTGAAAGATTGAACAATACCCTGAACTTTACTAAAAAACTGAATAGATAGGGGTATTTCACCCGTTTGAATCGAGTTTGAAATAACTCCATTCAGTTCCGGATATAATATTGTAACTGCATCACTCATTTTTTTTTCAGAAAAAAAAGATCCCCGATATGTCCGGAGAGTAACTGAATATGTACCTGGAATATTATATTGATAAACTGGATTTTTTTCATTTGATGTAATCCCATTACCAAAATCCCATTCATATCGTGAAATCTCACCTTTACTTTTATTGATGAATTGAACTAATAATGGAGCATCTCCTTTGGCGGGATTGATAGAAAAATCTGCAATGCATGTATGGACCAAATGGATCCCAAGTGCTTCTGCCCATGCCTCTATCGCCCATTTCGCTGCTTTTAAATCGGTTCCAAAATTTGTATGGAGAAAGGTAGTCATCTGTTTTAGGTGTATCTCAAAGGGGATCTGTTGTTCCTCTTTGATTAGCTTGAATACCAGTCCCTGTTCTAACAATAATTTAAGCAGATTTAATTCACGAAAATAATCTACCAGAAAATCCTGCATCAAACCCTTATATGTATTTAAATTAGACTCTGTTGGCAGTATCTCCGAATGAACGAGTAAGTCGAGAAAGTATAGGCTTAAAATATGTCTCATGAAGAGGTTTTGGTGTTTGATTACTATCGACAATTGTCTGATATTTGTCGACCTACACTCCCATGTATCTGTTCCATGAAAGTGGCTACCATTCCTATTTCATGGCTCGTGATATCGAGCATTTGCCAATTCATAGATTTCAAGTAGAAATTGTTTGAACGGAGCTTCCTCCTTATAAAGCGCAGTCCATAAAAGTTGCAAAACTTGTTCATATGCAAAAAAGAAGTATCGAATTTTCATATCTTTAGATTTTGATGAGATTCTCGCTTCATCTTGAACCCTAAATCCTGTTTCTATTCTCCATCGTCGTTTGTATGATGGAATAATCGTATCAAGGTTTATTTCCTCCTGATTGGTAGCAAATGCCCAATCAAAAGATTTTTGTGACTTTTTATCAAAAATTTGCTTTAAAAGGGCAAGGGTTGTCTCCCCCTTGATGACTGTCATATCTTTGTTTAATTTAAAGCAGTAGGTGATTTTCTTTCTTTCTGATTCTTTTAACGATTCAAGTTCTTTTTTGATTTTAGAGTCTTTCTTAACAAATATTA
>NZ_QGMZ01000055.1 GCF_003173335.1 Methanospirillum stamsii
TTAAGCGAAGACCGACCTTCATAAATTATTCGGTTTTTTTAGGGGGGGAGCGGAATGGGAAATGAAATTTACCAAAACAATACAATATCCAAAGATAACCATCGGGTATTCATCATCAGAAAAGTTGGGGGGATATTATGTAAAGGACAATGGAATTGGATTTGAAGATCAATTCGCGGAAAAAATATTTGATGTGTTTTATAAATTAGATAAATCCGGAACGTATGAAGGAACCGGAGTCGGACTTGCTATCGTAAAAAGAATTATTATTAAACATAATGGTCTTATTCAGGCTCATTCAAAGTTAGGTTCTGGAGCAGCATTTTATTTTACTCTTGAAAAAAAGGTGTCTTAACCTCCCGGAGTAAGAAACCTGAATGATAATAAATGTAAATCCCGAAAGAATTTGTAAAGAATGAAATTATTGGGCATTACATCGGCCAGAAATAAAGAATAAGGGGTATTGTAACAATCACTATCACAATCTCAAGTGGAAGTCCCAGTTTCCAGTAGTCTCCAAACCGCAGACCCGAAGGCCCCATTACCAGGGCATTAGATTGATGGCCTACCGGAGTCAGGAAAGAACTTGATGCACCCACAACGATTGCCATGAGAAACGGGTCTGGTGAAACGGCAAGACCGGTAGCGATATTATAAGAAATCGGTGCCATAAGGACTGCTGTTGCAGCATTATTGATAAGAGCTGAGAGAAACATGGTAACTATCAGAAGAATGACCAGTAATGTAACCGGAGTCAGGAGAAATTTGAATGAAAGCAGAGTGGAAGCAATGAGCTCTGCTCCTCCGGTATCCTCCATGGCCTGTCCCACCGGAATAAATGCCCCAAGGAGGATTATTACCGGCCAGTCAATACTCTCGTAAATTTCCCTGACTGGTACTAGTGATACCATGACCATGATGAGTGCTGCAATGGTAAAGATAATCTGGACCGGAACCAGTCCCATTGCCGCTATAATGATGGCTATAGCAAAAATGCCAACTGCCTCGATAATTCTTCCTGAACCAATTTTTAGTCCTCGTTCAGCCAGAGGAAAACATCCAAGAACTTTTATCGCTTCCCGTAATGTTCCGTCTGTTCCCTGAAGTAGCAGGACATCACCAGCCTGAAACATAATCTCATTCAGGCGTTGTCTGAGTATTACTCCCTGTCTGGAAACGGCTAATAGGTTTACTCCGAACCCTGCCCGTAAATCGATATCTTTTACTGTGGATCCAATCGCGGGAGAATCGAGTTTTATGGTGGCTTCCATCAGGATGGTATCACCGGATTCAATCAATTCACGATTGATATCTGCATGTTCTTCAAGAATAAATCCGGTAGTATTGAGAAAAGCTTTCAAATCTTCAAGTGCTGACTGAACAATCAGGATATCTCCTGATTTAATTCGTTCATACATATATGGTACCGGACGGGAGAATCCACCCCTGATGAGCTGGACAATAGTTACTTTGGCATTGGTCGCTTTTACAATCTCCCGAAGAGATTTTCCTGCATATTTTGATTCTTCCGTAACCCTGATTTCCGTAATATAATCATGAATGTTAAAAAAATCATCACGTGATCCTGGGGGAGTTCGTTTTGGGATAAGTCTCCATCCGATAATTGCCATAAATAAAAATGCAACCAGCGAAACTCCAATACCAACCGGTGAAAAATCAAACATCCCATATGGCTGGCCCAGATGTTCCTGTCTGAATGCAGAAATAATAAGGTTTGGCGGAGTGCCGATAAGAGTAATCATCCCTCCTAATTGAGAACCAAATGCAAGAGGGAGCAGAAGTATAGATGCCGGGACGAGACTTTTTCGTGCCATCTTTAACCCGACTGGCATAAGAAGTGCAAGAGCTCCGACATTGTTCATAAACGCAGAAAAAGTGATGACAAGTCCGGTAAGGACTGATACCTGAAATGTCGGACGATTGCCTGCTTTGTAAAGAAAACCTGTTAACAGCTCAACAACTCCGGCATTTAAGAGACCACGGCTGATGATCAGAACTGCAGCGACAGTGATTACTGCCGGGTTTGCAAATCCATAAAATGCCTGATTCCATGGAACAACCCCTAGAATGGTTGCAATACAAAGACCTAACAAGGCAACAACATCATATCTGAACCGGCCATTAATAAAAAGTACCAGAGAGAAGAACAATATTCCAAAAACGATGAGTTGATTGAGAGTAATCGGAATCATTGAGTATCTTATGCAGATATTGTTCGTATGGCTATATATTACCTGATATCTTCAGATTTGTCAGAAAAAATTTAAAATTGGAAAAATTAAAAAAATTAAACCGGCCAGACCGGCCAGACAACTTTGCCATAGGCTTCATTCAGAACCTGGGCCAGACCTGTGTATATTGCTGAAAACCCACATATTATTCCTTCTATTCCGGCAATTCGGGTAATTTCCTGAATGCCGGTTATATCTCCGATTGCAAGCAGGAAGAACAGAATAGCTAGAGATGCGAAAACAAACTGCATGGCACGGTTGAACATCAGAGTTCCAAGAAACATTATCGAAGTAAAGATTCCCCACATAATAAGGTATGATGCCATGGCAATATTTCCGCCAGTTCCTTCAGTCAGTCCTGCGACTGGAAATATCAGAATTAATACCAGTGAAATCCAGAAAAGGCCATACGAGAGAAAAGCCGTAGTACCAAATGTGTTATTCTTTTTCCATTCCATAAGTCCTGCAATTATCTGAGCGGTCCCTCCGTAACAAAGACCCATTGCAAGGATCATGGATCCAAGCGTAAATAATCCTGCATTATGTAGATTTAGGAGAACTGTAGTCATTCCAAATCCTAATAATCCCAGTGGAGCTGGATTGGCTGTTATCTCAGAGAACTGCATTTTTGTTGCTGCATCCGTTGTTGTCATACTTCCTCACCATTTTATGTACCATAGGGAGATGAGAGAAAAATTATCCGGTATTCTATATGAGTGTATGTGTAATTTTTCCATCATCAGCACAGTGATAATGGAAGATTATTTCTTCTGTGAAATTCTATTTCATAAGGTTTTCATATGGATAGTTATGTCTCTTATACTCTGCGGGTGTTCGTGTGATTCAAAACCTCCCGCAGTCTGCTTCCATCGGAGAAGGGAAGCAGAGATCAAATATTAAACCAGGTTTATGTGTTGATATTATTCAAAAGCAGGATCAGAGAAGTGGAAAAACAACCCGGGGAGAAGTAAGGGAAATCCTGACCAATTCTTCGATGCATCCGCATGGAATAAAAGTCAGGCTTGTTTCCGGACAGGTTGGTCGGGTTTGCTCAATTATTAAGGAATAATCTTTTCCCTTTTTTTTATCCTCATTTTATGACAACTGACGGTTTTTTTAGCTTGTTTAGTTGTTAAAAATCCTATTTTACCTAAATTGAGTTATTGAGGTATCAGTTCTTTTTATTATCTCGGAGGTAAAATGCACACTTATACTGGGATCTATCTTTTTCAGGATATGGGCATATGGACCGGGATAAAGGAATCAATAAAACTGATACTCGGGCAGAACCTTCATTGTCTTCTTCAGTTTCAGAAGTTTACTCCTGGTACCAGACAAATTCTCATGGTCTTTCTTTTTCTGAAGCAGAAACCCGCGTTAAAAAATATGGAAAAAATACCCTGGAAAGAACCCGGAAAAAGTCCATATATATCAGGTTTTTGAAAAATTTCTCTCACCTGATGGCCATTCTTCTCTGGATTGGTGGAATTGTGGCATTTATTGCAGGAATGCCTCAGCTTGGTGTCGCAGTCTGGATGGTCAATCTCATTAATGGTCTTTTTTCATTCTGGCAGGAATTCAGAGCCGAAAAAGCTGCAGATGCTCTTATGAAATTGCTTCCGGTAAAAGTCCGTGTTATTCGTGAAGGTCAGTCCATGGAAATTTCGGCTGAAGATCTGGTTCCGGGAGACCTTATGGTATTATCTGAAGGAGACCATATCTCCGCTGATGCACGACTGGTTGAAGCCTCACAGCTTCGGGTTTCCCAATCAACTCTTACCGGAGAATCCCATCCGGTGAAAAAGATAGCAGATCCTTTTTTTGGAACAGATCTCTCCAAAATCGAATATCCAAACTATGTATTTGCCGGAACAAGTGTAGTCTCCGGAACCGGCCTTGCAATAGTCACAACAACCGGAATGGGGACTGAGTTTGGAAATGTCGCTCATCTTACCCAGGGAATAGAAGAAGATAAGAGTCCTTTGCAACAGGAGATGGTGCATGTTACCAGAATGGTGACCATTGTTGCAGTAAGCGTTGGTTTCCTCTTCTTTCTTATGCTTATCTCCCTTACTCAGGTGAATCTTGCTGAGAGTTTTATTTTTGCTCTTGGAATGATAGTTGCATTTGTCCCGGAAGGTCTTTTGCCCACGGTAACCCTGGCCCTGGCACGCGGATCTCAACGAATGGCAAAACGACATGCCCTCATTAAACGACTATCTGCCGTCGAAACTCTTGGCTGTACCTCTGTTATCTGTACTGACAAGACCGGTACCCTGACACAAAATGAGATGACCGTGAGCCGGATATGGCTACCAGGTTCAAATTTTCATGTAACTGGTGTCGGATATGAACCAAAGGGGGATATCACACCAGAACAGGGAGAGTTCACACCTGAAATACAAACCCGATTAAAACAATTTCTTATTGCAGGAATTCTCTGTTCAAATGCCAGATTGATTCCTCCAAAGCCGGATGGTACCGGATGGACTATTCTTGGAGATCCGACTGAAGCTGCTATCTTAGTTGCTGCTGAAAAACTGGGTATTCGGTATGAACAGGAAAATCATGAATTTCCTCGTGCTCGGGAATTTCCTTTTGATTCCAGGAGGAAGCTCATGAGTACTATCCATCTTGGAACGGAGGATCAGGTTGTTTATCTGAAGGGAGCCCCAAAAGCGGTTCTTGACATCTCAACATCATACTATGAAGGTTCTGATAAACGAGAACTTGAACCCGAGATGCGAGCTGGAATAATTGCAGTGAATGATTCATTCGCAGAACAGGGTTTAAGAGTACTTGGGATTGCCATGAAAACTCTCCCATATAGCGGATCTTATGAAAATCCGGAGGAGGTAGAGCATGATATGACTTTCCTGGGTCTTATTGCCATGATGGATCCTCCAAGGCCGGAAGTTGCAGAAGCAGTAAAAAAATGTCATCATGCCAGGATACGGATCATCATGATCACCGGTGATTATGGACTTACGGCAAAAAGTATTGCCCGCCGTATCGGGATTATCACCGGAGACAATCCCCGGATTGTAACTGGTGCCGATCTTGATCAGATGTCTGGAGAAGAACTTAAAAATGCCTTAAATGACGAAATTATTTTCGCCAGGGTAGCTCCCGAACATAAATTACGTGTTGTCGAAACCCTCCGTGAGTGCGGGCACATTGTGGCAGTTACCGGGGATGGAGTAAATGATGCACCCGCTCTTAAAAAAGCAGATATTGGTGTTGCAATGGGAATTTCCGGAACGGATGTTGCAAAAGAAGCGGCAGATATGGTCCTTACCGATGATAATTTTGCATCTATCGTTAATGCCGTTGAAGAAGGAAGGGCAGTGTATGCTAATATCAAAAAATTCACCGGTTACATTTTTACCAGTAATACTCCGGAAGCAGTTCCTTTTATCCTGTTTGCATTTAGTAAAGCCAGAATCCCTCTAGCTCTTGATGTAATGCCCATATTATCTGTTGATCTGGGAACCGACCTTGTGCCCGCACTTGCACTTGGATCTGAACCTCCGGAGCCGGGGATCATGGATAAACCACCAAGAAACCTCAAAGAACATGTGATAACCAGGTCGCTCTTACTCAAATCATACCTCTGGCTTGGTCCGATTCAAAGTATTGCAGTTATGTCTGCCTTTTTCTTCCAGTACTGGACACACGGATACTGGGGTCAGATCTTCGATCTTCCTGCCGAAGGCCCTATTTATCATTCTGCAGTCGGAATGGCTCTTGCTGCAGTGGTAACCACACAAATAGGAAATGTTCTGGCACATCGGACTGAACGATCTTCTATTTTTTCCATTGGTTTTTTTTCAAACAGGATGATATGGATTGGTATTGCCAGTGAACTAATTATCATCCTGATAATTATTTATGTTCCATTTTTCCAGGAGATCATAGGTACTGCTCCATTTCCCGTTGAAAATTGGCTGTTTCTTTTTGCCTGGGCCCCTGCCTTGTTGCTGGCTGAAGAACTCAGAAAAGGTGTTTTAAGAAAATTCGAAAAAACCCGGGTAAAAATAGAAAATACAGGAGAAATCGCATGAAACTTATTATTATCGGATGTGGAAGGATGGGCTCCGGACTTGCACTCCGGCTTGTCCGTGCTCATCATGATGTAACGGTAGTTGATCATGATTCAAAAGCTTTTGAACGTCTGGGCAAGGGTTTTACCGGGCATTTTATTCAGCGGGATGCATTGGATCAGGAATCATTTTATGGAAGTGAAATTGACAAAGCAGACGGACTCGCTGCTGTTACTGGTAATGATGCGGTAAATATTGTAGTTGCACGGGCAGCAAGACAGCTGTTTCGTGTGCCCAAAGTAATTGCAAGAACTCATGATCCCCGGTATGCAGAACTCTATCATAAACTCGGAATACAGACGGTGACAAATGTTAAACTTGGGATTGAGCGAATTTCGGAGATTCTTACTTTTTCTCATCTTGATATAATACATGGAATAGGCAATGGAGAAGTAGGCATTGTCCGGTATGAAATTCACCCAACTCTGGCCGGACACCAGGTAAAAGACCTTACCGTTCCCGGAGAGATTATTGTCATTTCATTGACCCGGAAAGGGAAAACCAGCATACCGACGCTTGGCACAACATTTGAAAAAGGAGATATTGTTCATATAGCGGTTGAGGAACAGTCAGTTGATCGCTTAAAAGAAGTCATGCAAATAACCGGAGGTGGATAATGAGTTTATCTGTTCTCATTGCAGGAGGTGGAAAGGTAGGTACCTATCTTGCAAAAATTTTGTTATCCGGCGGTCATCAGGTAACGATTCTTGAAGGTGATAAGGAGGATTATGGGAGATTACAGCATGAATTTCCTGATTCTCTATTGAAATTCGGGGATCCAACAAGTCCGTTTCAACTTCAGGATGCAGGAATCAAATCGGTCAACGTGGTTGCTGCAGTAACCAGATCTGATGAAATTAATTTGGTAATAGCCAGTCTTGCAAAATTTGAGTTTAGGGTAAAAAGAACCATTGCCCGGGTAAATATCCCGAAAAATTCATGGCTTTTTACCAGAGAGATGGGTGTGGATGTTACCGTTAACCAGGCTGATATCATGGCCCATTTAATAGCGAGGGAGATGTCTGTCGGAGATATGATGACTATGCTTAAACTTCGGACCGGAGAATATTCTCTTGTTGAAAATATTGTGGCAGATAGTTCTGAAGTAGTGGGCAGAGCGATAAAAGATATTCCATTTCCCCAGGAATGTGTAATATCAGCAATATTACGTAATGGAAAAATCGTTATTCCCCGGGGTAATGTCATTCTTTCTCCTGGTGATGAAGTGCTTGCGGTAATGAATGAATCATCAATCGAAAAAATGCAGAAGTTGCTTCGGGGATAAGAATATTTTTATTTATTATTTTATATATTTAAAATACTAATAAAATATTTTTTGCTATAGGTGAATATTACTGGTGAGGTTTGATTATTGTTTTTACTATTAGAATATGGAAAATGATAGAAATAATGGTAGATAAGACTCGAAAAATTTTTAAATTTTAAAAAAACTGAAAAGTAAAACGAAATCTTTTTTCATGAAAGAGTGGTATTGATACTTTAGTCAGGATATACATCAGGTCAGATTCTTTCTTAGTGACCAGAGGTCTCTTAGCACCATGACAATTATTAAATTACTGCTCGTGGATGACCAGGAAGAATTATTAGATATTACCCGGATATTCCTGGAAAAAGGAGGGGACATTATCGTTGACACCAGTACCTCCGCTCTGTCTGCAATAGAAATGCTGAAGGATAATAAGTATGATGCTATTGTTTCGGACTATGAAATGCCTCAAATGGATGGTATTGATTTTCTCAGAACCATCAAACGTCTTGGTCTTGAAAAACCATTTATAATTTTTACCGGAAGAAGTCGTGAAGATATTGTTATTGAAGCGTTAAATTCCGGTGCAGATTTTTATCTCCAAAAAGGGTCTGAACCAAAGGTCCAGTTTGCAGAACTTCGGAATATGATTCATCAGGCAGTAATGCGAAAACGGGTAGAAGAAGCACTGATTCAGTCTGAAACAAATTATAAAACCTTGGTTGAATCTACTCAGGATTCTATTTACATGGTGGATAAACGTGGCCGGTATCTGTTCATCAATTCTCATCATCAGGAAAGACTGGGAATTACCGGGCAAGAATGTCAGAAATATTATTATGATGATCTTCATAACGAAGAAGAGAGTATCCATTTTCTTGGACTTATTCACCATGTCATTGAAAAAGGAATTTCACTTCATGATGAATACCAGAAAAATAACCGATGGTTTGTCAGAACCATAAGTCCGGTAACAAATGAAATATTAGGTATGACAATAGCAGCAACGGTTATTTCAACTGAAATTACAGAGACCAGGACTCTTGAAAAGATCGTTCATTCTCTTGAAGAGCACTATAAAATTCTCGTTGAGGCAATGCATGATTCGATTTATACGGTAGATAAAGATTGCAGGTATCGTTTCATGAACTCTCATCATCAGGAAAGATTAGGAATTAAAGGGGATTATGTTGGTACATGGTACGGGAGTTTTCACGATTCTGATGCAACTGATCGGTTTAGTAAGCACATTCAGACTGTGGTGGAAACAAAACAGTCTTTATGCGAACGATATTATGAAGAATCACGGGTTTTTATCCGGACATACAGTCCGATAATAAATGAAATTTCACATGAGGTTGAAGAGATTGTAATCATCTCAATCGAACCCCAGGATAGATACCACAATACCTGAATAATGGCAATTATATAATATTATTTTTATATTTCATCTTATCTGTTTTTCTTTTTTGGTCAAATATGCATCTAATTCATGTTCAAGCTCCGTTATGTCCCGTTCTACATGAATCGTAACAGTGGTCCGTGAAAATTCATCCATAGGATCTGTATCCAGATTATCGGAAATGGAAAAAAGGTTTTATTCTCTGATTATTACATCAACGTTTTCAGAAAAAGGATTTGTGCGGACTGCCAGTGAATAAAGATAAGGATAATTTGTTTTAAGGTATTCCAGATAGGTAAGCCAAGTTGGAATCATAAGGGAGTATCCACGGGTGATATCTCCTGACAAATGATGAATATCACTATCAGGCAGATTCATGCAATCTCCCCGATATCGTAATTCATCAGTCAGATGAAATATGGCCTGGAGAAGATCCGTAAAGGATTCATGTTCAAGAAGCATTGGGTTTTCAAGCATTCTAATCATCAAATCTTCTTTTTGAAGAAGCATTTCCCTTAGAGATACCAGGTTTTCACATGATAGGGGAGAGTAAAAGTGAAATTTCATCGCTTCTTTTTTCTTTCTTAAAAATGTAACATGATCCCACGTTGAAAGTGATGAAAAAAAATCAGTTTTCATTTTTAATTCAAGATCATACGAAGCAAAAACCCTCATAAGAGGAACTCCTATTTCAGAAAAAAATACTCCGATGACCATATTAAGTTTATTCAGTTTATTTTTCATGGCCTGCCGTTCAAGCATCTGGTGGAGAATTACTGTTACCAGTAATACTTCAACAGGAAGGAAGGCAAGATCATGGATGGTATAAATTAGAATGTGATGAAAATCATGAAAAATCTCAAAATGAAGGATAAACAAAAGAATAGAAGAACATAAAAGACTGAGTGCAAACAAAACCAGCCAGTTACGATTTGAGATCATATATGCAAATCTCTTTTTCTTTCCGACTTAACTCTTTCTTAAATATTTTGGAGGATTAAGATGCATAGAGAATGCCCGGACTGGTAGAGTAGAGCCAGTATCCGTGCCCTGAACGTAAGTTCTGTTCATCACTGTTTTTTCCAGATCCTCCCCGGATAATAATATCATAATATTTTTGGGTGCTTTCATCAAAACCTACCAGGTATTGCCAGGCATCTCCCAAAGAACTCATTGCATCCTTTGCCTTTTCAGGACCAGTTCCTCTTGACCCTATTGCATTCCACCCGGTCTCAATATTCTTCGATCCTCCAC
Source organism: Methanospirillum stamsii (assembly GCF_003173335.1). Taxonomy (GTDB): domain Archaea; phylum Halobacteriota; class Methanomicrobia; order Methanomicrobiales; family Methanospirillaceae; genus Methanospirillum; species Methanospirillum stamsii. Next base: position 10,279 of record NZ_QGMZ01000055.1, read on the forward strand.
TAATGGGATCAAGCCAGAGAGTCGTATCAACCCTGTTCTTTGAATAGATCCAGTATCCGGTAACCGGATGTAATATGGTATTCCGGGTAATCTTTGTCCATCCTGCAGAAAGATTCGGGTAGGTAAATAGTGAGTGACCATCTGTCTCTACATTAGCAAAAATTTCTGCAGTATCTGTTCCTGAGGATAATGTTTGAGGAGGGGTAAAAAAATTCCAGCCAGGTAAAAATGTCAGAACATATGAATTTCCTGTGCCGGTTACGGTAATATATTGTAATTTAATCTCTACATCAGTTCCCTTCGGACCAGAGACTGTCAGGTTTACATCAAATTTTCCGGCTTTTGTGTAGGTATGGACCGGATTTATTTCCGCAGAAGATTCTCCATCTCCAAAGTTCCATAATCTGCTCTCGATTGAACCCAGAGACTTATCGATGAACTGAACGGTGAGTGGCATTGCTCCGGTAACAGGAGTTGCCTCAAAATCTGCTGATGGTGTAATCGAATCAGGCACAGCAAGGGGGAGTTCATCTACATTTTCTCCTCCGATACGGTATACTTCATCACAAAACCCATCTCCGTCTTCATCCTGATGAGTTTCAGAAAATCCTGTTCCATCCGGAGCAGCCCAGAAATTTCCGCCAATATAAGGCCCAAGAACGATATTTGGTCCGTTCATCTTTTGAGCATTCCAGGTTACTTTTGTATCGGACGTGAGAGCCACATTTTGCGTATTATTCAGAAAATTATCGTAGACAGTAATTCCTGTTCCGGTTAATGATAGTCCGGCATTCTCATTTTCTGCAATAACATTCCCTTTAATTACAGAATTATATCCCGACACCATCCTGAGTGCAGGTGCTCCGGTGGTCCATACAATGGTATTGTTCGTAATATCGAGATATGATCCGGATTCAGAGTATACTGCAGAACTGGATGAATTCCAAATGATATTATTTTCCAGCGTTCCACCGTTTACATTTTCAAATCTGACTCCGGCATAATTCTCAAAAATCCAGTTATTTTTTATTATTGCATTATCTCCTCTGACGGCTATTCCCGGACGTATTGCCGTTTCTGACCATGCTCCGGTAAGAGAAAAGTTATCCAGGGTGACTCCGGCTGCCGTAATGCTCACCGGTGTTCCGGTGAATTGTGAATCAATGATTGGTTTTTGGTCATCATCAGACTCAAGTCCCTGAAGAGTCACCGGTTTTGAAATGGTAAGTTGTTCAGGATAATATCCATATCTGACAAGAATGGTTGAACCCGGAGAAGCTGTATTGATTGCTTCCTGGATAAGAGAATGATCATCTGGAACGGTGATGGTTGATGGTTGTGAAACAGTGACATAGTCATTTTTAACCATTTTTGATTCTCCTTCCGGAGTATCACTCACCAAAGATACGGTATATGTTCCATTCAGATAATAGGTATGAACAGGGTTTTGCTCTGTTGATGTCGAGCCGTCTCCAAATTGCCAGAGCCACCGTTCAGGTTTTCCTGATGAGGTGTCATGAAAAGAGACTGTAAGCGGGGCACTTCCACTTACCGGTTCTCCATAAAAATCTGCTTTCGGGCCTGAAACAAGGATGTATCCAGCCCTTATGCAAACATTGGCCTGGGGATTCCATGCGGTAAGGTCTGACCAGGCTCCTTCAGATGTTTTTACGTAGCTTTGTCCTGATGATGCCGTTGCTTTACTACTGTATCCCTCAACCGGATATTCAACAGGTATAGGAAAACCATAATCCGGGGTATAGATATCGATAACAATGGAAAATTTCTGACCTTTTTTAACTTTAACCGGAATATCAAATCCTATTGTATGGTATCCGGGAATATCAAAAGTCTCACTCTGTGAGATCTCCGCATCAGAGTTTCCAGTCGGTCCCTTTTCAGGGTCAAGATAAACATGAGCAGTAATGCTGGTTTTTAACTGGGCGGTGTAAATTCCAGCACTGGTAAGTTCAATATCTTCAGTGGCGGTAAAAACATTCGCTGCAGAGGCTTCTGAAAAGCCAAACCCAAAACTGTTTACCCATCCGAGGGTGTCATATCCGTATGTACCATCGCGGTTATCGGTTGCAGCAGAAAAACCTGTAAGATGTTTACCCACAAGGGTATCGTAATATGAAATATAAAAAAATCCCTCATCTCCCCAGTTTGTTCCCCAACTGTTTGCACATAAAAATGCTCCATCTCCGGCAGGCGTATCAGAAAAAGAACTGGCAGGGTAGTTGTCATCCCAACCGATGATAGAAATGGCGTGATTTGGGGTGGTTCCTTCAGGATTATAGTATGAGGAAGTTTCTTCGTTATAATACTGGTTATCGAATAATATTGTTGTGTACAGGCAGCCCAGGTTGACGATTCCCCATTTTACTTTTTCATTATCAGTAGCGTCTGACCTTCCGGGAATCATTGGCACATCACTTACCAGGTTTTCTACCGGCAGGTTTCCAGGTGAGACAAATGAATAGGGATTATATGGATCGAGTTTTTCAGGTACCGGGCCGGATTCACGAAGAAAATATGCCGCCGCCATGAGGTCATTACCTCCGTCAGCAAAGTCAAATCCCTGTGGATCATAAACAGAGACATGGTTTTTTAGATTGTTTTCTGAAAAATCTTTGGAAACTTCCGGGAGAATAGAAGATTCAAGGGATTTTATTGAAGAAAAATCCCAGCAACTGCCGCTCTGACCCTGATCTCGGATTTCAGGGACCCTGTTAGAATCTCTTAAATCAAATGTTGAGGGATAATCAGTTAAGATTCTAAATGTACTGGAAGTACTAATTTTTTTCCCGATAAGATGTGAAAGATTAACCGGACTTTCACGAAGCATTCCGCTTCCACAACAATACGTATTATCAATTGTTTCATTATCAGCAGCCGTCACATTAAGCTGCCATGATTCTGATAGTGGAGCAAAACTTCCCTCTTTTTCATCAGCACTTACTGAAAAAATTGAGAAATTTATTATGATCAGTATACTGAAAAGAATCCAATATATCCGGTTATTCGATATCATTTTCCCCTCATCCTGGTATGATTATATTTTCTCATCATACATAATAGATATTTCATAAAAAAGAGGAAATAAAAGTATCAAAAAATTTATTGATGAATTGTTCTTCCGGGTGTTTTTACCAGAATGAACAGGATTGTTGCGATAACCAGAATAAATGGAAATATCTCCAGACTTGCATATAGCCCGAACCGGTCAGCAAGCAGTCCTGAAAGAGATACTCCTATTCCTCCGGCTCCCATGGCAATGCCCAGGAATAATCCGGATATTAAACCCACTTTCGAAGGCATCATCTCATGGGACATGGCAATGGTCACAGAAAATGAAGCCCAAAGCATGAATCCGAAGATCATCATAGATAATATCAGGAATATTCCGTGAGTTAGCAGGATTGCAGCAAATGCTGGAATTGAGAGAAGTGTGGTAATAACTACCACTTTCTTTCTTCCGATTCTATCTGAGAGAGTACCTCCACTCATCTGTCCGGCGACTCCGGCAAGAAGCATGAGGCTTACCAGCATCGTTGCTTCAAGAAGGGGATATCCTTCGAGAACCAGGTACGTAGGCAGAAAAGTCATAGATCCAAAAGTTACCCAGGACCGGAGGGTTGAACCGGAGAAGAGAAGAATTACCGGTCTCCAGTTTTCTTTCTCTCCGGTCTGTTTTTTAGACTCAATCTGGCAATTATCAGATATCGGGTGAAGATACAGGAGAAATGCTGCGATTACCGCAGGGATTATCAGCCAGACTACCTGAGGAACTCCACCGGAGGAGAGAATTATTCCTGCAATGATAGGGCCTAGTGCCATTCCAAGATTTCCCCCTACCACAAAAAGGGAAGTTAATTTTCCTCGTGAACTTCCGGTTGCAATCTGGCTGACTTTACATAGGGCACCCGGATGGAAACTTGCATGACCAATACCTGAAATTATCACACAAACCAGCATAAGCAGGTATAAATTTGGGACTAATCCCAGGAGCGAAACACCAATACCAGATAAAAGGATGGATAGTCCGACACTAACCTTGAGCCCTTTTTTATCTGCAAGATATCCAAATAACGGTTGAAGGAGGGACGAGGTCAGGCTGTGTACGACTGGTAGAAGGGCTGCTTCGAAATATCCATACCCATACATGGTGATGAGGACCGGCTGAAGTGCCATTAAAACAGGAGCGTAAATATCGTTTACAAGATGGGCGATAGTCAGTTCACCGACTCTTCTTAGTGGATTCATGTATTCAGCTCCCTTGGTTGACATTTGGATGATTTTCTCCCGCATAATGAGAGACTTTCTCTTACCTCTTCGATTCGTTCATCATACACTGATTCTACAGCAATTAAAACGCGTTCCAGCATGCAAAGTTCATCGGGAGAAAGTAAGCCAATTCGATTGATAATTTTCTGGTAAACCTTTTCATGAATAATTGCATGATTGTCATATGCGGTTTTTCCCAAAGGGGTAAGTTTCAGAGAGATCTCTTTTTCATTTTTTTGTCCTCTGACTTTTGTTATAAGTCCACGTTTTGATAATTTTGTTAATTGCTGAGACGCTGCACCTGGTGTGATACCAAGAATTTCTGAAATGTTTCGGCCATTACTCTCTGGATTATCACCTATTGCCTGCAGGAGGTGAATATCAGAAGGAGAGATAAGTTGATCGATTCCAAAATTTCTGGGAAGTTTTTCCGATTCATTCAGTTTATTTATGATTCGCATCCAGACCTGGTACAGATCCCGAAATTTTTTATCATCATCCATAATGCTTAGTTACTAAATGATTTAGTAACTATATATTTTCTGCGGATAAGAGACGTATAAAATATGAGAAAAGAAGAAAAACAGATTATTTTTTTTCCCAGCGGATAAGATTCATTACCTGGGAGAGGCTCTTTCCCCGGTGCAGCTCTTCCCGGATTCTCAGTTCAGTATTATAAACCTCTTTAGCCCTTCGGGTAATTTCATAAGCACGGGTTTTAGGAATAACAACAACACCACTATCATCCCCAATGATCCAGTCTCCCGGGTTTACCGTCTGTCCGCAACAGGATATCTCGGCCCCTATCTCTCCAAACCCTTTGGGTTCACCTGCATTGGGAGCGAGTGCCCGTACCCAGATGGGAAATTTCATCTTTCTGATATCATCAATATCACGTGCTGCTCCGTCTATTACTACGCCGGATATGCCCCGATTAATACAGGAGATCGTAGCAAGTTCTCCCCATGGTGCAATGCGTGTTCCCTGGTCATTATTGATGACAATGATATCCCCTGGCCCGGCCAGATCAATTGCTTCAACCGGTTTTGCCCAGTCACCGGCAAAAGTCTGAACTGTTACTGCTTTTCCAACCGCTTTTGTTCCCTGACAAACAGAAAAAAGCCCGGTCATTGCCCCCTTCCTGTGCATAGCATCTGATACATTGGATGAAGATACCAGGGTGAGAATTTCACGAATCTCCTCATCCTTATTTTTAGAAGGACCTGAGTAGGGCAATGGTTTGTCCATAGCTTCGCGGATTCTGCGCGTAGAACCAGAAACATCGGAAGACCTGATAATTGATCCCCCAACAATCACAATTTTTGCTCCGGCTGCTATTGCTCCGGGGGAGGTTTTTTCAGATATTCCACCTGCTGCTGCTACAGGAATGGTTACTTCATGTATAACTTTAAGCAAGAGATCAAGCGAGTCGGTTCCGGTCATCTGCTGATCTATGCCGGTATGGGCACAAAGATAATCTACTCCCAGTTGTTCCAGTTCTGATGCTCTAATAGCAGGATTGGTGACAGAAATCAGGTCAGCCATAATTTTGACGCCATATTTTCGTGCAGCTCGGACAGATTCGGCGATGACAGAATCATCAGATGCACCAAGAACACAGACAATATCCGCTCCTGATTTAGCAGCCATCTCTACTTCAATGGCACCGGTATCTGCCGTTTTCATGTCCGCAATTATGGTATGATCCGGATATGTGGCTTTTAATGTAGAAACTGCCCGCATTCCTTCACTCTTAATGAGTGGGGTTCCAGCTTCCAGCCAGTCCGCACCACCGGCAACTGCTTCACCGGCAATAGTCACTGCCCTGTCCAGTTCTACAAGATCCAGCGCGACCTGGAGCACCGGTCGATTCATAGAATTACGTCTCCTGTTTGTAAGATAACAGTTCCCGTTTTTTGTGTTATCCATGCTTTTTTTCATTCATGCGAATGACAACAGAGAAGATACTTAAATCTCTCTGAATTGATAGATCCTAGTACATCGTGTCTGGTGAAACGATTTGAGTGGGGGATGAATATGCATTTCGCGCATCTTACAGTAGTAGTGAAACTGTTAATTTTATCAGGATTTCTTATAACCGGCTTTTCATGTGCAGTTCTTGGTGATGAACAAAATGTCACTCCGACAGTTCAATCACCGGAAACAACCGCTGCATATGTTCCAGGCGAACTGATTGTAAAATATAAAGATGGCAGTGTTGCCGCTCTTGCTGCAGAGGGAACTGGTCCGGTAGCTCTTGAGGCACTCGGAGCCGAAGTTGCTACGGATTTTTCAGCTGAAGGATTATCTAATCTGCAGGCTCTGGATATCTCAGGTTCACTCTCGGTAAAAGAGGCAATTGAAGAACTGGAGCAATCTCCCTATGTGGCATATGCTGAACCAAATTTCATCATTTCACTGTCACTTCCAGAGACTGAACCAGCGAATGAGAATGATACTGGTGAAATATCTGCACTATCTTATCCTAACGATCCAAAATTCTCAGATCAATGGGGTCTTACCAATACCGGACAGACCGGTGGGAAGAGCGGGGCTGACATTAGTGCCGCCAAAGGATGGGATATCACCACCGGTTCTGATTCTATTGTAGTTGCTGTAATTGATACCGGTGTGGATTATACTCATCCGGACCTTGCTGCAAATATCTGGACAAATCCTGGTGAGATAGCAGGTAATGGCATTGATGATGATGGAAACGGGTACATCGATGATGTTCATGGGTACGATTTTATCAATAATGATAATGATCCTATGGATGACAATGGTCATGGAACCCACTGCGCCGGAGTGATAGGTGCAATTGGAAATAATGGTGTGGGTATTGCAGGATTAAGTTGGAAAGTAAAGATTATGCCCCTTAAGTTTCTCCGGGCAGATGGAAACGGAGATACTGCTGCGTCACTGAATGCAATTGCATATGCCCGGCGGATGGGTGCAGATGTAATCAGTTGCTCCTGGGGGGGAACTGCAAAGAGTCAGGCATTAGGGGATGCTATCTCGTCAACAAATGTATTATTTGCCTGTGCAGCAGGAAATGCCGGATCGAATAATGATATAACCCCTCATTACCCTTCAGGATTTAGTTCGGACCAGATTATATCTGTGGCAGCCTCAGACGATGATGATGGAATTCCATCTTTCTCAAATTACGGGGCCAGTTCGGTTGATCTGGCAGCACCTGGTGACTGGATCATGTCTACCTATCCGACTGCTCTGGGTCATCAGTATGTGAAGATGAAAGGAACATCGATGGCTACACCACATGTTGCCGGTCTTGCAGCACTTCTTCTGTCAAAGGATTCTTCTCTTACTCCGTCGGCCCTGAAAACGAAAATTTTGAGTAGTGTTGATAAATTATCAGCATTCTCCGGAAAAACAGTTTCAGGTGGCCGGATTAATGTACTTAAGGCTCTCGGAGGAGGTTCATCGTCAGGAGTTGTGGCACTTCCTGGTCAGAGTAATGCTCCAAAAGATCTGAATGGTGATGGAAAATACGAAGACGTTAATGGAAACAGCAGGACTGATTTTTCAGATGTAGTATTATTTTTTAAACAGATGACCTGGATAAGTTCAAATGAACCGGTTACTGTTTTTGACTTTTCCGGAAATGGAAGAATAGATTATACTGATGTAGTAACGCTGTTTAAATCAATATAAAAAAATTATTTTTTATCTACATCTGGTGTCCACTGGTTTGTGAAGAAAATTTCTTTGCCTGGTTTTTTCTGGGGCACATGTACTTCTTTTGGGAACCCTGCCGGAATGAGAGAAACAATGGAATAGGGCTCTGGTATCTGAAGTAATGAGGCGATTTTTGGTGCATATTCCTTTTTGTCACCAGCAACCCAGCATGTACCTACTCCATATCCCTGAAGACAGGTAATCATGTTCATAGTAGCAGCAGAGCAGTCTTCAAGATAATATTTTGCATTTTTGTCACCGCAGGTGACAAAACACACTGCAGCATCAGCAATGAATTTTCCATGATCCGTAATTGCTGCAATTTGTGAGAGGAGATCGCGGTCAGTTACTACTCCCAAAAGCCAGGGTTGTAAATTCATTGCGGTTGGTGCTAAACGTCCGCATTCCAGCGTTTCCTTGATAATTTCATCATTAATTGGAGTGTTTGTATATGATCTGACACTCCTCCGGGATTTGATAATCGTTGATCCAAGATTCATGAAATATACTGGTAGGAATGAGTAAAAAAGGATCCTGTTCTTTTCATGATCTCCGGACTAGGATCATAAAAAGAATTCCCCCAAGAATTGGTAAAAATCCTATTGGGGATTGAGTGGTTTCAGGTAACGGGGATGTTGTTACTGGTGGTTCTTCTGAAGGTACAGGTGTTGCAGCGGGAATTGTTGTGTTGGGCATTGTAGTTACAGGCACAGGAGTCTGTTCTGTTTTTTGAACCGTTGGAAGAGGTGTCTTAGGAATTACAGTGATGGTAGGAAGAGGAGTTATAACTCTTGTTACTTCTTTAACTGGCAACTTCGTATCTGCGCTATCTCCGATTTCTATTGCAACATCAGATTTAATGAGGGGATTTACATTCTGAATGAGAACTTCCATTGTTTCAGATACGCCCTCCCCAATGTCCGGCAGATTATCCTTAATCCGGTTCATAGAAAGTTCTGCACGAACGGTCCAGGTTCCGGTATCAACACCTCCAGTGCTCCAGACAGGTCCGGTATTGGTAAGAGAGGATGTAAGAGGTATTCCCTCTAAACTGAATGATCCGGAAGGACCAGATACTGAGGAATATTTCGCTCCTTCAGGACTCATAAGGACAACATCTGCCTGGCCAGACGAACCACCCCGTGAATTTGCTTCAAAAACGTTAGAGGAAATTCTGAAAGAGATGGCATCTCCCCGGGGGATCCATTTTCCTGTCCCATCAAAGTCTGCAGTTTCATCATATACCCGGATAGATATTTTTGGTTGTTTTACCTGGAATACCGGGATTTTTCCTGGCCAGGTGTACCAAAGTCCTTCTTTTCCGGAAAAGGTAGAGGGAGATACATAAAAGGAATCAGGTGAAGAGATGGTAACAACATCAGTTGGTTCAGAAGTGACAGAACTACCCGGAGCCCACCATCCAATCCGGTCACCGTCAACAACTCCTGAAGCGGTGATATCAAGACCCTCCTCACCAAGAAAAACCGTTCCCCCCGCCCGGATGGAGGTGAGTTCTCCGATACATGGAACACTGATTAGTGCAAGAAATAATAATGCCACTCCAACTTTTATGATATTGTTCATAATGAACAAATGAGGTTTTGAGTATATAGATTTCACTTCTGATACCAGTCACTAAATAGTCACTATGATATAACTTTATTATATGGCCTTCGCCTTTTTTGCAGGAGGATGTTTTTGGGGAATGGAAGCCGTTTTCCAACAAATTCCTGGAGTAATCCGGACCCAGGTTGGGTATATGGGAGGAACTACGCAGGATCCTACCTATCAGGAGGTTTGTTCTGATTCAACTGGTCATGCTGAAACGGTTGCAATAGAATTTGATTACACAAAAATTCAATATCATCAACTTCTGGATATCTTTTTTTCTAATCACAATCCTACAGAATTAAACAGGCAGGGACCTGATATTGGAACACAGTACAGGTCAGTAATTTTTTATACCACCGATGAACAGAAAAATATCGCTGAAAAATTCATTCGTGATCTGGAAAAATCCGACCTTTATGAAAAGAAGATAGTAACTCAGGTGCTACCGGCTCCGGAGTTCTGGCCTGCGGAAGAATATCACCAATCATACTTTCAAAAAATTGCCCAACGGTACGGGCCAGGGAATTTGTGAATTTATGAAAAAACTAAAAAATTTCTATTTTATCAACCTTTGTCTTATAATTATAATAATTTCAACCGGGATAGTATCCGGGAAAACCGAGGAACCCAATGCTATTCTTATCAGTTGGGACGGAGTGTCAAAAGATCCTCTTTTGGAACTGATGGATTCAGGAAAATTACAAAACCTTACTGGAATTTATAAAAACGGTAGTTTTGTGAATCTTTCAATCACGGATCATTTTCCTGATACTATGTCTGGTCATGCACAGATGCTAACGGGATATCCTCCTGAAATAACCGGAGTGTTTAAGAGCATGCGGTACAAGGAAATTCCTTCCGGGCTTACTTTGTTTGAACGACTTGAGGATAGTCTTGGTGAAGATACCATATTTACCGGAATTATTGCATCCCAGGAGAAAAGTCTTGGTTCATTACATGGTCTTCCTTTTTATCATGCCGGAAAGATAGTTGATTATTATTATGATAAGAATAGTGATGCAGGACTGGTCGGGTCAGTAGCTACTGAAGCAGTCCATCATTTTGCTAACCAGGGACGGTTTTTTATTTTTATCCATTTCAGGGATGCTGCAGATTCAGGATACGCATTCGGAGCAGGAACACAAAAACAACTGGACCAGATAATCAATGTTGATGCCGGAACCGGGATGATTCTGAACGCAGTACGGGATGCAGGTGTTGCAGAAAACACGATGATTTTTATTACTACTGATCACGGGTTTAATTCCGGTCAGACAGATGATGCCGGGCAAAATGACCTCTGGTTAATTACAAATGAACTAGGTCTCAATGAGACTGGTGACCAGAAGGATATCGTTCCGACTGTACTTCAGAAGATGGGAGTGCCATTTGAGAATATCACTCCGGTGTATCCGGGGATCTCCCTGATATAACCAAGTAAAACTATTTTTAATAAATCAGTATAAAATCTGATTTCTCGTGTAAAAAAAAAAGAAAATTTATCCGAACAGGGCACCGAGCCCTGCCATTCCACTTTCTTCTTCAGCCTTCTTGTCTTCTGCCGGTGCTTCTTCTGCTGCAGCAGCTGCTGGTGCTGCTCCACCTGCTGGTGCTGCGGCTGCGACTGCTACCGGTGCTGCGGCTGCCTTGCTGATGGCCTCTTCAATGTCTACACCATCGAGAGATGCAACAAGTGCCTTGACACGTGATTCGTTGACAGCGATACCAGCGGCAGTAAGTACTGCCTGAACAGAGGATTCGTTGATCTCCTTTCCTGCTTTGAAAAGAAGGAGTGCAGCGTAAACATACTCCATGATTATTTCACCTAAATTTTCCGATTGTTCGTATTGTTTGCATCCGGTATTACCCGGTTATGTTCTGAAGAGCCATAGCCTGAGCCTGAGCTCTTCCAAGAACAGCGTCTATTACATCATTGCTTGCGACTGCAGCTTCGACAGCTACTCCACGTGCTTCACGCACAGCCTTCGTTATGATGGCGCCGGCAGTATCCTTGGTCGGATAGCAGGCATTCACAGAGAGGTTGAATGCATGAGTTGCAGCGGAAATAATACTGTTGTAGAATGCAGTCTCGTCGATCGCAAGGACATCTGCTTCATAAACGCTTCCTTCATAGAAAGCTGCCTGAAGAGCAAGACCGACATCCATCGGTTTGATATCAAGCTTTACGAGGGCATCAGCAAGTTTCTTGTTGATTTCCTGACCGGCTTTTACCACCGTTTTTGTTTCACGAATGGTAACTTTTCCTGCTTCAATTGCTGCAGGAATACCGGCCTGCTGAAGTTCTCCTACGATCGGACCAGGACGGAAGCTGGTCGGTCCTTTTGAAATGACGATGTCTTCCGGTGCAGTCTCTCCCGGACGTGCTGCCATCTTTGTTTTCGTCTTTTCAAGCATGCTGTACAGCTTGAAAGGATTTTCATTGGTAAAGATGAGAGCGGAATGTCCGGAAAGACGCGAAGAAAGCTCACCGAGATCCCCTTGCTCACCGAAAGCGTGTTCGATGAGTGTGTTACGGGTCATCTTCAGTTCGGCTTTCCCGCGAAGATTTCTCCTGATATCCTGCACCTGTTTAGCCGGGATACCATACATATCAACAAGACCTACCAGTTTGTATTCACTGGCAAGACGTTTGATCTCTGATATCTCGTCCTTTTTCCACTGGGGCAGATGAACGGTATATAATCCCATTATAATTCCACCTTCACTGATGGCCCCATGGTTGTCTTTATGTAGACCGACCTTACCTGGAAGTCACCCATCTCCAGTTTTGACAGAATACGCTTGAGGACTGCATCGATATTAGCTGCAATTTCCTCATCACTCATCGCGGTTGATCCGATTTTGAGTGAGAATGACATCTTGTCTTTGGTACGGATTTTTACGGATTTTCGTAATCTTTCCACGATGGGACGAATGTCCATTCCTGCTGGAATCGGCTGAGGCATACGGCCTCTTGGACCCAGTCTTGGACCTAACCATCGTCCGACAAGACTCATAACTGGCGTTTCTGCAAGGAAAAACTGATGCTCGGACGCAACTTTACGTGCTTCACGAGGGGCTCCTCCAAGGCGCTCAATCTCTTCCGGTCCCATGATGAGTTCAACGCCGGATTCTCTGGCCTGGGTTACTATGTCTCCAGAACCAAGAACGGCTATTTTGACAACTCTACCATTTCCGTGAGGAAGGAGAATCGTCTCATCAATACGGTTTTTCGGCTGAGACATGTCGATATTTTTCAGGTTAATGGTCATATCGACACTCTCGGTGAATTTCCGTTCAGGCGCCTGTTCTTTTGCCTTTTTCAATGCGTCAATAAGGACGCTTTTCTCTACCATCAGGTTCCTCCATAGTGATGCGACCGTGCCTTAGACGATCTTCTATGGTTACTTATCGATCCTATCCCACGAGAACTGCGTCATGATTTCCCGCATCGATCTCTTTGAGCATCTCTTTGGGTTTTTTGCCTGAAACCGTGATACCAAGCGAAACGCAGGTACCGATTACTTCCTTAACCGCATTTTTCAGGTCGTAAGAAAGCATATCATCAAGTTTCATTTTGGCAATCGTGACAGCAGACTCAAGTGACAAGTCCCCGACAATATTGGTATTCGGCTCTCCGGAGCCTTTTTCAACGCCTGCTTCTTTCATGATGAGAGCGGTTGTTGGCGGAATACCAACTGAGATGGTGAAATTTTTCTTTTCATCCACTTCAACGCGAACAGGAACCTGCATACCATTAAAGGATGCAGTCTTCTTGTTGATCTCATCAACGACAGCTTTGACGTTGATACCAAGAGGACCCAGTGCCGGACCAAGTGGTGGTCCGGCTGTTGCTTTGCCACCGGGTACTAGTACCTCGACTACTTCTGCCATTGTGTATCACCAGTCAGGACATCGAATGTCCATCTGGGTTCATTAAGGTTGGAAGGATAGATAAAAAAGAATATGCCTGAATGATAGTAAGGGTTTTTTCCTACTGATCATCTTCTCCACGGTCTATGACGCGGACATGATCTCCGCGAACCGTGATGGGAATAGGCAGAACGCTCTCGTATAATTCTACGGTAATTTCTTCTTTTGAAGCGTCTACCCTTTTAACAACCGCTTTTTCACCTTTGAACGGACCGTTGATCAGTTCAACTATAGTGCCTTCATCAATGCCGCTGACTGCCGGTTTTGGTACCAGGTAGTGGCCGACTTCCTCCAGTGTTGTGGCTCCGGCGAGTACAGTGCGCGCACTGGGGACCCGTTCCATCAGCTCCTGAACCCTGGCGAGCGGTTCGTAAGTTTCTACAAGTACGTATCCTTTGAGTTCATCAGGGACAATTACTGACATAACCCGGATATCATTATCCACTTCCCGCACCGCCTTCTCTATATTGTCAGCGACCGACCGTTCTGCCCGGTTTGTGGTCTTTACCGCATAAATGCGGCTGAGACGGTGTTCTGTTTCCATGTTGATCAGGCCGGGAGTACGAGGAAGAGTTCGTAAATTATGAACCCGATAATACCGATCAGCACAACACCTGCCGCAGCCACCAGAGAGATTTTTGTAAATTCATCTCTGGTTGGAAAACGGGCCAGTTTGAGGATACGCACATATTTGCGGAACAGTTCCTCGTTTAAATTTATGTCCAGTTTGGGGATTTCCATATATATCACTTCAGAAAATCAATCTCAAAGTGTCTCTGAAATTTCGGGTTATTTTTTTCATTCCTACCATATATTTGTGGCGACCGAACCCCTGTCAGAATAAGGAGTGTCCGGATGGTATTCTGCATGGTAGGATCAATTTGTGCACCCCAGATAATACGTGCATCCGGGTCAATCAGGTTATATACCTCTTCAACAACTCCTTCCGCTTCTGCCATGGTCATATCCGGACCTCCAGTTACATTAACCAGAGCTGAGGTAGCGCAGGAGATGTCAATGTCCAGAAGGGGAGAACGGATTGCTTTCCTGACTGAGTCTGCAGATTTATCCTGGGCGTCACTCTCACCCATACCGATCATTGCAACTCCGCCCTTTTCCATGACTGCACGGATATCTGCAAAGTCAAGGTTCACGAGACCTGGGACGGTAATGAGTTCGGTTATTCCCTTAACTGCACGCATAAGGACTTCATCAGCTACCTTAAATGCTGCATAGAGTGGAAGTTTTGGAACTACTTCAATAAGGCGATCATTAGGGACAACTATTACCGTGTCAGCCACATCGCGGAGACGTTCAAGGCCTGCCTCGGCGTTTTCCATTCTGATTGCACCCTCTGATGAGAATGGAAGTGTGACTATTGCGATAGTAAGGGCGCCTTCTTCATGGGCAGCTCTCGCAACAACCGGTGCACATCCGGTTCCGGTCCCACCCCCAAGACCGGCAGTAATAAAGACCATATCTGAATCTTCTACTGCTCTCCGGATGTCATGTTCACTTTCAAGAGCTGCTTCTTCTCCGACCTGTGGGTAAGATCCGGCACCAAGACCCCGTGTCCTTTGCCGACCAATGAGGATCCGATGATCTGCCTTAACGGTAGCAAGATGCATGGCATCGGTGTTGATGGCATACAGAGTAGTTCCGGCAATGCCTTCATCCATCATCCGGGTGATGGTGTTGGATCCCCCTCCCCCGCACCCGACAACCGATATACGGGTGTTCATGGTCCGGAGAATAGCATCCAGGTCGCTATTGTTCTGCGGAGTCATTTGCTCTGCTTTTGCCCGGTTTAATGCTTCTTCGACGATTGATTTCATTATCTGCCCCAATCCGTTCTATTTAAAATGATCTTTATATTTATATGAATATATGGGGAATAATAATATTTCAGGACGTTGTTTTGTTTGATTAGTTCATGAAAATTTAAATTCAGGAAAAGAGCCTAATCGTAGCAAAAATTTCAAGAGTTCAGAATTCTTATCAGAATGTTGGTATGAAAAAAGAAAGCGATGATATTGTAACCGATACTCGGCAGCAATGAGTGTTACAAAACTTGAATTTAGTACAAACATTTAAATCTGAGTACGTTGTATACTCTTTTTGAATAATGTCCATCGTTGATGATTCAAATGTAACAATAGCTCATTTAGGGATCGTTTCAGGGATAATTGACAAACTTGGAATCTGTGAATATATCGACCGAGTTATACCAAAAAAACGCAGTCACAATGTCACTCATGGTCAATCCGTCAAAGCATTACTACTCAATTGTTTAGGTTTCACTGAACGTCGACTTTACCTAATGCCAGAATATTTTGATGATGTTGCCACGGAACGACTGATTGGTGAGGGTATCGAATCAAAGCACCTGAATCAGTATTTATTTGGTGAAACTCTCGAAGCAATAGCCGCAGCAGGTCCTACAGAGTTATTCACAGGGATTGTCCTTGAAATCCTTGATAATCTTCTCCATGGGGTTCTTCGACTCCATTATGATACGACAACCATCAGTGTAACAGGTGAATATGATCGAGACCTGAATACCCGATTGATTAAACTGGTTCGTGGCCATTCTAAAGATCATCGTAATGATTTGAAGCAGTTTGTCCTTTCTTTAGTAACAGATCAACGTGGGATTCCGGTTTTCATGGAGCCTTTATCCGGAAACATCTCTGATAAAAAGACACTAATCCGAACCATTCAAGAAGTGCGTAAGAATCTCAACACTGAACAGACAATTTACCATATGGCTGATTCAGCCCTTTACTCTGCTAAAATGGTCCAGGAATTAAGTTCTCACTGTTACTGGATAACTCATGTCCCTGAAACCATAAAAGAGGTAAAAAATATCCTTAAATCAGACGTTGAGTGGATTCCGTGTTTGGATGCCAGATATAAGTATGCTGCTTTCGATAGCAAGTATGGCGGTATCGAACAAAA
>NZ_QGMZ01000056.1 GCF_003173335.1 Methanospirillum stamsii
GATGTGTTTGAAAATTGGAGGAAAACTTATCCGAAAGTCATCCCTAACTCAGCCGAGTTCAGGATCTGAAACGATATCCTCTATTGGGTACCATGGTTCTTTCCCAGCCCTATGAATGAGAATTACATCCGGATTCCATTTTATAATCTGTTCTTTTGAAATGGTCAAAACTCCAAAGTTGGTGGTTGGTGCTGCACCCTCTGCAACATTTTTTCCTCCTGCAATGTCTATCGGATCGTACAAACAAAGAGTTCCTTCAAAACCAGCTTTGGTAAAACCGGCAATGTATACTTTAACTTTATCGTCTTCCGGAATAGAAGATGTAATATCTTCTACTTTTCCAATTTCCTCATTCCAAAGTGAAATGAGATCTTCAGCCCGATTTTGTTTACCAAAGAGAATTCCTGTCTGTCTCCAGTTTTCAAAATACCCACCATCATCATCATATTTTACCCGGTTAAAATTTGGGAAAAAGACAGGAACGCCGGTATTTTTTTGAATTTCATCTGCAACATCAGGTTCCAAACTGGAACTCATGGAAATAACGACATCCGGATGAAGTGATAAGATTTTTTCCTGGTTAATGTCAGAGAATGTTCCAACCGTTTCCAAATTTTTTATTTCCGGATATTTTTGACCGAATAATTGGCTGTCTGCATTTTGTATAGTATTTTCATCAACACCAACAATCGTATCAAAAGAATCCAGGGTAGTTATTAGCGTTACTGCACCGGGATATGCTGCAACAACTCTTTTCAGGGGAACTTTCATGGTTACCGTTCTTTCGTTACAGTCAACCATTGTAACTTCAGTCTCATCACCTGCAATAATCGATTCAATCCGGGAAATGTCATCCTCATTGACAATTCCGTCATAATTTGCATCTGCAAACTGAGTCTTTTCCTTTACTCCACTAATTATTCCTTTAAGGTATGTGATATCCTCTTCATCGATGATATCATCCATATTGGCATTTCCGTATACACTTAAGGTAAAATCATATGCACTGACCGGACCAATAACCAGAAGACATAATCCTAAAAAAAGAAAAAATTTCTGAAATTTTATCATTATTCATCATCTCCAGGTAACGTAACTACCACAGTTTTCGACCATCCAGTCATACAATCCCGAAACGCCATAGAACTCTTCTAAAATTTCATTACATTCTTTTTCAACATTCAAATCCGTGAACAAATCCGGATAGAATAATTTAGCAAGATAATAACATTCACAAAGACCGGTTGCCGAATCCCAGCCAGTATCCCAACCTTTTGTTCCGTAAACGCGTTCATTTTTAACTGCATTGACGGATTGCAAAGCAGGATCATGTAAAATACCGTCTATACTCCCGTGTTTTCCATCATCCTCTTTTGTCCCTGCATGAACGAGAATTACATCCGGATTCCACTCGATGATCTGTTCTTTTGAAACATCAATACCTCCCCATCCTGAAGTACCTACAGGCAAATCTTTTGCAACATTGATACCACCGGCAATATCAATCGGTTGATAATATGTCGAAGTCATCGTTGGAGAAGCATAACATGCAAAATAGACCTTTGGTTTCTCGTTTTCAGGTACCTGTGACGTTATATCTTCGATAGCCTTGATTTTTTCATTGCTATACTCAATCAATTCTTCAGCACGTTTCAGGTCATCATTACCCTGCAATAAACCCACAAATCTCCAGGTTTCATACGCTCCATCATCTTTGTCAAAGGATGCCACTTCTTTTGGAGCTGCATATACAAATGGAATCCGGGTATTCTGGCTCAAAGCCTGAGCAATTTCTTTACTAGTAAAAAATCCGCCGTAAATGACATCCGGATTTACAGAAAGAATTGCTTCCTGGTTTGGTTCCTGACCGGTTCCAACTTCTGGTATATCCTTTAACTCAGGATGTGCCTTAAAAATTAATTTATTTGCTAATCCGGATGTAGTTCCGATTCCTACTATTGAATCAATAGAATTAAGTTGTACAACCGGCCTTACAGAACCTAAAAATAAATTAGCATTGCTTTTTACGGGTGTATTAACCTTTCCAGTCATACCCTGATTATCAACAAGTGTCAGAATTACCGGATCTCCGGAGATTATAGATTCAATTTGTGAAATATCAGCCTCATTAATTATGTTATCATAATTAGCATCTGCAAACTGAGTCTTTTCGTTTACTCCGCTGATTATTCCTTTCAAGTACGTGACATCCTCTTCATCGATGATATCATCCATATTGGCATTTCCGTACACACTTAAAGTGAAATCATATGCTGATACCGGAGCCACCAATAAAAAAGTAATAGAGAGAAGTGCTATAATGCAGAATAAAAATTTCATTATCTAAACCAACCCATCCAAAAATACTAATTTTTTTTTGAGATCATGAAAATCAGAATTTTTTGTTATAATGATATTTTTCCGAAGCACAAATAAAATTAACTTTACGTTACTTTTTTTGTTTATGCATGTAATGAAAAAAACATAACAAAAATCGCATTAAATTAAAAAAGATATGAAAAACCTAATTCTTAAAAAAAATCTATAGTTGTTTTCAGCGGTTTTCTTTTTTGCTGATTATTTCATCAGCCAAAACAGTAATAGCCCGGACATATGCCCCATCATCAAAAAAAGATGCAACTGTAGATCTGGCAGACTCGCATTCCTGCACAACCTTATCACGCGGAATTCGGGTAACAACCCGTACTCCGATTTCAGCGGCAAGATCTGATATGAGTTTATCTTCATTCTCAACATTTCTGCTGTTCTGAATAATTCCACAAAGACGGGCATACCCTTTCTGACTAAACTGTGAAACTGCCAAAGCAATATTCTCCGCAGCATACAGACTCATCAGTTCACCGGAGGTCACAATGTATACTTCTTCTGCATATCCCTTCCGAAGAGGCATCGCGAATCCCCCGCAAACCACATCACCAAGCACATCATATAAGACAAAATCCGGTTTTAACTCATTAAACGCATTTAATGCATCCAAACGCTCAAACGCAGAAATAATTCCTCTTCCTGCACATCCGACACCCGGAGTCGGACCCCCGCACTCAGCACAATAAATCCCGTAATCACCTTTTGTTACCAACTGATCAAGAGTTACACCATCTTTTCCCTGACGAAGAGTCTTTAGAATCGGGGTAATTCTCTCTCCACCAGTTAGCATCCTGGTTGAATCAGCTTTTGGATCGCAACCAATTTGCATAACAGTATATCCTTTTTTTGCTAAAACAATCGAAAGATTAGAGGTTGTAGTAGACTTTCCAATACCTCCCTTCCCATATAACGCTATTCTTCTCATTTTATGAATACCTCCGGATGAGCATTACACATATTGGTGATCATCTGAGTCAGGTATGCATATCCACGAAAACCAACAAAGGGAGTTCCATCATACATGGTGATATAATCCGGTGTCGGATGAGCAGCAGGAATCTTAATCTGGACTGATTTAGCCATTTTCAGATAGTAAGAATTTGCAAAAAGAATTTGTGGCTTTTTCCCATTAACTATTGACTCAAAAAGATCATCATCAGGGTTACAGTATAGGTCATGAATCCCTAAATCCGAAAACAGTATTTTATAATTTTCGTGTTCACTTATTTGTGGTTCTTCTGGTAAAAAAACCGCTGAAACCTGCATGCCCCAGTCTTTTATGATCATTTCGGAAAGACCATATGCATATTCATAAGGGCAGGCAAGAATTACCGATAAATGATCATAGGGTTGAATTTTTAAGAACAATGAAGTAAGTGAAAATCCAAACCGGGATATTTCATCATTTATTATTTCTTCAGGATAAAGAATACCAAGTAACTCAGATACCCGGGCAATCCACTTTTTTGTTCCGGTCAGACCAATAGGAAGACCATACATATATTTCTGGCCGGATAACTCTTCAATTTCTTCTCCGACAGGGATCATTATGTCCCTGATAACCAGGTTTAACGAGGCATCAGGTATGTTTTTTATTTCATCAGTAGTGCATCCGTCCGGGAAGATCGTTCCGATAGAAATCCCCAATAATGATAACAATCTCCTGATTTCTGCAAGATCCGATATCGTGTTGAATTGTTCACACGTAGGTCCGAGTATGTTTACTTTTTTCTTCGTAGGGGTATATGAACCGGGTTTGATAAATTCACGGATAACTGCTTTTGAACTCTCTGCAATTCCCAAAAAGTATGTTCCGTTAAATCCACCGGATGAAAATGGAATCAAACGGGCAGATACTTCAGGCTGGAGGGAACGAACAATTCCATCGATATCAAGTCCTATTACCGCGGTTATTGAAGTGGCTACAACTGCAATGACTGATGGATGGTACGTAGAATCCACCCATTTAATCGATTCTTTGAGCCGTGCATCTGAACCCATAACAACATCATCTTCATTAACGGCACAAGTAAAAATTTTGTGAAACATGGATCGACGGTTCATCGAATTAAAACTCATCTGGGTGTATGTAACAGTCCCGGGAGCTCCATGCTCAACAATGATACAATCCCTGATTCCAGCCATTGTCCAGAGAATTCCAAAATAATCAGTGGCCTCTGGAATTCCGGTTTCAATAATTCTCATGCATTCACCCTCATTTTCATGGCAGAAATATCAAAATTCGGAATGGTTTGTACGTAGTCACCAAAGATTTCCAGTAATATGTGAATTGCGAAATCAAATCCATTAAGAAATGCTATGGAATGAATATTGCGATAACCAATGTGGTTTTCCTTACACATATTTTCTTCATATCCTGAAAACGTGATATAATAGTCAGGTTTTATCCTGACAAGGTATTCTTCCAGCGGATAACAGGAAGCATTGCGAATAATATCCGATTTTCCACCATCAGAATGAAATTTTTTCGCATCGGCATAATCCTGTTCAAAGATTTCATCTATGGCAATAGCAGCAATTTTAATACCAAAGGAATGTAGCAGGAACGCCAGATCAAATGTTCTTCCTTGTCCTATTGAGATGATTGCTTTCTTTCCTGCCAAACCCTGTTTTAATACAGAAGTCAATTGCAATAATGAGTTATATTCTGGTGTGATAATTGATTCAATATCAACAGAAAGAAACATACCTAAATTTCTATAGAGGTGAAGTATTGATTCTGGTGAAAAAGGACGATCGAAGAGAAAATAATCCATCTGATATTTTTCTTTCATTTTTTCCGCCAGAGGAAGGGCCCCTCTGTCCAGGATAATGTTACAGGATGCTTCAGGGGCTTTTTGCAAGGTATTAAGATCGGTATGTGAAGGAATGACTGAGTGAATGGAGTATCCGGTTTTTGATATAACCGTAAACAGTTCAGTATTAAAAGAACGAAATGCTGATGCACCGATTATGTTTACAGAATGAGGAATTTTTTGAACCGGATAATCCATTAATTCTATGAGTGCTTCTAAAGCTCGTTCCATCCCCTGTTTTGAAGAGATATTCGTAAAATTTTCAGTTCTGATAAATAAAACCGGAATTTTTACAACATCCCTGACCTGGCGGACTACTGCTTCAATATCTTCTCCGACAATCTCCGGAAGACAGGAAGTTACAACAAAAATAACCTCGGGTTTTTGCTTATGATAAAAATCAACAATCGCATTTTTTATCGTTTCTTCTGCTCCATGAATGATATCATCATCTTCATACAAAAAGAACACAAGATTATTTTTGAGCATAAAGGATGATTGTTCAAACCGTGACATGAAAACCCGGGCATTGTGAGCACAGATTGCAGGGGCAATCATGATAGCAGCAGATTTTTCGATAAGGGGTGCAATAAAACTTACGGCAAAAAATCCACATCCAAGTCCGGGAAACACCGGGGCTACAATATCCGGGGTTTTTTTCTCTGACACCAGTTGATCTAGTGTCACGAACTTTTGTAATTCACTAAAGGTTGCTGTCATTATTAACTCCATTTTAACTGAAAATTTTACAATGATTGAAAAGAAGCATTAAATAGGAAAGTTACACAGATATCATAAATATCGCCAATACATGTGTTTTTTAATGAAAATTAAAAAAATAATTGGTTTTTTACCATTGGTAAAAATCGTATCCTTCTGCATAATCAGAGAATAACCCGTCTTTTCCATAGACATATTTCATAATTTCATTACCATTTGATTCAACATTCAAATTTTCAAATTTGTCCGGATGTAATAATTTTGCCAGATACCCCACCTGGGCAAGTTTTTCTCCCAGTATTCCTCCACCGTTTTGAGCAACGTTCATGCAGTAGACTCTTTTATTCTTTACTGCATTTACCGTCTGGAGATCCGGATCGGAAAGTATAGCGTCGACTTCATTCGTATTTCCTCCATGAACAGTAATAACATCAGGATTCCAGAGGATAATCTGTTCCTTTGATACTTCTACGCCACCGGGCTGACTCTCCGGAGTACCTGGAGGTACGATGCCCCCTGCTCTTTCCACCATTACTTCATCAGCTGAACTTTTACAGACGGTCAGTAATTCTCCATTACCTCCGCCGGGTCCGCAATTATATACAACAGGTTTGTCTTCATCAGGTATTGCAGAGGTAATTTGAGTGATATCATCAATCTTTTCCTTGGAATAGTTAATCAGATCTCGTGCTCTTTCATCTTTCCCCGTTACAGCCCCGATTATTCTGAGCATATCAGCAACCCAGAGATCTCCTGCTGAAGCTAAAGCTATCGTTGGAACCTGAGTCTTATCTTGAAGCAAATCTGCATCTACATCTGTCGTTACAAACGTAACATCAGGGTTGAGTGATAATACCAATTCTTCGTTAATATCCTTGAAACTACCCGGGTCCGGAAGGCCGGCTAATTCAGGAGCAGCATCTTTTACAGCACAGGCCCCCATTTTCTCATTTGGAAAAGGTCCTCCGACTATTTTATCCTGGGCTCCTAGTGCAATCAGCATCCGGGTTGAATCCATACGGGATGCAGAGACAATTTTTTCTACCGGAAGAGGTACGGTTACGATACGGTCTGACATGTCCAAAATATGAATTTCATCCGCATCTCCCGCGATTAACTCTTCTATCCGGGTTATATCATCTTCATTGATGATATTATCACAGTTGGCATCAGCGAACTGACTCTTTTCTTTTGTTCCACTGATAATGCTCCGCACATAATTGATATCATTTTCATCGATGATGTCATCCATGTTGGCATTTCCATAAACCGTAAGGGTATCTTTGTATGTCTGACTAAATTCCTCCGGAGTGGCCGTAACCGGGATTCCAAAAAGAACCAGACATACCAATATTGACAACAGAATACGCTTCAAATAACTCATCACTACACCAAAAAAATTTATTTATAGTAATAAATTTGATTCAATGTATTATATAGATTATTAGTTGTTTTTTTCGACACCTTTTCCTATTCGATTCAAGAGGAATCTGAAGAACTTTGAGATGGTTTTTAGACAGGTATTTTCCAAAACAGACCTCAATTTATGATTTGTTAAAACATAATTTATATTAGAGAGATGGGTTTATCCCCATAGTTATTTTTAAATACCCCAATCATGAAGACATTATAATTGGGCAAACCCGGAATTTTTGATTCAAACGGGGATTAAGTGGTGCACCAACATAGGCCCGGATTACACCACACATAACGCAATTTAATGATGTCTTTTATATCCACCCATATAAATCCAAGGCATATGGATTATCTGTTACAAGATGAGAATCAATCAAACATCCTGAATTAATAGAAATACGAGGAATTTTATCGATTTTTAACCATTTTGGGATCTCTCCATTGCTCTCAAAAAAGAATTAAAAAGAGACCCAAAAGAAAAAATTAGGATTAAAAACTCGATCCCGGACTGGTAAATGCAAGGAGTCTGACCCCGGTAACCTGCTGGAATGTTGCACCCTGACTGATAGCATTCAGGACAGCATTCTCGTCAATAACTTTGGATCCAGCAATGATGTTTGCTCCATGATCAAATAGAACCGGGGAAATGGGCGTAGTTGGACCAAGAATAACTACAAGCGCCTCCGGTTTACATAGCCCAAGCAGATCATCAAGGGTATGATTGATCAGAGAACTTCCGGTGATGGCTACCACATCAGCCTGGGGGATTAAATCAGAAGCTGCATGAGCAGGATGATCTCCTTCCAACGGATTTTGTTCTATCACCCAAAGATTTTTTACCGCTTTTTTTACCTTTGGAATAAATGGGAAATGACCAACGATTGCAACATTTTTTCCTGCACCCCGCTCGATCAGAACTTCAGACGCATTCATCTCAACGGCATCCTCTTCCTGATACTCCATCAGTGAATTAATCGCAGCAATTCCAATTCCTGCCTCCATGGTATTTTCAGAAAGGGCATATTGTGCCAGTTCCTGTGCACTTTTCCGGTGAAGATTCCCAACATTCCGGACATGAGTGGTGTGATCATGGGGTTTATCCGGGACAAAAGTTGTTGCCAGACCGCAATGGGTACTGCAAACAGTAGTCCAGTGAACACCCACCATCACCGAACGGACAGGAACATCTTTTTTTGGTAGATTAGACAATAATTCTTCAATAATATGCGTACTCATTGTATCCCTTAAAAATTAATTACTATAAAAATTCGAATAATCGAACATTGAAATCAGGAGAACGATTTTTCGAGATAAAAGATATGACGTAAAGATTAAAATTATTTATCCTTTTCTTGCGAGTAATTAATATATATTATAGCATAATATCAACTTCTTATCAACTCGATTGCCAGTGAATATTCAACAATTTTAGGCTTTTCAGGTTCATCAAAACAATTTCGGAAAGGTTTATTATTTACCAATTTCAAATACTCATTAAAAGTTAGAATATAACCGTTTAATTAAAACCATAAGACGAAACCCAACCAAAATACCTAAAATGAAACTCCTCCATTACAAGGTTTACCGATTATTGACTGTCAAAAACAAAAAAGGATACATTATGACCATAAAAAAAGTATCACCACGAAATGAAGACCTGCTCGAAGAAATTTATAAGATCTCATTGGAAAAGGGATATGCCAAATCCCGTGACATCGCAGGTGCTCTGATTATTTCTCCTGCGACAGTGACTGAACGTTTTAAAAAACTCCAGGAAGCAGGGTATGTAAATTATGAAAAGTATGGCGGCGTGACGTTAACACCGGAAGGAATACAGATAGCAGAACGGACACTTAAGTCACATCATGCAATCCGAAGGCTTTTGGAACTTGCCGGAGTTGATTCCATCATTGCAAACCGTGATGCCTGCATGATGGAGCATGGACTCTCACAGGATTCATACGGTAAACTTATTTCGTTTATTGACTGTATCGAAGAAAATTGTAAAACCCGGAACTAAAAAAAAAATTCTCCTAATTTCTTCTGTTTTCAAAAGGTTTACACCTCCATTTTAGGAATCCTTTCCATGATAAAAATTAGCTAAATAATACTCATATTCAATCAGAACAGGTGGTTCAGATAAAATAAAGTTCACTAAAAAATTATCAACTATTTGTCATTATAAGGTAAAATACATTTACAACGGAAAATGATTACTAAATTAGAAACTGTAATTAATGGACTGAATATATGATTGTCAAACATCTTTTCTCATCACATTGAAGTTATCCCTGTCTTTATCACTTTTTTTTAATCCAGCCAATTTCATTCAATTTTTCTTCATTATTGAAATCACTTTTTTTAGCAACCACAATGGGCATTCCGGAATTGTACATTATTTTTGATTCAATTCCATAAATCTCTTTAACGAGATCAGGGGTGACGATATTCTTATCCCCACAATTAACAACTTGACCATCCTTCATGAACACAAATTTATCAGAATAATAAAGAGCCATGTTAATGTCATGCATTATCATCACAGCACATGCATTATTTTTTTTAACAATGGATCGTATCATAGCAAGCATAGCGTGTTGATTTGCTACATCCAGGTTATTTGTTGGCTCGTCCAGTATTATAACATCTGTGTTTTGTACAACAGCACGAGCTATTTGAACTTTTTGTAACTCTCCGCCGCTTAATTGATTTAGATAAGTAAGAGTTAGTTTTTCCATAGAGAATAATCTGATTACGTCCCATACCATGTCCTCGTCTTCTTTTGTTACTGCCCAATTAATGTGAGGCCTTCTCCCGATTAGAATTGAATCGAAAACTGTCATGAAAGAAGGGACGATTTGCTGGGGAACATATGAAACACGTTTTGCAAATTCCCTTTTTTTGTAATTATGTATGTTGGTATCATCAATAAAAATGAAACCACTGTCAGGATTCTGAATTCTACAAATATTTTTTATTAAAGTAGTCTTTCCAGCTCCATTGGGGCCGAGTACCGAAACCACATCTCCTTTTTCCACCATGAACGAAATATCATCCAAAATCCTCCTTCTTCCGTAAGAAAATTCAAGAGATTCAACTTTTATTCCTATTTACGTCCCCTCCAATCTTTTTTTACCAAGATATACAGAAACATAGGTCCTCCTAAAAGAGATGTAATAATACCGACAGGTATCGGTGATTCGAATGGAATCCTTCCTATGGCATCAGATAATAGAAGAATTAAAGACCCCATTACCATTGAAGCAGGAAGTAATTGCCTATAATCTCCACCGATGAGCCTTCTCATGAGATGGGGGCCCAGTAATCCAACGAATCCGATGATACCTGCCATAGCAACACAAATTGCTGCTAACACGGATGCGAATAACATTGAAAGAATGGTAAGTCTTTGCGTATCCACCCCCAGACTTTTTGCGATGTCGCTCCCTGCTTCTATTGAATTATAATCAAGTCGGTGGTAGATAAAAAAGGAAGTGATAAACAACAAAAAAATTAATACAAGGCTGAGATCACTCCAAGTAGCTTTGGATAGATCCCCGAACTGCCAAAAAACGATTGCCTGGAGAGTTTCAGAATCAACAAAATACTGCAAAGAAGACAAAGCAGCTCCAAAAATTGATCCCATAGCCACACCTGCGAGGATAATGCTTTCTGGAGCAAATTCTGATTTTTTGGATAATATGACTATTATCCCAACAGTGAGCATAGAGAATAAAAAGGCAAATGAAGACATTCCATATATACTGTTGAGTGCATCTTCCAACCACGTTTCATTAAACCAACTCATGTATGATGCTGCTATGGACATAGCTGCTCCAAATGCTGCTGCATTAGAAATCCCAAGAGTGTACGGAGATGCAAGAGGGTTTCGTAATATACATTGCATTACCGATCCCGATATCGCAAGTGCAGATCCTACAATCACTGCAGCAAAAATTCTAGGTAGCCGAATATCCCAAATTACTACTCCGGAAACGGAGTCATTGTTAAACAGTAATGTTTCAATGACTTTCCAAACAGACATAGAATAAGCACCCATCCCAAGAGAGATCAGGCTCACTACAATAGATGCAGCAATTAGAATAAGTATTATAATCTTTTTTTTGGCTTTGAAAAAAAGGTATGGATTCGAGTTCCCCCTCTCATCATTTTCTTCTTTTGATTTTTTTTTTGAGATGGATGAAAGGTTCACGTTCTCTACACCTTAGCCAAATTCACTTTTCCGAATAACTGAATATCCTGTCCGGTTTTATCTTGAAGATACTCAACTACCTTGTTATATACAATGCCACCTGCCTGCTCATCTCCATAGAATTCATTCATAAGTGTCCGGACGTAATTGTTCACATCAAAATCTTCTAGAGCTTCCGGATTGAGATTAGATGCAAGAAGATACGCTCCACCGAGACACATATATGCTCGGGGAAACCAGTCTGTCACTACATATACTTCACCGGTTTTGAAAGGGGTTAATACATTGAATTTATTGGGATCTTTATGCCATAATTCCTTGAAATTATCCCAGCATCCCAGACTGATAAATATAACATCAATCTTGCCCTCTTCTTCCTCATATTGGTACAATTTTTCGAATTCCATCGTAAGATATTCTTCGTCAGTGATGTCGTACATAATATTGTGCACGTAATCATCAAGATAGAGCAGGGGATGGTACGTTGCAGGCGAAGAACCAAGGAAATTGGGTCTTGATTTGCCTGCCCCTCCAGCAACGTACACATTCTTTGTTTCGGGTATGTCTGATTTTTGGAGCATTGTTTCAAGATTCTTTGTCCCTTCGTCAATGAGATCTATCAAATAATGAGCCCTATCTTCTTTTGCGAAAATTTCAGAGATGGGAAGGAGATTGACTTCCAGGCATTCCTTAGAATTACTGAAAAGATTGCTTTGACAGGTGTAAAAGTAGACCGGAATGCCAGCGGCGTTCATTTTTTCCCTAAACTCTGCACGATCTTCCTCGCTGGTTTTGCTATCACCAATAAGGACAAGATCAGGTTTCTTTGCAATGATCTGTTCAACCATGGTTATCATGGATCCTTCCATTGTGCAAATGTCCTCTGTTCCAAAGATTTCAGTGATAGCCATGTCGGTGGGGGAATCGCTACTTTTAGAAGACCATATGACTCTGTCGACTACATCTTTGCCTAAGTAAGCAAGATATTCCAATCCCGAAGTGACGACTCTTTCGGGGGCTTTATCTAATACTATTTCATTTCCATAGAAATCCTTCACCGTCCTAGGGTACCCTTCTTGGGCTGATGTGATACCTATCGTTAATAACAAAATAATCAATGTTATTATGATAATCTTTTTCCGATTCATCCGTATTTTGTTGTCATTCAAGTTTATTATACTTTGTTAAAAAAAAGTTGAATAAAATACAGTTGAAGAGAAGGAGATAACTACTTGCTTCACTCCTTCATGGAACGCAGCTTGAAGGTTTTCCCGTAAATAGTGGCATTCCTGAATTTTTTTACCGCATAAAATTCTTTTCTCTCCATCAATTGCCTTCACACCTTCTGTGTACCAATCACACTGAAAATGCCCATAGTTCTCCGGGATATAAATTTCGGGTAAACCCCCATCATCGAAAATTTTTTGGGAACTATCTAAATATGCCATGAGCACCCATAATTATTAGTTGAAATCTAACCGTTGAGAAACAAGTATGATCCTGAATCATGGATTCAGGTTCAATTGGGAATGGCCTAAATATCACCATTTTGGTTTACCAAAAAAAAATGCAAACTATGCAAAAAAACCCAAAATTCGTGGTTTACTATTCAGAGGCAAATATGAGTGAAACTAAACCAAGTATGAAACCATATCCGGACAATCCGGAAATCAAAGGAACAAAAATGCTACCTGAACATTTTAGTATCGGAATTGACATCGGATACTCATCGATAAAGATTAGTCTCGTAAACGGAATTCTAAAACCGGTTTATGGTGATTATGTCCTTCATAAGGGAAAAATCAAAGAGACACTTAAACAAATGCTTGCAACCCTGGAAAGCCAGTATTCCCCTTCATGCATCACAACCGGAGCAGTAACCGGCAGTGAATCAAAGTGGATCTCCAAGGAACAAACCATTCATCATGTCAATGATGTCTCGGCACTTCTTGAAGGGAGTCTTTGCCTGGATGACTCAGTCAGATCAATCATTGATATCGGAGGACAGACCGCCAGATATATCACCGGATTTACCAAATTGGACAAATCAGGCATAGAAATTTCAATGAACTCCAATTGTGCTGCAGGAACCGGATCATTTCTGGAAGAGCAGGTCTCACGGTTGAACCTCTCAATTGAAGATTATGCAATATATGCAGCAAAAAGCAGTACAATCCCCCGGATTGCAGGAAGATGCAGCGTATTTGCAAAAACAGATATCATCCACCACCAGCAGGAAGGAGTATCGGTTGAAGACATACTGCAGGGTCTGGCCTATGCTTTGATCAGAAATTACCGTGGGGCGGTAATGAAAAAACTACCCATTACAAAACCCCTGTTTTTTGCCGGTGGTGTAGCTCAGAACGGAGCGATTGTCAATGCCCTGAAAGAAATCCTGAATATTACTAAAAATGACCTCATCGTTTCAGATTTTAGTGAAAATGCAGCTGCAATCGGTACTGCAATTATCGCCAGGCAAAATAATCTCAACATCTCATACGATGAGCTCCAAACTATCCTTTCACAGGAAGATGCCTTTTATTCACATGAAAACCTTGATCTTACCCTGCCAGCTCTAGATAAGTTCGGACAGAATGATATTAGCAACAAACACACACGTGTCCCCATTCCTTTAGAAGAAGTGAAAACTGACTGTTATCTTGGGATAGATATCGGTTCAACCAGTACCAATCTGGTTCTTATTAACAAAAAAAATGAAATTATTGCATACCGGTATCTGAGAACTCTTGGAGATCCGGTACATGCAGTCAGCACCGGACTTGCAGAACTGGGAGATGAATTTGGAGATAAAGTAAGGGTTATCGGAGCTGGAACAACTGGTTCTGGAAGATATATGATTTCCAGGCTTTTCGGTGCTGATATTATTAAAGATGAGATAACCGCCCAGGCAAAAGCAGCCATGACCATTGATGCTTATGTAGATACCGTATTTGAAATTGGCGGTCAGGATTCCAAATTTATCAGCCTGAAAAATGGTGTTGTCTCCGATTTTCAGATGAATAAAATCTGTGCTGCAGGTACCGGATCATTTATCGAAGAACAATCAAAAAAATTCGATATTCCCCTTGATGGATTCGGAGAAAGAGCCCTTACCAGTAAAAATCCGGTCTATCTGGGCGAACGATGCACGGTATTCATCGAGACCAGTATTGCTGCACACTTGGCAAATGGAACAAGTAATGAAGATATCATATCCGGCCTTTGTTATTCCATTGTGAAAAACTATCTGAACCGGGTAGTAGGACAGAAAAAAATAGGGAACCGGATCTTCCTTCAGGGAGGAATCGCCTACAACCAGGGAATTATCAATGCATTCCGTGCTTTGACCGGAAAAGAAGTGATTGTTCCCCCGTTCTTTAGTGTAACCGGAGCGTATGGAGCAGCAATCCTGACCAGCGAAGAGATGGGATCAAAGAAGAGTACTTTTAAAGGATTTTATCAAAGCGTACCTATAGGGGAAGAAAAAGAAGAATCCGTGCAGCAGGTCACGGGTTCTGATTTTGAGGATATGGTTGCCGATCTTATCTTTGAAGGCTATGACGGAACTCTTGATCCACATAAAAAAACCATTGGAATTCCCCGGGCACTGTTCACCTATGGGATGTACCCGATGTTTAATGCCTTTTTCCGCGAACTTGGCTATAATGTCATCCTTTCAGATCCAACCAGTGAAAAGACCATCTGGCTTGGACAGGATTATTCTCTTGACGAGACCTGTTACCCGATAAAACTTATCAACGGACATGTTGCTGAACTGGTTGAGAAAAAAGTAGATTACATCTTCTTCCCTGATCTTTACACCGTTCTCCACCCGGGTTCTCATACCAGGCAGGATTTTGGATGCCCATACATGCAGCTTGCATTCAAACTGGTCAACCGAGCCATGGAACTAGACAAAAAGGGAATAAAACTGCTTTCACCCACCATCGGATTCAGCCTTGGGGAGGGATTCATGAAAAAAAGTTTCATGAACCTTGGCACGTTACTTGATCGGACACCTGAACAAACAGGAAAAGCCCTTCAACAAGGTATGAAGGCATTTAAGGATTTTGAAAGTCGTCTTGAAAAACGAGGTAAAGAGATAGTGAGTAATCTTAAACCTGATGAGAAGGTCTTTGTTTTGATATCCAAAACTTATGGCGTGGCTGATCCGGTTTTAAACCTTGGAATACCGGGAAAATTAAAAGAGATGGGATTTAACACCCTGGCATTTTATAATATTCCGGAATGTGACATTTCCAAAGAGCACCCGAACATGTTCTGGCCATTTGGTCAGCATATTCTTGAAGCTGCACAGGTAGTAAAACAGCACCCAAACCTCTATGCTATCTTTCTAACCCATCACGGATGTGGCCCGGATACGGTTTTCACCCACTATTTCAAGGAGATAATGGGAGATAAGCCATACCTGAACATAGAAGTTGATGAACACTCATCCGGAGTTGGAGTGGTAACAAGACTTGAGGCATTTGTAAACAGTCTGAATCACATTCCATCAAAACCGGCAGAAGATATGAGTTCTTATCCGGCACATGTTCCTCATCCTGAAACAAAGATAACAACCAACGGGCTTGGATTTTCCAGTTCGTCCGAATATTATCTGCCAGATCTCTATCCATATTCCGGACTCTTCTGTGAATTTCTGAATAAAAAAGGAGTGCGGGCACACCTCTTTTCACCAACCAGTGAGAAATCAATTGATGATGGAAGAAAACACACCATAACCAATGAATATTTCTCAATGGCGGCCCTTCTTGGCGATGCTCTGAATATTCCGGGTATACGAAATACAGATGAAAATTCTAAAATCCTGTTTATCCCCCAAAGCGAAGGGGCGGAAGCAGATGGGCAGTACAACCGATTTATCCGGACCGTTCTTGATGAAGAGGGGCTTTCTCACATCGGAATAGAATCTCCATACATTGAAGATATCATATACGAGGATGAAGATTTTCTCAATTCCCTCTATGTTATCCTGATTGCCGGAGACCTTGTTCTGACTACTCCGGTATCTGACCGGGCACGGTACCTGAACCAGATAA
The DNA here is from genome assembly GCF_003173335.1 of Methanospirillum stamsii. Classification (GTDB taxonomy): domain Archaea; phylum Halobacteriota; class Methanomicrobia; order Methanomicrobiales; family Methanospirillaceae; genus Methanospirillum; species Methanospirillum stamsii. The sequence continues at coordinate 16,617 of NZ_QGMZ01000056.1, forward strand.
AAGGCATGATACAGAGGAATGAACTGGATATTCATTCCCTCAAAACAATAGCCTGGGAGATTTCAATGATCCTCCAATCTGCACCGCCGGAAAAAACCGTGCTTGCCATAGGTGAACCCCTGGTTCTCTACAATGATGTGCTTAATAGTCAGATTCTAAGTGAGATTGAAAATAAATCCGCCAGGATCATGTATGCACCATTAAGTGAATATCTCTGGCAGACCTGGAAAGATTATATTCTCCAGTATGGGAACGAGAGAACAAAAACACTCTTACAGAAACTCTCAGTTCTTGAGGACTACATGAGCCAGATACATCAGGTACTTGGAGAATTCAGCCCTTACGAAGAAAAGGCAGATGATCTTATCAGGCTTGCAGATGCATCCACCGGGTATTATGCCGGTGCATTTGGCAGGTACCGGGAAGCAAAAGTCCTCGGGTTACCAGCATCAGTAAGCGGAGTCATTACTCTCTCATCAATGTACGAGAATACAGGAATTCTGCTCAATACCCTTCATAAAGGATTTGATTCTGATCATCAGAAACCAATCCTGAATCTGACATTTGATGGGACAAGAAATGAGCATGATGAAAGCAAGGTAGAATCATTCCTCTACTACCTGTAAATTTTTAGGAAAAAAAAGAGAATTTGAACAAAATTCTATCAATGTGAGAAAATTTTATGAATACAAAAGAGGAACCTGGCACGAAAACAAGTGCAGAACACATACTTATCCCATGCTGCGGTCAGGCAAATACCGGACAAATCACAAACCAGGCAGCAATTGCTCTGGCAGATGAAGAATACGGACAATATTACTGTACTGCCCTCCTTGCGTTAAATCCGGAGATTATCCAAAACCGATTACAAGGAACAGAAAAAATCGTGGCGATTGACGGATGTAATATGGCGTGTGCAAAGAAAATTGCTCTTCAGGCAGGACTGGAAGTGAATCATCATGTTCTGGTCACCGATCTCGGCATAGAAAAGAAAGAAGGAAGAAAATTCTCACCTGAACAGGTAAAAAAAGTCACTGATGCTATCCAGAATAAAAAATGATTTTTTCCATAAATGTCCGTAGTTCATAATAAAGCCAGGAATCAATACATTTTTTGAAAAAAGCTTGTGATATTTTAAAAAATTCTCACACAATGAGAAACAGTTATAGATATCGACTCCCAATGTAATTATAACGGTTTGATATTAACCGTATTTTTATCAACCGTTAGACATAATGAATGAAAAATCCAACATGTGTTTATCATGAAAAATATCTGGAAATTTGCTCCGGAGGATGGAAAGGAAAGAGGATTGCTTACTCTACTCGTTCTCCATTTATTGGAGAAAAAACCACAATCTGGATATGAACTGTTAAAGGAGATAAGTGAGACAACCGACAATACCTGGGTGCCAAATAAAGGGACACTGTATCCACTTTTAAAATCATTGGAGCAGGAAGGCCTCATTCAGGTAAAAGAGATAGGAAAAAGATCAAAAATCACCTTTGAACTCACAGAAGAAGGAAGAATGATGCATCATACCCTGAAAGAGAAAAAAGACGAAGCTGAAACCAGGGTCACTTTCTTCAAAAAACTCCATCGGGAAATATTTGGTGAAGAAAAATTTACTTTTATCAATTTCATGATGGATATCAGGTTTTACGTGGAAGACCTGCCTCCCGAAAAGCAGCAAAAAGCAATTGAAATTTTACAGAAATCTTTTGATGAGATAAAAAAAATCTGACACATTTTTGAAAAACTTTTTCAGATAAATAATCCAAAAATACCTGAAACTATGACAAATAACACCTTGACTAATTATGAAATTTGTATAAAACCCGTTGGAATAGTGAAAAATGATCTCCTTGCCCCACCGCTGGTTGTTGGAGCGGATGGACTACAGCATAACCAGGCATGTACATCTGCTATGAGAGATATGACAGAGACTGATGTCCGGATTTCCGAGATCATTCTTGATGAAGAATTTTCCGAACTTCTTGAGGGTGTTGAAGAATACTCACATATCATGATCCTGTACTGGGGACATGAGGTCACCGATTCCGGAAGGGCAATGAAAATCACTCACCCGGCTGGCCTTACTAACTATCCAAAACAGGGTGTTTATGCAACCTACAGCCCTGCTCGGCCAAACCCGGTTTTAATGACGGTAGTAAAACTGGTGAAAAAAGAAGAAAAAAGATTGTATGTATCCGGTCTTGATGCCATCAATAACAGCCCGGTACTTGATATCAAACCATATGTGCCAGTATTGTTTCCCCAGGAAGGGGTGATTATTCCTGACTGGATGAAAAAAATCATGTCTGAATTTCATTCATAAAAAGAGGTAAATGAATGGTAAAACCCCGAAATTATAAGAAAGAATCTGATTTTTGTTCTGGTATAATGAGCAAAGAGATGATTGAAAAACTCAAAACCGATCCAAGAGCAGCCTTTAAAGAAGCAATTCAGAAGAGAGATGCAGCATCATGCCTGATAAAAACAGCCGAGATCCATGGGCATTATTGTCCGGGAAGTGCTCTCGGTGTTATGGCTTCGTTATATGGTCTCAGTCTTTTGGAAAAAGACAGTCTTGATTCCGATGGAATCATGGAGAACCTCCTGGCGATTATTGAGGTTAACGCCTGTTTTGCAGATGGGGTGCAGGCAGTTTCAGGATGCACTCTTGGTAATAATTCACTCATTTACCGGGATCTTGGAAAACATGCGGTTACGTTTGTATCCCGGAACGAAAAAGAAGGAGTCCGTGTTCGCCTGCTCCCGGATTTCAGGACATTAATCAATGAAGATGTTCCGGAATTTTATCCGCTTATGGATAAAGTAATCATGAAAAGAAAGGGAACAAAGGAAGAAGAAAAATTGTTCAGGGAAAAGGGGCGTGAAGCAGCATTTGCAATCATTAAATACCCCTTTGAAAAATTATTTGCATCCGAGCGGGTTATCCCGGTAATTCCTGAACGGGCACCCATTACCGGCACCATGGTATGTCCGGAATGTGGAGAAGAGGTAATGGAGACAAAAACCCGGAAACGTGGACTGATGCGGAATATGTGTTTTATGTGCAGCGGGAAATTACAGGAAGTAAACGGACAGGGAATTGTTGAACTAAACCTCCGGGAACATGGATATCTCAAGGAACCGGTATAAGAGGAGAAATATCACATGAATGATGCCAATATTTGTAAAGGTTCAATGACAAGACCAGGTCCGGGACATCGGAGAGGAAGGGGTCCGAGCAGTTACTGGATGCAGGATCCAGACCTGGTGTTCAGGGAATTAAACCTCAAAGAAGGTGATACATTTCTTGATATCGGGTGTGGCACCGGGGATTATGCAATCCGGGCAGGTACTGAAGTGGGCAGGAGTGGGACTGTTTTTGCTACAGACATACAGGAAGGGCTTGTTCATGCTCTCATGGAAAGAGCAAAAACAGAAGGCCTTGAAAATATCCATGCAGTCGTCAATGATATCCGAAATCCTCTGCCATTTGAAAACAGTTGCATTGATATCTGTTTAATCTCGACAGTTCTACATAGTCTTGACCTGAATCAGGCTCTTCCAATGTTGCTCAGGGAGATCAAACGTGTGTTAAAACCAGAAGGGAAACTGGCAATAATTGAATGTAATAAGGAAAATCTGGATTTTGGTCCTCCTTTACACATGCGAATTTCAGCAGATGAATTGAACCAACATATTTCAACCCATGGTTTCGTTAATGTTTCTCATGCTGATTTAGGATTTAATTATTTGAATTCTTTTGTTGCTCAATCCTGATTTCCGGAGCCTGATTCTTCTTTTTTTGTTTTAAATATTTTGATTTTTGGATGTACATTCGGGAGAGGTGAATCATGATATTTATGTAGTGATCACTGATTATGAATAATCAGTAATTTTTTGATACTATGGTTGCAATTCAGACATACAATCTGACCAAACAATTCGGAACCCTAACAGCAGTTAATTCTTTGAATCTAGCCATTCACAAAGGTACCATCTTCGGGCTTCTCGGCCCTAACGGAGCCGGAAAAAGTACGCTCCTTTCCATGCTCTGTACCATATTAAACCCGACATCCGGCACTGCTACGGTCAATGGATATGATATTCTCACAGAATCAGAAAAAGTCAGACAAAGTATCGGGATCGTTTTTCAGAGCATTAGTATTGATGATCGGCTTACCGGACGAGAGAACCTGAAATTTCATGCCATGCTCTATAATGTACCGGAAGACAAAATTGCAGGCCGGATTGATGAAGTCCTCGCCCTTCTTGAACTCTCCGACCGGGCAGACGATCTCGTGAGAACATATTCGGGAGGAATGATACGTCGTCTTGAGATGGCACGGGGACTTCTACATCATCCGCATATCCTTTTTCTTGATGAACCAACAATCGGACTTGATCCTCAGACCAGGGAACATATCTGGTCATATATTCAGGAACTTACCCGGAAAAAGAAAGGAGATCTGACAGTCCTGCTCACTACCCATTACATGGATGAAGCAGATCTGCTCTGTGATGAGGTTGCAATTATTGATAAAGGACAAATAATCGTCCGGGATACACCTGGAAACCTGAAACAGGATTTACAAGGCGAAAAAATCAGTTTTAATATGAAATCACCGGAGATTCTTGCATCATTACTATCAGATAATCCCCGGATTTGTAAAGTCTCAACTGAATCCGGACTGCTTGAGGTACAGGTCATCCATAATGGAAATATTGTCCAGGAGATCTTTGACATTGCAAGAGAAGCGGGTATTGAGATAGACCATATTAGTATTCATGAATCCTCAATGCATGACGTCTTTTTACATTACACCGGAAAAGAGATTCGAAAAGAAGAGGATGATAATTTCACTTCACAGTACCGGAAAAGCAGGAGGAGACGATGAACAAAGAGATCAAAGCCATATACACCATATGGCTTCGTGAAATGACAAAATTCTCCCGGGAACGAGTCAGTATTGCAAGTTCACTGGTTACACCGGTTCTCTGGCTTTTTGTATTTGGCGGAGGGATGGGAATTAATGTCCGGATGGGTATCATGGGTAACGGTTATTCAGCATTTATTTTTCCGGGGATTATAGGAATGACGCTTTTAATGACCTCAATCCGGTCAGGAATCTCCATCATCTGGGATCGGGATTTTGGTTTTTTAAAGGAGATCATGGTCGCCCCGATATCCCGAATATCAATTGTAATTGGAAAAGCACTTGGTGGAGCAACTACCGCTATTATTGAAGGAGTATTTATTCTCCTGCTCGCGTTTATTGTAGGAATTCACCTCTCAGCAATACAGATTATCCTGGTAATTCCGGTAATGTTTTTGATCTCTCTTGGGTATAACGGGTTTGGACTCGCGTTTGCTTCTTCAATCCAGAGTTCGGAGGGTTTTCAGGGGATTATGGGATTTATCATCATGCCCACCTTTTTTTTAAGCGGGGCTTTATGGCCGCTCACCAATGCACCTGAATGGCTGAAAGCAATCAGTTATTGTAATCCGCTGACTTACGGGGTTGATATTATGCGTCACATTATCCTGGGGGAGGGTCAGTTTTTGCTCCCTGCCGATGTACTGATAATTGTGTGCTTTGCTACAGGAACACTTATTCTTACATCTCATTTCTTTTCAGTAAAAAAATAACCCTTTTTTGCAGGCATTTACCAGGTATCCGGACCTAATCTTGGAGACACCCCCACCTTGAAGGTCGGCAGGGGTAATTTCATGTTTATACTCCGAATATTCGATCAATAAAAACAATCAAGAATGATACATTACTTAATGTTTTTTCCAATGCTGCTGGAGAACACCATTCCCGAAAACGGGCATACTTACTCTATTTTTCAAAAATACTCTATCCGGAAAAAATTTAGGACATTGGTATGGATGATGAAGGAAACAATGCAATCAAATAAAAATTCTTCAATTACAATTAATTATTACATAAAATTTTTTTTACAAACTTTAGTACAACAAAAATACAATTTCGCATACTTTATTTGATGAGAAATAAAATAGCACATAGTGATTTCTAAAAAATATTCGAAATCACACAATTCATTCGGTGTATCATGAAAATAAATTTTAAATATTTGATGCCATTACTGGCATTTCTTGTTATCGCATTGTCATTCCAGCCGGTTTTTGCAGATGATTCATATCCGCGAACGGTGACTGACCTGGCAGGCCGAACAATCACCATTGAAAAACCAATTGAACGGATAATTACCAATAATCCAGATAACTCACGAATTGTAATCGCTCTTGGTGACGGAGACAAATTGGTTGCATCAGATGAATGCACAGTTGAAACCGGTGGTTGTGTCTGTCCCATGGGTTCAAACAATGAAACAATCTGTGAAGCCTGCTGGCAAGGAGTTACACCAGGGGGTCTTGACAACCTTCCGGTAACCAATACCAGGTATACAATGAACCAGGAGCAGATGGCATCCTTAACTCCGGATATAATCCTGATGTCATCAGATAAAGAAGCAGATGAGGTCCAGGAGCATGTTGGTGTCCCGGTCTTTGTTGCAGCTCCAGATTATACCATTGATGGAATAAAGAAGCATATTACCGCGGTAGGTAATGTTCTTGGAAAAGAGACGGAAGCCAAAGCACTGAATTCATTCATCGACGGTGAAGTAAAGAAAGTCACCGATATCTCAAGCACTATCCCGGAAAGCGAAAAGAAAAAGGTATATTTCGCTACCCGTGGGGCAATGAAAGGATTCTATGATGCCAAAGAAGGGAGAGACTTCACTCGTACTGACAACAAATATGAACCTCTTACCTTTGCCGGCGGTATTAACGTTGCAAAAGATGCTGCTGATGGGAATGTAAATGTAGGAATTGAACAGATTATCGCCTGGAATCCGGATGTAATTTTAGTCGCCTGCAGCACACCTGAAGATTCAGGGGTTGATTTCATCCTGAAAGCACCAGAACTTCAGTCAATCAAAGCAGTGAAGGAGGGAAAGGTCTACAATACCTTCTATCCAAACTGCCGTGGTTCTCCCCATGACCGGAACCTGATTAACATGTTCTATATTGCAAAACTTCTCTACCCGGAAAAATTCAAGGACATTAACTTTGAAGCAGAGGGTAATGCAATTATGAAAGAATTCCTCGGAGTAGATGGTGTATTCTCAGAGTACATGGATTACCTGCAGTTTCCAAATACCCAGAGCACATGAACACTATTATCAATTACAACGAACTCTGGCGAATTCTCCATCAGAGAAAAAGATCAGAGGGAGTTGACTGGGACAAACGGGCCCATTCTTTTTTTAAAGCAGTGTCCAGAAACAACGAAGCAGAAAAAGTAATCCCTTCTCTTAACCTTACCAATTCTGATACCGTCCTTGATATGGGAGCCGGAACAGGGAGATTTGCAGTTCCGATGGCTAAATGTGCAGCCCACCTTACTGCTCTTGAGCCATCAGCCAAAATGGCATCATATCTCGAAAAAAGTATGGAGGATGCAGGCCTTTCCAACTATACCATCGTCAGGAAACGGTGGGAAGATGTAAAGATTGGTGAGGATATTCCAGTACATGATGTAGTTTTTGCTTCAAACTCACTAGGGTTTCCGGACTTGGCAGATGGCCTTAAAAAACTCGATGAAGCAGCCGGAAAAGCAGTTCATATACTCTGGTTTGCAGGTCCGGAGCGGCATCAGATGGATCCGGAATTGAAAAGTCGTCTTGGAAGAGAGAATGATAAGGGATTCTGGCCGGATTACATCTTTATTGCACAAGTTCTGCATGACATGGGCATCTATGCAAATATCGAGGTTCACCCCACCCGGACAGAACACCGATATGAAAACCTGGAGGAAGCAGTCTCTTGGTGGGCAGAAAGGGGAGATATCAGCCCTGATGAGATACCTATTCTAAAAGAGCACTTATCAGAAAAACTTACACACACTGATGATGGCCACCTGGTTATGCAACGAAACGGATGGCGTGCCAGGATTTGGTGGGAGAAGGAGAATCGTGCCGAATGAATTCAAGCTACGAACCTGTCTCTGAAGCTGCAAAGAATCACCGGCAGAAACGAAGTGAAAAACTCATTAAAGTTCAAAAAGAATATCGGAGATTGTTAGGGAGAAAAATTGCATTTCTCACCGGAATAGTCCTCCTCATCACTTTTGCTGTTGCCTATATCATTACTCTGGGCCCACTTGGGATGACCATACCCCAGGTATATGAAACACTCCTTGCACGGTATTTGCCCGGAATCTTCAACATGGATGAAGTGTTTGAGCAGGTTGTCTGGAATATCCGGTTTCCAAGAATCATTGGCGGGATTTTTGCCGGATTTGGATTTGGCATCTGTGGCTGTGTCATGCAGGCCGTCCTGAAAAACCCTCTCGCCAGCCCTTTTACCCTTGGAATCTCATCCGGAGCACATTTTGGCGTCGCCATTGCTGCAGTATTCGGAGTCGCGATTATTGGCGGAGAATATCTCCTGATAGCAAATGCATTTTTATTTGCAATGCTTTGTTCGCTTTTTATTGTGTCACTTGCAGCCTTGAAGGGAGCAACCTCAGAAACACTTATTCTTGCAGGGATTGCAGTGAATTACCTGTTTTCATCCCTGTCTCAGCTCATGGCGTACTTTGCAAATGATGAACAACTCCGGCTCATGTCTCTTTGGGGAATGGGAGATCTTTCTGCATTTTCCTGGAGTAAATTTGGACTGTTTGTTGCGATATTTGTCATATGTACTCCTATCCTTCTATCAAAGGCCAGGGATTTGAACCTGATGACAATCGGAGATGACTCAGCGCTCAGTCTTGGAGTAAATGCAAACCGGGTAAGAATGGTTACCATGATGGTTTCATCCGTTCTCGTTGCGACGATCGTCTGCTTTACCGGGACCATCGGGTTTATCGGTCTTGTTGCTCCCCACATGGCCCGGATGCTTATCGGAACGGATCATCGTATCCTGATTCCTGCTTCTGGAATATTGGGAGCATGTCTTCTTATCTGTGCAGACGCTGTGGCAATGAACATTATCGGGCCTACTATCATTCCAACAGGAATTATGACCGCTCTTCTTGGAGTACCGTTCTTCCTGTACCTGGTATTGAAAGGAAAACGAAAGGAGTTCTGGCAATGAACATAAAACTCTCGGTTCAAAACCTGGAATTTGCCTATGAGTCAACCCCGGTTTTTTCCGGGATGTGCATGGAAATTCCAAAAGGAAACCTGGTCTCTATCCTGGGACCAAATGGATCAGGAAAATCTACATTTATCAAATGTGTAGACCGGATTTTAAACCCGAAAAAAGGTGATATCACTGTTGATGGGGTAACCGTTTCATCATTTAACCGGAGGGATCTTGCAAAAAAGATTTCATATGTCCCGCAAAGTTCGGTTCGGATCTTTCCACATTCTGTTTTTGATATGATCCTCATGGGTCGAAGACCTCATCTTGGATGGGCAAGTTCTGGTGAAGATGAAGAACGAGTCTGGGACGTTATATCCCTGCTGGGCCTTGAAGATATTGCACTTCATTCCTTTAATGAATTGTCCGGCGGTCAACAACAAAAAGTCCTCATAGCCCGGGCACTGGTGCAGGAGACAGACCTGATGCTCCTGGATGAACCGACGTCCAATCTTGATATCTGGCATCAGCTGGATGTCATGAGAATAGTATCAGACCTGGTTGAAAAAGAGCACATCACTACCCTCATGGCAGTTCACGATCTCAATATGGCTTCACGGTTTTCCGACCTGATAATTCTCATGAAAAAGGGAAGTATTCATGCAGCAGGAAAACCCTGTGATGTTCTTACTTCGGAGAATATTGCAGAAGTTTATGGAGTTAAAGCCGATGTTCATTGTCATGATGGTGTGCCAGTGATAATACCTTATCAACAAATTCAAGGGAATGGAACAGGAAACACTCCAATTTTTTGTCCTGCAACATGAATTCATCTCTGTTCCATTACTAATCAGACCATTTTGTTTCATAGAGTAATTTACAGGTTAAGACTTAGAAAAAAAGAAATTGTTATTCATTATAGTTCATCAGTTGTGCGGACCATAATTTTTCAGCCATCGATGAATCAACACCGAAGACATCCTGATAAAAAGTCTTCGTCCAATCCTTCAGGTCAACATCCTCAAATAATTCCGGATATGTCGTTTTTGCTGTTACCATGAGATCCACCGGAAACTCAAGTCTTCTCGCTCCATTACGGGGTTCGTATGGGAATACTGCAACATTTTGTTCTTTGACTGCATGAAGTTCCCGTAATTTTTCATAATACGGTGCATCATAGAGTTCTCCTGGTGGTGAATACCAGGCTGCAGTCCCTAGAATTATTGCATCCGGATCAGTGGCGAGGATCTGTTCATAACTAATAACCTGGAACCCGTTCGTATCTGACCGGAATGCATTTTTCCCATTCACAATTTTCTCAATCATGAATGACTCTGGTGTTTTCAGGCCCCATGCAATTCCGGCAGTTGTTTCAGTCCGGTGCATTGGTGAAAGACCTAATATCAGAACACTCTTTTTCTCTGTATCACTAATATCTCTGGTCCTACCCAGGATGAACTCTTTCCTCTCTTCAATTGCAGAAATGACCGACTGAGCCTTCTCTTCTTTTCCAAAAACCTTGCCAAGGATTGTTATCTCATCAGAGATCATCGTCGGATCAGCATTGTCATAACAGTTCGGACTATACAATACAACAACAGGAATGCCTATCGATTCAATCCGTTCGATACTTTTTTTTGCAACTTCATCTTCACATGAGAGAAATGCACTGTCTCCAAGCCGGATAATTGCAAGATCAGGATCAAGAGCAGCTAACGATTCAAGGTTTAATGCTGTGCCCCAGTCAACAAATAACGGTAAATCTTTGATATCCGGTGAAAGAGCAAGGGCAAGATGTTTTCCTCCCGAGATCGTTACATTCTGACCATTTTCCTGAGGATAGCCAAAATCTCCGGTATATATAAGACCTTTCGATCCGAGTCCCACAAGTTTGTCGTCATCCCCAAAAATGCACATGATCTCTTCGACAAGTCCATCCGAAACGGTCACAACCCGCTCAGGGTTTGCCGGGATTGTTACTTCAACCCCCCGACTGTCAACAAGGGTTCGAAATTCTTCATTGGTACTATCTCCGGTTTCTTCAAGAGCCTGTACAACTCCTGAAAAAAGAAAGAGACACATAATTCCAAGAATGACCAATTTTTTTATTTGTTTCATATTTTTTCCTCAAATTTTGTTAAAGAAAATGAGGTGCAAATTTCTCAAATGTCATTTTTAATAGTTCTTAATACATGGTTAAAAAACAACCTTTGAGTATAGACTATTTGCAGATATTCATAATAAATCTTATGAAATATTTTTGAGTAATATTTCAAGTTGTTAAAACCCTGAATTCTGCAAAAAATGAATAAATGTTCGCTTTAATATTGTACCGAAAAACCGTTTCAGGAGTTCTGTATAACCGGATTCCTTGAACAGTAGTTTTCCGGAAAAATTGAAAAAATTTACTTGCAAAATGTGCAATACAAAAAAAGGTACAGAGTTAAAACCCTGCATCAGCCATCCACTCAAGACACATTCCTTTTTTGATCTCCTGAAGAGTATCATCATCAACACCATACAGTTTACGATGATATTCATCTACCCAGTCATTAACTTTTATGTCTCCAAATCTCTCCGGATAGATAGCTTTTGCGGCAACCATGAGAGAAACGGGAAAACTCAGTCTCTCAGTACGACAGCCAATTAAAGGAAGACCTGTTACTCTCTTTTCTTTTATTGCCCTCATATCTTGTAAGTCCACAAACCTCTCATCATAATAGAGTTCATCAGGAGTATGTACTCCCTGTGCTGTGGGGAGGAGAATCACATCAGGATCCAAAGCCAGCATCTGCTCCCTGGACATGACCTGACGGCCATTTCCCGTATACGAATTCTTTGCATTGACAATATTTTCAAGCATTATTGACTCTAACTGATCAACACCTTCTACGAAGCTGACACCACCCTGACCTGGGCAACGTGTAGATATACCGGCATACATGAAGGATCTCTTTTCATCATCAGGAATGTCCTTTGTTCTGTCCTGGATGAATTTGACCTGTTCTTTTAGGAGATCAATAATTTCTTGTGCCTTATCTTCTTTCGCGAATATTTCTCCTAAAAGTTCAATTTCTTTATACACTACCTCAGTTTCATCCTGGTCATACACGGCAATCTCATTGAGAACAACAACGGGAACACCTAACTTTTTCATCGTCTCGATGCTCTTTTTACATCCCTCGCCATTGTCGCGACCCCAGGCCCTTGTACTGATAATAATTATGTCAGGATTTGTTTTGGCTATTGTTTCAATATTTTCCTGACATTGAGAACCAGAAAAGGGCAAAGCCTCGTCATCCAGGTATTTTGGGTAAAGGATTGCTTCTACTGCCCATGGAGTTGTATGACTATATTTTTTCCCGTTGTATGTATAATTGGTCTCAACATTTGCCGGTCCTTTCGTACAGCCACCTTTACCAACAATCTTGTCTGTTTCCCCAAAAATATACATCGTGGTTCCGATAAGTCCGGTACTAATAGCAAATACTCTCTCCGGAGCATGATCTATGGTTACTTCAGCACCAGTTCCATCAATAATCGTTCGCGGGTATTGATCCTGATCCCCAAGTACGGGGGCTGAACTGATAAAGAGGAGCAATAAAAGGACCAATGAAACTATCCTGATTATGTGAGAATTACTCATGCTGACCACCTCTTTCCTTCAGATCCCCGATTGATATCGAATTTTTCAGGTCATGCACTTTACCATTGACACACCACTGCGCGATGTGATTTTTCCTAAATTTATCATAATATATGCCCATATACCTACCACTTTTCACATAAAGTATCTATAATTCAACATATAAGGATAATGATTTGAGATTTAAAGCATTGGTTTTTAAGAAATCAGCGATATAAGAAATTTTTATAATTGAAAGAAATTAAACATTATCAGACTTTAAAAAAGAGAACCTGGATTTTACGCTACCATACGGGCAGCAACTGTCCTAGGCATGACCATGGGGACACCACCGGCTGAACATACTGAACAGGTATTCTGATAGATTAGATCAAGGGTATTTTCGCTGATAACACTATCAGGTTCTCCCTGTGCAAGTATACCATTATTCGAAAGCACTATCACTTTGTCACAAAACCATGCCACATGATTGGGATCATGACTACATGCAAGGATTGTTTTTCCTTCAGCAACGATGTCCTCCATTAATCCCCAAATCTTCATCTGGTTTTGAAAATCGAGAGCAGAAGTTGGTTCATCCAAAAAAAGAAGTGGAGTATCCTGCGCAATGGCCCGTGCCATGAGCACCATCTGTCTTTGCCCACCGGATAACTGATTATATGGTTCATCAGCAATGTCCAGTATACCAAGCTGGTCCATAGCATCACGAGCAATCTCCTTGTCCTGTCTTTTAATACCAAAAAATCCTTTAATGTGGGGCGTCCTCCCCATCAGGACCACTTCACGTGAGAGATAGGGAAACGGAGGTTTATGCTCCTGGGGAACATATGCAACTGTCTTTGCAAGTTCTTCAACCGAACGATGACTGACATCAGTGGAATTCATCCGGATATTTCCCTGTTCAATCGGCAAAAACCGGAGGCAACATTTAAACAGTGTTGTTTTTCCACAACCATTCGGACCAAAGAGCCCGCATAACTGTCCGGGCTCTACTGAAAATGATACATCAGACAATACTGGTTTTTGTGCATACCGAAATGAGAGATCTGAAATGTGTAACATAATAATCACCCAAGAATACTTTTTCCTTTATTCCGAAGCAGATAACAAAGATATGGAGCCCCAAGCAGCGAAGTAATAATTCCTATCGGAATTTCTGTAGATGTCAGAGTTCTGGCAAGAGTATCACAGATCAGCAGGTAAAAAGCTCCCATGAGAAAACAGGCAGGAATCACAAACCGGTTGTCCGGTCCTAAAAGCATTCTCGATGCATGAGGCATCATAAGTCCGACCCAGGCAACAATACCGACAAGCGATACAGCAAATGCGGTAATGCCTGTTGCAATTGCAATAACAATAGCCTTGTTTTTTTCCGGATTTACTCCAAGAGTCCGTGCCTCTTCATCTCCCATGGATAAAATGTTTAATTTCCAGGCTAGTGACCAGAGAATGATAAACCCGATAATCACCATCGGAGTCAGCATTCTGACGTCGTTCCATGATGCATAGTAAAAACCACCCATGAGCCAGAATACAATCTCACGAAGGGCTGAATCATTTGCTATATATTTAAGAAACGAAACCAATGCAGAAAAAATCGATCCGACGATAACTCCGGCAAGAATGAGTGTTACAATGGGTGTCTGGCCCCGGACCCGTGCCAGGAAGTATGCAAAAACAACGGCCAGTGAGGCAAAAATAAAAGCAAAAATCTGAATTGAAAAGAAGATTGTATGAAAAAGAATTCCAAGAGCTGCCCCGAATGCTGCACCAGATGAAACACCCAGAATATAGGGCTCGACAAGTGGATTCCTGAATACACTCTGAAATACTGCACCGGCTATCGCAAGAGCACCACCAACCGATACAGCAAGCAACAATCGGGGGAACCGGATATCCCAGATAATGGTGTTGTGTAATTTTGAAATCGTTGAAACATCACCCATCGTCAGGTGAAGGAAGAGTGTCTTGTACACGAGTTCAACGGAGATATTGTAAGCCCCCAGCACAAGGGATATTACTCCGGCCAGAATTACCAGACCCAAAAGAAGGAAAATAATAAAAATTTTTCTTCGCTCCGAAAAATCGTCATGAGCCTCATACCCAAGACGAGTAATAATTCGGTTGATATGTTTTTCTGATATCATAATTCACAGGTTACCTTGTAATAGTCATTTGAAATTCACACATATAATTAGTTACGATTTTATCAAAAAGTAATATTTATTATATTTTTAATGAATATCAAACTATGCCTTTTGGTTTTTTACGTATCCGAAAAATTTTTGGAACCCATCAGATTTTGTTACTGATGATAATCCTCTTGTTTGCGGCCTGCTTTGTAATGCCCTCCATGGGAGATTCGACCGGAGCAGGTGAGACACGGATCATCACCGATATGCGAGGGGTTGACGTCACCATCCCGGATGAACCGCAACGTGTTGTTACTATGAGCAGATCTCTTATCGACACCGCCATGTACATTTTCGGGGTCGAAGACAGGATTGTTGGGGGGAGTTTCTATCAGAAACCAGTTGCACCAAATGAGTATGTCTGGAATGGGAAAGATTACACCGTCGATACCTGGATCGGAAAAGTTCTGAATCCGAATCTGAATTCGGTCGTAAATTGTTTTTTACCATTCAAAATTGACCAGGTAGGACCATTGCTTTTTGACCAGCCCTAAGTTGAATGTGATATTCCTAATAGAAAAAATTATCGCTAACATCAAGATAAGGAAGGGTGGCTTCGCCCCCCTC
>NZ_QGMZ01000057.1 GCF_003173335.1 Methanospirillum stamsii
CACAAACTTGTTTCCAGAAATTAGGTTGAGTCATTTGTAAGTTATAAATTCACAAACTTAGGTAATTGAAGGAGAAGAGTATACCTCATATCCTGACTGTTCGGCGATGAATGTAAGCGTGGGGAAGATCTTCAAACCAGGGATTACCGGAATATATACCTATAATTTCTACTCACCAAAGGTGCTGCATCTGGCTGTTTTGAAGGGGCAGCCGGCTTATACACCGGCTAATGGTTCTATCTGTGTTATTGCCAGAAATTCGCAGATACCTTATGACTGTGATATCTGCGGATCGAAAGCCGATTTTTTCTGTGATGAATGTTATCACGAAGGAGGCACTCCTCTTATCTGCAAACATTGTCTCCCTCTTCATGACTGTAGTTATGAGCATATTCAGGTCATTCCTAACTCTCCCCTGTTCGGAATAGAATATTTTGCTGAAGAGCCTGATCGCATAGTCAGGTGGTACCCGGAAGGGTGGACAAGGGACGAGATAATTTCCCCAAATCTGTATGAATTGCTTGAACAATATTTCAAGAAATCCATAACGGAGGATGGTGAATGTGATCTTCAGGATTCGATTGAAGATGAGGATGACGAAGTAACATCAGTCATGGGCACATCGGTTTTTCCTCCTTCTGCATATATATCCGATAAAAAGGAATCTGACGATATGAAAAGCAATAATCCATCAGGATTTGCGACAACTCTCATTAATCTCTACATCAAAGAATTAAAGAGGAGTTATGGTATTCAGCCTAAAAAACCCCCCCAATATGAACCCCTTTCACGAGTCAGATATGATAAAATCAGGGCAGGAATCGAGGACTTCTGCAGGGTTGATGATTCACCCCCTATTCTCAGGAGCTGTATTCTCATGCTGGACAATCTAACAGAGAATCTGAAAAGCCCGCTTCACAAAGGCGATTGCCTTCTGTGGTCATCTGCAATTATTTTCACCCAGTACCAGGAGAACGGGCTTATCAAAAAAGGAAAGACTACGGCCTGTGCTGAAATGATTGCAACATGTTTTGGAGTGAAGCCAAATATGACTCGAATTCGTTCTTCAGATATAAGAACGGCTCTTGATATGAAATTATTGGGATAAAAAGTTTCTCAAGAGCTGCTTGTATTGCTATGATATCTCCTGCAGAAAAACGGTCCCGGATATCTAAATCGAGACCTTAACTCATTTTCAGATCAGGTTTGTGACAAATACTTGCTATAATAAGTCGCCGTAAGCTGCTAAGTTTCATTCCTTTTTCTCTAACGCTGCCAGTTCCAGTTCAAGACCCTGTAATTTATGTTTCGTTTCGTTGATCTCTTTCTTCAGCGTGTGGATCTTCTTTTGTTTAATTATCCCAGAAAGGTGGTTATCTCCTAGTTCCTCAGCGATATACTGCTTAAGTTGTCTTCTCAATATGACAAAATACGGATTCCCCCAAACTGATCGCTCCTGGAATTCCAATTTTCCGGCACGAATTCCCTTTACAATAAACTCCCGGTCAACCCCATAGTCTTTTATTACTGTTTTGTCACTAAGAGTCGCCCCTTTCCGATTCCACTCGCCATATTCTGCCATATTTCTTTCTGCCTATTTGAAGTTCAAAATATTCAAATCCACCGTATGAGTATTCATTTTTTCCATTTGTTCCATAATGTTTCAGGTATCGTTCTTCTAAAACTCATCAATCGGGAAGTTTTCAACAGGATACTCCATCGACTAATGCCCCCGGAACCAAAGGAAAAAAACCAGGAATATATATTAGCTGGAGTAAAGGTTCATGATGGTTAATTATACATCCGGAAGAAAGATGTAATCTCCCAGCTCTTATCTTATAAGCAGATATATCTATGTCTCCTCCAAAGCTTCCAATCGGGGTCCAATCCTTTGAGAAAATGAGAACCGAAGGATATGCATATGTCGATAAAACCTGGTTTATCTCCGATCTGGCCCGGAAAGGAACGTATTATTTTCTCTCCCGCCCAAGGCGGTTTGGAAAAAGTCTCTTTATCGATACGCTAGACTGTGCGTTTTCCGGAAGAAAAGAACTCTTCTCCGGACTGTATCTTGATTCCCCTGAGGCAGAATGGGACTTTACAATAACATATCCGGTCCTTCGGGTTGATTTTGCCGGAGGGGCACTGAGCCAGATCTCTGATCTTATCAATAGATTGACCAGCACTCTTGATGGGTGGGAAGAATTCTATGAAATAGAAAAAAGTTCCGGAGATCCTGGAGATAGATTACTCTCACTCATACCAAAAATCGCAAAAAAAACCGGAAAACAGGTAGTCATCCTCGTCGATGAGTACGACAGACCGATTCTTGATAATATCGGAGATATCAATCTCATGCAGGAGATGCGGGATTGCCTGAAAAATTTTTATGGTGCAATCAAACCACTCGATCTCCATCTTAAGTTTGTCCTTCTCACCGGAGTTTCAAAATTTGCCAAAACAGGAATATTCTCCGGATTGAATAATTTAAATGATATCACCCTTGATAAGGCATATTCAACTATCTGTGGTTATACTCAGCAGAATCTTGAAACAATATTTTCTGAATATCTCCAGCGATTTGACATCAATGAGGTTCGTGAATGGTATAATGGGTATTCATGGACCGGCGATTCGGTATATAACCCGTTTGATATTCTCCTTCTCTTCTCGAAAGGAGTATTTCGGCCATTTTGGTTTGAGACCGGGACACCTTCATTTCTCATCACCCTCTGGCAGAAGAAACCCCGCCTTCCTGCAGAATTTGACGGGCTTATTGCAGGCGATGAACTCCTGGG
>NZ_QGMZ01000058.1 GCF_003173335.1 Methanospirillum stamsii
GTGTTTGGATGCCAGATATAAGTATGCTGCTTTCGATAGCAAGTATGGCGGTATCGAACAAAAATGGTTTTTATTCCACTCTGAAGAGAGACATAAGTCCAGTATTAAACGTGACATTGAAAAACTTGAGGAGAAACTGGCAAAAAATCAGACTGCCCTGAATAAATCATTGGTCAACGGGTTTGCTTGTGAAAATGATGCTCGTTTAGCTGTAGAAAGATGGATGTTAAAGCATAAGCGGTACATTCTTTCTGATATCGAAATAACAAGTGATAACAAAAAAGCGTCAGGAAAAGTAGGAAGGCCGAAAAAAGGTGAGGTTCTTGAGAAGTGGTATTCTGTTTCCTGTAAATTAACTTTAAACCAGGAGGTTATCCAAAAAGAGCAAGCAGTAATGGGAAGATTTGTTCTGGCTAGCAATGACACTACAATCGATCCAAACACCTGTCTTGAGTATTATAAGGAGCAAATCACCGTTGAAAGAGGATTCAGGTTCATAAAAGGGAATTCCTTTCACGCATCAGAGGTTTATCTGGAGAATTCAAATCGGATTGCAGCCTTATCCATGATAATGGTTCTATGTCTTCTCGTGTATTCGTTCACAGAGTGGGTAATTCGTGAGACATTGAAGATTGAGAAGAAACAAATCCGGGATCAAAAAGGAAAACCAACTCATAAACCATCTGCAAAATGGTTGTTCTTCATGTTCAGAAGAGTGAGGCAGATTAAAGAAATTGATAATTCCAGAATATTTGTGCGAATTCTAAATTTCACTGATGAATTAAGAGATATTGTTCGATTACTAGGGCCGCATGTGGAAAAATATTATGCGTAATTTTTTTGGTGCCGAGTGTCGGATTAATTGCAATACCACAACCAAAAAAAAGACCCTCAAAAATCAGGTGATACGGTTTTAAGAACTCCTTCCTGCTTTAATCTTTCAACGATATCGAAGAGATCCCATATAGGAACATTAATTTTTTCTGCTATCTGGATTAGATCATTCATCCCATCACAAAATGCAATGAGATTCATCATGTTTCTTACCTGTTTTCCACCATCTTTCGTACTTAATGTTGGGTATAGGCCACGTCTACCCAATTGAGGTTCACATAAGAGAGTCGTTTCTAAAATTTCATTTCTCTCTATACATTCAAGGCAGGTACGCAATACTTCATACCCCCCTGCCAAACCTTCCGGACTCACTAGACTTAGATCATCTAGAGATGTATGATATTCTGGATATCTGCCATATTTTGTACGCATGACTGATGCAACAGGGAGATCAACGCCAGGACTACAATACTGTCTTTCATCACTCCCTCTTTCAAGATAACTATATTGAACAAAATCCGGGTGCAAATATTTTAAAACGTGTAATGCTACTCGATCAGCGAGAGTTGACCCCTCACGAGAGGGTAGATATGAGTATGCCTTATTATCACCTATGCATGTTACATTGAATCCAGCAATCGTTTTTTGCTTTATATGATCCAGATTTCGACTTAAATATGTTATTGATCCGATCGTCTCAGGTATGAATACTATTCGGTATGAGTATTTTCGGTTCATCAATGATAACAGCCATTTCGATAGGTATGTCGTTACAACTGGTCCCGATAGTTCATTATTTGCCATTGAGGGGTGGCAGATATAGGTAGAGAGAAATACTTCCTTGCTACTTTCACCTGGAATAAGTAATTCACCATATGTCAGACTTCCATCTGTCAGGGTACTGTCAATTACTACATGATAGTCACCAGGTTTTAGTAATCTGCGCTGGATTTCAGATAGGCAGAATCCCCATCTTTCAGCATAATATGACGTGATATATGGTATTGCATCAGGTTGATCTGGAATTGAGTATAAGTGATTTTGAAGTTCTTTGAGTGATACCGTTTTATTTACCGGAACAGAGTACCCGACAACATGAAGGTTTGATTCGGTAAAATCTATTATTTTTTGGCCATCAGGATCAAGAATATAGGCATCGCGGATATTCCACTCTCTTGGTACCACCCAATCAAAGACCCGGGTTCCGGTTGGCACTTCATGGATAATAATTTCAGGGATGTGCTCTTTAATATTTTTGAGGGTTTGACGGACGCCATCTCCGGTGATGCTTCTGCAAATAGGAAAAAGTGAATGGCAGAGATTATACATCTCTTGTCCAACATCATTGAGTGTCATCAACTCCCTCTATTCTGTAAAGTGTCCCTCTTGCATTTCCAGAGTGAATAATATCTGAAATAAAATCAAACATTCTGCAGGCTGATGTTATTCTCAGCCCACACCCTTCATTGGGTTTGAACCCTTCATATAGCTCATTTTGCCACATGAGATTTTCAGCACTTTGAAGATATGTTATGACACCCTCTTCAAGTTTTCTTACGAATAATCCGTATGTTCTTAATTCAGTTTTCCCAGAGATGTCAGTATATTCTCCTGAAAATGTTTTGTGATATCGATAATTTACACAGTTCATTTCTTCAATATGATGATAAAAGGTCATACTATTTTGGTCAGGGAGATCTAATACAGCGATTTTGCCATCCATTTCTCGAAGTATTCCAAAAGGAGAATCAATACCATAACCACTAAAATTATTAACGTTTCGAAATTCTTCCGCCCGATATCCAATTGCGGCAAAGGAATAAATGGGATGGCCTGTTCGGACTGCTAATGGGTGAAGACGCCCTGCCTCAGTCAGAACTCCCATATGAGAAGGAGTATTTCTAAGATCGAAAGGAACGCCAGTTGTAAAATCAAAATTAAACAATGGTAATAATAATGTGCCGGATGAACCTAATACTTTTAAAAAGGAATCTAATAAGGAATTTGGATCAACTACATATCCTTTCTGCAATGCATACTTTACAGTTCTAACACAATTCGAATGAAGTAAGACCGTGTCTCCGTTTTTCAACCCCGCTTTTTTCCATTTGTCAGATAAAATGTCAATTAACATAATTAATTACCCCTTTATAGAATTATATAGTTCCACAATCAACAGGTAAAACTGCTCCAGTTATACATTTTGATTTATCTGATAATAGGTATGCAGCTAATTGAGCCACATCTAAAGGATTCGTAGCACATTTAAGAGAAGTTCTCCGAAATATTCTATCTTTCTGTTCATTCGTGAGTGTATCGGACATTCCGGTTTCGATAAAACCTGGAGCAATACAATTTGAACGAATTCCCATCCCTCCCCACTCACGGGCAACAGTGCGGGAGAATGATTCAATCGCACCTTTAGTTGCACTATACATACTCAATCCTTTGTATCCTGTATGAGCACAAATGGAACTTATGTGCACAAAGGAACCCTGTTTTTTATTTAAAAGCATATCGCGGATTATATATTTTGTAAATATTATTGGTGCATAAACATTTATTCTAAACATTGTTTCCAAAGGCAAAACGCGGGCATTGGTGACAATATCATCATAGGCTATTGCGGCATTATTTACAAGGCCAACAAATTGCCCATATTTTTTGATATCCTTGAGGTACAAATTTTTAATCTCATCAGGGTTTCCAAGATCAAAATTTACATGAACATATGTGGAAGGAAATTTATTTTCAAGGTCTTCAATTGTAGAATTTTTTGAGCGGCTTATACCAACAACTAAATATTTTTCTTCAGAAAGCAGAACTCTAACAATTTCAGCCCCTAATCCTTTAGAATCTCCCGTTACAAGTATAGAATTCATTTTCGCACCTTTTTACCAGTTCTTGTTCGATCAATAGAATCCGTAATTTTTATCATTCTTGGGATTTTCCATGGCTGCAGATGGCCACTTAAATACTCAAAAATTTTTCTTTCCATATCGCCAGTGTATCCAGGTCTTAATACTACTTCCGCAACAAGCACTTTTCCAGTAATTCGATTGTCTCTTCCATAGACTATTGAATCTTGAATCTCATGAATTTCATTGATTATCCCTTCGATTTCATGAGGGTTGATTTTATATCCGCCAACATTGATCATCTCAGTTTTTCTGGATATGAATTTAATTGTCCCATCAGGTTCATTGGTTACTATATCTCCTGTAGAAAACCATAAATCATTATCTAGGCTGGTATCTTCCCCCATAAGAGATCGATGTACGACGAGTTCGCCATCTTCAGATATTTTTATTCTATCTTTAAATTCTTCGGGAATTTTTAGGGTATTTCCCTCACCTGCAAGAACACTCCCAAGTTCCGTAGAGGCATAAACATTAGTAATTTTTGCATTGGGGAAATAATTAATGAGCATCTGTGCAATCTGGTCATCAAATATTTCTCCACCGAATGTTATTCGTTCAACTAATGGGCATGACTCATGCAAAAATGGATATAATGAGCGATAATATGTCGGTGTTGCTGATAAATGTGAGATAGCATATTTTTTAATTGTTCTTTCAACAATTGAATAATCCATATTAAATAAATTTATAATCGAATTTTGATTAAAAAATGCCTGAAGAAACACCTGTATGCCTGCAAAATGAGTCGGATTATAACAAAACCCCCAAATATTTTTTTGAAATCTACTTCCGGTCTTTACATTTCGACTTAAAACCCCTAGATTGTGAGAAATGAACTTTGGTCTTCCGGTTGTTCCAGAGGTGTAAAATCCAAGTTTCCATTCTTTATATTGTGAAATCCGGTTTAATACTTCATCAATAGAGAAAAAATCATTCGATTCAAGTTTGACATTTTCAGTAAGATCAATTTCATTCAATCCAAGATTATTTAATTCCGCTTGACTCCAGTCTTTATCTATTAGAGCAAATTGGCGATCTGTTAACATACTACAGATCAAATCAAGAAAAAAATTGTAGTTATTATTATTTTTTATATATTTATCAACAAATCTCTTCGACTGAATATCCTGTAATAAATCATCGTAAGATTTAAAATAATCCTTTTCCGGCTCTACCCAAAAAAAACCCATTAGTGACATTCTACTCTCGTAGATTGGTTAATTCATTAATTATTTGTTCGAAAGTATCTACAATTCTATTTTCAAAGATGTCAATACCAAATAAATCTTCGATTTTTACTGTCAATTCAGCTAAATCAAACGAATCAAAACCGAGGTCATTTCGAAGTGAAGTAGATTTTGAAATTTGAAATGCGCCACCATTCTTTTTTTTATAAATATCCTCAACGATTTTTTTAACTTGTTCTTCAACATGATTCATAAATAAATTATTTCATCTTTTTAAGATAATACTACTGTTCTCTATTTAACAATGCCACCATTATATTTGCAAAAGAAATGGTATTACCATGAAGATTGAAATTGGTGCGGATATTATCGATAATAACAGATTTGATGGAGACATACTCCTAAATGAATCATTTCTAAAAAAATATTTCTCGGATGAAGAAATTGTTTACTGTTTTTCACAATATGATCCTAAACAGCACTTTGCGGCTAGATTTGCAGGAAAAGAGGCAGTGATTAAAGCATTAAGTCAATTTGGAATAGATATCCGAATAAGTGATATAGAAATTTCTTTAAAAAACAATGCCCCATCTATAAAGATTTTGAATGAACAGGCCAACATAAAAAATTTAAAAATAAAAATTAGTATTTCCCATTGTGAGGACAAATCAATAGCTTTTGCTATAATTTATGAACTCGGCTAAGGAGGGGATTTAAAAGAATATTACTCTTGGCCTCACCCAACCATCCCCCACTCAACCGCTGTCCCCTTCCTAACATCCCTGTTCACGCGTTTCTCAAGTAGCATATCGTAATACTTCGGCGGGAGTCCAAGTCCCGGCCTGATACTCCGCAGGTTCTCTCTCGTGAGACTATCACCGTTTTTCATATCCTGAGTTATATAAAGAGACCGACGGAATACCAAAGACCTCTTTTCATCCTCTCCCGGCTCGTACTGTACTCTTCCAAGTGACTGCCAGGCCCTTTTCGTCTCATCAACCAACATCCGGAACTCATCCGGTTCCATGGAGAATGCACTATCCACCCCACCATCTGCCCGGGAAAGAGTGAAATGCTTCTCAATAACTGTCGCCCCATGAGCAACGGCGGCAATCGCAGTCCCGATTCCTAAGGTGTGATCAGAAAGCCCCACCTCACACCCGAATAACTCCCTCATATGGGGAATTGTCAATATATTACTATTCTCCGGACTTGCCGGATAGGTGCTGGTGCATTTGAGGAGAATTAGATCCCTGCACCCGGCATCCCTGGCTGTCCGGACCGCTTCATCGATCTCGGCGATGGTTGCCATTCCGGTTGAGATGATTACTGGTTTTCCGGTTGCTGCTACCCTGCGTATGAGTGGGAGATCAATAATCTCAAATGATGCTATCTTATAGGCTGGAACATCCAGGGTTTCAAGAAACTCAACAGCGGTCTCATCAAATGGGGTGGAGAAACAGATAAGGCCGAGTTCTTCTGCCTGTTTCATGATAGGGGCATGCCACTCCCAAGGGGTATGTGCCTGCTTGTAGAGACTATACAGGCTTTGTCCGTTCCAGAGGCTATTCCTATCGCTGATAAAGAATTCTCCCTCAGCGATATCCAGTGTCATCGTGTCAGCGGTGTATGTTTGGAGTTTTATTGCGTGGGCACCGGCTTGTGCAGCTGCTTCAACAATGGCAAGTGCCCGATCGAGGGAGTGGTTGTGGTTCCCGGACATCTCGGCAATGATAAATGGAGGGTGATTGTTTCCGATGATGGATCTACCGATTTGCATAATTTTCACCAGTCATTCTTTTGCATTATCTAAATTGCTTTTAGCGGTAATTTTAAGAAAAAATTTACGTCCTTTGAACTCAAACCAGGCCGGGTACTTATTATTATCTACCGTCCTTAACAGATTGAATTGTGATAAAAGGCTTTTCTGAACGTCAATCTTACTATCCTCAGGACCACGGTGTGGATAAAAAGATGGTTCACCTTCTTGTTTCAGTCCAAGTTTAGCACTATCTGGATATCTACTGACAAAATCCCTACATAAATCAACAATTGCATTCGCTAATCCACAACGCAGTTCTTCAATCAATTCATTACCTGAAAATGATACAAAAACTTTCTCGTATATGGGTCCACTATCAACTGATTCTCCTGCTTCAAATATCGTTACTGGAATTTTATCTTTTCCTTCAAGAATTTGCCAGGTAAGAGGTGACCAACCCCTTCCTCTCGGTAAATCACTAGCGTGAACAACAAGATTGTTTCGATGCTGCATCAATCGCTTGTTATTCACTATCTTCCCATAACTCAAGAAAAAACACATGTCTCCCGCGGGAAGTTCTGCTGCATCATGTGCCCATCTCACTTCATGACCATCATTTATCCAATCAAAGATTAAATCCGGGATATACTCGTTCATCCAGCTTCCTTCATCAGAGCAGATGCTGATACTCCACCCCCCCCCCGTCAGATTTGGCTGAGAAATTGAGTGATTCAAAAACTTTACATGAGGGAGTATTCTCTTCTTTTACTCTTCCAAGAATAATTACCCCTTCATGTTCTTTTCGGAACGTGCAAAGACCAGCCTTCAGGAGGGACCTTCCAACTCCCCGATTCCTGAACTCGGTGGCAAGAGAGTAATGAATTTCCCATATTTCACATTTTCTTTCAAATCTCACCTGTCCGATGGGAACCTTATCCTCACTCTCAACAATATAGAGAAAAACATTCTCTACATCTCGGAGTTTATCATAAAACCATTGATGGTGTCTGTCTGGAGAGATCTCATCCAATGTGAAAGAATTCTTCCGGTTTAGCAGGTCGTTTGCCCATAATAACAATATTTTTTCATCAGAAAGAGTGGCACGCCGAGCATGAAGTACCGTATCCGGGGATATCATAAGTGCAGTACAGACCCTCACCGCCCCGAGACCATCAACCATTTGGGAACACCGTAAGGACCAATCCCTAATTTCCTCTTTTGTCAACAGTTCAAACACAGATTCACAGATCATCTTTGCTGTTATGGTATCAGCATGTCCTAACCATGTAATGAGGTTCTGTTGCTCCAGGCCATGAGCAATCGCTTTTTGGTTTTCTGCAGTCGTTACCACCATTGCAGGAAGCCCCAGGCACAGTCGTTCCCAACTCGTCGTCCCGGAAGCTCCAATCGCAAGATCCGCTTTCGCAATAAGGGGTGCAAGAGAAGGAAGGTTACTGTGTAATATTATCCCCGGTCTGCCAGTAGCCTGATCCCGGATAGCGTTATAAAAAGGTGATTTTTCTGATATGATCACATCAACCTTGATATCCGGATGGTTCAACTCCATAACCGCAGAGAGGGCTATTCCAGTCAGGTTATTCTTGTCTACCCCGCCAAAAAAGATAAGAATTCTCCTGATTGGTCCTTCACGGGGGGGGATACGATCATGCAGTTCTGCATAAATTGGCTGAAGCAGGGTATACTTTGGTCCCAGCATCTTTCCACACGAAGAAGGGACCTTATCATTGTACCTTGTCTCCATTCCTTCAACCAGGTTTTGATCCAAAAGAAGATCGCAGTCATGCACCCGGTCAGCAAGATCATCAATGACAAAGATTCGGGAAACATTGGGCCGGAGATGCTTTTCCCACCTTTCATCCAATGCATAATGATCAACAATCAGCCAATCCGGTTTTTTGTCCAGCATAGAAATTATTCGGTTAGTCTCTTCGGCATCCTCTTCCCACGATACTCCAAGCCAAGGGGTATGATACGGATCAAACGCTGGAGATGGAGAAACAGGATCAGCACCTTTCCTTAAACGGTGAACAATAAACCCCTGACTCTCAATGTGGTTACAGAGATGCCCTTCGTGTTCCCGGCAGATAAATGAGATTGATGCACCTCTATCTCGCAAAACTCCGGCAAGGGTGAGGCATCTCATGACATGACCGGTGCCGATAGCGGCAGATGCATCGGTGCGGATAGTGATAAGCATTTAAGTCACCATGCTGTCCATCCACCATCAACAGGTAGATTTACACCATTGACATATGATGATGCATTCGAGAGAAGAAAAACCACCGGTCCACATACCTCATGTGGCTCACCCACTCTATTCATCGGGACTTTATCAGCAAGTTTTTTATAAAAATTTGGGATATTACATTTGTTATTTCTATTAGGAAAAGGTCCTGGAGATATGCAATTAAAACGAATGCCTTGTTGACTTAAGTGGCATGCAAGATATCGAGTCATTTGGATTAAACCTGCTTTTGTAGCTCCATAATGAATAGGATTATTTTCACCAGAACTTCCATATATTGATGGATCAGGGCTTACAGTTCCATACATTGAACTGATGTTCACAACAGAAGAAAAAACTCCTGTGTCAGAATAACCCCTGATTAATAGAGGAATTAATTCTTTTACCAGAAAAAAGGGAGAGAGAAGATTATATTGACATGCTAAAAAAAAATCTTCAGGTACTATCGTGCTTAATTCCCCACTTTTGCCTGAATATGCATTATTAACAATTCCATGGATACGGCCATATTTTTTTTGAATATATTTTTTAAGTTCTTGAATTGTATTTATGTCAACAATATCTCCACAAAAAATATGGCATTTTTCTTTTTGAACAGAAGAAACGAGATTTTTACATGCTATTAATCTTTCTTCACTACGGCCAACCATAATAATTTCTGCCCCCGCTGCACACAATGCCATAGTTAATGCCGTGCCAAGATAACCTGAGGCACCCGTTAAAAGAATAATCCTGTTTGATAGGTTAAATTCTGATTGATTCATATGTCTCTAGTAAATATTACCATTTTGATGGATTAAATAGCCTTTCGGGAAGATTTTGGAATTTTGTTTGAATACTATTTCTCTCATTTTCACTTAATGGGTTTTCTGAAAAATGTTTAATAATTTCTTGAAGTTGATTGGCGTTATCCACACCAATAACAAGAGAAGAAATCCAAGGAAATGATCTTACATAAGATATGCAAAGATCTGTTTTTCCCTTCCTTTTATAATAACTAACGAAATTATTAATTTCATCGACAATCATTTCAGAATTTTTCAACCAGGATGGCCAGAATGATGATTGATTTAAGATTAACCCTTGTAAAAAAACACTTCTTGCATGGATGGCTACATCAGTTCGCATTTTTACATTATCAAGAAATTCTGCATTAAACCATCTATAATCTAACAGATTGAACGGAATTTGTATATGCTTTATTCTTTTGTCTTTTAGACAGAATATTGCCTCTTCTGGATCATAAACTGACACTCCAATTTTTCCGATAACCCCGTTTTCTATATGATATATCAGGCGGTTTAGTATTACATCATACCACTGAATTAAGTCCGAAAACCGGTGGATCATAACAACATCGATATAATCCCTTTTTAATTCTAGACAAGAACGAAAAACACTACTATCGATAAAATTATTTATCTCATTTGTTGAAGGTTTTTCCGAAATGTCAATAAATGGTTGAATTTTTGTAATAATTCGGAATGAACTTGGTTTTTTTAGTAATTTTCCTAATCTGCTTTCAGCTATACCATATGCTCTTGCAGTGTCTAGATAAATAATTCCAGCATTTTGTGCGATAGATAAAATTTTACATAACTCAACATCGTCAGGACACCCATATTGATTGGTAATCCCATATTTATTTCCAAATTGAGCTGTTCCTAATGTGAGGTCACATTTTTGGGAGATAAAATCATTTCTCAATTGGATTTTATTCTCCTTATGATTATTTCCAGATATCTTCTCTATTAAATATCTCCAAGAAATTTTTTCCGGACATGGAATGTTCGAAAAAACGCCTGCAATGAATAAGTAATCCTCAAGTGTATCGATTGTAACACGAAGATGTGAATAATCATTATAAAAAAATAAATTTCTAGGGATAATTCCTTTTATCCCTAATTCATTTCTCATACTAACAGTTACATGCTCACGTGAAAAATTATCCGTTGATTCAAGTCCATGTCTTCTTAATGCTTTCAAAGAGAAAATTTCCGCACTAAGTCCATAGGGCAGACCATCATCAGGTGAGGAGGTTCCAAGGTAATCCTGATCTAGGGTATAAAAATATGTCAGAATTTTTTCTATGAAATCACCATCTGGAAGAGGATTATCAGCAGTGACACGAATTATTAGATCCTCGTCAGCCATATCTTGGGAGCAGTTGATATATCTCGTTAAAACATCATCTAATTCATTTCTGAATATTTTTATTCCCGAATCTATAGCCAATTTGGAAAGATAATCATCAGAAGGCGAATCTGATGTTGCTAATATTAATTCATGTCCATGAGAACTAAGTCGTTTTGCACATAAAATTGCAAGTGGAATACCACCAATTGGAAGTAATACTTTTGCAGGGAGCCTTTTTGAAGATGTCCTCGCTTGCAAAATTATTCGAATTTTTCGATTTATCATATTATTCGCGGAATCCGTTCGCTCCCGCCCCGGGCAGGTATGAATGCAAGTCGCATAACTACATATATATTGGTAATACTACCAGTTAGAGATAATGATGACAAATAAGGAAGGCAGTAATCTCTTATCCTAAAAATTTTTCTATCAGATCTACACCATTGTTCTTTCAATATGGAGCCCTCACCAAAGGGGCGTCGCCTGGACATACCGATTTGGAGAAAGCCATCAACCAACGGTTTTTTCACCAAAGCATTTTGTCTGAAAATCTTTATGGAATCATGAATGAAGCCCAAATTGAAGATTTTCATTCGTCAGGCCTGAGGCTTCGCCTCATGTGGGTTTTGTATGAAAAAATATGCCCGAAAAGGTCCTGGGAGAACAGGAAGGAGAAAAGAAAAGACGAAAAGGAAGTAAGGGATTATTCAGCCTTAATTCTCTCCAGTTCTTCAGGTGTCAGGCCGGTCACCTGTAAGATCATTGCATCATCTATTCCGATCATCAGCAGGTTCTTTGCAACTGTTTTTACTCCTTGCTCGATCCCTTTTTCTATACCTTTCTCAATTCCTACCTTGATACCTTCAACCTTTCCTCTTTCTATACCCTTCTCAATACCTTTCTCAATACCTTCTTCCAGCCCAATGGTATGCCACTTCTGCCTGACACTCTCAATCAAATAATCCACCTTCCCCTGAACACGCTCGTCATTGATGTATTTTCGATGCAGTTGTCTATACATCTCAATTGTTGTAGAGAGAATAATATCTTTTGTCTCCTCATCCATCCTCCCTTCTTCCCCTGCCTCAGAGGAGAAGGATATGATGGTCTCAATATCCCGAATTATCTCCCCAACAATCTGGTCAAACTCTTCCCTTCCGGTATTCTTTCTGGTAATTAGCTTTTCGAACCTCTTCCGATACTTCACCAGAACCAGGGGCAGGAGGAGATAGAGATCCGTCTTCCCGAGTACCTCTACAGGATATTGATAGAGTTTCAGAACAGGTACAGAATACAGAAGGTCAGAACCATCCGGGAGCACTATCTTTACCTGCAGGGTATCAGTTATCCGGCTATGCTCCTCAAGGTAGATGACCACCTGATGCGGGATGGTAATGACGCGGATATCATCGGAACCGTTCTCTGAACGCGATGCGCCGATGAGATACCCGTATTTTACCATTCTCACATCCATCATCGAATCATATCCGGTCTGGATCTCGACATGAAAGAGCGGGTGCTCATCAGATAATCCACGAACTTCAAGTACAATATCCGGGTAGTGACGGGAATAAACCGGACTATGGGAGATATACTCAGTTGAGATCGGCACTACACGGAGAGTCTCCTTGTTAAGTGGGAGAGAGAAGATAGCGGAGAGAAACTCAATCAGGGTGTCGTTTGAAGAGGTGAACAGGAACTTCGCTGCTTCATCAATCTTCACCCGGTATTCGTCCGGACTCACCCGAATGAGTAAGATAGGATTGGTTATTATTTTTTTGAAATAAACCGCTTCAGAAAAATAATTTCCTCAATTACGATATGAAACAGGTTATTCCGTTCTACCTTGGCAAAAAATCTGACTTCGCCAGATTGGTCCTTCACGTGGGGGATACGATCATACAATTCTGTATAAATCAACTGAAGCAGGGGATACTCCGGTCCCAGTATCTTTCCACACGAGGAAAGGGCCTTGTCATCGTACCTCGTCTCCATCCCTTCAACCAGGTTTTGATCCAAAAGAACATCGCAGTTATACACCCGGTTAACAAGATCATCAATGATAAATATCCGGGAAACAGAGGCCCGGAGGTGCTTTTCCCATCTCTCATCCAATGCGTAATGATCAACAATCAGCCAGTCAGGTATCTTATTCATCTCTGAAATTATCCCGACAGTCTCCTCACCATACTCCTCCCATTATACACCAAGCCAGGGGCCGTAATAAGGATTAAACGCCGGAGATAGAGAAATAGGATCTGCACCTTTCCTTAAACGGCGGACAATAAATTCCTGACCCTCAATGTGGTCATAGAGATACCTGTCGTGTTCCCGGCAAATAAACGAGACCGATGTACCTCTATCTCGCAGATCTCCGGCAAAGGTGAGGCATCTCATAACTTGTCCAGTGCCAATAGCGGTAGGTGCATCGGTGCGGATAGTGATAGTAACTTTTTCTTTTACACTATTCTTATCAGGTTATTATCCTTTTTCTGAACGTCAAACCTTCACAGTTCATCGCACGGTTGTCCCTTCGTGGAGGATACCTACAAAAGGTCTGGTGGGCCCAGGAGCGAATCCTGCAGGGAAGGCTCGTGCTGCCTCCTAAATATCTTTCTTTGGTGAGATAGTTGCAACCCCATCTATTAACCTATTGGGGAAAAAGCCTTCAGGGCAATGCATTCTGCGCCACAATAAAACCTGGATTGTACATTAGGTCCGGATTATTTATTTTATTGATGGAAAAGAAGACCGAAAAATATGAGAGAAAGGAGATAAAAAAAGGCAGAGAGAAAATGAATGAAAGAGGGATTACTCCCCCTTAATCCTCTCCAATTCTTCAGGTGTCAGGCCGGTCACCTGTAAGATCACTGCATCATCTATTCCGATCATCAGCAGGTTCTTCGCGACTGTTTTTACTCCTTGCTCGATCCCTTTTTCTATCCCTTTCTCAATACCCTTCTCAATACCTTTTTCAATCCCTTCTTCCAGCCCAATGGTATGCCACTTCTGCCTAACGCTCTCAATCATATAATCCACCTTCCCCTGAACACGCTGGTCCTTGATGTATTTTCGATGCAGTTGTTTATACATCTCAATTGTTGTAGAGAGAATAATATCTTTTGTCTCCTCATCCATCCTCCCTTCTTCCCCTGCTTCAGAGGAGAAGGATATGATGGTCTCAATATCTCGAATTATCTCTTCAACAATCTGGTCAAACTCTTCCCTGCCAGTATGTTTTCTGTTAACAAGCAGTTCGAACCTCTTCCGATACTTCACCAGAACCAGGGGCAGGAGGAGATAGAGATCCATCTTCCCGAGTACCTCTACAGGATATTGATAGAGTTTCAGAACAGGTACAGAATACAGAAGATCAGAACCGTCCGGAAGTACTATCTTTACCTGCAGGGTATCATTTATCCGGCTATGCTCCTCAAGGTAGATGACCACCTGATGCGGGATGGTAATGACGCGGATATCATCGGAACCGTTCTCTGAATGCGATGCGCCGATGAGATACCCGTATTTTACCATTCTCACATCCATCATCGAATCATATCCGGTCTGGATCTCGACATGAAAGAGCGGGTGCTCATCAGATAATCCACGAACTTCAAGTACAATATCCGGGTAGTGACGGGAATACACCGGACTATTACAGATATACTCAGTTTAGATCGGCACTACACGGAGAGTCTCCTTGTTAAGTGGGAGAGAGAAGATAGCGGAGAGAAACTCAATCAGGGTGTCGTTTGAAGCGGTGAACAGGAACTTCGCTGCTTCATCAATCTTCACCCGGTATTCGTCCGGACTCACCCGAATGAGTAAGATAGGATTGGTTATTATTTTTTTGAAATAAACCGCTTCAGAAAAATCATTTCCTCAATTACGATATGAAACAGGTTATTCCGTTCTACCCTGGCAAAAAATCTAACTTCGCCTGACTGGTCCTTCACGTGGAGGATACGATCATACAGTTCTTTATAAATCAACTGAAGCAGGGGCATACTCCGGTCCCAGCATCTTTCCACACGAGGAAAGGGCCTTGTCATCGTACCTCGTCTCCATCCCTTCAACCAGGTTTTAATCCAAAAGGAGATTGCAGTTATACACCCGGTCAGCCAGTCCGGATTCTTATTCATCCCTGAAATTATCCTGACAGTCTCCTCGGCATCCTCTTACCACGACACATCAAACCAGGGGCCGTGATAAGGATTAAACGCCGGAGATAGAGAAATAGGATCTGTACCTTTCCTTAAACGGTGGACAATAAATTCCTGACCCTCAATGTGGTCATAGAGATACCTGTCGTGTTCCCGGCAAATAAACGAGACCGATGTACCTCTATCTCGCAGATCTCCGGCAAGGGTTCATGCATCTCATGACATGACCGATCCCGATAGCGACGGATGCATCGGTGCGAATGGTGATAATCATCCTTCTGTATTCATTATTCTTGCAGGATTGTTATTTTGTTACATATCCTCGGGGCATTACGACCTTTTCGCACGTTCACCTGTCCTTCTCTGGATGATAAAGATATTCCTGTCCAGGTGTGATTATGTATAGAATAACCTTATGTGATCATTTCCCCATAATACAGGAATGTTTCTCCATCAGCCTCTTCACATAATAAGATAGAGCAGAACCTGATCACGCTGATTTCTTGAGGAGTGATTCTTCATGGTATTTTAATTTGCGGATAATTTTATCAGGATTCCTCATATTAATATGAAGTGAATATACAATTACATGAAAGATTCATATTTCCAATAAAAAAATCAACGGATAAGACCCAAAAATTCTTCAGGATCTATATCAACCTGGCCAATAATTGTTCGAAGCGTCCCTCTAGCGATTTCTGGATGATTCGGCACAGTTACCGGCCTTCGGTAAGCATGGCGAAGATGAATATGACTTCCTTTCTGATCGTTCACAAAATACCCGATTTTTCCCAAGGCTTTAATGACCTCTGAACCAGATAATATCGTTAACTTTCCTGGATTCATACCTGAACCGAGATAAAACTCACTGTTTTATTGTGATCAGGTACTAAAGGAATTCCATCTCGGGCAAGAGCAGAAAGATGTAATTCTATCGCTTCCGCAATATTGATCCGTGCTTCATCTTCAGTTTTTCCTTGTGAAATACAACCTGGGAGAGCGGGGACAGATACTACATACCACCCGTCTTCATCCTGCTCAATAATTATCTTAAACTCCATAGATATCTTGTATAATCAGATCCAGAATTAATAATATGTACCCGAACCACATCATTGTATTGGTAAGATGGCCCGGAGAGTAATGTACTTCCCATTCGAATAATATTGATAAGACTACTACCGAAGGGGAATGAAAAAAGTATCAAAAATGTATAAAGAAGTTACGGGATTATACCGGAACAGGACAGTGTCCAAAAATCGGGTGAAAATTGAAAAACTGGATCAAAATTATTCTCATCGTTTCAAAAAATTTTCATCTAAAATTTTTAGCGTTCACATTGGAAAAAAATAGTGTAAAAATCTAGAACATTTCATATTGCTAGATTAAATTTCCAATACATAACGACACCATCCCCCACAAAACCTTTTTTTCCTCAATACTACTTTTAAATAGGATTTCCTAAAATTCTCAACGGAATAATCAACTCA
>NZ_QGMZ01000059.1 GCF_003173335.1 Methanospirillum stamsii
ATTTCCCATTCCGCTCCCCCCCTAAAAAAACCGAATAATTTATGAAGGTCGGTCTTCGCTTAATATATAAAAGCTTACATATATATCTCAGAATATAATATTAACTAAGCAGAATGTCTCATCGACACACTTCTGCAAGTAAGCGGACAGCCAAACCGACCCACGTAACCCGGACCAAACAATCCTTTGACGATCAATTGCGGCGAATCTCCGATGAAAAAGAGGATAATTCACTCATCATTCCTTTCTCCCTCCTCGTAATTGCTTCATACCTCAACCGCCTTCACTTCAAGGAAATCATAAACGAACGATTGCGCTGGGATCCCGCCCAATGGAAATACAGTCCCGGGGTCCTGGCTCAAATCATGGTTCTTTCAGTTTTTGTCCCTTCCAGAAAAAAGGTTGCTCTTTCCCGTATCCACGAAGCTTTCGCGGGGATTGACCTGACTTATCTTGTTGGCGAGGAGATTGACCCTGAATCTCTCAATGATGATCTCTTTGGTCAGCTTCTTGACCGAATGTATGAATATGGGTGCTCTACTCTGTATCGCTCGATCTCATTAACCGTTCGAACAACGTTTGACCTTCCTCATAATTACTTCCTTCATTCAGACACCACATCCCACGTTCTTACCGGTGAATATGAATGTTCTCAAACCCAGGAAATCTCCACAGTAATAAAGCCAACATATGGCGTTAGTAAAGAAAAGAGAGCAGATCTGAAGCAAATAATGTCAGGCTCAGTTACGGATGGTGATGGTCTTGTACTCTTTTGTCATATACTAGATGGAAACACTGCTGACTGTGAATACAACAATCTCATGATCTCTGCCTTGCAATCCGTCTACGGAGATGAATTCGGGGAATATACCTACATAGCTGATTGTAAAGTCCTCACGGAAAAAAATCTCAAATTGATTTACAAGGGCGTTAAGAGCGGGGATCCAGTTAAGATTATTTCATGTCTTCCTGATAATTTCGGAGGAAAATTGTCCGAAAAAATGCGAAAAATTGCTTATCTGGAGAATAATTGGGAGTCCCTTGGGATTTGTTGCCAGTACCCGTCTGGTAAAAACTCTGAACCAGAGTATTGGTCCAGAACATATCAAAAGGACGTCTGTGGCCATCCGATGTGGGTTCATGTTTACCGGAAAAAAGAGGCAGAGAAACATCTTGAGCGATATCTGAACGATGAACGCAGGAAATTTGAAACGGATTTGGATGTTCTTACTTCAAAAGAGTTTATGTGTGAACCGGATGCACGGACAGAACTCGAGAATTTCATAAAAAAGCATAAAAAATCAATCTTTTCGGCAGAATTGTCTCTTATTTCAACAACAAAAGAGAAACGGCCAGTGGGACGCCCCTCGAAGATTCCAAAACCATCGGTAATAGAGACCACCTGGAGTTTTTGTGCAGGGGAGATTCGTGGCGATGAAGCGAAGATTGAACGGAAAAGAAGGAAAATTGATTCATTCTGTCTGCTCACATCAATCTCCCCTGAAGAAATGAACAGTAGAGAAGTCCTCCTCAACTATAAACGACAGAATGTCGTCGAATCGATGTTTTCTCTGCTCAAAGAACCACTCCTTGCCTCAACAATATTTCTTGAAAAACCGGAGCGAATCGAAGCTCTCATGACGATTCTTTATTTCAGTGTGCTTATGCACGGGATCCTTCAACTGATCACCAGAAACAGAATTGAAAAACTTCCGAAGGTTCCGAAGATTGGGCCTGAAAACCGACCACTTATCCGTCCGAAATCAGGTACCGTCTTGAACATTCTCGAAAATTTTGAGATTATCACCGTAGATGGCGTGTTAAAGAAAATTCGCTCTAAACAGAAAAAAAGGAGTGAACAACTGGATTTAATGATGTATTTAGTAGACTTTGACCCTGCCGTGATTTGATCGGGTTGGGGGAGGAGGTTCAATGGGATAGCTTGAGCTATGGACAAATTTTTGATACCGATTTCGGGTATTAAGCTGGTGGAGCTCGCTGGTGAGCATCTGATTTGTGGTTAACGAAAATCAGGGCGATTTTTTGGGAGGAACTCACCAGCGCTTGTACAAATTTGTACGCATTTGCTGAGGGGGGTCCGGAATAGGAAATTGATTTTCAACGAGGAGCAAAATTCCCTTGTCCGTCCTGTGGAACAGAGTTATGCGATGTACACGATACAATAGATAAAGAATGGCGTCATCTCGATTTTTTTCAATATCCCTCCTATATT